>NZ_SMBR01000017.1:0-161872 GCF_004346455.1 Bradyrhizobium sp. R2.2-H
GGGAAAGCCATCTGGCGCGACCGATTAATCGACATCGGATCGTCATCGGCAATGGCGCCATCAGGGTAACATTCGCAGATGCGGCAATACGGGGGTCAAAGTTCGGCGCTTATTTACAAGACGGTTCTCCTACCGAGTTTCCCGACATGAAACCTTGGGAAGTGGCCGTTGCGAGGAAAGTTTTGACAGCAGCTCGTATCAGTCCAAGAAACTGACTCCGCTTACGACCAAGTGTTATCAGTCAGCTAATTGACTCCTGGAACATGCCAGCGGCGGCCGCATCGCCGGAGTGATCCTGTGGGAGCTGGGATTTCCGAGAATCTCATTGTCGAGCCGGAGAGCTTATCCGATCAGAGCTGCTGGACCGCCGCGTCGCCCAAACTCAAGCTCCAGACCCGATCAACGATTGATTAACCATATCTGCAAGCAGTCGTCGCACTCGCCCTATTCGCCTAAAAAGTGTAATAGACTATTAACTATCGAAGATCGTTGCAAAACGGGGGAGGAGATTTGCAGCGCTGGCTGGCTGTCGCGGCCCTTTTCCTGATCAGCGTCCACGCCGCTTTCGCCGGGCAGGTGCGCGGCGTGCCTCAAATCGTTGACGCGGACACAGTCTACATCGGACTGACCAAGATCCGGTTCAACGGAATCGACGCCCCGGAGACCGACCAAATCTGTCTGGATGCTGCCGGCAAGACATGGACGTGCGGCATCGAAGCAAGGGAGCAACTTCGGTCCTTCAGCAAAGACCGGACGTGGTCTTGCGAACTGACCGGCACGGACGTCTACAGGCGGTCGCTGGGTTTCTGCACTGTTGGAGGGGAGAACGTATCGCGGTGGCTTGTTCAAAACGGCTGGGCTTTGGCATTCCGCCGCTATTCCACCGAATATGTGGCCGACGAGGATACGGCGCGCGAACATCAAAGCGGCCTCTGGGGTGGGACCTTTGTAGCTCCATGGGATTGGCGGCACCGGAACAACTCGACGGTCGTATTGGGCGCGCTCGCTGTTCCCACCACGGCACAGCGGGCCCTGGTCTCGAACTCTCTAGCGGCTCCCACACCGCCTGTTGGCAATTGCTTGATCAAAGGTAATTTGAGCAGCGCAACACAATGCATATATCACGTCCCGGGGGGCCGCTTTTACGATCGTCTCAGTATGCAGCCCAGGTCATCGCGCCGGTGGTTTTGTTCCGAGGCCGAAGCGCAGGCGGCCGGCTGCCGTAAATCGAAGCTCTAATTGCGAAACAACAATGGACCGTTCTCAAACCCGGCTCTCTCCAATCGCGCGTCTATGGGCCCTCCTTAACAAGCCTCCTCACGACTACCGCCCAGCTACCACCGTTTTCGTCGATCTCAACGTTGATCGGGTCGCTGACGAACTGAGGTTGACGAGCCTGGGCCGAGATCGGGGTTCCCAGAACCGTCCCTCATCAGATGTGCAGACGATGGACGACGTCGAGCATCTCATCGTGGAAAGGGTTGAGGCGCACAAGCAGGATTCCCACTCTGTCTATCAGGATCACCTGCATACGTACGAAGAACGGATGGCCTCGCTTAGCTTTGAGGAGCTTTTCGCGGTCATCCAGCAGACCGCGCCGGAGGCCGTTGGCGACTTTGAGGCCGAAGCGACGATGGGGCGGGACGAGCTATTCGTTCATCGCCGCCGCCTCCATGAATCCGAGCTGGAACGCGAGGCGTTCCGGAGGCTGCATCGGCTGCAGCGACCCGGTCGGCTTGCGACTCCCGGAAAAATCATCCTGAAGGTCGGGCTGCTCGCGATCCTTTTCGTCATCGAGGTTGCGGTCAATGCCGGGTTTTTGGCAAAGGCCAATATGGGGGGCTACATTGGGGCCGCGATCCAGGCGGCGACCTTTGCCGCTCTGAACATTTTGGCGAGCTTCCTGTGGGGCCTGGTGCTGATCAGGCCGATCTTCCACCGTAACCTCCTGCTCAAACTCGTCGGGGCCGCCTCCTTCATTGGCTATCTAGCCTTTGCTGGCGCGCTGAACTTGACCCTAGCGCACTTGCGTGAAATGCCGCCCAAACTCAATGGTGAGGTCGGTCAGGATGTTCTACATCGTCTTCTAACCGCGCCATTCGACCTGACGGACGTCAATTCCTGGGTGTTTGTCAGCATTGGCCTGGTCTTCTCTTTAGTCGCAATGGCCGACGGCCTGACGTTCTTCGATCCCTACATTGGTTATGCCGGCCTCGAAAGACGCTGGAACGATGCCAGCAAACAATTCACGGATCTCAAGAGCGAGTTGATCGAGAGGTTGAGGGAAATTCGGCAGGACGCCACTGAGGTCATGAATCTGGCATCCACTGATCTCTCCAAACGCCGCGGCGAATACGATTCGATCCTCCAGGGCCGTGCGCGGCTTGGTCAACGTTTCACACAACAGCAAAATCAGATTGAAGCGGCAGGCCGCTCTCTGCTTGGGCTTTATCGCGAGGCGAACCGAAAAGCTCGGTCGACGCCGGCTCCCGCCTCCTTCGAGAAGCCGTTTATTCTGGAGCGGATCATTTACGCGAATGCCGAACCGGATTCGAGCGCGCGGGAACGCCTGCGGCAAACAATTGATGAGACCCAGGGTCTCCTGAAAGACCAGATCAAGGCAATCAACGAAGCTTTCGAGCGTGCCATGCGGTCCTACCGCGAAATCGACCAGTTCTTTCCGGAGAAGGGAGAGAAGGGTGGCTAGACCTCATCCTCGGCGGCGCAGTTCGTCTGGCATCGGCTGGCCGGGGTATCTTGGCATAGCCCTCTTTTTCGTCGCGCTCTGCAGTGGTGCCGCCCTAGTGTATCTGGCGTTTTTCACAGAGAAGCCGCCCTCCCTCGCTCAAGACAGCCTGTGTCCGGTCGACGGACCTCGGGGAGTTACGGTGATATTGATTGATACGTCAGATGATTTGCCTGATGCCACTCGGCGCGAGGTTTTCGGCCTGCTCGATGAAATCATCACGACGCTGCCGCCTTATTACAAACTAGATATCCGCGTGCTCGATGTTGCTGGCTCGCGGAGCCGTTCGCTGTTCGCCAAATGCAATCCTGGCGACGGAACCGGCTTAAGCGAGTGGACCAACAACATCAGTGTTGCGCGGCAGCGCTGGGTCGAAAGCTTCCGTAAGCCGGCACAACAGGCCATCGATAGCAGCGTATCGCCTGCGCGAGCCGCTTCCTCGCCTATCATGGGCGCTATCCAAGACATCGCGATCGGGGAATTTTCCGGCAGCGTCAGGCAAAGCACCCGGAAGACGCTCTACATCATCTCCGACATGATCGAGTCCACGAAAGATTACAGTCAGTATCCGCGGTCTGGCGATCTGTCCTATCAACGCTTCAAACAGTCTCCCGCGTACAGGAGGTACTGGACGGAGTTAAATGACGCGACCATTTTTGTGCGGCTCGTCACTCGCCAAGTGAATGGCAAGCCGGTCGTCGACGATCGCCAGCTCATGCAATTCTGGCAGGAATGGATCTCCGACAATCACGGCCGGGTCGGCGGGCTCAAGCGCCTGCAGGGAGCATAGCTGATGGCGCCGACAGAAAAAGGCAGGGGATTGCCGCCGGGCTTGCTGAGCGGCCTATTGTTTTTCGCAGTAGTGCTGGCCGGAGCCGGTTACATCGTTTTCTCCAAGCTGAGCGATTTTAGCCCGATCGTTGTGACGATAGTGCCCGTCGTCGTCATGATCGGATATGCGCTCCTTCTCGCCCTAGCGCGCCTCTTTCGGCTTCGAGACGACCAATCCGGCGACAATCTCTACTACATGGGCTTTCTGTTCACGTTAACGAGTCTCGGTGTCTCGCTCTATCAGTTCTCGGCCGATGGCGGTGCCGAGCAGATCGTCAGGAATTTTGGCATTGCTATTGCCTCGACGATCGCTGGCATCGCCCTCCGCATTTTCTTCAATCAAATGCGCCGAGACCCCATTGAAGTCGAGGCCACTGCCCGCCTGGAACTCGCTCAAGCCTCAAGGAAGGTGAAAGTCGAGCTGGAGAGCACGATACTTGAGTTCAATTCCTTTCGTAGGATAACACAACAAGCCCTGGGTGATGCGCTCGACGAGTTGAAGGAAACCTTGGGGGAAACTCGCAAGGAGCTAGCCGGGGAGATAAAGGATTTTGCTGCCACCGCCCGCCAGCCTCTAGAAGATGCTTCAAAACGCTCTGGTGAAGCCCTCAACATGATGAACAGCCAAGCGACGAGAACTTTCGAAGCCATGTCCAAGCAGCTGGTGGAACAGGGGGACCGGCTGACGAGAAGCACTACAAGTATGATTAAGGCCATTGATACCGTCGTCGGCAAACTGACCTCGCTGCAGACACCGGAGCAGATCATCGAGATCAAGCTTGCACCGATGATCCAGGGCCTCTCGCGCGCCGTCAATTCATTCGGCAAGAGCGCGGAGACCCAGGCAAAGGTCATGGAGGAAAACCTCCGGCAAACGCAGGCTCTCGCGGCGGCACTGAACGAGCTAATGAACGAAATCCGCGCGGAGAACGCAGAACGGTATGCTACTGGCCCCTGGGCGGGCCGGGGACATAACACCTGAGCGGAAACCATGGCAATAGCTGAAGGCCAGATTAGCAAGCAAAACTCCTCGTATCGTCAGGGCCTGGTGCTCGGGCTGACGATGGCCGAGATCATGCTCCTGCTGGTGTTCTGCCTGCTCATCGCCATGGCGACCTTTATTCTGAAGGAACAAAAAAGAAGCCAGGCTGCAGAAAACAAAGTCAAGGAGCTGCTCGCTGACAACAAGCGCAATGAAGACCTTGTACAAGCGCTCAGCAAGAACGACTCGCTCGTCGAGAAAATCAAGGCTGTCGCGGGAAGCAACGATCCGCAGGCGATCGATCAGCACTGGCGGGAGCTGGTCGAAGGCCGCGCAGCGGCGGACGAGCTGAAAAGGTCAGGCATGTCGCTGACAGAACTTCGCGAGCGGATTGAACAAATCAAAACCTTGGATGCCAATGGGATCAAAGTAGACCAAGCGATTCAAGACGCGAATGCTATAGCGGCCATCAATCGAGTGCTCGCAAAACCGGGCGACGCCCCCCTATCTACACAGGCCATCATTGAAGCGCTCAAGCGTACCACACCTATCGGAGGCTCGCCTGGCCATCTGTGGCCACCGATTATCAGCCTCAGCGAGGCCGACGGTAATTTTTTCAAGAGTGGGAGCGCCGAACTTTCTCAACCCTTCCGAGAGAGCCTCCAGACAACGATCCCCAACAAAGTCCTGAAGTATATCAAAGAGTATGATGTGGATGTCGTCGAGGTAGTCGGTCACACCGACGAGCAGCCCCTCGGCGTGCATCAGTCCAACTTGGACCGCGATCTGCTCCCGGTTCTGAAGGGCAAGACGGAGATTGGGAAGCTAGTTCCAGCCGACAACGCCGGCCTCGGGCTAGCCCGCGCCGTTTCAGTCGTGAGCGTCCTCAAGCAAAGTCCGGAGCTTGCAAACTACAAGATCCTTCCGCTCTCGGGCGCGCAGCTCGTGAATACCGATGAAACCTTGGCGACTGAAGGTATTCCCGCAAGCATCCAGCAGCGACGCCGTATTGAAATTCGGCTTCGGAAGTCAAGCGCTCGCGAAGCTACGGCAACCATTTCGCCGCCCGCTCCCGCTCGCGTGCCTGCCGTCCCGCCTCGTCCGGTACGGGCTCCGGTGAAGCCAAGGCCTCCGGCGTCTCCTGCACCCATATCACTATTACCGCGGCAACCCTCGCCAGCACCCAAGCCGGCAACGCCGCCCGTTAGCCGCCCCTCGCCGGGGACAGCAGCGGTAGCACATTAAACGCTGAGCATCGTATCTGGGTATTAGACCTCCGCCTCGAGCAGGCCTTGCTCATTCGGCAGCCTCAGCAGGAGAGCTTTTAAGCTCCGCAAATTTCGCCGCCATCGTTGGATTGCCCCGGGTCAACTTCTTGATTGTCACATCCTGCGCTTTGTCATTTGCAAGCCGCAGATTGCGATCGGCACCGATCAATGCGTCCTTGGTCTTCTGCAGGTGATCGATGGACTTGTCGATCTCGGCAATCGCCGTCTGGTAGTGCCTGGAGGCCAGGTCGTAGTTCTTCGAGAATGCGGTCTTGAAGGTTTCAAGCTGGTTCTCGAACTGGGTGATGTCGATATTCTGCGCTTTCAGGAGCGCCAGCTCGGTCTTGTACTTAAGCGAATTGATAGCCGCATTCCGCAAGAGCGTAATCATCGGGAGGAAGAACTGCGGCCGGATAACATACATTTTAGGGTAGCGGTGGAAGACGTCGACAATGCCCGCGTTGTAGAGTTCGTTGTCCGGCTCAAGCAATGAGACCAGGATGGCATATTCGCAGCCCTTTTCGGTCCGGTCCCGGTCAAGCTCCTTGAGGAAGTCCTCATTCTTGCTCTTCGTCGTGGTCCTGTCGCTTTCGTTTTTCATCTCGAACATGATCGAGATGATCTCGGTCCCGGCCTCATCCGAGTCCCGGAAGATGTAATCGCCCTTGCTGCCGGTCCGCGCGTCATTGTCCTTCTCGAAATACGCCCGCGGAAAGGCCATCGAGCGCACCCGGTTGAACTCGGTCTCACAGTGCTGCTCTAGGGTCTCGCCGACCATCTTGGTCGACAGGCGCGCCTTCATATCTTTCAGGCGTTCGATCGCGTCGTCACGGTCCTTGATCTGCGTTTCGTACTTGTCCTTGAGCGACTGCTCAGAGAGCTGCTTTTCAAGCTGGATCTGCTTGATGCCAGTTTTGAGCTCATCGCGCTCCTTCTCGATCGTGCCGACAGCCTCGGTCACTGCGAGCTTTTTCTCAAGCTCAAAGGCCTGGAGCTTGGCCTTCAGCTCCTGAATTTCCTTTTCCTTGACAGCAGAGGCCTTGTGCAGCTCGCCAGCCAGCAGGGCATCGGAAAGCTCCGAGGCCGCTTTCTTTTCGCGCTCGGACTCGGCCAGCGCATTCGCGAGCCTGTCACGTTCCTTCTCTACGGCACTCAGTGCCTCGGTGACCGCGAGCTTCTGCGCAACTCCACTGGCCTCAAGCTTGGATTTCAACTCCTGGATTTCTGCGTCCTTAGCGGCCGTGGTCCTCTGCATATCGCTGCTGACCTTCGCCTTGGCCAATTCCACAGCGTTCTGCTTTTCGCGCTCGGCCAATTCCAGCCGTTCGTGCAGCTGCTTTTCAAAGTCTCCATCACGGACCTGCTTTAGAATCTCCGCATAGCCGGATTCGTCGACCTTGAAGGCCTTGTCACAGTGTGGACAGATGATCTCGTGCATATTTCCTGTCCGAAAGACCGGGGCTGTTGCCGCTGAAGCCGAGGGTAAACGTTGCCCCGACCTGGCCAGTTGGCTGTCGGGCGGCCCCTCGTTTGCGAGAACAAAATTAGAACATGCCGACCTGGATGACAAGCTACGCGCAGCCCTCCCGGGCATTCTCAGCGGGAAATCCACGGTTTTCGATGGGAACGGGGATGCCGGGGCAAGAGCCGTGGGCGCACGCTACCAAACGGAGCGCTTCCACCAACGAGGGGAAACCATTAGCACCGCCCGTGGGACCCGGCGCCGCACCGCTAGCTGGAGCCGAATCGTTGTAAAGTGGCAGCCGTCAGGAGGTCGCTCAGATGCTGAATAAGAGTCTGATGCTGCTGAGCGCGATGGCGTTCTGTTTGACGACCGTTAGCATTCTGCTTTCCGACGTCCAGCAACGCGCCCTTTCGCTATGGAATATCCGCGCTTGGTCTGCCATGGACCAATGTCGGCAAACCCTGGTGTCCAGCGGCGCCGGCAAGCTCATGCGCGAAGACACGCCGCTCATCACGGCCCTGGCGACCGCGGGAATGCTTTTGATTACGCCGCTCTGGATGGCGGTTTTTGCGTTGTTTCTGATACCGAACGGCGCCGCCTTCTTGGGCGGACTGCTTTTCGCGTGCGAGGGGGCGCTAGATTGGAAGGGCGCTGAAATCGTCGCGCTGACCGGTGCTATTGCTGGCGTGTCGCTGACCGGCGTGATCATTACGATGAAGCAATTCTTTTTGGCAACGACGATCCTGGTCGTCGCCGCGTTACTGCTTCCATTGTCCGCCCTCGAGTTCGTCGCCAGGCGCATTGCTGAATACGATAAAGGCCCTCTCGTTGCCCTGGGCGTTCTCGTCACGGCTGCGCTGGCTTTCTTCAAAGCCTTGCTGTGACCGCGTCGCGGCTCTAGCCCCTCTTGCGAATCACTTCGTCCTTCCGCACTTAGTGGGCAGCTCTCGCTACTGCGCACTACCCGCGGCACAGGGCTTCCCCGCGGAGGGGAGAGGTCTTTCCGTAGGCCTTCGCCAATGCGAATTCGAGCAGATCGCAAACGGAGCCCAGACTACGGGCTAATTGGAGTTTCATACGATTTCTGACGGGGCGGATTAATCGCCCATCGCAGTGGTGGAATGACTGCGTAACCAGAGATCGCCCAAGGCGTGTAAAACCGCCGGGCGATCTCATGCGCCCGGCAGGGAGATGTCCTATGCCCTCGGCGCAAAGCCTCCAGATCAGTCTCTTCGGCCTGTCGGCCTCTGCCAACGGAGAGACGGCCGTCTATTCGCTTGCCGTCGTCGCGCTCGCCTTCATTCTCTACCTGAGTTGGCGTCGGCGCTGATGTTGGCGTCATTTCTTCGACAGAAGCCGCAGCCGGGTATTCAGGTGGGCCACCGGCAGCCGCACCAACGGATCGTTGAGCCAGGCCTCAAGGCATTGAGCGAGCTTCACGCTGGCGAGGAGGCTGCGGTTATGGATCTCGTCGGTGACCCAGATGACGCCGTGGACCTCGCAACCCTTACTGACTGCCACGTTGCGAAGCTCGGCGTCACCTGTGAGCAGGATCGAACTCTTGTTGTCTTCCGCCAGAACCAGGGAGAAACAGTCCTCGGCCGTCATCGGCATCCCGTCGAGGTCGCCGACCGGGAGTCCATCCCTCCAGCGCCGCTCCGAGCGGCGGGCGGCGGCCAGCGCGCGATCTGCGTCAAGCAGGGCAAAAGCATTTGTCAGCGACGCAACACGTTCTGCATGTTGCAGCGCAGACCGCGTGACATCGACCGGCGATAGCTGGCCTTGTCGATACTTGTGACGCAGATCAGAGAAGGATTGCTGATGAATCACTGTTGGCTTTCCGAACAAGAATGACCGCGGTCGGGAATGTGACGTCAGAGCATCAGGCGGGCCGGATCGATGATGCGCAATTGCTTGCCTTTGACCTCGATGATGCCCTCGCTGCGAAGGCGCTTGAGCGTGCGCGTCACCGTCACCCGCGATGCGCCGGTCATGGCGGCGATCTGTTCGTGGGTCAGCGATATGCCGATGACCGTGACGCCGCCCTCGCGGACGCCGTAGAGTTCGGCAAAACGGTTCAGGAGCTCGGAGATACGCTTCTCCGGCTTGGGCGAAGCCAGATACTGCGCCCGGATTCCAAGGACGCGCTGCTTCATCGCGGTGATGCGCAACAGCGCCACGGCAAGTTCGGGGAAGGCCCGAAAAGCCTCCTCGATGCCGCTGGTATCGAAGACGATGACATCGGTATCCTCCAGCGCGATCGCGGAGGAAAAGCGAGGACTTCCGTCGAAAGCAGCGCCCTCGCCGCAGACCGCCCACTGCCCCATGACTTCGAGGACGAACTCCGAACCATCCTGGCGGAAGGCGGATATCTGAACGTGTCCTTTCAGCACGAAATAGAAGCAGGAGTCGGTCTCACCCTGGTGATATAGAAACTCGCCCTTCTTGAACGTGCGCCGCTTTCCCAGATGCACTGCCCGAATCAAGGGTCCGGCGACGGCATTGTCGAGGCGCCATGTTTCGGTGGAGCGCGATCTGGGCAGGGCTCTTGGATTCATGAGGGTGTGAAGCGGATCACCTCGCGGCCGCCACGGCCTTGATTTCGATCAACAGGTTGGGCCTCGCCAGCGATGCAATGCCGAGAATGGTCCAGGCCGGAAACTCGCGGGTGATGAATTCGTCCTTGATTTCGCGGAAGGTCGTCAATTGCTCGTCGATCCGTACGTGATAGGATACGAGTTCCACCAGATCCTCGAAACCAAGCCCCTCATGCTTGAGGATCGCGCCGAGGCGAGTGAAGGCCAAGCGGATCTGTTCGGCCGCCTCGTCCGGGACAGTGCCGTCCGGACGAATGCCAACCTGGCCGGCGATGAAGACCAGCCCTCCGGCCCTGACGGCAGGCGAGTATTTGAACAGGTCGAAGACCTTGTTGCCGCCGAAAGTGGGATCGTTTTCCGGAAGTCGCAGGCGCTGGATGTTGCTCATGGATTTTGCCTTTTATGGACGGGGTCGGGAGATGACAAGGCGTCAGATGCGCGCGTTTGGTGGCAGGGCCAATCCCAGCAGCGCACGCCCGTAAAGCTCGGCAGACGGATTGGCCTGCATCAGGAAGTGCGCAGCCATGCTGTGCAGGTCGCGGAAATAGCGCTCGACCGGGCCGAGTGGCAGCAGGCTGCCGCCGAGATTGCGCACGAGATCGTTGCTGGCGGCGAGCGCCGTATCGCAGATGGTGGAGCCGTTGGTGCGGTAGCGGGTCCGCTGCTCGATGCTGAATTCCCGGCCGGCGACGGCCTGGTCCCACATTTCATCGACGTCGTGCATGAGCTGATTGAAGGCCATGTCGATCCTGCTGGCCGCCTTGCCGAGCTCCGCGAGCGAAAAACGGTCTTCGGTCTGCGGCGAGCTGAGGCCGGCGGGGATGCGCTTCTTGACCGTCTCGATGTAGATGTCGAGCAGCCCCGAAGCTACCGCGACGATGGGTGCTGCGACCGACATCACAAACAGGCTGGTATGCGGGATGCTGTACATCGGGCCCCGGTTGCGCTCGGTGCCCGGCACCTGCGAGCGCTGCACGTCAAGCCATCGCAGCGTTCGATAGACGGGCACGCGTTCATCGCTAAGATAGACGTCCTTGCTGCCGGTGCCCTGCATCCCGAAGACGTTCCAGCTTTCGTGGTCGATGCGGAAGCTCGCCTGGGGGACCAGAAGCAGGCGCTGCTCCTTACCTCCCTCCGCCGCCGGCACCTCCACCAGCACCGCGGCCCAGTCCGCAACGTCGATGCCGGATGCATAAGTCCATTTGCCGCTAATACGGTAATGTTCGCCGTCGAAGGCCGCATCGACGCCGCGCCCGACATTTCCGGTCAGCGCGATCACCACGGCGTCCTTGCCGCCGGCGAATACTTCGTCCTGCGCCGCGACGGGAAACATCCCGGCCATCCATGGGTGCAAGCCGGCGAGGCTCAGTATCCAGGCGGTGGCGCTGTCGCCGCGGGCGATTTCCCGTGCCACCCGCCACAGCACCGAGGGACGCATTCCGTAGCCGCCGTTCTCCACGGACCGGCAGATCCGGAAAAAGCCGGCCTCGCGCAGCCGTCGTGCGATGTCGTCGGAGATGCGCTTGTTGGCGTCGTGGCTCGAACCGGCCTGCTTCAAGTGCGGAATGAGATCGCGAGCGGCCGAAATAAGACTATCGGCAGTAACCGCGTTGGATGCAAAAATCTCGTTCATGAACCCTCACAGGATTGGACGGAATGAAGCGGAGACGCCGACCGGATACAGGCGTCAGGCGGCAAGGGTCACGTCGCTGTACTTGCCGGCGGCGTAGATCAGCGCCGGAGCCACCGGGTCGGCGGCCGCCATTTCGACGACGGCGCCGTAGATCACGGTATGGTCCCCAGCCCGGTGCTGCGAATCGACCCGGCAGGAAAACGAAGCATTGGCTCCGATCAGCAAGGGCTCCGCCATGACGCCCGACGTCCATCGCGCCGGCGATGCCGCCTGCGGAGAGCCGCCGTAATGGCGCGAGATGTCATCCTGCCCAGCGGCGAGCACATTGACCGAGAAAGCACCCCTTTCCAGTAGTGTAGGCAGCAATCGGCTCTCATTGCGGATGCAGACGAGCAGCAGCAGCGGATCGAGGCTGACGGCCGTGACCGCATTGGCTGTCATCGCCGCGACACCTTCCCCGGCCCTGGCGGCAATGACGGTGACGCCGGTAACGAACCGTCCCATCAGGATGCGAAATCGCTGTTGTGGTGCAAGCATTGGCGGCCTTCACGGAAATTGCGTGCTCAATCTTTGCCCAGTCTAGAGCCGCCGAAATGCTCATGTCTGTATCCGCGGATACCGCCCGCCGATGGTTTTGGCGAAAAAATGAAAACGGAGGATCTTGTATCGGCGGATACAGACACCGCCGAAGCCGGCCCCCTAGATTCAAAACTTGCGGTCGCCGTCGCTCCATCCGCCGGGGCGGAGACGCGGCACCAGGAAGCCCGGAACGGTCGTTGTCGCGCGTCGATCGCTCCTCCCATAGCGCACCTTCAACGGGGAAGTTCGCATCATGCGAGGCATGCTCAGAAAAACCATCGGCGGCATGGCGTTCGCCGCCAGCATCATGAATTCGGCGATTGCCGCCGAGCCGATCAAGGTCGGCTCGGTGCTGTCCGTGACCGGTCCGGCAGCCTTCCTCGGCGACCCCGAATTGAAGACCCTCCAGATGTATGTGGACGATCTCAACAAGAAGGGCGGCCTGCTGGGCCGGCCGCTGGAGCTCGTACATTATGACGACGGCAGCGACGCCAACAAGGCCAACGCGTTCGCCAAGCGCCTGATAGAGGACGACAAGGTCGACTTCATCGTGGGCGGGACGACCACCGGTTCAACCATGTCCATGGTGCCGCTCGTCGAGAAGGCCGGCGTGCCCTTCATGTCGCTCGCCGGCGCCGTCGTCGTGGTCGAGCCGGTCAAGAAGTGGGTATTCAAGGCATCGACCACCGACCGCATCGCCGCGGAGCGCGTCCTGACCGACATGAAGAAGCGCGGCATGACCAAGATCGCGCTTTTGTCCGATACGGCCGGCTTCGGCCAGTCGGGCAAGGCGCAGACCGAGTCGGTCGTCGGCAAATACGGCATCACGCTGGTCGCCAACGAGACCTACGGGCCGAAAGACACCGACATGACCCCGCAGCTCACCAAGATTCGCAACACGCCGGGTGTCGAAGCCATCTTCGTGTTCGGCTTCGGTCAGGGCCCGGCCATCCTGACCAAGAACATCAAGCAGCTCGGCATCGAGCTGCCGGTCTATCACGCCCATGGCGTCGGCTCCGACGAATTCATCAAGCTCGCAGGCCCCGCGGCGGAAGGCGTTCGCGCGCTGGCGCCGGCGCTGATGATCTCCGACAAGCTCCCGGGCAGCGATCCGCAAAAACCGATCGTGGCCAACTATGTCAAGGCCTTCGAGGAACGCTGGAAGGACCGCGTCTCGATGTTCGGCGGCCAGGCCCACGACAACTTCTTCATCGTTGTCGACGCCATCAAGCGCGCCGGCTCCGTCGACAAAGCGAAGGTTCGCGACGAGATCGAGGCGACCAGGAAGTATATCGGCACCGGCGGTGAGGTGACCATGACGCCCACGGACCACATGGGACTGGATTTGTGGTCGCTGCGCATGCTTGAAGTGAAGAATGGGACCTGGGTCGAAGCCCAATAGATAGCCATAACCTCTCGAGTGGTCGGCGGCGCGCCGGAGACCTCCGCGCGCCGCCCGATCCGATCGAAGACGCAGGTCGCGTGGAAAGACCGATCGATGTTCGCCGAATTTCTTCAGTTTCTTTTTTCCGGCCTTACGATCGGCGCCACCTATGCACTCGCCGCGCTTGGCTTCACCATCATCTATAACGCCAGCAACGTGATCAACTTCGCCCAAGGCGAATTCATCATGCTAGGCGGCATGCTCGCGGTGTATTTCACCGACGCCGGCCTGCCGATGCCCGTCGCCCTACCGCTCGCGGTTCTGATCCCCGCGATAGCCGGAGCGCTGATGGCACGGCTCACCATCGAGCCGATCAAAGGGGCCGAAACCGTCACCCTGATCATCGTCACCATCGGCGCCTCGCTCGTCATCCGCGGCCTCATTCAGGTCTGGCTGGGCAAGGCGTCCCACGGCCTGCCGGCCTTCTCCGGCGAGAAGCCAATCCGCTTGCTCGGCGCCACGCTGATGCCGCAAAGCCTGTGGGTCCTCGGCGTATCGGCGCTCCTGGTGCTAGCGCTCTGGTATTTCTTCAACCGCACGCTCACCGGCAAGGCGATGCTCGCCACCTCCTTCAATCGCGTGGCCGCCGAATTGGTGGGCATCAACACCGGCTGGGTACTGTTCATGAGCTTTTCGTTGTCCGCCGGCCTCGGCGCGTTAGGCGGAATTCTGGTCACGCCGATTACGCTGACGTCCTTCGATGCCGGCATCATGTTCGGCCTCAAGGGCTTCGTCGCCGCCGTGGTCGGTGGGCTCGGCAACGGTCTTGGCGCCGTGGTCGGCGGACTTCTCGTCGGCGTGATCGAAGCGTTCGGCGCCGGCTACCTGTCGTCGGCCTACAAGGACGCCATCCCCTTCGTGCTGATCCTGTTCATTCTCTTCTTCATGCCGCGCGGTCTGTTCGGCGTGAAGATCACCGATCGCGTATGATGATGACGCGACGCTACCTCGGACTGTATCTGGTCGCCGCCACGATCGCGGTGCTGCCGCTTCTGATCCCTAACGGCTTCTATCTGGATCTCGTCATCCGCATGGGGATCAATGCCGTGATCGTTCTCGGGCTGAACCTGCTGATCGGCTTCGCCGGCCAGATCAGCATGGGGCACGCCGGGTTCATCGGCATCGGCGCCTTCGCGACGGCGGTTCTGCCGACCCATTTCGGCTGGCCTCCCTTTGCCGCCCTGCTGGCGGGCGCCGCGGCCGCGGGCCTGCTCGCCGCCTTCGTCGCACGTCCGATATTCCGCCTCAAAGGACACTATCTGGCGATGGCCACGCTGGGCCTCGGCATCATCATCAATATCGTGCTCCGCAACGAGGCGAAGTACACCGGCGGCCCGGACGGCATGCCGGTGCCGCCCTTCACTCTGCTCGGCCTCACCGTCGACGGCGACCGCCAATGGTACTGGATCGTCTCGGCCATTCTGATGGTGAGCGTGTGGGCCTCGATCAACCTGATGAATTCGCCGTTCGGCCGGGCGCTGCGCGCGCTTCATGGCTCGGAGGTCGCCGCCCAGGTGGTCGGCGTCAACATCACTCGCTACAAGGTCACCATCTTCGTGATGTCGGCCGTCTTCGCGAGCCTGATGGGCAGCGTCACCGCACATTATGTCGGCTTCGTCTCGCCTGCCTTGGCCGATTTCGGCCATTCGATCGAACTGATCACCATGGTCGTGGTAGGCGGCATGGCGTCGGTCTTCGGCTCGCTCGTCGGCGCAGTGCTCCTGACCGCCTTGCCCCAGGCGCTCGCCACCTTCGAGGGCTGGGAAACCGTCGCGTTCGGCGTGATCCTGATCCTCTGCATGATCTTCATGCCGCGGGGGCTGGTCCCGACCCTGGCGGCGCGGCTTGGCGGGAGACGGCCATGACGCTGCTGTCCGTCGCTTCCGTGTCGAAGATCTTCGACGGCGTGAAGGCCGTCCAGAACATCTCTTTCGAGGTCGATCGCGGGATCATCTTTTCCGTGATCGGACCGAACGGCGCCGGCAAGACCACTTTGTTCAACCTTATCACCGGCGTTTACGTGCCGAGCGAGGGCGACGTCCGCATCGACGGCGTCTCGGTTGCCGGTAAGCCACCGCATGAGCTGGCCGCGCTTGGCGTCGCCCGCACCTTTCAGAACCTGCAGATCTGCATGAACATGGACGCGTGCGAGAACGTCATGGTCGGCGCGCATCTGCGGCTCGACCGCAACCTGCTCAAGGCGGCGTTTCGTTTCCCGGCCCTGGCCCGGCGCGATCGCGACATCAAGCAGGAGGCCGAGGAATTGATGCGTTTCGTCGGCCTCGAAGATTACGTCGGCGCACGCGCCGATGGCATGCCCTATGGCGCCCTGAAGCGGCTAGAGATCGCGCGCGCGCTGGCGCTCAAGCCGCGGCTCTTGTTCCTCGACGAGCCGGCTGCCGGCCTCAATCCGAAGGAAACCCTCGATGTCGACGGCCTGGTGCGAAAAATCGCGGATTCCGGCGTGACCGTCGTACTGGTCGAGCACAACATGAAAATGGTGATGAACCTCTCCGACCGAATTCTGGTGATGGATTACGGAAAGAAGCTGGTCGAGGGAACATGCGACGAAATCCGCCATCACCCTGATGTCATCGCCGCCTATCTCGGCGCACACGCGTGAGCTCGAGCATGGAAGCACTCCGGATCATCAGCGAGGAACACCGCAATATCTGGCGGCTGACGAACGCCCTCGAACTGGTTGCCGATAGCATCGAGAGCGAGCAGAAAGTCGACGTCGAGTTCTTCAATTCGGTATTCGACTATGTCGAGCAATTCGTCGATCATTCCCATCACCCGAAGGAAGACGATTTCCTTTTCCGCCTGCTGCGCGAGCGTAGCGCCGCGGCCTGCGTGGTCATCGATCGCCTTGCCCATGACCACCATGAGGCGCCCGGCGAACTTGCTCGTTTGCGCGCGCAACTGGCCGCGGCCACGACTCCCTCGGCCATCTCCTCATTCGCCGCCGCTCTCAAGGCGTATGCTGCCGGCCAAAAAGAGCATATCCGCGTCGAGGAGACCGAACTTCTGCCGCTGGCGCGCGCGGCGCTCGCGCCCGACGACTGGCAGGAGATCGATTCGGCATTCCTCGCCAATGACGATCCGCTTTTCGGCTCGCAAGCGCGTGCCGAATACCGCACGCTGTTTCACCGGCTAGTCAACCTCGCACCCGACTCGATCGGCCTCGGCGGACACAGTGCCGGCGAGCTTTCGGCCGTCGTCGGCGAGAGCGACGTGCTGCTCCGCGTCCGGGCGCTCGAAAGCGCGTACGGCCGCATCAAGGCGCTCAAGGGCATCGATCTGGAGGTGCGACGCGGAGAAATCGTTGCGCTGGTCGGAGCCAATGGCGCCGGCAAGACGACCTTTCTTCGCGCGCTGTCCGGCGTACAGCCGATAAGCGCCGGCCAGATCGTATTCGACGGCCAGAACATCGCGGCGCTGCGTTCCGATCAGCGCGTGCGTCGAGGCATCTGCCAGTGTCCGGAGGGCCGGCAGGTGTTCGGGCCGCTTTCTATCGAGGATAATCTGCAGCTGGGTGCCTTTACGAGGCCCGGCGACGAGGCGCAGGCGGATATCGCCCGAATCTACGCGATGTTTCCGATCCTCAAGGAGAAGCGCGACCTGCCGGCGGGGACGCTGTCCGGCGGCCAGCAGCAGATGCTCGCCATCGGCCGAGCCTTGATGGGCCGGCCCAAGCTGCTGTTGCTCGACGAGCCTTCGATGGGGCTAGCCCCTTTGCTGGTACAGGAAGTCTTCAATATCATCCAGACGCTGAAGACCCAGGGCATCACCATCCTTCTGGTGGAGCAAAATGCCTTTGCCGCCCTCGCCATCGCCGATCGCGGCTACGTCATGGAAACCGGCAGCATAACCTTGACGGGTACCGGCCAGCAATTGCTTGCCAATGACGACGTGCGCGCGGCCTATCTCGGCATGTGACGCCGGCCGGCCGTGCGCTCTCAGAAGATCGCGCCGCTGGCCCAGGCCCGCGAGCGTCGTATCCTCGATGCGCTGACTGCCGCCGAACGCGTAGCACTCGGCATTATCATGAAGAAGCCTGCTGGTGCGGGCGCGCGGTCTGCCATGCGCCCGCACGCAAATAACAAGCAAAAAGACCAACAAAAACAATGAAGTACGCTCGCGATTGACCACCTTCGTCACCGCTTGTTCACGGAGTTTCGGTGGTCAATCGGTGGTCAGTACGCACGCCTTCCTTCCCGCACGCATCGGATATTTTCTTGAACTAACTTATTCGAACAACTGATGCGATGTCCCGCGAGACCGTCCGCACCCGGTAAAGGCCGCAAGCTCGTCATGGCTTGGCAGGCTCGTTTGACCGCATACCGGCTCCAGAGCGAACCCGGAGCGGCTACGAACCCGCCTGATCCTTCGCGCGCCTGTTCTTGGGATCATAGGGGGCCCCGAGCGTGGCCCGCGCTTCCACACGCGTTCCAGCAACTTCAATCTCGTAGCGGCCGGTGTTGACGAAAGCCGCGTCGGTGACACCGCCGCCGTTTGCGATATAGCCCATGCCAAGCGACGTTCCGACGGTGTGACCGAACGTGCCCGATGTGACGCGGCCGACGAGGACGCTATCCCGCCAGATCGGTTCGTTGTGGTAGAGCAGTTTTTCGGGATCGTTCAGTGCGAACTGCACCAACCGGCGCTTCAATCCATGCTCCTTCTGACGCAATAGCGCATCGCGGCCGAGAAACCCGCCGCTCTTGGTCCATGACACGGCAAAGCCGAGGCCGGCTTCGAGCGGAGTGTCTTCATCGGTGATGTCGTGTCCCGAGTGGCGATAGCCCTTTTCCATCCGCAACGAATTCATGGCGTGATAACCGGCAAGCCGCATGCCGGCTGGGGCCCCCTCTTCTCGGACCGCGTCGAATACCCCCTGAACGAATTCAGTCGGAACGTAGAGTTTCCCAACCGAGTTCGCCGACATAGGTGATGCGGCTTTCCCGAACGCGGGCATAGGCGAGGTCGAATTCCTGCGAAGTCGCGAACGGAAACATGTCGTTCGACAAATCGGCGTCGGTCAGGCCTGAAAGTACCTCCCTCGACCGCGGGCCCATCAATCCCACGACGGAATAGGTGGAAGTGACGTCGACCGCAATGGCCCGCGCGTCGTCTGGTATATTGCGCTTGAGCCATGCAAGACCGCGCGTTTGCGTCGCAGCCGCTGTCACAACCAGAAAGCGGGTTTCGCTTTCCCGCGTTATCGTGAGGTCGGCTTCTATGCCACCGCGATGATTGAGCCACTGGGTGTAGACCATCCGGCCAACCGGCACGGAGACGTCGTTGGCGCAGATCTGGTTGAGCACGGTTTCCGCGTCGGCACCTTCCAGGATGAACTTGCCGAACGATGACTGATCGAACAGCCCCACGGACTCGCGGACGGCCTTGTGCTCACCGGCCGAATGGTCGAACCAGTTCTGCCATACGTATATTGGTAGTGGGGCTGATCTCCCTTCGGGGCAAACCAGTTGGGCCTTTCCCATCCGGCGAGTTCTCCGAAGCAGGCTCCGCTCGCAAGCAGGCGGTCGTGCAACACCGAGCGCCGAACCCCACGCGCGGTCTCGGGCTGCCGAAATGGCCAGTGCATCGCATAGAGCAGCCCGAGCGCTTCAACCGTCCGATCCTTCAGATAGCGGCGATTGCGCTGAAACGGCATCATGCGGCGAATATGGACATCCCACAAATCCATCGGCGGATGGCCGTCGACGACCCAATCAGCGAGAACCTTGCCGGCGCCGCCGGCGGACTGAATCCCGATTGAGTTGAATCCGGCCGCAACGAATAGGTTTCGCACCTCCGGCGTTTCGCCGAGAAGATGGCGATCGTCGGGCGTGAAGCTTATCGGTCGCACTGGGGTCGTTGCCGGCCACCGTCTTCAGCGAGACGGTCAGCGCGCCGCCGGAAACGCTAGGCACCAGCGTGCCGTTGATCATGGCAAAGCCGAGCGCACTCGCCGCCAACTTACGCGCGGCTAACATGCCTGAATCCTCACACCCGGAAAACTCGGCTAAGATGCGACTTTCCTCATTGGGGGCCTCTCATGTTTGACACCACCGCGCTTATGCGCGTGGTCTTCGACGAAGTATGCGAGGGCCTTTCGCAGTGTGAAATCAGGGCGCGTTCGCATACGCCCTCGAGGATCCTGGACGCCGCCACAAGAGGCGAGGTCTCCCGCGAGGACTCAGGTAGGTCGGCCGAAACGCCCACTCACATGCGCCCATCGTGCGGCGCTGACTGAACCCGGAGCGCGTCGTGAACATCGCGAGCCGGGAGATCGTCCCATCTCGGCGAGCCATTCTTGCGCTGGACTCAGGTCTTCGTCAGCTTGGGAATGCACCGCGTCAGGAGCCTCTCAAACAGCGGCAGCAAGCCGCTCGGCGTTGCGAGGATGACGACGATCACGACGATGCCGTAAATGAAGTAGTGCAGTCCCGGCACCACACCGCCAAGTTTACCGCGTAGTACTTCGCCCAGCGGCACCAATAGCAGCGCTCCAAGCGCTGGACCATAGGCGCGACCAAGACCACCGACCGTCGCAAAGAGCACGATCTCGATCGTGATCACAGGCGAAGCAAGTAGGTAAGGGTCCGCGAATGTCAGATACCGCACATAAGCGGTCCCCACGATCGACGTGAGCACGGCGGAGATTATCATCGCGATAGTCTTGTGGCGCAACACATTGACGCCGATCGCCTGCGCGGCCTTTTCATTGTCCCGGATGGTACGCAGATAATAGCCAAGCGGCGTGTTAAGGATCGCGACATTGACCAGCACGGTCAGCGCCGCAAGCCCGAGCATAACCCAGAATGCGCCACGCCCGCCGCCGAATTGAAACGCCAATACATCGCCGGTGTCGCGCGGCAGCAGCAGACCGGACGCCCCGCCAAGAAAATCCCACCCCTCGACGACGATGGCGGCCATTTCCGCGAAGGCGAGCGTGATGAGCACGAAGGACAGGTGACCGAGCTGAAAGCGAAAGTCGATCCAGGCGATGATCGCGCCAAGCATTCCGGCCGTCGCTGCAGCGATCACAAGCCCGGCCCACATATTAACGCCGAACTTCACCAGCAACGCAGCGGACAGCATCGCGCCGGTTCCGATGAACAGGCTATGGGCCAGCGAGATCTGCCCTCCCATGCCGCCGACGATATTCCAGGCCGATGCCAGCGCGACATAGACCAGCGCGATCGTCAGGATATGAACGTGATAGCTGCTCAGCATGAACGGCAGCACAGCGCTCAGCGCAAGGATGGTCCACAACCACGGTGAACGCAGCGTTCTGTAGAAATCTTCCCTGATCACGAGGCTCTCCAGGTGAGGCCCTGCGGCCTAAACAGCATGATCAAAACAAAGATCACATAGGGCACGAGCCGGCCCAGCGTGTCCGAGACGTAGATCGTACCAAACGCCTCGGAGATCCCGATCACGAGGCCGCCGAGCATGATGCCGACGAAGTTCGTCATACCGCCCAGCACCACCACCAACAGCGTGATCACAGTGTACTGCAGGCCCTGCGTGGGCTGGATCGGGGTGCCCGGTAGAAGCAGTGCGGCAGCGACCGCGAGAATGCCGATGCCAATCGCAAAGGTCAGGACCTGGACGCGGCCGACGTCAACGCCCATCAGTGCTGCGGCCCGCGCATTCTGATGCACGGCGCGTATCGAGCGACCGAAGTCGGTCGAACGCAGCATCACGAAGAGGCCAATCGCCATTGCGAAAGCCACGATGAACGCGATCAGATGCGGCAGTCTCAGCACAACGTCGCCAAGAATGATCAGCTTCGACTCGACGACCGACGGCGTGCGCGCCGGCTGCCCGCCGAAGACCATCAGAATGCCGTTCTGCAGCACCAGACTCAATCCCAGGGTCAACTGGACCACCATGAGAAACTGGTAGCCCACCATTGGCTTGAGAAGGAATCGGTAGACCAGTGCGCCGATCGCCGTCATGACGGGGACGGTGATGAGGGCGGACACATAGGGATCGAGGGCAAAGGCCGAAAACAACGCCAGGCACATGAACATGGCCAGCGAGATGAAGTCGCCATGCGCGAAGTTGACGATGCCGCTCACGCCATAGACGAGTCCCATGCCGAGCGCGAGCAGCCCGTAGGTGCTCCCGATCAGAATGCCTTGCGCCAATGCCTGCCACAGTTCGCTCAATTCACTCTCCGTTCATAGCCCGAGATAGGCCTGTCGCGTGCGCGGATCGTCCCTGACGACCTCGGCGGTGCCTTCAACTGCAATATGGCCGCGCTCGAGCACATAGCAGCGCTGCGCATGGCGCAGCGTCAAATTGAGATTCTGCTCGACAAGCAGCATGGTCAGACCGTTCTTGTGCAGTTGGTCGATGATCTCGAAAATATGCTGCACGAACAGCGGGGACAGACCGAGCGAGGGTTCGTCCAGCATCAGGATGCGGGCCTCGGCCATCAGCCCGCGGCCGATCGCCAGCATCTGCTGCTCGCCGCCCGAAAGCGTGCCGGCCGGCTGCTGCAATCTCTCCTTCAGCCGCGGAAACAGCGCAAGCACCTTCTCCATCTGCCGCGGACGGTGTGGTCGCGCCCGGTCGCAAAATCCGCCAAGGAGCAAATTCTCACGCACGCTCATCTCGGGAAACACCAGCCTGCCCTCGGGCACCTGAATGATGCCGAGTTCGACCCGTTGCCGGGCCGTCGTGCCCGAGATGTCCTGGCCCTCCAACAGGATGCGGCCGGACATCGGCTTCACGATACCCGACAGGCTGTTGATGAGCGTGGTCTTGCCGGCGTTGTTGGCGCCGAGCAAGCCCACGATCTCGCCGGGAGCGAGCTTGACGGAAACCTCGCGCAGGATCGGAATGTCGCCATAGCCCGCGACGAGGCCATCGACCTCAAGCATCGAGATGCTCTCCGAAGTAGGCGTCAATGACCCGGCGATCATTGATGATCTCGTCCGGCGAGGCCTCGGCGATCTTCTCGCCGAAATTGATCACGACCATCCTCGTCGCAAGCCGCATGATCACCGGCATGACATGCTCCACCATGACGAACGTGACACCCTGTCGGTTCAACTCGCGGATGATGGCGATCGGTGCCTCCGTCTCGGCCATGGTGAGCCCGGCCATGACCTCGTCCAGCAGAATGCATTGCGGATCGGTCGCCACGCATTTGGCGAGCTCCAGCAGCTTCTTGTCCTGGAGCGACAGGGTCGCCGGTGTGTCGTCGAGCTTGCTCCCCAGCCCCACGCGCGTCAGGACCTGCGCCGCATAATCGACCGCCTGCCGGATCGGCCTGCGGGTCAGCGCCGCCGTCGTGACGACATCGAGCGCGGTCATGTCGGCAAAAGTCTGGACGATCTGAAAACTGCGGATCAGGCCCCGGCGCGTCAGCCGGTCTGGCGACACGCCGACGATGCGCCTGCCATCGAAGCGGACGTCGCCGCTCGAGGGCGGGGTGAAGCCGGAGATGACGCCGAACAGCGTCGTCTTGCCGGCACCGTTCGGACCGATGATGCCGAGGATCTCGCCCCTCTCCACGGAAAAGCTTACCCCGTTCAGCGCCTGAAGGCCGCCGAACCGCTTACTGACCTTATCGACCTCGAGCAGCGCCACGGTCGCCTCAGGAACGCGGTCGCGGCGCGGCTTGCGCGAATTCCTTCGGGAACACCACTTCCTGCCCTTGATCCGGCAGCCACTGCACCATCATGGCCGTCCCGTCCTTGAGCAGGCGGTCCTCGGCGAACTGCAGCCCCTTCGGCTTGGCGATGTACAAATTTGGGTCGCCAAACGGAATATTGAACTTCCTGAAGGCATCCAGCAACGCGTCGCTTTCGAGCGAGGACGTCGTTTCCAGTACCTGCTGCAGCACGCGCGCGCCCTGCGCGTATTGAATGGCGCCCTGGCCGATCCGGTCCAGTTTGGCGACGTCGCGCAATTCCGCAACGACCTTCTGCATCGAATCGATCTTGGCGCCGGCACTGAAGCCGGTCATGGCGAAGAGATTCCTCGTCAGCACGGCCTTGCCGATCTCTGGACCGAGATCCTTCCAAAGCGAGAGGTCCGAATATCCGCCAGTACCGCCACAAAAGAAGCTGCCGTGATAGTTGAGGTTGTAGCGCGCCTGGTGCAGCAGGATGCCGTCCCTTGGGGTCACCAGGCCCGTCACGACGTCGGGCTTCAGCGACCTGATGCGGATCATGGCAGCGGTCTGATCCTGGGCGCGGGTATCGAGCGGCGCTTCGCCGATGATCTCGATGCCGCTGGCCTTCAGCTTCGGCGCGAGAAAGCTGTTGACCTGCTGCCCGGCCTCGTAGTTCGAATAGCTCATCACTGCGGTTTTGATCGCGAACTTGCTGTTGTCGCGCAGCGAGATGATGAAATCATGCAACGTTTGCGCGTAGCCGCGGTCATAGGGATAGCCGAGCGAGAACATGTATTTCGAATGCGCTCCGCCGGCCCATATCGAGAGCGTCGGGACCTTCAATTCGTCCAGCACCGGCGTCAACGCCAGCATCTGCGCGCTGAGAATGGTACCGGTCAGCAGATGCACCTTCTCTTCAGTGATCAGCCGACGCGCCTCGGTGGCGGTACGCGCGGGCTGACTGGTGTCGTCCGCCTGGATCAGCTCGATTTTCGCTCCGCCTTTGCTCTTGATACCGCCCGCGTCGTTGATCTTCTTGATCATGTATTGCAGCGCGGGTTGCCCTTCCTGGGCATAGGCCGACAGGCCCCCGCTCATCGAATTGATGACGCCAATCTTGATCGGCCCGTCGGCGGCGGCGGCTCGGCGGATCCATGGTGCAGCGACCGTTCCGAGCATGAGGCTGGTCGTGCCGATACCAAATGAGCGTCGGGTGATGGACAAAGGCGTTCCTCGATGTTTGTTGGTCGTTACTTGCAGGCGCGGTCTTATATGCGAACTCTAGATCGGGTCCCAGCTGAAAATGTCCGCCGAGCGGTCGAGCTTGTAGAACGAGCCCTTCAGCGCCGGCATCGCGTGCTCGGCGATCGTCTCGGTCGTCCAGCCCTCGCTCCGTTGCACCGAGCGGATCGGGCGCGACTGTCCCATCAGGAAGATCTCGTTCATCCGCACCGCAAAGATCTGCCCGGTAACGTCCTTTGCCGCATCCGTCAGCAGGAAGGCCGAGAGCGGCGCGATCTTCTCCGGACCCATCCGCTTCATGCGTTCGACGCGGGCCTTTTCTGCGTCGGTCTCGGTCGGGATCGTGCCGATGAGGCGGCTCCAGGCGAAGGGCGAGACGCAGTTGGAGCGGACGTTGAAGCGGTTCATGTCGAGTGCGATCGACTTCGACAGGCCGACGATGCCGAGCTTCGCGGCGGCGTAGTTGGCCTGTCCGAAATTACCGATCAGGCCGGAGGTCGAGGTGAAGTGCACGAAGGAGCCCGACTCCTGCTCGCGAAACAGCCGTGCAGCGGCGTGGCTGACGTAGAACGAGCCCATCAGGTGGACCTTGATGACAGCTTCGAAGGCCTCCACGCTCATGCGATGGAAAATTGCGTCACGCAGAATACCGGCATTGTTGACGACGCCGTCGAGCTTACCGTAGGTGTCGACCGCCTGCTTGACGATCTTGCTCGCGGGAATGGCTTCGGCAACGGTCTCGAAGTTCGCCACTGCCGTGCCGCCGGCCTTGCGGATCTCTTCCACGACCTCTTCCGCCGGCGCGGCATTGGTCCCGGCACCATCCGGCGCTCCGCCGGGGTCGTTGACCACGACCTTGGCGCCTTGTGCCGCGCAGAGCAGCGCGATCTCGCGCCCGATGCCGCGGCCCGCGCCGGTGACGATGACGACCTTGTCTTGAAGCAGTTTTGTCATGTGGCTGTCTCCTCCGTGTCCATCATTCCGGGATCTTGCGAAGGATCCGGAACGACGAGGCACTATCTCTCGTTCGTAAACACGATCGTGCCACTAGCGGCGAACATGCCGCCGACGCCGTGGCACACCGAAATCTTCGCGTTCGGCACCTGTGCCGGCGCGATGCCGCGCATCTGGCGGACGCTCTCCTGGAGCGCGTACATGCCGTACATGCCCGAATGCATGTAGCTCAATCCGCCACCATTGGTGTTGAGCGGCAGCTTGGCCCCGGGACGCGTGTTGCCGTCCGCGATGAATTGGCCTGTCTCCTCATAGGGCATGAAGCCGAGATCGCCGAGGCCGAACAGGGGCAGATGCGCGAACGCATCGTAGATCATGAGATGATCGACGTCCTTGTGGGCAATGCCGGCCTCCTTGAACGCCAGCGGCCCTGCGGTCTTGAACGCGCGCGAGGAATTGAAGGTCTCCATCTGGCTGACCATCGGCGTCTCCACGCTCTCGCCGGTGCCCATGATATAGACGGGCTTGCGCGGAAAGTCCCTGGCGCGGTCCGCGGAGGTCAGGATCAGCGCGCCGCCGCCGTCCGTGACGAGGCAGCACTGAAGCAGGCGGAACGGATAGGCGATCATGCGCGAGTTGAGCACGTCGGCGACCGTGATCGGGTCCTTCATCATCGCGCGCGGATTCTTCGCCGCCCATTCCCGCTGCACCACCGCAACCGACGCCAGTTGCTCGTGGGTGATGCCCCAGGTCTTCATGAAGCGCAGCACGGGAATCGGAAACATGCTGGGCGGGCCATAGACGCCATAGGGCGCCTCGAACTGGCCGTTGAGGCTGTCCGGTGGCGTCGAGCGCGGCAATTTGCCGATCATCGACTTGCCGCTCTCGGCATGGGTGATCAGCACGGTCTTGCACAGGCCTGCCTCGATCGCCGCTGCGGCATGGCGGACGTGGAGCATGAACGAGCAGCCGCCGACCGAG
This sequence comes from Bradyrhizobium sp. R2.2-H, assembly GCF_004346455.1. Taxonomy (NCBI): domain Bacteria; kingdom Pseudomonadati; phylum Pseudomonadota; class Alphaproteobacteria; order Hyphomicrobiales; family Nitrobacteraceae; genus Bradyrhizobium; species Bradyrhizobium sp. R2.2-H. The sequence continues at coordinate 26,363 of NZ_SMBR01000017.1, forward strand.
GTGCCGTCCACCCAGGTCGGCTTGATGCCGAGATAGTGGCAGACCTGCTGCGGCGTCTCGACCGCGGTGGCAAAGCCGTCGATGTCGGACAGCTTCAGCCCGGCATCCGCGATGGCATTGAGCGCCGCATCGGCGTGAAGCTGCAGCTGAGAAGCGTTGGGGATGACGCCGAGCTCGGTGGTCTCGGCCGCGCCGACGACGGCAATCTGGTTCTTGCGCATGGCTTATCCCTTCGCCGGACGGAAGACGGGGAGGGTGATCTTGTCGTCGAGCTCCTGGAACGCGACCTCGAGCTTCATATCGAGCTCGAGCGCCTCCGGCGTCTGCGGGCAGTCGATGATGTTGCTCATCATCCGCGGGCCCTCGTCGAGCTCGACCACGGCGATGGCGTAAGGCGGCGTGAAGCCCGGCGCGGCGGGGCGATGGTTGATCACGTAGCTGTAGAGAAAGCCCTTGCCGCTGGCCTTGAAGACCGAGACCTTGCGCGAGGCGCAGGAGGGGCAGAACGGGCGCGGCGGGAAGTAGACATGCGCGCAGGCGTCGCAGCGCTGCAGGCGCAATTCGCCCGCTTTCGTGCCGTCCCAGAAATGCTGGGTCTCCGGCGTCGGCTTTGGACGCGCGCGCATCGGCGCTGACATTCGTATCCTCCTCGCTCCCGGAATCGCTTTCCGGATTTCCAGTTCACACCGGACTTGCCATGCAGAACCGCAAATGTCAATTTTGCGAAAATCAATTTCGCAAATGACAAGCGGAGCCGAGATGGCCATTCCTCAAGCGATCTACACACCCGACCACCAGCTTTTCCGCGACACGGTAAAAAAGTTCATCGAGCGGGAGATCGCGCCGTTTCACGCCCAGTGGGAAAAGGACGGTGTTGTCGACCGCAATCTGTGGCGGCGCGCCGGCGAGGCCGGCCTGCTCTGCACGTCAATTCCCGCGCAATATGGCGGCGGCGACGGCGATTTCCTGCATAGCGCCATCGTGACCGAAGAACTGTCGCGCGCCGTCTTCAACGGACCGGGCTTCCGCGTGCATTCCGACATCGCGGCCTTCTACATCCTCAACCACGGCAGCGAGGCGCAGAAAGAGAAATGGCTGCCTCGGATGGCGTCCGGAGGAACGGTCGCGGCATTGGCGATGACCGAACCGGGCGCCGGAAGCGATCTGCAGGCGATCCGCACCACGGCCGTCCGTGATGGCGACGTCTTCGTGGTAAACGGCTCGAAGACGTTCATCACGAACGGACAGCTTGCCGATCTCGTCATCCTCGCCTGCAAGACCGATCCGCGCACCGGATCCAAGGGCATCAGCCTGCTCCTGGTCGAGAGCAGCAGCGCCGGCTTTGCGCGAGGCCGAAACCTCGAGAAGCTCGGCATGAAGGCTCAGGACACCTCCGAACTGTTCTTCGACAATGTCCGCGTTCCCGTGGAGAACCTGCTCGGCGAGGAGGGGCGCGGCTTCCGTTACCTCATGCACGAACTTCCGCAGGAGAGGCTGCTCGTCGCAATCACGGCCATTGCCGGCGCTGAAGCCGCCATCGAATGGACCATCGACTACACCCATCGGCGCCAGGCTTTCGGCAAGCCACTGGCGGATTTCCAGCACAACCGGTTCAAGCTGGCCGAAATGAAGACGGAAGTTCAGATCGGTCGCGTGTTCCTCGACCGGTGCATGGAACTGCATCTTCAGGGCCAGTTGAACGTCGAGGCGGCCGCGATGTGCAAATACTGGTCGACGGAGCTCGAGTGCCGCGTGGTGGACCAGTGCGTGCAAATGCACGGCGGCTACGGCTACATGCTGGAATACCCCATCACCCGCGCCTACGCCGACGCCAGGGTCCGCCGCATCTACGGCGGCTCCAACGAGATCATGCGCGAGCTTGTTGCAAGGTCGCTGCAGCCAGCCTCGTGACACTGTCCGGCAGCAACGGGAATTCCAGGGAGAGCACAGGATGGGCACGTCAAACGGGCTGATCAGCGGAACGCGCTCGCGTCAGTTCGACGCGGTTGGGCAAAGGGTTCGACAAATCGCCGGCGGACTGCATCGCCTCGGCGTCCGGCAGGGTGACTGCGTCAGCATCCTGATGCGCAACGACATCGCCTTTCTGGAGATCACCTATGCCGTGATGCTGATCGGAGGCTACGCCGTTCCGATCAACTGGCATTTCAAGCCCGACGAAGTCGCCTACGTGGTCGGGGATACCGGGACGCGGGTCCTTGTCGGACACGCCGACCTGCTGCACGCGCTCGGCACAGTCATTCCCCGCGAAGTCCCTCGGCTCTGTGTCGAAGTGCCGCAGGAAATCGCGACCGCTTTCGGCGTGCAGACCATCACTCCGCCCGACGGCGAGGACTTCGAAGCCTGGCTTTCGGTCCAGGAGCCCTATGACGGTCCGACCATGCCTGCACCGGCGAGCATGATCTATACTTCGGGCACGACCGGACACCCCAAGGGCGTTCGGCGCGATCCTCCCGCGCCGGAGCAGATCGCCAGGAACGAGCGGGTGCGCGAGACCGTCTACGGCCTGCGTCAGGGCGTTCGCGCCTTGCTGCCCGGGCCGCTCTACCACTCGGCCCCGAACGCGTTCGCGCTCCGCGCCGGTCGTCTGGGCGGCGCGCTGGTCCTGATGCCGCGCTTCGACGCCGAGTCACTTCTCGAACTGATCGAACGGGAGCGGATCGACTGCGCGCTGATGGTGCCGACGATGTTCGTGCGGCTGCTGCGCCTCCCCGAAGCGGTCCGCACCAGATACGATCTGTCCTCGCTGCGCCACGTCGTTCACGCCGCGGCGCCCTGCCCGCCCGACGTGAAGCGGCAGATGCTGGATTGGTGGGGACCGGTGATCCACGAATATTACGGCAGCACCGAATCCGGCGCGATAACCTTCGCCACCCCCGAGGATGCGCGCCGCAAGCCGGGCACGGTCGGGCGCGTCCTCGACGGATGCGAGTTGCGCTTCTTCGACGGCAAGGGCGCCTGGCTACCGGGCGGCGAGGTCGGCGAGATCTACAGCAGGACCAGCTACAACCCCGACTTCACCTACCAGAACCAGCCGGAGAAGCGCCGCGAGATCGAGCGCGACGGCCTGATCACGAGCGGCGACGTCGGCTATATCGACGACGACGGCTATGTGTTCATCTCCGATCGCAAGCGCGACATGGTGATTTCGGGCGGCGTCAACATCTACCCTGCTGAAGTCGAAGCCGCGCTGCAGTCGCTGCCCGGAGTTCACGACTGCGCGGTGTTCGGCATCCCGGACGAAGAGTTCGGCGAGGCGCTGATGGCCGTGATTGAACCCGTGGCCGGCGCGAATCCCGATCTGAACGAAATTCGCGCGGGTCTGAAGTCGTTGCTCTCAAACTACAAGGTACCCAAATATTTCGAATTCAGGTCCTCGTTGCCGCGCGAGGACTCCGGCAAGATATTCAAGAGACGTTTGCGCGATCCCTATTGGCAGAATTCAGGCCGGAGTATCTGACGCGCTCACATGGCCGCGACGCTGGCGAGCCCGTTGTTGATGACGACGACGTTGCGCTCAGCGACCTTGGCCCGGAAGGAGACTGCGCCGGCACCGTCGGTCCAGGCTTCGGTGACGATCGTCTCGCCCGGATAGACTGGCGAGCTGAAGCGGACCTGCATCTTGGTCAGCCGCGACGGCTCGCCGCCGCACACCATCTCGACCAACGCGCGGCACACAACGCCGAAAGTGCAAAGGCCATGCAGGATCGGCCGTTCAAAGCCGCCCTTTCTCGCCACGGCCGGATCGGCATGGAGAGGATTGTAATCCCCGGAGAGACGATAGATCAGCGCGGCCTGCGGCAGCGTCTTGATGCTGGAGACGATATCTGCCGCCCGTTCCGGCAGGGAATGCGGCGCCGGCAGCGGCCCCGCCGGACCGCCGAAACCGCCATCGCCACGCAGCATCGTGGTCGAGGTCAACCGGCAGAGCAATTCGCCGGATTCGCGGTCGACCACGTCGCGCTCCGACAGAAGGACCGCGCCCTTGTCCGCGCCCTTGTCGATCAGGCCGGTGACGCGCGAACGTCCCACCACGGAGCCCTTCGCAGGCAACGGCTTGAAGATTTCAAAGCCCTGTTCGCCGTGCAAGACCTTGCGCCAGTCGGCTCCGGTCCGGGGATCGCCGATCCAGAAGCCGGGATATCCGAGGACCACGGCCATCGAGGGCAGAACCTTGAGACCGTCCTCATAGACATATTGCAACTGGCGTGCGTCGAGCGGATCCGAGCCGAGGCCGACGCCGAGCGCGTACAACATCGTATCGCGCTCGGTGTAGGTCTGCTCGATGGTCGGGATGGGCCAGTTGCGCAGCGCTTGGAGGTCGATCGCCATTGTCGGTGTTTTCCTGTTGAGCTGACGGGAAACTTGCCATCGGCAGGTCGCGAAGACAATATGCGAAATCGATTTTCGCATTTGCTGGTTGACGAATTCGACGGATTGCAGAACAAACGAGGTGGACAAGCGCACGCAGGACCTTCGTGCCGCTGGAGCAGAGAATGACGAACAGGAAGCGAAATCCCCGGACTGGAAGCCCCAGCCCGGCCGGATCGAAGAAGGCTGCAGGCATGGCGCAGGCCGGAGCCGGCGAAGCCGAAACCAGGCCGCGAGCCGACAAGCAGCAGCTGCAGCGCGCGGCAAGACGCCCACGCTCGACCGAGACCGAGGCCGACGATGCCGGCGGCCGCCTGTTCGTATCCGCGCTCGCGCGAGGCCTCGACGTGCTGAGCGCGTTTCGTGCCCGCGACCGCGCGCTCGGCAACCAGGAGCTTGCGGAGCGGACCGGCCTGCCGAAGCCGACCATCTCGCGGATCACGCATACGCTGACCCAGCTCGGCTATCTCTCCTATGATGCGCGGTCGACGACCTATCAGCTCGGTAGCCGCGCCATTTCGCTGAGCTACGCCGCGCTTGCCAATCTGGACGTCCGCAACATCGCGCGGCCGATCATGACCGAACTGGCGGAGACCAACAATCTGCACGTCGCGCTCGGCACACGCGACCAGCTCATGATCCTGAACATCGAAACTTGCGAAGGCCACGGCCTGGTGGGTCTGCGGCTACCGTCGGGCTCCCGCGTACCGATGGCGATCACCGCCATCGGCAAGGCCTACCTCGCGGCCATCAGTGAAGACGAACGGAACAAGATTCTCTCCGAGATCAGCAAGCAGCATGGAAGCGAATGGCGTACGATCGTGAAGTCGGTCGAACGCTCCATCGGGGAGATCGAGAAGCGCGGATTTTGCACGTCGGCAGGAGAGTGGCGCAAGGACATCAATGCGGTCGGCGCAGCCATCATTCCGCCGGGTGGCGGAACCGTGTACGCGTTGAGCTTCGGCGGACCGGCCTACCTGGTCTCGCAGGAACAGCTCGAGCACGAATATGGTCCTGCCATTGCCGCCGCGGCGAAGAAAATCAGCGCCTCGCTCGGCGCTTGAGGCGCCGGCGCGGACACACCGCTTAGTTCACGCGGCGGGCATGCCCGTCCCAATGCGGCTTGCGCAGCGCCTCCTTGTTGACCTTGTTGGCGCTGGACAGCGGCAGCGGATCATCGCGAAACTCGATGCTGCGCGGGCATTTGTAGTCCGCGATGACCGCCCGGCAATGCGCGATGATATCGGCCACCGACAGCGATGATCCCGGACGCCGTACGACGACGGCGTGGACCGCCTCGCCCCATTTCGGATGCGGTATGGCGATCACGGCGCACTGCAGCACCTCGGGGTGCGAGCCGACCGCGTTCTCGACCTCGATCGAATAGACATTCTCGCCGCCGGTGATGATCATGTCCTTGATGCGATCGGAGACATACAGATAGCCGTCATCGTCGAAATAGCCGGAATCGCCGGTATGCATCCATCCGCCCTGCAGCGCTTTCGCGGTGAGTTCAGGCTGCCGCCAGTAGCCCATCATGACCATCGGTCCCCGCACCTGGATCTCGCCGACCTCGCCTCGCTTCACCTCGCGATCGTCCGCATCCGCGATCCGCACTTCAGCCGAAACGATCGGTCGGCCGGCCGAGCGCAGACGATGCCTTGGAGCCGACGGCAGATGATCATCCGGCCCGAGGATCGTCGCAACCGGCGACAGCTCCGTCATCCCGTATGACTGCGCGAAGCGGATTCCCGGGAAGCGGTGAAGACACTCGCCGAGAACCGCCTCGGGCATCGGCGAGGCGCCATAGGTGATCAGCTTCAGGCTGGAGAGATCGTACCTATCGAGGTCGGGTAGTTGCAGGATCATGCCGAGCATCGTCGGCACGAATGTCGCGACCGTCACCTTGTGCCTGGCGATCGCCTCCAGCACATCCGACGGCGTGAAACGGGGAATGACGACGTGCTGCCCGCCCATGAGAGACGTCGTGTAGACGCGCGCGCCGGCACCCAGATGAAACAATGGTCCCGCATGCAGGGCGACCGTCAACTCGCCGAAGCCGAAGCTCATCGAGGTCACGATGGCGTTGACCCACAAATTGCGGTGGCTCAGCATGACGCCCTTGGCCTTGCCCGTGGTCCCGCCGGTATAGAAGATGCACGCGAGGTCATCGCCGCTTCGGAGCGCGTCCTCGCAGGCTGCGGCCTCCGCGACCAACGCTTCGTAGTCGTGCGTTCTCGGCAAGCCCTGCCCTCCGGATGCCGCGACGAGCGCGGTCAGGCTGGAGCAGGCCTCCATGACCTGCACCGCGTTCTCCAGGAAGATTCCATCACAGATCAGCACTGTCGGCTCCGCGTCACGCACCTGTTCGATTATCTCGGCGAGCGAAAAGCGCGAATTCACCGGCACCGCGACGCCGCCGGCCCACAGCGCAGCAAAGTAGCACTCGACGTAGTGATTGCCATTGACGGCCAGGACCGCGATGCGGTCCCCCGGTCCGACGCCAAGCTTGCGGAGCGAGGACGCCAACCGCGAGACCCGGTCCAACAGCTCTCCATGGGTCAGGCGAAGCTCGCCCGCGACAAGCGCGGTCGTGGTGCTCCTGAAGGATGCCGCTCTGCGGAGTCCTGCCGTCAAGTTCATGTGGTCCTCTGCGCTTCCGTCCCTTGAGCGCTCTCTTAGCACTGCGAAAATGAATTTCGCAAATCCCGAGAGTGCTGTATATAGCAGAATGACAGCGATATGGGTGGAAACCAGATGACATCAGACATGACGAGGGACGGCGAAGCTGTCCTGTTCGAACGCCAGGAGGACGTCGTCGTTGTGCGGCTCAACAGTCCCGCCACACGGAATGCACTCGAACTCCGCGTCAAACAGAGGCTCGTAACCGGGATTCCCGAATTGCTCGGCGATCGGACGATCCGCTGCCTCGTCATCACTGGGACTGGCGACGCATTCTGCGCGGGCGGCGACATCAACAACATGGGGGAGCGCGATGCGCCCAGCGTCAGAAAGCGGATGCAAGCCACACATGCATGGGCCAAGAGGCTCCTCACCGCGGAGAAGCCGGTCGTGGCGGCGGTCAACGGCGCAGCTGCCGGGGCCGGCTTTTCACTCGCCCTGCTCTGCGACCTCGTTCTCGTTTCCGACAGGGGATATTTCCGCGCGGCCTTTCCGGGCCTCGGTGCGGCGCCTGATCTCGGCCTCGCACTGACGCTGCCGCGGGCCATCGGCTCGTCGCGCGCTAAGGACATCCTGCTGACCAATCGCCGCGTCGAGGCTGCTGAAGCTGTGTCGATCGGCATCGCCAAGCGGGTGGTTCCATCCGCCACCTTGCTCGAGGAGGCTGTGGCGCTTGCCAAGGAACTGGCCGCCGGGCCGGCGACGTCGCTTGGGCTGACCAAGACGCTGCTGAACAACGCCTACGGAACGATCGAGGATTTCTTCGCGGCAGAAGCCTTCGCGCAGGGCGTGGCCTTCGGCAGCCGCGAATTTGCCGAGGGCGTCGATGCATTTCTGCACAAGCGGAAGCCGGATTTCCGGAAGGTCACGCGCAGCCGTTAAGGTCGCGCGCGAGAACCACAATCCGATGGAACCGCATGGGACGATCGCCAGGAGGAACGACGACTTTCTGAAGATTTAGAGCAAGCCCCAGTTCGTCGTCAGTGAGCAGGCCGAGATCGCGACGATCTTCGGTTTGTCACCCGAAAAGGTTACGGTGACCGCCGGCGGGGCCTTCGGGACCTCGCTCAGCTGGCTCCATGTGACGGTCGCGGCCATGGCTGTTATTCGGCGTACGGTTTTCCGACCTCGAGCGAGCCAATGTAGCGCGACATTCCCTGCGTAATCGCTGGGTTGATGGTGTATTTTGCGACGTAGCGCCGAGCCCTGAAATTGTCATTCTGTCCGGCCACCTCCGACATCCGGCCGAACTGCTTCTTCATCTTGTCGGCGGTCTACCAGGTACGCGTGATCACCTCGCCGACGCGTCCCATTGCCTGACTATCCGACGACACGATCGAGAACGCGCCGAGATCGTGCAGGATATCCTCGGCGGCAATCGTCTCCTTCCTTATGCGGCTTTCCGCAAAGGCAACGTCTTCCGGGATACGGCGGTCGAGATGATGGGTCACCATCAGCATATCCAGTGCTTCTTAGCGTGTTCGCCGTGTAGGGGCGCGTCAGATTGGTCGAGGCGGGGATGATATTGTTCTCACCGCAGATCTTGATGATGTCCGGCGCATGGCCGCCGCCCGCCCCTTCGGTGTGGGCGGCGTGAATCGTCCTGCCCTTGAACGCAGCGATCGTGCTCTCGACAAACCCACCCTCATTGAGGGAGTCGGTGTGGATCATGACCTGCACATCCATGTCGTCCGCAACGGAGAGACAGCAATCGATGGCTGCCGGCGTTGCACCCCAGTCCTCGTGCAGCTTCAGGCCGCATGCCCCGGCTTCGACCTGCTCGACCAGGCCCTCGGATACGCTGGCATTGCCTTTGCCGAAAATGCCGAAATTCATGGGGAAGGGGTCCAGCGCCTCAAGCATGCGATGGATGTGCCACGGCCCCGGGGTACAGGTCGTTGCCGTTGTTCCCGCGGCGGGTCCGGTGCCTCCGCCCATCATGGTCGTCACGCCCGAGAAAAGCGCTTCCTCGATCTGCTGAGGGAATATGAAATGAATGTGAGTATCCCTCTGGCGGTGATGATCTTGCCCCCGCCCACGATGATTTCCGTCCCCGGTCCAATAACGATCGACACCCCCCGGCTGTGTGTCGGGGTTACCCGCCTTGCCGATGCCGGCGATGAGTCCGTCCTTGATCGCAATGTCGGCCTTGATGATTCCCCAATGATCCAGGATCAGCGCATTGGTAATGGCCGTATCGACTGCTCCCCGCGCGCGCTGCTGCGACTGTCCCATCCCGTCCCGAATGACCTTGCCGCCGCCGAACTTCACCTCCTCGCCAGAGATCGTGAAGTCCCTCTCGGGCTCAATGAACAGGTCGGTGTCCGCCAGACGCACCTTGTCGCCGACAGTCGGGCCGAACATCTGCGCATAGGCTCTGCGGCTCATCGTGACTGACATCGTTTTTCTCCCTCACTCATTGAGGCGAGAGGCGCCGGTACTCGATTCAAGAGGGCCCATCACGCCGCCGCTGAAGCCGTAGATGCGCCGCGCTCCGGCAAACGGAATCAATGAAACCTCGCGCGACTGCCCCGGCTCAACCCTCACGGCAGTCCCGGCCGGGATATCGAGGCGGCAGCCACGGGCAACGGCCCGACGCTTCCCGCCGTTATTGACTCAGCGGCAGCGGCCCGAAAGCGCCTATCAGGAACGCCGGGGATCCCGTTCGCCCTTAGCGATAGGCACGCTGCAGCCGCGTACTACCGATGATGTCTCACCGCACCATAATCTCGAGAGCGCTGGCTCACTTCTGCCAGCCTGAGCCGGCCGCCCGTCAAGCTGGCGCCCTAGGTTTACGTCCGAACATTCCGAGATCTCCGACCTGTGTTCGATGATTCCGTTCTATTCAGCCCGACATTCATTCCAACCAGGGATGTCATGCTCTTGGGGCCCCGGCGGATATATGAACCGGTACACTCAACGTGCAAGGGCGAGCAACACTAGTCGCCATTTCGTCGCTCCACGGCGATGAAATGGAATAGAAACGATAACGACGCGGAATTTTTAACTATTGGCGTTTCGGCTTAACTATCAATGCGCTTAAACGAACTGGCGACGGTTGTGCGGAGTGTCCGCTGCCATAGGGCGGCCCACCGTCCTCTTGGACGGAGGCAGTCTCGGCCGCGCAAGGGCCGGCCAATCGCGCAGGAGTCATCGATGTCATTTCGCTTCATCACAAAGTCTTTCCACGCCTATTTGATAGATTATCCCGTCGCGGGCGTCTTAATCATGGCACCGTTCGTGCTGACTCTCGGCGAGAGTAGACCCTTCGCAATGTGGCTTTCGGTTTTTGTCGGTATCGCAGCGCTACTCTTGGCTGCCATGACCGACCATCCCACGGGATTGGTCCGCATCATTCCTTACTGGCTACACCTTTGGGTCGATCGGGCGGTTGGCATTGTATTTGCTGTCGTGCCGTTTGCCTTTACGTTTGCTCAATTCGATGCCCAGTACTACTGGCTGCTCGCCGCAGCTATCCTGTTCACGACATCCGTCCTCAACGCACCTGAAGATTCGTCGGCAACTTCGGGATGGTATATGCGTCACAGCAATTGAGATATCCGTCCAAGAGGTGCGGTAGCGTTATCCGTTCGCGACGATCAGTCCATCGAATGCTGGCTTCACGGAGTGCACTGCTGAGGTTGGGAAATACGAGGACGCTGTCTGATCAAGCAAACTGGATCGATTTCGGTCTTGGCTTCCGGCCATACTCACTGCCCCAACGCAGCCCTAAGTTGGCTTAGATGATCCGAAAATGGATCTCCGCAGCTGCCTCTGGTCAAATTACTCACTATCGCATAAACGGCGCAGCCGAGATAACGATCCTCGATCGACCCTATAGCCAGAGGCTTTTTCATCGCCAGCATTGGAGGGGCATTCTCGGCTGGTGGGTATAGTAGCGAGCTACCATGAAGACTCAAAGACCGTCACATGCATGGTATTGGTCGGCGCCGATCTTAAGGCGCCCGCGATCGGATCATCGCTTTCGGCGACATTCAATGTTTGACAATCAGATCGGATCTTTTGCTACCCGGGTTCTATTACGGCCGGTGAGGACTGCGGTGGACAACGATTGCTGGCTACGGCGCCAACACTCGGCAGCACGCGGATTGCTGAGCTGCTGCTTGAGTGATGGAAGCGGCCCGGGCCAAATGAGGATATATGCCGAATGAACAGATTTTGGAGCCCCAACCATCAAATCACGGGATGTCGCATGGAAAATTTAGCGAACTGGCTCTACCTCATCGGATCCCTATGCTTTGTCGTTGGCACAGTGATCAACATGCGTCCGACCTGAGGAAGACCACTGTCTATTTGAAAGACTTCCATGGTGCCGCTCAGCAGCACCGCGTCGTGGCTCCAGTCGAAGATGCACTCTGGTTACGACGATACTTCAGACTTGCCACGAATGCGTCGGCTCGACTTAAGACTCGTCCTCTGCCACCCGCAAGTGCATTTTGGGGCATTTGATTGTGAGCGGCGCGTCCCAAGCACTTAGCGAGTGGGGCCAAGCGCTTTCGGAGCCAGAGGTCGTGGGCCCCAGGAGCAATATGAGGGTGCTCGGCGCATCGAGCTTAGGCGGCTGCCTTGTCTTTGCCGGCAGTGCCGTCGTGACGGTCGCGCTCGCACCGATTAGCCGCAACATGCAGCTTTCTTCACTCAATCTGCAATGGTTGATGAACGCTGAACTCTTGCCACTCGCGGCCCTGACATTGGTCGCCGGCGCCTTCGGTGACCGGTTAGGACGGAAGCAGGTCTTTCTTTGGGGGGATCGCACTCTATGGCGTGGGCGCGGCCGCAAGCGGGCTAGCGCCGAGTTTCGCGCCACTCGTCGTTGGCCGCTTCCTGCAAGGTCTGGGAGAACCGGTGATCCTGCCCAACAGCCTTTCCATACTTGGAAAAGCATTTCCGGCCGACAAGAAAGCCCGTGCAGTTGGCATCCGGTCTGCCGCCGCGGCTGTCTTTAGCGGCGTCGCACCCGCGATCGCCGGCGCAACTCTCGATCACAGTTCTTGGCGAATAGCATTTCTGATGTTCCTACCAGTCGTCGTCAGGGCGCTCGCCGCCGGCGCCTTGTGGTTACCCAGTACACCTCGGACTAGCGATGCCCCCGTAGATGTTGGTGGCGCTGCTATGTCGACATTCGGACTCGGCGGGCTAGGAGCGGCACTGATCAACCTCCCCTTACCACGCTCGTGCTCACGTCGGTTGACCCAGATCACGCCGGAACGGGCTCTGGCGTCAATAGCGCAATCGATTCGACGCTAGGGCGCGACGGGCCCGCGTCACACGCACGTAACGTCCGCTTTCACTTACGCCTACGTGATCTCGGGCGCTACCCTGAACGCGAATTGAGGCCCAGCGCGCATCTATCGGACTGTCGCGATCCGCTCTGAAATTCGTGGGTGCGATCCATTCGATTAGTCGTAACGCGATCACGACGGAAAAGGCTGGTGGCGTCAGTGGCCGGCAACAGCGAGCCGGGGTGGCCAGTAATTCCGAAAGCGCGCGCGGTGCCGCAATAACGATCGTCTATGGTCTTTATGGCAACAGGTGATTTCCCGCGGCGGCGCTCAGCGCATATCCGTCTATTCCGAGAGGTTGGGCTTTGCAACAAAGGAGCGAGCAGGTGATTTCACCCCGAGATACCATGACCGGCAGACCGGCGAATAAAATCACCTTTTCAAGCACGAAAACAGAGAGTGCTCCTACAGAGGATTTCTACGCCAGTGTGAGGCCATTCGATAATTTCTCCCAGATAGCGCATTTCGACCGCTACCTCCCTTTACCGGATGATTGGTTCCTCGGAATTGCTGATGTCGCCCAGTCGACGAAGGCGATTAAGACCGGTCGATATAAAGCCGTAAACACCGTAGGGGCTGCGGTCCTGGTCGCCATAACCAACGCGTTGCCTAACCTTAGTTTTCCTTATGTGTTCGGCGGCGACGGAGCGACGGTAGCTATCCCCGGCAAGCATCTTGATACGGTAAAGTATGCGCTGGCACAAACTGCGGCATGGGCAGATGACACTCTTGATCTTTTACTTCGAGTGGCGATCGTCCCCTTGTGGGCGATCCGCGCAGCCGGTCACGATGTTCGAACTGCACGATATGCCGCGTCCGATAACGTTTCATACGCGATGTTCAGCGGCGGCGGCGTGGCCTGGGCGGAGAGACAACTTAAAAAAGGACAATTCGGCATAAGCCCCGCAACGTCGAACGCCAAGCCCGACTTATCTGGGCTCTATTGCGGATTCGGACCAATCCCTACTGAGCATGGTACCATTCTCTCTATCATCGCCATTCCGTTCGGAGAGCAGAGGTCGTACGCGGCCTTGGTAGCCGATGTCTTAGCCTTAATTGAATTTTCTTCCCATCGGTCAGGACATCCACTGCCTGAGCGCGGTCCGCTACCACCGTGGCTCGGAGGCAAGCTCCCGAGATTGCTCAGTAAGCGCTTGCCCCACACGAATCTCCTAACGGCGCTCGCGGATGGACTACGAGCGATCAAGACTCGGGCCATTCTTTCTGCAGGCATTCGTATTGGCCGGTTCGATCCCCTCGACTATCGGCGAAATATTTCGAAGAATACGGATTTCAGAAAGTTCGATGATGGCCTCAAAATGACTGTTGATTGTTCGCTGGAAATAGCAGACGCCATTGAAGCTCGACTGCTCTCGGCTCAGCTTTCTGGTATTTGTGTAGCGGCGACACACCGTCAGACGAGCGCGTACCTCACCTGTTATATTTCTTCAAATATCCGATCAGATCACGTTCACTTTGTTGATGGGGCAGACGGAGGTTATGCCGCGGCGGCGGCCAAACTCAAGTCAGGTAAAGCGGCTTCCATGAGGGAAGAGGCTTAACTCTTAAGGGAACTCTACGAAGCATGACTCCAGGCTGCCGACCGATAATCTCGTTTATGAGTCAAGTAGCAGCATCTCGGTCGCCGACTTGCCGTTGAGAAGTCATAGAACCAGTTCGTGGGACGTTCTTTTTCAAAAGCGAGTCCAGGATTAGCGACATCATCGTTCAATCTTTCCGGCTGAAACGCAGATCGACTGTGGCTCTGCTACTTGCTCGTGTCCGATCAGGTCTTGCCGCAGAACAGGCCCCCTCCCCAGCGGAAACAAATCGCCATCAAGGAAGCACCTCCACACGAACCTAGCGAGCCTCGAATAAGGCGCCACGACCTCGTCAATAGTCCACGACGACGTAACAAAGGAGTTATCGAACGCATTCCAGAAGGGAATTGGCGGTTTTACGACGCTCGTCACAGCATAGACCGGAGTTTCCGAAGTCGACGACTCATAAGCCAGGCAGCTCCGCGAAAGATCAATGGAGCGGTGGAACCGACTGCACGCCGATAACGGGTCGATGAGCCTTTTGATCGACTTGGATCGATCGTATCGGAGGGAAAGTTCGGGACAATTTTCGTACCCCCTATGATTGGGTCTTCAATTCAAAACAAAGAGGAGCACGGCGAATGCCGACCTACAGGAGAAATCCAGAAGCTGTGTCGAAGTTGACTCCCGAGCAGTACCGCGTCACCCAGACTGATGGGACCGAGCGTCCCTTTGCCAACGAATACTGGGATAACAAGGAGCCTGGTCTCGACGTCGACGTGGTTTCGGGCGAGCCGCTCTTTGCGTCTTTAGACAAGTTCGAAAGCGGGAAGGGGTGGCCCAGCTTCACACGACCCATCGAGGCCGCAAACGTCGCTGAAAAAGCTGACAGTGCGCAAGGCATGACGCGCACCAAGGCTCGCTCCAAGCACGGCGACAGCCATCTTGGCCACGTCTTCCCGGACGGGCCCCGCGACAAGGGCGGGTTGAGGTACTGCATAAACTCAGCTTTCTTGAGATTCATCCACCGTGATCAATTGGAGAGTCAGGGATACGGCAGGTACTCAAATTTATTCTCAAAACAGGAGGACTGTGAATGACGGCGACTATAGAGCGCGCGGTTCTGGCAGGGGGGTGCTTCTGGGGAATGCAGCAGCTGGTGCGTCGCCTACCCGGCGTCGTCTCAACGCGGGTCGGGTACTCGGGCGGCGACGTCAAAAACGCCACCTACCACAATCATGGCACGCACGCTGAAGCGATCGAGATCACGTTCGACGCCAGCCAGACGAGCTTTCGCGACCTGCTCGAATTCTTCTTCCAGATCCACGACCCGACGACGCTCAACCGGCAAGGAAACGACCGAGGTACAAGTTACAGGTCCGCGATTTTCTATACGAACGAGGAGCAGCGCCGCGTCGCCGAGGGCACCATCGCTGACGTCGAAGCCTCAGGGCTGTGGCCGGGCAAGGTTGTGACCGAGATTTTGCCCGCCGCGGATTTTTGGGAGGCCGAGCCCGAACACCAGGATTACCTGGAGCGCTTTCCGAATGGCTACACCTGCCACTTCGTCCGCCCGCATTGGAAACTGCCAGTCAGGACTGGCGCCTAAGGAGAACCATATGGCTCGCACCCTGTCGTCAAATTTCCTTCTTACAATGCTATGTCTGCTCGGACTTCCCCAAATAGAAGCTCGCGCGTCGGAACTTGTAGGCCACGTCTACATGCAGACTAATGAAGTTCAGAACCGCATCATGCACTTCGGTCGGAACGCAGACGGGCAACTCAAACTACTCAAGAGTATCCCTACGGGGGGCACTGGCTCGGGGGTCTTCAAGCCGATCAGCGGCCAGATGAGCGCGCCTAACGCATTCGAGGGCGCTGGCAGCGTGATCCTAGCCGAATCCAACACCCTGCTGTTCACGACAAACGGCGGCGACAATAGCGTGACAAGCTTCCGAGTGAGCCCAGACGGCAAACTGAATGTTATTGATCGGCAATCGACTGGCGAGCCCGTGGCCGGGCGCAGCGGAACGGCAAAGTCGCTCGCCTACCGCCCCCAAAGTCGAACATTATACGTGCTCCATGCCTTCGGCCCCAACCACCTCCGGACATACACGGTTGCCCAGGACGGTAAGCTGAAGCTGCGCCCGGAGCGCCACTCTGTAAACAGCGCGACAAAAACCGATCGAGTATCGACACAAGCAGTCCTATCGCCCGACGGCCGTTTCCTGCTGGTTGATATACTCTTCGACTCCCGTCCGGCCATCAGTTCGGACGGGTCGCCCAATCTGGTCGTGGCGAACGCCCCCGACCCAGACGGGCTCGTGATATTCCCAGTGCGCGATGACGGCACGCTGGGAGAGGCCTCCTTTTCCAATGCCGGCGGCGCAGGGCCATTCTACATCGCATTCCTCAACCGGAGTAGCGATACCTTCCTGAACGGATTTGCGGTAGGAGACGGCGTGCTCGTGAGCCGCATTAATGGCGAGGGTCGCGTGACAGACGGCCAGTTGGCCCCAATCCATACCGCGCTCGGGAAGCCATCTGAGCTATGCTGGCTACAGGTGACATCTGACAACTCGCTGGTGCTCGCGACCAACTTCGGGTACGGAACGGTCTCGACTTACCGCCTTGAAAAGGGCCGGTTGAGCCTTCTCCAGGACCCGGCCAACAAGGCGATATCGGGTGACGGTACCTTTCGCGCTGTGAACGGGCTCGTCAGCAGTGGCCCCAGCGACAGCTGGTTGACTCCCGATGACCGTTACTTCTACCAGATCTTTGGAAATGCCCAGGTGCTTGTCAGCTACAGCCTCGACAAGACGAGCGGCAAACTGACAGAGATTGGTCGAAACCCGATCCCTTATAACAGCCCCCAAGGCCTCGCAGGGTTCTAGACATCCTCCGACGGACCGCGGGACCAGTTAAAATTAAGCCACTCCCACTGAGATCAAGTCTGGCAGCGCACTCTTGGATCTTGCGGCAAGATCAGTTGATCGCAAGATAGTCTTCGCGATCTCTAACGACGGGCTTAATGAGTCATCCGTGAAGAGCGGCTAGCTACCTTGCTGCCGGATCGTGAGCCCGCAACCGCCCAAGCCTGGCTGGCGGCTCATCCCACGATCTCGGTCGTCGCTCGCGATCGTGGCGGTGGATATGGCGAAGCAACAGCAAAGGCCCTGCCGCACGCGGTGCAGGTCGCCGACCGTTGGCATTTGATGGAGAACGCCAGTCGGGCCTTCCTTGATGCCGTCTGCAAATCGATGCGGCAGATACGCATCGTCATTCGCGCGACCACGATCGATCCCAAGCTGCTAACAGCCGCCGAGCGCCTCCAGTATGAGGGCTATTTGTGAATCGGCACCGAACTGGGCGCCTTGAACTAACGCCGGCAATGCCCTGTGGCGAATAAGGAAATCTGCGTCATGAGAGGTCCCGATCGGCGCCGACGGTGACCCCATATCGACTGGCGTTTCTTAACCGCCTTCAGAGCGTTACTGCCGATACCTGCAACAACCTGCCCCCTGCGCCGATTCACAGGCTTGATCCTTGGCAGCCAAACTACAATCCAAGAGGATGCAGCGCGCCCTGATCCGTGGCCAATACCCACCGGCTAAGAACTTTATCACTTCCTAGGACCATCGGCATGTCCGCGGTACCGGGGTCTACATCGACGCGAATTGGGTCGTCGGGCAGTCCTGGGGGCAGTGCGCGCGTCAATGTCACTATTCCTATCATGATGGCGGCAGAGGCGCGTGGTGCAGACTGCGTCACCAAGCTTACCGCGCTCAACTCATTCCACATCTCCAATGTCGTCTGGTCGAGCAGCGCTTTCCACAGAATGCCCGCACTATTCAGCAGTGCGTCGTGCACGTTCCCCTAAATTTACAACGGCAGAGAGGCCGTCGTAGCAGTATTCCCCGCTGGTATGGAAACTATACATGCCGGACATTGGAAATCTTCGTCCCATGCTGCGATGAATGGCTACTAGCGTCGCGGATTTCGTCGAGTACCGCCCAGCGCAATCTCAGTCCAACTTCGATCTTCCGAAGATACCGCGTTGGGCAATCTGGTCCTGCCGAAGACTTCTAATGCGCGATGTTCGTCGGCTGCTCTCTCCAACGCGCTCAAGAGGGATCCATGGCTTTCACGTTAACGATCAACGGCACGCCCCATAAGGTCGATGTTGATGGCGACATTCCACTTTTGTGGGTACTACGCGACGTACTCGGCATGACCGGGACCAAGTTCGGCTGCGGCCAGGCGCTGTGCGGCGCCTGCACGGTGCATGTCGGCGGTCAGCCGGTGCGCTCCTGCCAGACGCCTGTCGACAGCGTGGGCGACAGCGCGATCACCACGATCGAAGCGATCGGCCAGGCGCCACAGGGCGCGGCCTTGCAGAAGGCGTGGCTAGAGTTGGAGGTGGTGCAGTGCGGCTACTGCCAATCAGGCCAGATCATGTCGGCGGCGGCGCTGCTGAAGGACAAACCGAAACCGACGGATGATGACATCGACGCTGCCATGTCGGGCAATGTCTGCCGATGCGGTACCTATCAGCGCATCCGCGCCGCGATCAAGCACGCTGCAGGAGTTTGAGATCATGGATGAGCTTGTTCTGAAAGAGCCAATTGTCAATGAAACAGCGATGTCGCGGCGCGCCCTTCTTCAGGGTACAGGTTTGCTACTTGGCTTTGCGCTGACCGGTGCAAGCACGGAGTCTGTCTTCGCGGCGCCCGCTTTGCAGGTGGCCGAAGACGAGGTCACGGGTACTTTCGCGCCGAACGGATTTATACGGATCAATCCAACCGGCGCCGTGACTCTGGTCATTCCGATGATCGAAATGGGACAGGGGGTTTACACATCGCTTACGATGCTTCTCGCTGAAGAACTGGAAGTGAAGCTTGATCAGATTCAGGTTCAGCATGCGCCACCCAATCATGCGCTTTACGTCAATTCGATCATAGGCATTCAAAATACAGGTGGTTCCGCCTCTGTCCGGGCCTTCTGGACACCGCTGCGTCAGGCAGGGGCTGTGGGTCGTAGTCTGTTGATCGCGGCAGCCGCAAAGCACTGGAATGTCGATCCAGCAACCTGCCGCGCCAAGGACGGCGTCGTTTTCGATGCATCAGGCTTGAAGCATCTGAGCTACGGCGAGCTTGCGAAGGCCGCGGCGAAATTGCCGGTGACGCCTGCGGCAAACATCAAATTGAAGGATCCGAAGGATTTCACCCTGATCGGCACGCGTGCCAAGCGCGTGGATTCAGCAATAAAGGTCGATGGGCGCGCGCTCTACGGCATCGATACCCGACTGCCGGGCATGAAGGTTGCGGCGGTTGCCATTTCACCCGTGCTCGGTGGTAAAACGAAAACGGTCCACGAGACGGCCGCGCTGACGGTGAAGGGCGTGCGAAAGGTGGTCAATATCGATGAAGCTGTTGCCATCGTAGCGGATCACATGGGTGCGGCGAAGAAGGGGCTCGAGGCCGCCGCCATCACGTGGGACGACGGGCCGAACGGCAAGATCAGCAACGCCGATATCGTCAAACAATTGGAGGAGGAATCCGAGAAGCGGGGCGCGGTTGCCCGCAACGTCGGTGATGTAGGGAAGGCACTTGCGGAGGCAGCGCAACGAGTTGACGCTATCTATCAGGTGCCTTTCCTGGCCCATGCGGCGATGGAGCCGATGAACTGTACCGTTCATCTGCAGAAGGATCGTTGCGACATTTGGGTCGGGACGCAAGCGCCTACGATCACGCAGTCCCAGGTGGCCGAACTCACCGGCTTGCGAAACGATGCGATCAAAATTCACAATCATCTGATTGGCGGCGGCTTCGGCCGAAGGCTGGAAGCCGATGGCACGATCCTCGCTGTCAAAATCGCCAAGCACGTCGACGGCCCGGTCAAGGTGATCTGGAGCCGCGAGGAAGACATCCAACACGATATGTATCGGCCATATTATCTCGATCGGCTGTCGGCCGGGCTTGATGCGGCCGGCAAGCCCGTTGCCTGGACGCATCGGATCGCCGGCTCCTCAGTCATGGCTCGCTATTATCCCCCGTACTTCAAGGACGGATTGGACCCCGATGCCGTCGAAGCGGCGGCCGAGCCGCCCTATGCGCTGCCCAATATCCATGTCGACTTTGTCCAGGTCGAGCCCCGTGGTGTCCGGACCTCTTGGTGGCGCGGCGTCGGACCGACTCACAACGTTTTTGTGGTCGAAAGCTTCATAGATGAGCTCGCGCATGCCGCGATGCAGGATCCCGTCACCTATCGCAAGGGATTGCTTGGCCATAATCCACGAGCGCTTGCTGTTCTGTCGCATGCTGCGAAAAAGGCAGGATGGGGATCACCACTTCCCGCACGGCATGGCCGCGGGATTTCGGTACAATTCGCATACGGAAGCTACACGTCGCAGGTCGCCGAGGTCGAAGTGGCGCCCGACGGCTCAGTCAAAGTCAAGCGGATCGTCTGTGCGATTGATTGCGGCATGTACGTCAATCCAGATACGATCGAAGCACAGATCCAAGGCGGAACGCTTTTCGGACTGACCGCTGCGCTTCATGGCTCGATCACCTTCAAGGATGGCCGCGTCGAGCAGAGCAATTTCGACACGTATGTGCCGATGCGCATCGACGAGGTGCCGCTAGTGGAGACGCACTTGATCAAGAACGCAGAAGCTCCAGGTGGCATTGGTGAGGCTCCGACAGCCATTGTCAGTGCGGCGGTGACCAATGCGATCTTCGCCGCGACCGGCAAGCGTGTGCGCAGCCTGCCAATCGATACAAATTTGCTGAAGTCGTCGTCTTAGTCCTTGCTTGTCATCCCGCGCGCGTCGCAGCGCGCGGTATGATGGTCCGGGACTAAAGCGCCGTGCATAACGACTATCGGCTTGGCGAGAGACGAAGTGGCTCAGTACAACTTGTTGGCTTGCCCGCAGCAGCCTGCGTGATGGCGTCGAAGACCGTATTGTTGTCAGCCTCGATCTGAAGGCAGCTCAGGATTGATCTGCAGGAATTTCACTTCCATGCTACGGAGTTCCGGTCATGATTACTCATTCGGGTTCGGGAAGACGGTCAGTCAGTGGCGCGAACTGGCATGATCTTCGGGAGAACGGGCTTCCGAAGCATCGGCACCGGTAGCCGAGCAAGAAAGGGCTACTATAGTCATGTACACTTCGAAAGCGGTTCCAACACAGACAGCTCTCTTCGGGCAGAACGTTTCGCTGGCCATGGGCTCTACTATCAACAAATTGTCTACAACAGACGTCGACAAATTGATGCAGGGGCTCGACATCGATGTCATCGCGCTGACTGAACTTCTGGTGCCTCACGGCCATAGAGTCGAAATGGGAATGATTGACGCACCCGGGATCCACTACAATTTGAGTGGCGAGGGGCGCATATCGATCAACGGCGGACCCGAGATGCCGTTGAATCCTCATTTGCTTATCATCGTGCCGCCAAACACTCCGTTCACGATCGAGGTCGACGGTGGACGTGGCCCACCGAAGCTCATATCGAGAGACTGCTGGACCCGCCAAGACGGCATCCTCCGCGTCGCAGTGCCGAATGAGAAACCCGAAATCATTCAGATATGCGGCTTCTTTAATGCATCCTTTGGTCAGTCTGTCAGGCTGTTCGGAGAACTCCGCGAACCTGTGATCGAGCAGTTCGAGCCAGCGGACAAGATTGATCTGAAACTCCGCGAGGCTATGGACGAGCTGCTACAACAGGAGGTTGGCGTTGGCGCCATGACAGCGTCTCTGCTCAAGCAAATTGTTGTCTCATTAGTACGACGGTCCCTCAGGTCATCCCAGCGTTGGACTGAGCGATTCTCGATACTTGCCGACAGGCAGGTCACTCGTGCTTTTGCAGATATGGTGGCGCGGCCAGGAGCCGCCCATTCAGTTCAGAGCTTGGCCCATAGTGCAGGATTGAGTCGCTCGGCGTTCATGGCGCGATTCTCAGACATCTTTGGACAGTCCCCGATGGTCGTCTTGCGAGACTTGAGAATGCGCCAGGCTGCGATCAATTTGACGACAACGACGATGTCGATCGACGTCATTGCTCACAATGCTGGGTACGAGAGCCGTTCAAGCTTTGTGCGAGCTTTTCGAAAGGCGTACAATCGAGATCCGAGCGACTATCGGCGGACAGCCAAGGAAGGCAAGGCCCAGAAGGATATCTGAGAACGACCTGCGATCCCATGGTAGGCGCTATCCATTCTACGATGGATGCCCCTGAGCATCCTAGACGGAATGTCTGGTGGGTTGGACGTATCCAGCCAAAGCATGAGTTCGTTCTGTACCGACTCCACTCGCAACCTTTCGCTTCAAGTTGGCAGCGGCGAAAGCGTACCCCCGGAAGCACCGTCAACGAAGTGCACGTGATTAGCTCGCGTGGGTGATGGCACAAAGCAGGTAAGATTTGCGGTCGACTGTCGATGCGTTCCAAAAAAGCATGCGCCTCGCCGCTGAGCCTCTTCCAAACGTGCGTCTTCGACGTCATTTTCGGTAATCTGTATTCTCCATAAGCTCTTGTCGGAACTTAACTTCATGAAAGCCACCAACAGGGATTCGCAATAGGGTGCCCACCCGCGCCGAACAGCGCGCAAGCACTTCGCAGCCCAAGCCGCAAGGGGCATCTTTCGGCTGCTTTTCTTGACGGCATGATCGAGACGGTCGCTGGTCGATGCGGGCCGCCGGCCCTCGGCAGGCAATGGATGTAGGCCGAGCTCATCTGAACGGAGCGTCCGCAGGACTCCCGTATGAGTTCCACGAATGAAGTCGGATCATCGCGCGGAACGACGATAAGAGACAAGATGACGCCCCGTTTGGTACCGATCGGCGCGAATCGGCACGAAAGACCTGTGAGGTCGGCTGTTACTCCCATGGGCGCGCGCGGGACGGTATAGGCACCTTGCTTCAGTTCGCGCTCGGCCCAGGCAACTCCTCCGCCGGCATACATCGCATAGGTGACATTCGCAGACGGCGCGAAGCGGGCTACCAGAACGTCCAACTGCTGAGCACGAATGTCCGCAATAGGAATGACCGCAATGCGCAACGTGAGACCCAATGCGTCTTCAGCCCCAGCGGCGGTTCCTGCCAACGTATCCTTGATGATGGACGAATAGGCGGCGGGTGCGGCGAAGCTCGCGCCATCTCCTCCGAACGTAGACGGAAACTGTAGATCGGGTAGTGCGTTGCTTACCGCAGAAAGAACCGCCGCATCGACCGTATTCACCTCACGGTACCGTCCTTGTTCAATAGCTTCGGTCGACTGGCTGACGTTCGTAACGGCGATGATCCAGTCATCAGGTAGAGGGCTGTACCGATCTCGCCGCACTACGTCATCAAAAGAGTCGAAGCGCACAAGCGCTTCATAGAAGCGGTCACCTTCGACCTCTTGGTCAACCTTTATCTGGAAGGACCGGGTTCGAAAGCTGGCGCTGATCGATCCGCCGTCATTTGCACTCCCTTCGGTCGTCGTCGTAGCTCGGTGTGGGCCGCCGGCTCAGCGACATGCGCATCGAGCTTGACGTAGCTCGCACTACCCATCGGGGGCTATGCCGCCGCGATCCCGACGGACGACTGGACGCACAATTTAGATTCGCCGTTAGCACGGCGCCGCTCTGGCGTGGGCTGCGGAAGCCGTAGTCCGAACCGCTGGAACGTGAACATGCGCCTCAATACGGAGGATGAATCGGGCCAGTGGACAGTGGATGGCTTGATTTGAACGCAGGCGGTCAGCCGAGATTCGCGAGTTGGCGTGCCCTCGAGGTTAAGCTCTCCTGGTCGTCTCGAACAGAAACCATGTGCGACGTTCCGCCTCGTCGATCCAGTTTTCGATCAGGCTGGCCGTGGCGACATCGCCGTGCTCGTCGCAGACATTGTGGGTCTGCCGCATGCGCTGGGTGAGCGCCCGATTGTCTTCCTTCAGCTCGGCGAGCATGTCTTCGGGCGTGACGAAATCCGCATCATTGTCCCCGATATGCTTCACCCTGGCGATGTGGCCGATCGAGCGGATCGTTGTGCCGCCGATCTTGCGGGCTCTTTCGGCGATTTCGTCCGTCATCGCGAAGATCTGCTCAGCCTGCTCGTCGAGAAGGAGGTGATAATCCCGGAAATGTGGGCCTGACATGTGCCAATGGAAGTTCTTGGTCTTGACGTAAAGCGCGAACACGTCTGCCAGAAGCGCCGTGAGAGCGGCGGAAATATCCTTGGTGGCATTGGAGCCGAGATTGCTCGGCGTGTTGAGTGGTGCCTCGCGGCGCTTTCTCGCGTCTTCCAGACTCATTTTGATCCCTTCCTGGTTGATGCAGCCTTGCTTTTCGCTGGAGGATGGCTCTGAACGAAACTGTTCCGCGAGTGGCAGTGGGTCACGATCACGAACACTCCGCCCACCCATCTTTCAGACAAGGCACAGATACCTCCCGCGCCCCCCCGGCGCGCACGGCCGGGAGGCCGCGGCCATCGCTATCGCCGGCTCGCGCCCGAACTCCCTAGGTCCGCTTCAGATCCTCGGCCAGCATCGTCGCAGCGTGGCGCGCAAGCGCCTGGGTCGGAGCGTTGGTATTGCCGCTGGTGATATTCGGCATGATCGAGGCATCGATCACGCGCAGGCCGTCGACCCCACGGACCCTGAGCCTTGCGTCAACCACCGCTCGTCCATCCTGACCCATCCGGCACGTGCCGACCGGGTGCCACATCGTCGTCACGACTCGCTTCACCCATGCGCCGATCTCCGCGTCCGACTGGATATGCGGACCGGGTTCCATCTCTTCCTCGATCGCCGACGCCAACGACTCCTGGGCCATAACCTCGCGGATCGCGCGCACGGATTCCACCGCGGCCCTTAAGTCTTCCTCCTCGCCGACGAAGTTCGGGTTGATGAGGGGCATCGACGTCGGGTCGCTATCGGCCAGCCGTACCCAGCCACGACTCTTGGGCTGAAGCACCACGAGTTCGAAGGTGACGCCCGAGCGGTCGCCCGCTGGGCCGAGTTGCTCGTTCAAGATGATAGGGGCATGATAGCATTGGATCGTGGGTTCGGCGGCGAAGTCCGACGGATTCCAGTGTGTAACCGTCTCGATGCCGTTGCCCGACGCCGGGCCATCCTTGGTGACGAGATAACGCAAGCCCGCCTTAACGGTGCCGAGTCCGTGCGCTGCCGCCTGATAGCCGAGATCACCTCTCACATAGGCACGGACCGGTATCATCGGGTGGTCGTGGAGATTTTCGCCTACCTCCGGAGAATCGACGATCGCCGCGATGCCGTGCTGGCGCAACTGATCCGCTGGCCCAATGCCCGAATGCATGAGGATTTTCGGGCTATGAACGGCCCCCGCCGACAGGACGACCTGGCCGGCCATGATCCTCTCAAGCCTGTTGTCCTTTAGCTCGACGCCCACAGCCCGCTTGTTTTCGATAGGAATCCGCACGACGGTCTTCCCGGTAAGAAGAGTGACGCGGCCCGAGGCGAGGTGCGGACGCAGATAAGCGTCGACCGCGCTGCAACGGCGCGAATCTCCGACCGTTGACTGCACCGGCGAGACGCCGATCTGGCTCTCGCCGTTATAGTCGGGATTGTACGGGACCCCATATTCCTGGAAGGCCTTGAGGCAATATTGGTTCAACTCGTTGATGCCCTTAGGCAGCTGGACCGCAAGACCACCGTTGATGCCGTGATATTCGTCGTGGAAGGTGTCGTTGCGTTCCTGCGCCATGAAGACGGGGAGCAGGTCTTCATACGACCATTGACCGGTGTCGCCGACCGCGTCCTGCCATGCGGCGAAGTCGCGTATCTGACCACGCACGTAGCACATCGCGTTGATCGAGGAGCCGCCGCCGAGCACCTTGCCTGAGCGATATGCTCGCTTGATGCCGTGCTGGGGAACGGTCTCGTATTTCCAGACATGACGGTCGTGGACCAGTATATTGGCGAAGCCGGCGGGAATGTGGATGAACGGATCGCGATCCATGTCGCCCGCTTCGATCATCGCGATCGACGCATCGGTGTGTTCGGCGAGATAACTCGCAACGACGCAGCCGGCCGCGCCCGCGCCAACAATGACAATGTCGTAACTCTCCCGGGACATCAGCGTCTTTCTCTTTGGTACCATTCTTATCGTTCAATCAACGCCCCTAGCCGGCCGCCTCGCTATCGCGTCGCCCGATCCAGAGACTGATTTGACCTTGCTTTTGCAGAGTGAGCTTGCAGTGCCTGCGAGGGAAATCACCTCTCGCCATCGAGTCGATAGACGATCGTTATTGTCGCTCGCCACGCCGGACGATGCCGCAGCAAGGAACGCCACCAGCCGCACCGCACCGCGAAACCGACGCCTTATAGTATTCAATGGCCTGAGACGAGATGGCGATCAACGAAGTCTCCACCCGTCCCCCAGGACCATTGCTTCGCTGATCCCTTCCAGCCAATGATCGACGGAGACCCGTCCTGGTCCCCATGCCATGATACCGAACGCCATTGCAGCCCAGGTAAGATGGATTGGCCAGCCGTCGGGCACGGTGAGCTCCACAATCAATGTCATGAACAACAGCCCGAGTGCGGCGAAGCGGGTGCCGAAGCCGAGCACCAGCAGCACCGGAAGCATGACCTCGCCGCAGCCGGAAAGGAACGCCATCACCGTCGGCACCGGAAAATGATAAGGGCCGCCCGGCAAATGCAACATGAACTCGTCAGTGAACAACGTCACCGCGGCGTCACTAAGCTTGAAAACACCAGCCCATTTCAGTATGCCGGACTTCCAAAACGGCACCGCCAGCGCCACGCGCATCACGAACTGCACCAAAGACGGCGGCGCGATCGCCTGAACCCGGCACTCGGCCTTGTCGACGCGGAGACCGAGCCGGAGGAACGCTGCGCCAATATGCTGATCAAGGCCCATCATGTTTCTCCAGAGCAACTGCAACGAAAGCGCCCGCCTGGATCAGGCCGGCAATGTTGGCGGCAAGGTCGAAACACGGGAAAGATCGCAGTGCCGATGCAGCAGCCTCGCCAAGCGGGCGTCCGGCCGTCAGGCTCGTCAGGAACGCAGCGGCAGCGTCGGGCAGATGCCGGACCACAATGTCGGCACCGGGGCGCGTGATCAGCGCATCTTCGGGTGCGCTTGCATCAATCTGACCTGAGGCGCCCTCGCCGCGATTGGCGGCAAAAATTGTGACCGCCGAGAAGGACGAGCGCATGATCCGCGTGGCCGGGTGCGAGACGAACACCGCTTCCCCCAGCTGCTCGGGCGGGATCGCCGCGAGCGCGTCAGGCGCGAGCGGCTCAGCGTCCGCGGCGTGATAGGCGTCAAGCCAAGCGCGCTCGATCCGCGCGACGTCGGCGAGCCACGGCATCGCCTGTGCGTACTCGTAACTTTCGATCAGGGCCGGAAAGTTGCGGCCATAGTCAAGCAGCAGCGGCGAGGTCGGCGGCGTGGCACGAACATGTTGGCGCGCCATGGCGCGGAAGGACTCGACTCCCATGATCCGCTGGACCGCGGGGAAGATTGCAGACAGCGCATCAATCAAGCTGACCGTCACGTTGTTGCGATAGACGTTGTAGCGCTTGACCCCGCCCTTCCCTGCGGGACCACTGACAATCGCGGGCGCCGGGCGCAGAGGATTCATCAACGTCGATGAAAAGGCCGCGGCATAGGATAACGATACCTGTTCAAGAGACCGCATGACGGACGTCTCGCTGATAGCTGTCGAGGATTGCTTGCGCCGCCGCCGCTTCCGCCCTCAGCTCCGGCCAATCCGGAATCTTGCTGTCCCATTCGATCAGCGTCGGAATTGGGCCGCAACGCGCGATGACGGTCTCGTACAACTTCCATACGGCGTCGGCGACCGGCCCGTCATGGCTGTCGATCAGGAGTGGGGCGCCCTCGTCATCGGTCTGCTCGGCATGACCGGCGAGATGAATCTCTCCGACGGCCGACAGCGGGAAGTTGGCGAGATAGTCGCGGGCGGCGAAGCCCTGATTGGTGGCGGACACGAACACGTTGTTCATGTCGAGCAGAAGACCACACCCGGTGCGGCGCGAGACAGCACGGATGAAGTCTGGTTCGCTCATGGTCGTCTGGCGAAAGACAACATAACTCGATGGGTTTTCCAGCAGCAGTGGCCGGCGGATCGCCTCCTGTATCTCGTCGATATGATCGCAGACCCGCACGAGCGTCGCTGGCGTATAGGGCAAGGGCAGCAGGTCGTTATAGAACGTGGTCTCGTGTGTCGACCAGGCGAGGTGTTCCGAGACTAGGACGGGCTCGTAGCGCTCGACGAGATGGCGGAAGCGCGCAAGATGCGCCTTGTCGAGCGCCTGCGGGCCGCCGATCGACATGCAGACGCCATGCAGCGATATGGGATGGTCGCGGCGCATAGCCTCAAGCGCGCGATGCGGCGGACCGCCGGCCCCCATGTAATTCTCGGCGTGAACCTCGAAGAAGCCGCTGCGTACTCCTTCCGCAAGGATCGCGGCAAAATGCTCATGCTTGAAGCTGGTCCCGGCAAGCCCGTCAACCGAAAACGCGGGAAAGCGAAGAGGCATGTCGTGCGCCGCGGTTGGGGCGATCGCCGCGTTCATGCCGTCTCTCCGCTTTCCTGATTACTCGTCGCCCGGCTACGCAGTCTAGACCGGCTTAAGCGAGCCAGTCTTGCCGTTCGGCACCTGAATGTTGGTGCAGGTGCCACCCCGCACGTACTTCCACGCGTTGCTCTGGAAGTCGACGGTCGAAGTGCCCTGGCACGTCGTTCCGGGACCTGCGGCGCAATCGTTTTGACCTTTCAGCGCAACGCCAAAGCACTTCTCCTTCTTGGCGGCGATCGCTGCATCGGCTTCTGCCTTGCTCAGGGGAGCGGCGGCGGCAACGGTCGCAAGCGCAGTCGACACGGCGCCGGCGAGCACGAGTGAACTGATCATCGTCTTCATTAGTCTCTCCACGGGGGGTTAGTCGCGCCCGAAGAGTGGCCTTACACCGCCGGCGACGGAAATCACCTCTCGCCATAGAGTCGATAGACAATCGTTATTGCCGCTCGGCCATTCGCATCGCACCTCGAAACCGATGCTTTATTGTCTTCAATCGTCTGAGACGAATTGCGATCAGCGAACCTTCACGTGCCTCGCTCCAGATGCCGCCGAGAAGCGCAGGCCGAGCGCGAACTGCGTCGGCGGGCATGACGAAAGGAGTTGCGGAGTGAACGCTTCTAAACCGTTTGCCGCCGTGGTGGTGGCCACGTTCGTCCTTGCGGGCCGCATGCCCCGCAGGCCGTCGCCGTCGCCTATCTGATTCGAACCCCGCACATACCCGCGATGATCGCGGCCGAGATAACGGCGCTTGTTGCGACGCCCGCGCCCCAAAGACGATTTGCGGCGCATCGATTGACGCCATGCGCGATCAGAACCACCCGCAATCCCGACGCAAGGTGGCTTAGGACAAAAAACACGCCGAGCGCGTAATGAGTCAATAGGCGGATATTCCATGCGTCATGAATGAGCCCGGTCGGGGCTCCAATCGCGAAATTCCAATCGGTCGGTATACCTAGAAAGCTCCGAGCGTAGATGAAAACCGAGTTCATGTGCCCGAGGATGTAAAGTGAGAGGTAGGCTCCCGAGGCGACCTGAAATGTTCGATGGAAGCCTTGCGGGGCGGCACTCCAACGCCATGCCAGAAACAGCCCGGTGCCGATCTGGAAAAGCATGGCAGCCACCAACAGCGGTTCAGCTACGCCAGAGCGGTAGACAACCCGGCCAATCTGCATGACGGCCGCTTGCGCGTCGGGGCCGATCAAACCAAACAAGTGATTGGCCAGATGGAACGTCACGAACAGGAACAAGAGCGCCGCTGTCATTCCGTGGACAATACGCCAGCGCCCCAAAGTCGGCCGCATTGTAGCCGCGGGATGGCCGGCGGTCTGTGACCAAATCGCGATCACGAACCAAAGCACGCTCCACACGAGTTCGTCGGGGAGAGGGCTATGAATCAGGTCCTGAACGACGCCAAGAAGGACGAAGAGCGTTGGGGTCGCCACAGCGGCATAAGCGAGCCGCCGCGCCCCTGGATCGGCGTCGGGTCGGCCAGCGAGCGCGAGCGCGAGAAACGGCACGAAAAAAAACGCCACGACCAAGATCAAGGTCGCGGCGACAATTGCGAGAGGCGAAGGTGTTGCGGCTTGGGTGCCGACCACGGCGTGAAAGGCCCGGAGTAGAAAGGGGTAGCAAATGGCCGCGGCCGCGGGAGCCGGCGCCAAATAGTCGAAGCGCAGTCCGATCGTGGCGCTTCGATCCCTGAGCAAACGCGGCCATCTTAAACTCCTTAATTATCAACCGCGCGATTCGGCCGCACCACCCGAAGGGCTTGCATCGTGCAAGCCCTCCACCATTGGCGCTATCGGGAATAATCCCGGCTCAAGCCTCCAAATATCCCCCTCGGCAGGAATCGCGTCGGCGGCGGTCGCCGCTTTCAACCCGCTGCGCGCCTGCCCATTTCCAAACGCGTCGGTGTCGGCTCTTCAGGCGCGTTCAAGACTGACGTCGTGAGCAGGACAACGGCAGCGAGGACCCAGTAATACCAGGCGTCGAGCCCAGCGAATTTGAAGGCAAACGGTGCAATGACGAACACCACCCCAACGGCGCGATCGACCCAAAGATGCAACCAGTAGGGAATAACGCGGACGAGCCCGATGGGATGGTCGGTTAGGGCGGCCAAGAGCAGCGCGGCCACACCGACGACAACCGAAAGCCACATTGCGACGGGTTCGCTCTGGCCGAGCTTAAGCAGGAACGGCGCTGCGAACAAGAGGATCGCGACGGGATAATCGATCAGGTAGGCGTGGATAGACTTGGCGATGAAGCGGAACGACATCGGTGTTTCCTCTGTGATTGATTGCTCAAGCAGGGTCCTTGCGACGCGGAGAGTGCATCCACCCAGGACGACGATTGCGGTCCTATGCTGGCAGGCATTCCGTCACGGGTCAGCCAAGATGAACAGTAAGGTACGACACCACGCCAACCATCAGAAATGACCGGTCGTTATCGTTTCCAGTCCAAGCGCGGTTCGTCAGTGTCCGGCTGTCGAGGTCAGGGCTTGGGATCCACCTCGCTTTACCGCCGCACCTTCCTCGACCTTGCTCTTCGGCCGAAGTCCGTCGCCAAGAGCTTCTCGATCTTGTCGGAGTGCGAGCGAGCGGTGTCGCGCTTCGGACAGGTCGCTCGCGACCTCTACCTCGCTTGCTCGTTGTCTTCGATCGGCTTGCTTCTATCGAGCCGGGCGTTCCTGACATATTCCAGGTATTTCTCTATTGCGCTCTCGATGTCGCGCGAGAACGACAGCATTGTTCCCTTCATGCGCCGTATATTGAGGTGGCTTTTCGAAGTAGCCGCAGTCAAGGCATCCGCCCCATCCGCTACTCGGATACTGGACACATCCACCATTTCACGCCGTCCGAACGACGACCGACCAGTCGCGAATACGCGCCGCTTGACGAAAGCGTCCAGTGCCGGGGAGCGGCGGCGACCTTACACAACCAGGAGCCGCACCTCGCGCTAAACCGAGGAGCCTTCGAGCGGAATGGTCTTGAGCGTCGAAAGGTGCGGCATGTGCTCGGGCGCGAATATCACGCCGCGCAGCAAAATCCGATAGACGCGATTTGGGAATAGACGGCACTCCCGCACAGAAATTCCGAGGGCACGCCTTCGGGCTCAGAAGTTCTGCGGCGACTGCGGTCTTATATTGAGGCGGTCCGCCATTCGGCTAAGTTCGGGAAGCGAACTTGCCTTCATCTTCCGCATCAGATTCACGCGATGCACCTTCACCGTGGATTCGGTGATGCCTATATCGTTGGCAACCTGTTTGTTCAGACGACCGGCCACGACACCAAGCATGACTTCACGCTCGCGGGAGCTGAGCGTGTCGAAACGCGCCTTGAGCGCAGCCAAGGCGCTATCACTCTCGCGGCGGGCACGATCCCGAGCGAGGCCGGCCTCGATGGCGTCGAGCAGATCCTGATCACGGAATGGCTTTGTAAGGAACTCTATCGCGCCGCCCTTCATCGCTTGCACGGTCATCGGCACGTCGGCGTGGGCTGTGATGAAGATGATCGGTACTTGCCGGCTTGCGCCGATAAGGTCGCGCTGGAGCTCAAGACCGCTTCTCCCAGGCATTCTCACGTCGAGCACCAGGCATGTAGGACCGCACGGCGGATCGGCCTCTAGAAACTCGGAAACAGACGAGAATTGTCGGGCAGGTAAGCCGACTGTACGCAACAGACGCACGACCGAGTCGCGAAACTCCGGATCGTCATCGATAACCAAGACACTGGGATTTGTCTCGCCCATTCTCGGTGTCCTGCGTTGGGAAGCACATCTTCCCTATGTCCGGTGTCATTCTACGCCGAATCTGTTGAGGTGAACAATATCTATTGCCTAAGCGGATAGCCGAAGACCTAAGCCATCGCTTAGGAACGTTGACATTGCGCTATTGGGGAATGTCCACGACAGTAAGTCGCATGCCGCGCGAGGTGTTGCCCCGCCCGGTCGGCGGAGGCCGCTAGAACCCGCGATGTCGAACCCTACATTGATATCTATCGTCGACGATGATCAGCCCTATCGTGAGTCGATGCAAAAAGTCATAATGTTGCTGGGCTACACAGTCGAAGCGTTTCCGTCAGCGGCCGATTTCTTGGCATCGCGCGCCTTGCCTGAAACCGCTTGCTTGGTCACCGACGTTAACATGCCCGGGATGACCGGAATTGAATTGCACCGGCATTTGGTCGATATAGGGTACGTGATCCCGACGATCCTCGTTACCGCCTACCCCGATGAGGTCGTCAGGGAGCAAGCTCTAAAGGACGGGGTTGTTTACTACCTTAGCAAGCCAGTGGACGACGACTATCTCGAACGATGCCTACGTTCGGCTCTCCAGGCGGGTACGCCGATTCGAGGCAATTCATGAGTCGTTGTCCGCTGGCAGGTTAAACTGAAATGCGGCGCCGCGAGGCTCGTTCGCTTCCGCCCACAGCTTGCCCCCATGGGCTTCGATGATGGAGCGACATATCGACAGCCCCATCCCCGTTCCGCCGGACTTCGTGGTGTAGAAGGCATCGAAGACTCGATCGAGATGCTCCGTATTAATGCCCGGTCCTGAATCGCGTACCGCTACGAGGACGCCCGTCTGATCCTCCTCGGCGCTGATCAGTAATTCTCTCGGCCCCTTCTCAGCCGAGCCCATTGCTTCAGCCGCGTTCAGAATCAAGTTCAGCAGGACCTGTTGCAATTGAACGCAATCCCCCATAGCCGGAAGCAGTCCATCTGCAAGCCGAGTTTGGACCGAAACGCCATTCCTGCGGATCACGCTGTGCGCCAGTAAAATTACTTCGTTGATAGCCGAATTGAGATCAAAACGCTCTTTTCGCAGAGGCGCTTTCTTGATGTGAGCGCGCATTCGTCCGACGATATCCTTTGCTCGGTCCGTGTCCCTGACAACGCAAGCGAGCGCTTCTTTGGTCTCATCCAGATTTGGCGGGTTCATTTCCAAAAAGCGCATCCCTGCACGGGCATTGTTACGAGCGGTCGCGATCGGATGCAGAATTTCATGAGAAAGCGAGGCGGCCAATTCTCCCATCATGCTCACCCGGTTCATATGGGTGAAATCCAACTCGAGCTGGCGCAGCTTTTCATGCTCGTCCTGTGCCCGTCTTCGTTCCGTCACGTCGACGGTTGTGGTGATAACCTCAGCCAGCGTGCCCCCGGGGGAAAACACATGATAGCTAGTTCCTTCCACCCATTTGATTGTTCCATCAGGTAGCAGGAGTCTGAACTCGGCCATGAGATCTCTTTTCTGGTCCACGGCCTCCTGAACCGCTCGCCACACTCTGTCGCGGTCCTCTGGGTGAATGCGTTCCCACATACCTTGTCGACTTGGAAGTCCCTGCAGCGGATCAAACCCCCAGATCCTGTAACTCTCGTCCGACCAATAGAGGTAACGCATCATCGTCGCGTTGTAGATCCAATTGCCAGTGCGGCTGAGTCTCTGTGCTTGGCTAAGCGCTTCCTCGACGCGTTTGCGCTCGGTCAGATCGAGCACGAACGCGAGGCCCTGGTCACCTCCTTCCTTGAACAGCGCGGCGCCAATAAGCACAGGCACACGGCTGCCGTCCTTCCGAACATAGTCTTGCTCGAAGGGCTGAAGCCTTCCAGTCGAGTTCAGTTCTTCCCAGGCACGTTTGTCGATCTCGCGCCACTCCGGCGGGGTCAGCCCAGTCCGGTGCAGTTGACCCCAGACCAGGTCCTCACGGTCATACCCCACGATGCGTAGAAACGCGTCATTAGCTTCGATGATCCGTCCTTCGCGGTCGGCAATGAGGATCCCAATGATGTTGGCGTCGACCAAACGCCTAATCTTCGCTTCACGATCCGCGAGATCGTCATAAAGCCGCGAGTTTTCGAGCGAGATTGCGGCCTGCGACGCAAGCACCTTCAACACTGTGACGCGGTCAGGCGTGAAAACGTGGGCGGCCAGGTTGTTTTCGAGGTAGAGCACACCGGCCAGTCTGCCCGGTTTGAGCAACGGCAGACAGAGAATTGAACGGGGATGATGCCGATGAATGTACTTATCGACAGAAAACGGGTTCGCGGCTGCGGCATCGTGGAGCAGAATGCTCTCTTTCGTCCGGATCACGTAGTTTAGGATGGACTCCGGCAGATCTGCGGCGGTTACACTTGCTCGTCGCTGACCGACGGTCACCATATTGTTGCTGGTCGTGACTTCCGCCTCAATCCGATACCCATCATCGACCGCAAGGATCAACAGACCTCGCCCGGCCCCCGCGTGCTCAATCGCTGTGCGCATCAGCGCGTCGACCAGTTTCTCCAGAACGATCTCGCCCGACACGGCTTGCGAGACTTTGACAACAGTAGCTAGATCCAGTTGTTCGACCGATGCCCCGATCGTGCTTGTGGGGCCGGCACCCGGCGTTTCCTCGCTGAGATGCGGATACAATTCGTCGAGCTGGCGTACTTTGCCGTCGGCTCCCCAACGGATGTATGCGCACCGCGCGTCCCGCAGATAGGCATGCGCGATCTTCTTGAACCCGCGTGTGGCATAAAAGCGAGCGGCGACTTCGTTGGCGATCGCCTCGTTGTGGACAAAGCCGTGCGTGTGTGCCGAGTGGATAGCGTGCTCGTAAAGATGTTCGGCATCGAGCGTGCGGCCTTCGATCCGGGCGATCTCCGCGGCGATGAGTACGGTACGATTTTCGAAGTTGTCCGGGCAAGCCGTCGCCCAGACCTCGAGCTGTCGGTGGTGCGCGACAAGTGCCGTGAGATGCTCCCGCCAGCGACCGGCCGCCGCAGACTCGCAGGATGCTGCTCTGGAGAGCGCACTGTAAAAGTGGTATTCCGCACATTCGAAAAACGACGCCGATGTCGGCTGCAGCTGTTGCGCCCTCAATGAGGCCTCGAGGGCGCCCGCATAGTCGCCGGCAAAGAAGCGTGCCTGCAGCTTGCGGGTCCAATACGAGCCCGCGGCCAACTTCAGATCCGGATTCCTGCAGAAGCGGGACTCCAGCAGGTCTTCGTCGTCAAAGCAACCGAAAATCGGCGTCAAGCCGCGGAGTGTCCGGATCAGCCCAAGCTGGCCGGCGATGGAGTCACTCGCAAAACCGAACTGTATATCCCGCGCGAACGCGAGACCATGCTCGACCTCGACTTGCACGTTGTCGAGCGGATCGCCCGCCGCGAGAAGATACGTGTTGATGTGGGTGTGGTAGTACGCCGCAAAAGTGAGGTCACCGATCTGGTTTGCCGTTTCAAACGCGCGCCGCAGCAGATCACGACCCTCCCGGACTTGGCTCGTCCAGAAGATGAGTAGATATCCAAAGTTCAAATAGGTCCTGGCCTGGAAGCGCTTTAGCCCGCGCTGTTCGACCAGTTCATAGCCGAGACGGCCGAATCGAAGTCCCGCCTGGTAATCGCCGAATTCCGGTCCAGCAAGCCTGCCAAGCACTGCATAGGCATAGCACGAGCCGTCACAATTGCCGCTTTCAAGGCTGAGATTGACTGCTCGACAGATGACCATCGAACGTAATTTCGCATCCGTGTAGTGGGCAGGCGGCCCGAGCTTCGTCAGGACATCGAGGGTCGCAAGCGATGCGACATTGCCCATCAATGGCAGATCAATGAGGCTTTCTATCGTGCGGGAGCCCAGCTGGGACCAAATCCGCTCATACTCGCGCCGAGCCTCGTCTTCCGTCGGGTGCGGCGACCAGTCGATGCCAAGGTGGCGGAGGTAGTCGAGACCTACTGCGATCGCGCGACTGCCCTGATCGAGGGTCGTGTAAAGATCCAGCTGCAGGCACGTGACGCGGGCTCGTTCGATCGTCGTGGCGGCACGAGACGACACCACCGCCAGGCGCTGCTCGGCTTCCGCCAGTGCGCCAATAAGGAACTCACATTCGGCCCGGTGTATCTCCAACTCAAAGATCAGGTCGTGCCGGCGGTCCCAAGAGTCCGCTGGAAGCAGCGCCGCGCCGGAGAGCAGATAGTTCAGCGCCGCGGCATAGGCTGTCGAGGTCTTGGCGCGTCTACCTGCTACTAAATTCAACTCAACAACCCGCTCAAGCTCCTCAATTGATGTGATGAGATGCGAGCCGCGGTTGAGCTGATTGACGATTTCGAAGATCGCCTCTTCCAGCTTCTCTGGAGGGGTCTTCGCTGCGAGTAGCATCCCGATTCGGAGATGGGCTTCGGCACGCGATTCCTCTGGGATCAAGGAGTAGGCGGCTTCCTGGACATGGTCGTGGAGAAACTTGTAGCAATCCTCCGAACGAAAGATCAGCCCTGCTCGCACCGCCTCCCAAAGCTGGCCATGCATCTCCTCCTCGGAGCCCTGGTAAACGATCCGCAACATGGAGAACCCCGCGACATTTCCCAGGCAGGCGAGCTTCTGCAATGCGTTCCGGGTTGCGGCGGACAGGCGGTTCAGCTTTCCCACCATAAGGTCCACCACATTGTCGGTGTAACCTTTGGCGTGAATGCGATTCAGGTCCCAGCACCATCGCCCCTCGCCATAATCGAAAGTAAGCAACGCTTCGTCCGCGAGCGCAGAAATGAACTGAATGGCGAAAAGCGGATTGCCGGTTGTCTTCTCGTGGATCAGCTGTGCCAGCGGCGCGCTTCTCTCTGGTTCGCCGTGAACAGTATCCGCTACTAATTGTCCCAAGCTTTCACAGGTCAGGGGTGACAGTATGATGTCCTGCAGTGTCGCTCCAGCTAGGCGCATCGCTTCGAGCTTGCGCGTCAGCGGATGGATGGGGTCGACTTCATTGTCGCGGTAAGCGCCAATCAACAACAGGTTCTGCACATCCGGCCGGGTCAACAGATCCTCGAGCAAATCGAGCGTTGCTGCATCGAGCCATTGGAGATCGTCGAGGAATAGGACGAGCGGATGTTCCGGCCGCGCGAATACGCTGATAAATCGCCGGAACACTAGCTGAAAGCGGCCCTGCGCATCCCGTGGCGGCAGTTCGGGGACCGGCGGCCGTTCGCCGATGATGTGCTTCAATTCCGGGACGAGATCAACAATGAGCCGACCGTTCGGTTCGAGCGCCTCAAGCAGCGCCTCCTGCCATTGCCGCAGTTCCGCTTCGGTCTTGCTCAAAAGCGGGCGGATCAGGCTCTGAAAGGCCTGCGCAAGGGTGGCGTAGGGGATGTCGCGTTTGTACTGGTCAAATTTGCCTGATGCAAAAAGACCGCGGTGCGGAACAAGTCGCTTATGGAGCTCGTTGACGACCGCAGACTTGCCGATGCCGGCGTATCCGGAAACCAGCACCAACTCCGGCCTGCCGCGGGCGACGATACGGTCGAAAGAGGCAAGTAGGGTATCAATCTCGGTTGTCCGACCGTACAATTTCTCGGGGATCAGCAGCTGGTCCGGAGTGTCGTGTTCCCCGGGCGGAAATTCGTCGATATCGCCTCGGGTTTCCCATTCAACAAGGCAACGCCGTAGATCGCTCTCGGCGCCTGCAGCCGTCTGGTAACGCTCCTCAGCACTCTTGGCGAGCAGCTTCATAATGATCGCAGATACGGACCCTGGGAGATTTTCTAACCGCTCGCCGGGCGGCGTCGGTGGTCTTGCAATATGGCAGTGCACCCATTCCATCGGGTCGGCCGCTGTGAAGGGCAGAACGGCCGTGAGCATTTGGTACAGCGTGACACCGAGGGAGTAGAGATCGCTGCGGGCGTCGACCGAGCGGTTCATCCGCCCGGTTTGTTCGGGTGCCATGTAGGCAAGCGTACCGGCGATGGCCTCGGCCGGCTCGGGCGCCTGCCGCTCGCGGGACAGGCGCGAGGCGATACCAAACCCGGTGAGCCGCACGTGTCCATCCGCGCAGTCCACCACAATATTAGCTGGCTTGATGTCTTTATGGATGAGCCCGCGCTGATGAACCTTGCCCAGAGCTGAGGTAACAGCGATAGCAAGGCGCAAGAAGCGCCCTACCTCCATGGGCCCACCGAGCAAACGATCGAGCGGCTCGCCGCCCGGATCATCGAGCACCAGTATGGTCCGACCAGCGTCGCGCATGAGGGCCAGCGGCCGAGCCGCCCATGCCCCGTCGAGCTCATCTTTCAGCTCGTATTCGTGCGTGAGGCGATTGAGTCTTGACCGAGACGGGTGGCCGGCGGCAGGGGCAACAAGCAGCACGGCAAGCCGGTTGCCATTATCGTCCAGTCGCCAACCACGGCTGAACACGCGCTCGCCGTCCTCCCACAACACCTCAGAACTACCGTCCGGGTAGGCGACGTTCAGCGACTGCTGCATCATCTGTCAGACTCCGGCGTCCGGCATTGGCCTGAAGCTCTTCGACACGCGCGGCCTCTCCGACGTGAAATCGTACTCCATCGCCTGAGAAATGCCAGCCGTCCCTCGGTCTTGCCGGACACGGTTGATGCGGATTCTCCTCCTCACGGCCAAGCTTATTGCCGGGAACTTCAAGGAGCCGAGAGCTCTGCTCGATCGAAATCCTCGTGGAGTTAGCGCCGCTCTCTCGGCGCAGAACTCCGGGCACGTCCGGCCGTTCCGATAACGGTCGGCTATCAACTCCATGGCGAGAGATGGCTTTCCTTTCAACCGACCTGAACTCAATCTGCGACCAATCGTCCTCGATATCGACCGAAGTCGGCGTTTCGTTGAACGATCGCAGGCCAGGAGGTGCGTCGATCGCTTCACGGCGCGCCGCTAGGGTGACCACAGTTAGATCGGCTGGTTCCGGCTCACTCTTCGACCAGTCGCCGGAAAATCGCGCGAGGGCGCCATCACGTTCCTAATCTCACAACGAGGCACAGAGTATTTGAGAAAAGCGCAGACCGTGCTTCGCTCTGCCAAGCCATGACGGACCAACTGATTGCGACTCAGCTTAAGGCTCGCGCCGACAACTACCAACATCGAGCCAAGAAGGCTTCACCGAATCCGCACGGGATTGTTCGATCCGCTGCTACTACGAGTGAAATACGAGAGCCCAACGAGTAGCGCCGGGGCAGCGGCCCGGCGGTAGCTACGTTGGGCTTGCCAACGTCTGTCCCCTCTGCACCTGGGCGTCTGGCGCAACGCGTGGCGGTCCAATTGACGATAAATAACCTTCCGCTGGTGGGCGGCTTGACCGCAACCGCTGCGATACCCGCCGGCATCCGAAACAGTGATCAGCCTGGCCGACGCGAACGTCGCGGCGGCGAGGAACATGGACAATAGACGTCATCTCTGCCGCCCCGCGCGAGGCGCAATCGTCGGCGTTCTCGATCTGCCGTTTCGAGTGGTCGCGCGGGTGTCCCGTCTTGATCGCGCATCGCAGTCAGCGCGACTCACTCCGCCGCGGCTGCGGCTGTCCGGGGCGGCTTGCCCTCGTTCTTGCCTTCCGCGAGGTTGCGCACCACCACGTAGAAGATCGGCGTGAAGATCAGGCCGAACAGCGTGACGCCGAGCATGCCGAAGAACACGGCAACGCCGACCGCCTGGCGCATTTCCGAGCCCGAGCCGGTCGACACCACCAGCGGCAGCACCCCGAGGATGAACGCAAAGGACGTCATCAGGATCGGCCGCAGCCGCAACCGACAGGCCTCAATAACAGCCTCCAGCCGCGGCCTGCCCTCGATCTCGATGTCGCGAGCGAACTCGACGATCAGGATAGCATTCTTTGCCGCCAACCCCACCAGCACCACGAAACCGATCTGGGTTAGGATATTGACATCCTGTCCCATGATCCGCACACCGATGGTGGCGGCCAACAGACACATCGGCACGATTAGGATCACCGCGAACGGCAGGGTCCAGCTGCCATATTGCGCCGCCAGCACCAGATAGACGAACAGCACACAGATCGGAAACACGTAGAGGCCGGCATTGCCACCCGTCACCTGCTGATAAGACAGATCGGTCCATTCCAAGGAAAAGCCACTCGGCAACATTTCGTCGGCCAGTTGTTTCATGGCATTGAGCGCGGTCGTCGAGCTAACGCCGGCTGCCGGCTCACCCTGCACCTCGGACGCCGAGTATAGATTGTAGCGCGCGACACGATCGGGCCCCGAGACGTCCTTGAAGTCCACGACGCTACCGAGCATCACCATGTCGCCGGCCGCATTGCGGGTACGCAGCCGCGCGAGATCGGAAGTCTCCTTGCGGAATGGAAGATCTGCCTGGGCAGTGACGTGATAGGTACGTCCGAACAGGTTGAAGTCGTTGACATACGTCGAGCCGAAGTAAGTCTCGATCGTATCGGTAATGTTAGCAATGGGGACGCCGAGCTTCTGCGCCTTGATATGGTCGATATCGACGAACATCTGCGGCGTGTTCGCCGTGAACGGCGAGAAAACAGAGGTCAGATCTGGCGACTTCCGCGCGGCGGCGACGAGCTCGTTGGTCGCGGCTGCGAGCAATTCGGGACCGCGTCCTTGTCGATCCTGGATGCGGATGGCAAAGCCGCCGCCGGTGCCGATGCCGGGCACGGCCGGCGGCGGAATGACGATGATGAAGGCGCCTTGAATCGCTAACAGCCGTTTGCGCAGCTCGGCCGTGATGGCATTAGCGGTAAGGCCTTTCTTGAACCGCGCCTCAGGCGCGTCGAACACCGGGAATAACGCCGCGGCGTTGCCGGCCTGCGTGCGCGTCGCGCCGGAAAAGCCGCTGAACGCTCCGACACGGACGATACCCGGCGTATCCAGCGCAACCCGCTCGATCTCGCGCACCACCGCAGCGGTTCGCGCGAGCGACGCGGCACCCGGCAACTGCACCGAGATTATGAGGTAACCGCGATCCTGCGCCGGTATGAAGCCCTGCGAGGTAGTCTCGAGCAGCCAGCCGGCGCTGCCGATCAATGCGACATAGAGCAACAGCATTGGCGTCGAATGCCAGATTACGAAGGATGCCGCAGCCGCATAGCCATTCGACAGCCAGTCGAACACACGGTTGAAGACACCAGTGAAAACTGACCAGCCGCGCGCGACTACGTTCCAACGCGCCGCCGACCGCTTCTCCTCATGCGGGACCAGGATCTGCGAGGCCAGCGCTGGTGACAGCGTCAGCGAGCAGAAGCAGGAGATCGCGGTCGCGACTGCGATAGTGACAGCGAACTGCTGGAAGAACTGTCCGGAAATGCCACCGAGGAAAGCGGTCGGCACGAACACCGCGCAGAGTACCAGCGCGATCGAGACCAGCGCGCCGCCAACCTCCTCCATGGTCTTGAGCGCCGCCTCGCGCCGGCTCATGCCGTGCTGGAGATGTCGCTCGACGTTCTCGACCACCACGATGGCGTCGTCGACCACGATGCCGACCGCGAGCACGAGGCCGAACAGCGTCAGATTGTTGATAGAGAATCCGAGCGCCGCCATCACGGCGAAGGTCCCTACCAGCGACACGGGGATCGCGATGATCGGGATCATCGCAGGCCGCCAGCCCTGCAGGAATACCAGCACCACAATGACGACGAGCGCCATCGCCTCGTAGACCGACTTGATCAGCTCGTGGACTGACTGGGCGATGAATTCGGTGGGGTTGTAACCGATATTGTAGTCGAGCCCCTTCGGAAAACTCTCCTTCAGCTTCGCCATGGTGGTGGAGATCGCCTTCGCTGTGGCGAGCGCATTCGATCCGGGCCGTTGCGTCACCACCATTGCAACGGCCGACTTGCGCAATATGCGGCTGCTGGTCGCATAGGACAGCGCACCGAGTTCGACGCGGGCGACGTCGCGCAGACGTACGGTACGGCCGTCGGAACCGGCCTTCACCACGATGTCCTCGAATTGCCTGATATCTTTGAGGCGTCCTGTGAAGGTGAGGTTCGGTTGAAATGCGCGATCGGCGATCGGCGGCTCCGCGATCTGTCCGCCGGTGATCTGCAGGTTTTGCGCGCGGATCGCCGCCAGTACCTCGGTCGAGGTCAGGCCGAGATTGGCGATCCTGTCGGGATTGAGCCACAACCGCATCGAGTAGTCGCGCGCGCCGAACATCTGGATGTCACCGACGCCGTCGAGCCGCAGCAGCTGGTCGCGTACCTGCAGCAGCGTGTAATTGGAGATGTAGAGCTGGTCGAAACTCTCGTCGGGCGACAGCACGAAGACGGCCATCAATATATCAGGTGAATTCTTGCGCGTGACGACGCCGTTGCGTTGCACCTCATCTGGCAGCCGCGGTTGCGCGATCGCGACGCGATTCTGCACCAGCACCTGGGCCTTGTCGAGATCGGTGCCGAGCTTGAAGGTGACCGTAATAGTGAGCTGGCCGTTCGAGGTCGCTTGGCTGTAGAGATACAGCATGTCCTCGACGCCGTTGATCTCCTGCTCGATTGGAGCTGCAACGGTGTCGGACACGGTCTGCGCCGAGGCGCCCGGATATTGTGTGGTCACCGTGACGGTCGGCGGCACCGCCTGCGGATATTCCGACACCGGCAAAGTCTGGTAGGCGATCGTGCCGACGATCACAAGCACGATCGACAGGACCATGGCTAAGATGGGTCGGTTGATGGAAAGCTTTCCGAGATTCATGGCTTGACACTCGCCGGAGCCTTGTCACCTGCCGGCGCCTGCGCCATTTTCGGTGCCACCTTGGCTCCGACGCGGGCACGCTGCAGCCCGTCGACGATGACGTGATCCTCCGGCTTGAGGCCCTCGCGAATCACACGCAGCCCTTCATCGAGCGGCCCGAGCACCACCGGCCTTGCCTCTACCGTGTTGTCCGCCCTGACCACGAACACGAACTTGCGGGACTGGTCGGTTGCAATAGCGGCGTCCGGGATCAGCAGCGCCTCGTAGGGCGACGAGCCGATGATCCTGACGCGGCCAAACTGCCCCGGCAGGATCGAGAGATCCTTGTTTGGGACGATCGCGCGGCTTCGCAGCGTAGCGGTCGAGATGTCCAGTCGATTGTCGAGAAAGTCC
Organism: Bradyrhizobium sp. R2.2-H; assembly: GCF_004346455.1. Classification (NCBI taxonomy): domain Bacteria; kingdom Pseudomonadati; phylum Pseudomonadota; class Alphaproteobacteria; order Hyphomicrobiales; family Nitrobacteraceae; genus Bradyrhizobium; species Bradyrhizobium sp. R2.2-H. Next base: position 69,695 of record NZ_SMBR01000017.1, read on the forward strand.
ATCTTCCCATCATGCGATGGCTTTGTCTCGCCGGTCAGCGTCACCTGCACCGGGTTTGACGTATCGCGCGAGCTCGGTCGCTTGCCTTCGAACCACAGCTTGCTGTTGCGCTGATAGGTAGCCTCGTCCACGTCGAAATAGATGTAGATCGGATCGATTGACACGATCGAGGTCAGCAGCGTCGCGCTGCTCTCGCTGCCCTGCACCAAATTGCCTGGGGTCACCAGATGGCGGCTCACGCGGCCGGTGATCGGAGCCAGTACGTGCGTAAATTCGACGTTGAGCTGCGCGGCCTTCAGCGTACCCTCGGCTTGCGTTTCGGCGGCATGAGCCGCCTGCAAGGCCTGACGGCGCTGATCGACGACTTGTTCAGAAACAGCACTGGTCTGAACCAGAGTCAACCCACGGTCGAGTTCGCGCTTGGCAAGCTCCGCCTTGGCGCGCGCATCTGCAAGTTGCCCCTCCGCCTGCAGCGCCACCGCATCGAACGGTCGCGGGTCAACAGTGTAAAGCAGATCGCCTGCATGGACGATCGCACCATCCTTGAACTCGACGCTGTTGATAAAGCCGCCGACGCGAGCGCGGACCTGAACCTCCTCGATCGCCTCGAAGCGGCCGGTGAATTCATCCCAGTCGGTGACCGTTCGTTTCACCGGTTGCGCGACTGTCACCGACGGTGGCGCGGGCGCCTGCGATTGCGCGTTCACGTCGCAGCCGGCGAGCGACAGCGCGAACAGCAGACCGATCGGCGCGCCGCGGCATCGAAAGCGATGGTACGAACTGCGCATCGGAGCCGGATGGTCCGCTACCGCTAAAGTCTCGCCGGATTGCAGTGTCAGCGTGCCCATGGCGCGAGAATTTCGATTACATCGTTGCTTTGCATATCGATCCACTCTCAATCTTCTCTTGGTGTTCCGCGTGCCGATAGCGAAACCGCAAGTTTCGGCTCGACCATGCTTTGGAGAGTGACCTTGCAACCCCGGCGACGGAAATCACCTCTCGCCATGGAGTCGATAAACGGCCGCTATTGCCGCTCGCTGCGCGAGCGTGATGCCGTAGCGAGGAATACCACAGGCCGAATGGCACTCGAAGCCACGACGTTTTTTACTCGGCAGAGGCTTCCGGGCCGCGTTCAGTCCCCGGCATCGATGCCGTCGCGGAGGTGCGTAGAGAGCTCCAAGCGAAGCGCGTACGAGGACTTCGACGCTGACTTCGCGGAATATTCCTGGCGGTTATGGACATGATAGCTTTACCTGAATGGTCGCCGGATTTACTTGCTGAACGCACTGGCCGGAGCAGACGCAGCGCCGGAATCTCGCACGAACGCCAAGAGTTATTTGGCGCTGCCGCTGGCGTACACACTCGTCGAATCCGGTGGATCAGTCATTCGAACGATCGGGACCTAATCATGACCAAGATCCGCGAAGTTGTCGTCGCAAGCGACCCCACCAATCATGGCGCGCTGGTTGGCCATATCGGCGAATCTCGGTTTCCTGTCGGCGGCCCAGATGGCGTCGGCCACATTTCTCCTGGACCCAATCCTTACGACCTTCTCAGCGTGTCTCTTGCCGCATGCACCGCTATGAGCGTTCGTTTTCAGGCTCGGCGCCGGAAACTACCGCTGGAGCGGCTGGAGGTCGGCGTCAGCTTCCACCACGGCGCCCAGGGCGAAAGAGATTCGTTCGAGCGCACCCTCGTGCTGGAAGGAGAACTCGACGCGCAGCAGCGCGCATTCTTGCTGGAAGCCGCAAACCTCTGTCCCGTAGGCCAAATTCTCGGCATTAGCGCGGATATTACCACCCACCTGGACGTTACAACTTCCGGCCACAACGAAAGCCCTAAGGCCATTTACGAGGATGATCTGGCGCTACTCACTATCCCGAATATCACTCCGGATTGAGCGTCTCTCGTGCCGTCGATCACTGCACCAGGGTATCACAGCCTATCATACCTGCAGGGCCTCCAGTTCGGCGAACCCGCGACGCCCCCGCGGGGCATTCGCTCCGCGGCTCACCGCTGACGCGCTTTTGGCCTTTCGCGCCGATGGCATCGATTCCATAGCCACGGGTCATTGGACCATCGATTTTCACGATCGTACTTTTGCTCGTTTGCAAGAGAGCTCGAAGTTGACGACACACCACACACAGGGAGGTGGATGATGAAGGCAATCGTCGTAACGGACCAGGCTGCAGGAACTGCCGGGATGAGGCTCGTGGAGCGGCCCGAGCCGCAGGCTGCGATCAACGACGTCGTCGTTCAGGTTCATGCATCGGGATTCGTCGGGACTGAATTGGCGTGGCCCTCGACCTGGACCGACCGCCTCGATCGTGACCGAACACCGTCGATCCCCGGGCACGAGCTGGCCGGAGTGGTCACCGCTCTCGGCTACGGCACGAGGGGGTTGTCGGTGGGACAGCGGGTGTTCGGCCTTACGGACTGGACTCGCGATGGCACCTTGGCGGAGTATGTGGCCGTCGAGGCACGCAACCTCGCGCCGCTGCCGGGCGACGTCGACTTCACGGTGGGCGCGAGCCTGCCGATCTCGGGCCTGACCGCGTGGCAGGGACTGTTCGAGCATGGCCGCCTTCAGGCCGGGCAGAGCGTCCTCGCTCACGGCGCGGCCGGCGCGGTCGGGTCGATGGTGACGCAACTCGCACGACTGGCCGGCGCCTACGTCATTGGCACCGGACGTGCCGCCGATCGTCAGAAGGCGCTCGACTTCGGCGCGCAGGAGTTCGTCGACCTTGAGAATGACGCTCTGGAAGACGTCGGCTCAGTCGATCTGGTATTCGATCTCATCGGCGGCGACATCGGGAAGCGGTCCGCTGGCGTGATCCGGCCCGGAGGAACACTGGTGTCCATCGTCGGGCCGATCGAGGCGCGGCCCGCCTACGGCCTGGCGGTCGACTTCGTTGTCGAGTCCGATCGTGGCCAACTGGGTGAGATCGTCCGACGGGTGCGCGACGGACGGCTGCGGACGAACATCGGCAACATCGCGCCCCTCGACGATGCCGTCGCTGCTTTCAATTCGACCAAGCGGATCAACGGGAAGACGATCATCCGCGTTCGTCCGTGAACGACACGCGTCTTCGATGCACGCGGCCGGCTGCGTCCTATCAGACGCGCCGGGGACAACCTCGGAAACTACCAATGGCCCGGGCATGAGATGTCGGACGGGCTCCATCGCTGCAACATTTCCAGCAAAGAGAGCGAAAGCACGCTCGTACCTCAACCTATTAGTTCACCCACAGGAATCACCATGACTAACGGAATCACCAAGACCAACGCCGTGATCGAATGTATCCTGAGCCGCAGCTCCACCAAGTACTACGACCCGACCGCCACCTTGAGCGACGAACAAATCCGCGAGCTGGTGCGAATCGGCACCACCGCGCCGACATCCTTCCACTTGCAGAACTGGCGCTTCATCGCCGTACGCACGCCGGAAGCCAAAGCTCGGTTGAGTCCGATCGCTTGGAGTCAGCCCGCGATCACCGAAGCGGCCGTTACCTTCATCGTCTGCGGCCAGTTGGCCGATTCCAGCGTGGTACCAGCGCGTCTGGCACCGCTGGTGGAAGCGGGCATCATGCCAGCAAAGATGGTGCCGGAATGGGAAATCCCCGCACGCGATCTGTACATGGAGTACCCGCAGCGCCAGCGCGACGAGGCAGTACGCACTGGCACCTTCGGCGCTGCGGCGATGATCTATGCGGCCCGCTCGCTAGGCCTGGGTTCGACACCGATGATCGGTTTCGATGCCGAAGCGGTGCACCGCGAGTTCGGACTGACCAAGGACGAAGTACCGGTCATGCTGTTGTCCGTAGGGGCCGTGCGTCCGGGAAACTGGCCGCAGAAGCCGCGCCGGCCGGTGGCTGATGTGTTGAATCTCGTTTGATTATTAGTGAAACCAGCAACCTACAGAGAATGTGATGCCAAGGATTGCAGCTCTAAAGCCGGAACAGGTGCCGGCCGATTCGAAACCGACCCTCGATATGTTCGCCAAGAACATCGGGTTCACCCCGAATATGATGGCGACTTTCGCGACAAGCCCGATCGCGTTCAACGCATGGGCCGCCCTGCTCGGCTCCTTGAGCAAGGCGCTCGACGTGAAGACGCGTGACAGCATCGGCCTCGCTGTCTCCGAAGTGAATGGCTGCGACTACTGCCTGACGGTTCACAGCTTTACGGCCGATCATATGGCCAAGCTGCCCTCCAACGAAATCATTCTCGCTCGGAAGGGCCATGCCAGCGACCCGAAGCGGGACGCCGCCATCCAGTTTGCGCGCAAAGTCATCGAGACCCGCGGCAAGGTCAGTGACGGCGATCTGAAAGCCGTCCGCGATGCCGGCTACACGGATGCGAACGTCATAGAGATCGTCGCGCTGGTGGCCATGTACTCCTTGACGAACTTTTTCAATAACGTGTTCGATCCCGAGAAGGACTTTCCCGCCGTTGCGCCGGCGGGCTCGATCTGAAACTCTCTCCGGTCGCATTGACCATCTCCGAGGGTGCTTGGAGCTTCTGTCTGAGGCGAGCGTAGCGCCAGAGCCCGGATGCACCAGGAAGGATTCTTGGGAACGCGTCTGGGCTTTTGGTGTGAGATCATCTTCAACCCCTGCCAGACGACCTATCGAGTCGAACGGTCCGAACTCGGGTTGTGTCGGCGCGAACTCATAGCATGGAAAGGAACGAGAAATGGCAGTCGCGACATGGAACGGAACAGTGATAGCGGAATCGGAGAAGACCGTTGTTGTCGAAGGCAACCACTACTTCCCGCCCGAGTCCGTCAATACGCAGTATCTTAAGCCGAGCACAACGACCAGCCGGTGTCCATGGAAGGGCCTTGCAAATTACTATTCGCTAATCGTCGATGACAAAATTAATGAAGATGCAGCATGGTATTACGCCAAGCCCTCTGATGCAGCAGCGGCCATCAAAGGCTACATCGCATTCTGGAACGGCGTGGATGTTAGGTAATCGCCTGACCGCGTCATCACCCGACTTTCCGCCTAAATATGATGCAGCGGATAATCCGCTAACGACGTCTCGGGCAAATGCATTTTCAACGGGGGCGATGCTGTTATTTCCGTGAAGCATATTTTCCGCTTTTCGGCGACACGGCGGATGACGACCGCGGGAAACTCGCGGCCGATATCATCGCCGTGGATTCTTTTCTGGCGCAGCGAGTATGTTATTTGACGGGCGTCGTCAGCGGGTTGTCATTGGTGTCGAGGACGAAGACAGCGAGCAGCTTTGCCGGCTCTGTCTTGCTCGCGTTGCGGCTGATCGAATGGGTCGCGCCCGGCGGTTCCGACCAGCTCTCACCTGCCCGATAAATGCGCGTCTCGCCGTCATTCACCTTCGACTCGATCGCGCCCGATATCACGTAGGCGTAGATGAAAGCCGACTTCGCGTGGGTGTGGGACGGAGAGGCGGCGCCCGGCGCGTAATTTACTTCGAGAGAGATCAGTGACTTGCCGGGAATATTGGGAATAGCCGCCTCGAAGTTCTTCGTGACGGATTGTGCTTCGCTATCAAGGGCGCTGGCTATCATGAAGACGCAGGCGGCGCAGGTGGTGGCGATAATGGTTCGGATCTTCATGGACTTTCTCCTTCTGGTTATAGGTTGATCTTCATTGTTTCCTCGGCCTGCTGATTACGGACACCGGACGGGTCAGTCTCGCGGGTCGAAATCGACATGGGGCCCCGGCTCGATAATGAACACCGCGAGCGTTGCGAGAACGCAGGCGACGGCGGCGACAGCCATCGCCAAGCGGAATCCCGAGAACAGCTGAGGACCGTCCTGCTGCAGGACGCCGCCGAGCAAGGCGATGGCGAAGAGCGACCCGGCGCGCGAGACCGCGCTGTTGACGCCAGACGCGGTTCCGACGCGATCGGACTCGACGGAGGTGAGGACGAGGGTCGTCAACGGCGCGATCGCAAGGCATGCCCAGCGCCAGCAACAGGATGCTGAGGAAGATGTCCGCCCAATAGGCCGCGTTCGGACCTATACGGAGCGCTATGGCGCATCCCAAGGCGACGATGGCGCTGCTGACGAACACGAGGCAGCCGCCCAGGCTCGACGCTGCGAGCACCTTGGTGCTGCCCTGCGCGCCGACGGCCTTAGGCTCGGTGAGCGCCAGGTTGTGGTCGGTCAGGATCAGGGACACGCTGCTCACGACCTAATCCGTCAGGTTAAGTCGCGCGATTCGCGGCGCGAGCTCATTGGCCAGTAGCCCGAAACCGAGCCGCCGCGTCCGTTCGCGGACCACTCCTCGCAACATCATTGCAGCCAATCAGGGTATTGCGCTGGCCAACGCGTGAAAATCGGATAATCAAATGTCACTTCCTTCCTCCGGGATGAGGAGGCCGATCTGCATGGCCGAATCTTCCGCAACGCGACGTTGATCACGAAGATGACAGGATCACTCGCCCTCCCCCAAGTTCATTACGGACGAACGCGGATGATCGTCTTCCCGCTGATCCGCTTGGTCGAATTGAAAGCAGCGACGGCATCGTCGAGGGGCGCGATGTTGCCGATGTTCGTCCGCAGCCGTCCGTCGCGTACCCGCTGGACGATCTCACCCAGTTGGGCGCGATCGGACTCGACAACAAAGTCGATCGCCAGGCCGTCGGCGAGCCGCGCCTCGGTCGGCCCGGCGATGGTCACCAGTGTTCCGCCGGGCCGGATCACGCCAGCGGACCGCTTCGCGATGTCGCCGCCGATAACATCGAACACCAGATCGACTCCACCAACGTCTTCGAGGACGTCGTTCTCGAGGTCGACGAATTCCTGCGCGCCGAAGTCGAGCGCCTTCTGACGATCGGCGGCACGTCCGGTGCCAATGACGTAGGCGCCGGCCAGTCGTGCGAGTTGCGTCACCATCGACCCGACCGCGCCGGCCGCGCCATGCACGAGGACACTCTGCCCTGCCTGAAGGCGGCCATGCTCGAACAGTCCCTGCCACGCGGTCAGGCCCGGCATCGCCACGCTCGCACCCACCGTGAAGTCGACGTCGCCCGGCAGCGGCGCGAGGTTGCGTGCCTCGACGGCCACATACTCCGCCAGCGTACCGCCGCGATACGAGTCCGAAAGGCCGAACACGCGCCGTCCCACCGACAACCCCGTCGTGCCGTAGCCGAGAGCAGTGACCACTCCTGCCAGCTCTTGTCCGGGAATCGACGGTGTTCGGTCACGGTCGAGACGATCGGTCCACGTCGAGGGCCACGACAGCTCACCCGAGGTGAACCCCGACGCATGAACCCGAACGACGACGTCGTTGATCGCGGCCTGCGGCTCGGGCCGCTCTACGAGCCTCATCCCGGCGGTTCCCGCAGCCGGGTCCGTTACGACGATCGCCTTCATGCGAATTGTCTCCTCGGTTACTTGTCTCTTTGTTGGATATGTTCCAGCGATAAAGGCCCGCTCGACATCTCCTGCCAGCGATCATGGGTAGCTTCCGAAAGCGAAAGTGAAAGAGCGCTTTGCCATTGGAGCATCATAGTAAAGAGTCGACGGTCCATCGATTCGAGCCGGCGAGACCCAGAAACAGAGCGCAGCACATCGCAGCGAATACCGAGTAGTCGAATGGCGACTTGATCCCAAACGAGATCGCCATGGCTGAACCGAACAGGAAGAGCAAGCCCGCGCCGCCGAAAGCCGCCCACCGCAGCGCGAGGCCGAGTACCAGCGTAACGCCAAACAGGAACTCCAGCACCGTCGCGGCCGTACCGAGAAAGGGCATCATCCATGCTGGTGCGAACGCATTTACCTTGGCCGCGTAATCCAAAAATCGCTCGAATGTCCCCCAGGAAACTCCGCGCTCGCCTGGATTGCCGTAGAACCCAAGCCGGTCGCTGACCGACAAAAGGAACGAGACCCCCAGTGCCGCGCGGCTTCCCAGCGAAAGAAAATCGAGGGCAAGAGAAGCTCGTTGGTCCGCGGATTTCAGCTTGAGGATAGGTTGGCTACGCGAAGCGCGCAGGACGCTGCGAAGCGTTTCGGTTGTTGCCATCATAGCGCAATCCTACGGGTGGGTGGGCGCAGGAACCTTGAGGATCGGTACTTTGAGCGCGCCGTTGCCGACATTGTCGGCAGTGATGGTGCCAATCACAAGCAATCTTGCCAGGGCGACGCTCAAGACAGCGGCGATCCTCGTGACACTGTTCCCTGTGTTGGTGAACCGGTAGCATTCGTCGGCGATTTCATTTGTCCAGCAGCGGATAGAATTGGGTCCAGACGTCGTCCTTCTTAGCGCTCGTCATGTGACAGAACGCGCATTCGGACTTTGGCTGTCGGCGCCTTCGCCTCGTGATGATTGAAGTTGTAGTAACCCCAGCCTCCGGTGCCGGCGTAACGCTTGCTGTTCTTGACCGTCACGTCCGCACCGTTCAGCTTTCCGGGGAAGAAGCCCCGCCCGGAAGCCTCGGTGCGAGATCCATCCGGGTGCTCGGCTAGGAACGTCAGCTGTAGTTCCTTGAAGAAGATCGTTTCCTCTGGGAATTCACCTGTCGTCTTGTACATCTCGTATGAGCCTGGTTCGATATAGACGTTGTGAAACTCAGGAGAATTGGCCTTCCCGCCGTTGAGCGCATTGGGAGCGAGAGGTGAGCCGACGAACACCCACTCATTGAAATTCTTCGGTAGGATCAAGTCGCCCGACGCGGTATATTCGGGGAGATAGCGCTTCCTCGTCGGCGCGCTGTTATTGCATTCAGACTGCGCGAATACGGCGGTTACGGCAACTGCGCTGGAAACCGCTCCAGCGATCATCAGGGTGCGGCGCCTACCTTTTTTCGCCACGACCATATTTTTCTCCCTACGCATTGATTGATATCCGTTGAGGCCGCCCTGGGCGTTGCTCGATGAGATCTGCGACAGGGTATCCATCATCGCGGCGCGGGACGAAATTTCCCAATAGCCGACATGTATAGTTTCCATAACAGCGAGGAATGCTGCTGCGACGGTCCTCTCTGCTACTCGTAAATCAAGGCAAGTCGCGCATGCCGTGGCGGCACCACGCCGCACGGCGAGGCATAACAATCGTCTATCGACTCTATGGCGAGATGTGATTTCCCTCGCCGGGGGTTCGACCGCCACAGTGTGTGGCCGCTGTCAGAAGCAGCTACAACTCAAATCGAGACTGCGAATGACCACTCCTACAAGCCAGAGACGACCAGCTTGTCGCCGAGAGGCGCAGCCGTTTGTGGAGCAGTGCGGCCGCGGCGTTATCGATGCACAACCCCGCCCGCGAGAACTCGGCCGGGAAGCACCGAATCGGCGGGGCATGGTGCTGATGGCCTGCGTGCTCGCGTCCTCAATGGCGTTCATCGATGCGACCGCGCTGCCCGTTGCAATGCCGAGATTGCGTGCCGATCTCGATGCGGGCCTTGCCTCCGTTCAATGGGTACTCAACGGCTATATGTTGGCGCCGGCCTCGCTGACATTGATCGGTGGCGCCCTCGCCGATGTTTATGGAAAGGGGCGTATGCTCGCGCTCGGCTGCTTCCTGTTCGGTCTGGCGTCCGCGGCTTGCGCGCTGGCGCCTTCTCCCGCCTGGCTGATCGCTGCCCGCGTCGTGCAAGGCGCGGCAGCAGCGATCGTCACCCCCGCCAGCCTCGCCCTGATCGGGGCCACCTATCCGCGCGCAGAGCGGAATCGGGCGATCGGCATATGGGCCGCGGCATCGGCGCTTACTACCGCCGGAGGTCCTGTCTTGGGCGGCTGGCTGACCGAGACCTTTGGCTGGCCATCCGTGTTCTGGATCAACCCGCCGATCGCGGTCGTAGCAGTAGGAATTGTGCTGGTCTTCGCGCCTAAAGATGACCGCATCCGGCGCAGGTTCGACGTGATTGGCCGCGATCCTTCGCTTCGGCACTCGGGGCGCTCGCCTGGACGCTCAGCCAAATCGGCCCGGGTGAAGCTCAGGCCGCGGCGAACACACCGGCTCAAATGGGAACGGTGCTCACGATCGTCGCTGGGCTCGGCATTGTTGGTCTCGCCGCCTATGCGTTCTGGGAGAGCAGAAGCAAACACCCGATGACGCCACCTCGCTTGGTGGAGAACCGCGCCTTCCTCGGGCTGAACGTCGCGACACTGATGATCTATGGGCCGGTTTCGATCATGTTCTTTCTGCTCCCCTTCGATCTCGTCGACCGCCGCGGTCTGCCGGCGACCGATGCCGGTTTGGCGTTCCTGCCTTTCGCGCTCGGTGTCGGACTCCTGTCGGGCGTGTTCGGCGGCTTGGCGGACAAGTCCGGGGCGCGGGCCATGCTCATCGCGGGGCCTGCAGGTGCAGCGCTTGCTTATGTTTGGATGGCGCTCGGTCAGGACGCATCCCTGATGCTCGGCGTGATCGGGCCCATGACGTTACTTGGCCTGTCCTTCGCCATGCTCGTGGCCCCGCTCACCGCGTCCGTCCTAACGAGCGTTGACCATACGGACGAAGGGCTTGCCTCCGGCATCAACAATGCAGCGAGCCGGATTGCGCAGCTCGCCGGCGTGGCACTGGCCGCCGGTGTCGCGTCTTTCGAGACTGGCTTCGGAGTGGGTCTCGCCCTAGCCGCCGTGACCTCGATCGGTGGCGCCTTTGCAGCTGCCGTAACCCCAACTCCGGCCGCAGCGAAAGCGGGCGGCCCGGGAGGAGCTTAGAATGACAGATTACGTTCTGATCCATGGCGCGTTCCACGGCAGTTGGTGCTGGACTCGCGTGCGCAGCCTCCTGGCCTCAAAAGGCCATCGAGTGTTCACGCCGACGTTGACCGGTCTCGGAGAACGGTCGCATCTCTTGAGCCGTGAGGTCAGCCTCAGCACCCACATCGCGGATGTCGCCAACCTCATGGCATGGGAAGAGCTGCGCGACATCGTCTTGGTCGGACATTCCTACGGTGGATTTATCGTGCGCCACGTCGCCGACCGTATGTCGAACCGGATCCGCTCGTTGATCTATCTCGATGCCTTTGTACCAGACAACGGAAAGGCTCTTTTCGACTACGTACCCGACAAGGGCAAAAAATTCCGAGAACTCGCCGCAGCGCACGGCGATGGCTGGAAGCTACCGCCGCCTCCGGCATCGCTCATGGCGGTGAACGCGGCAGACGCCGATTGGGTTGACCGACAGTGCACGATGCAGCCATTGTCTACTTTTGAAGCGCCGGCGCAGATCAGCAGCGCTTGTGACGCGATTCCAAACGTCGGATACATCCGAGCGGGGGGCTATGCCAGCCCTAATTTCGACGGCTTTTATGCTCTCGCGGGAGAACGCCGCTGGTGGCGAGAGGAGTTTGCATGCGGGCACGATGTGATGCTCGACATGCCAAACGAGCTGACGGCCTTGTTGCTGCAGCAGAGGTAGAGAGAGGCCGTATTCGGTCCCATTCTAGCGGCTCATAACAAGGCACACATTTCGCTGTGAGCTATTGGGTGTGCTGGGGTTCCGGACTTGACCGTTATCTGAACCGACGAGCGCTGCTGGTAGCGGCCCCCATCAGAGCGAAGGCCATTGCGGCGACCATACAAGAGATCGCGCCACGGTCTCCGCCCAAGCCGAAGATCAGCGAGACCAGCGCGGAACCAAGTGACCATCCGATGTAGCGAGCCGCGGCATTCATCCCACTTGCGGCCCCGCTACGCCCTACCGGGCCAGCCGTCATCATCGCCGTGTTGTTAGGGGTCTGAAAAAGACCAAAGCCGATACCGCAAAGAGCCAGTCGCCAAGCGACATCCCACTTTGCCGGAGCTGTCGGCAAGAAGACCATCAGGAGCAAACCGACCGCCAACAACGTCAAACCAACACTGCAGATCACCGAGGCTGGGTGGCGGATCGTCAAGCGGCCGGCGATCGGAGCCGTGACGGCAGTCATTAACGGCCAGGGTGTCACAAGAAAGCCTGTTTCCACGGCCGACAGATGCATGCTCGTCTCAAATAAGAACGGCAAGGAGACATAAGCCAGAATTTGTGCTGCATAGGAGCAGACGGACGTCCACACCGATAGGGTAAACAGAGGTATACGGAAAAGATCGAATGGCAACATTGGCATAGGGTGCTGGAGCTGTTGTCGAACGAAGAGGCCAAGACAGAAAAGACCTGCTACGATCTCACCCGTCGCAATGGGACCATCGCCGGTACCCAGCGTGCCGACACCGACGACGAAAAGCCCGAACGCCAGCGCATTGAGAGCGGTCCCGGTCAGATCGAGAGAGCGCGCAACCCGCAGGTCTGGTGGTGCAGCCGCAATAAACAGCGGTACGGCGAGGCCGAATGGCACATTCACCAGAAACAACCAGGGCCATTTTGCCACGGCAAGTATTGCCGCCGCGATGGTGGGGCCCAATGCTCCAGGTATCGCCACGGCTAATGCGACCAACGCGAGGCCCTTACTGACCATGCGGTGCGGATAGACCACGCGTACAAATGCAACGCCCGCCACAGCAACCCCGGCCGCTCCAGCACCTTGAATCAAGCGCGCACTCACCAGTATCGGCAAAGTCGGAGCGAAAGCGCAGCCCACCGACGCGAGAATAAAAATAGCCAGACCGGCGGCATAAACGCGCTTCAGACCGAGCGATTCGGCCAGACTTGCAACGGGCAATAAGCAGATCGTTGCCGAAAGTTGATAGGCATTCACGACCCAAACGGCCGCCGCGTCACTACTCGCGAATGAACGCGAGATGTTTGGCAAGGCGATGTTCACGATCGCACTTCCGAGGGAACTTAGGCCAAGTCCAAGCAAGATGCAGAGCATTACCCAGCGGCGCTTCGACGCCGTTAAACATTTGACGCCGCCCATCAGGATCCAATCTCCGCCGCGAACCTTGGACGGCCGACTTTGCGTATACTCTCAGTAACGGATTCGTAGACTGATAATCGAAGAACGGCTGTGTTGACCATAGCGGCACACCATTACTCCCTCATCAGAACAGGCATGTGGGCCGATCTCACCTCGGCACAGCGGCCCTGGCAACCATTGTGAGGCAGGAGGCGTTTCGCCTCAGTTTGGTAACGTCATACAGACTTTGCCGATCTGCCCCGTGTGCTCTTTTGAAGAAATTCTATCAGACTCGCGCCCAGCCGCAGTGCTGATGGGCAAAACCGATCTGAGCATGGACCGTCGTCACGGCTTGGCGCAGGTGATCCTCAAGCTTGTCGATATCGATCTCGCCGCGCGCTATGAGGCCAATTTCCTCTGCTCTCGGCAACAGCGTGCGGAAGGTTTCCGCGGCCCATGAATAAAGAGGCGAATCGGGGCCGCCGCCGACCGGCGTCTCCGAAAATACGCGAGGCAACTCCACCCCTGCATTATAGAAATGCTCCACCATCCGCGCTCCGGCATCAGGGCACGTAACGACCGAGCGAAACGTCCTGTTGATCAGGTCGGAGGTATCCTCCCATAGCGCGACCAGGGGAAAGGACCACCACGTCCCGAGGAGGAATACCTCATGAAAGGCGACTGCGCCGCCTGGCCGGACGTGAGTGGCCGCTGCGCGGATCAGTGCGACCGGGTTGCTCTGGTGGACCAAGACATAGCGACCGATGGCCAGATCGCAGTTTCTGGAGCCAATCATTTCGGATGCATCGCCTTCCATGAACTCAATATTGGTGTGACCACCGGCGCGCGCGCGATCGCGCGCTATGGCGATCGCGGCCGCGTTGCGGTCTATCCCAACGACCGCCCCGGCCGGCCCGACCATTTCCGCTGCGAGCATTGCCACGTCGCCAGCTCCGCAACCGAGATCGACGACGCGCATGCCCTTTGCAAGCCCGATCTCGCGCAGCAGGCGCGTCGTGATCGGGCGGAGATTGTCCGCCTGCAGTATCAGCCTCCGAAGTTCCCGGTTCGAATGCCCCAAGATATAGCTTTGCATCAAAGCGGCCTCCTCGTGTTGCCACGCTCCCGAGCGTGCTGTATCGCCATACGACAGTGGATCGAGGCGCACGAACGGACCCGCAATCCGTTTCGCTCTGCGGCGCCGCGATGACCTCTCGCGATTCGCCCCACTATCGGCGTCCCGTAAGCTTGTTCTCTGTCTCGACGCCTGACGCGCGCCGCCCACCGCGACTGCCTCTCACGAGTAGTCACCGCCGCTTTGCTGACTGAGCTCGCCGAGGTAGTCGCCCTTCCCGATCTTCGCTCCGAGATGCCGAAGGATCGCGTGCGCAATCGAGATGTGGAAGAAGAAGTCGGGCAGCACCAGCTGCCGGATATAGTCGTCGCCGCCGAACCAGCCGCGCACGATAGGCGGTCTCAGCTCATATGTGTGGGACTGCGCCCCTGCGATCTCATCCGGCCGCACATTTTGCAGGAAGCCGCGCGTCTTGAGGAGCCGCCCCTTCAATGCCGAGAACGTCATGAGGGTACTGTGGGGTTCTGGCGCATCGCGCTGCATCAGCTTCGCCATGTGTGCCTCGATCTTGTTGCAGCTGACGGAAAACTGTTCTCCAAAACTCAGCATGTCGGGCGCAAGCCGCTCGCCAAGGATCGTCTCATGCTCAATTTCCATGGATCGCGCGAGCGCCTGGGCGTGGTGGAGATAGTCGCCCATAACGTTGAGTCCGTGCACCATCACGGGGACCGTGATATCATAGACAGAGAAGCTCATATCAAACCCCATACCGTCTGCACGTCGGTCGTATCCGAACGGTAGAATAACCGAAGCGAATGTTCATGGGCTCTCCTTTGCTGCTCGCGCGCGACACGACGCGGTAACGCCCTGTGCTCGGCGGGCCCAGGCAAACCCAGGATCCGACGCAGCCGGCAGAATTAGAAATTCCCTTTGGACATGTATTTGATAGGCGCGAGGAATCGTCGCGCGCCCGTACCCAATCGGTCCGCAATCATCCGTCGAGAGTTGCGCCTTAGGATGACACTAGTAAACCGATTACTCTTTCCCGGTCGCGTCACAGCGGTTCGAACGGCATGCGCCGGCTCGATTCGTACCTTAGGCCGGACAGCTCTTTTCCACGCGAGCGCCTTCGACCTCCCAGTGGGAGACGCGAGCGCACTGTCGCCGAGGGGCATCTCAAATCGGTTCATTGCCCGATTCGCCCGGATTTCGCTTTTCACCTCCCGCGTCCGTCGCTAAGGACGTGGAAGCGACCTGACGCAGCGAGGCTAGAATTTGCGCCGGCTCCTCCCGTATCGTGAAGTCCGGCTCTACGAATGCGCTGCGGATCCGGCCTTCCGCGTCGATCACGTATGTCGCGGGAATAGGTAACATCCACTCCGGTGACCCGTGCCGCGCGCCGAAATCGAACCCTCTCCCGGAATAATGCGCTTTGATCTCGTCAGGCACCCTAAACAGCACGCCAAACGATATTGCAACGCCGTAGTCGACGTCGGAGAGCACCTTCAGGTCCAAACCCAGGCTGCGCTTGAGCTGCCGCGGGAAGTCTCTCGTCTCGGGCGTCACGACCACGAGTGTCGCGCCGACGCTCTCAAATTCGTCCTTCGCCGCCTGGAGGGCGCACAGCTCAGCGGTGCAGAACGGACACCAGCCGCCTCGGAAGAAACTCAGGACCAGGGGGCCGTTGCGGCGCAGCTGTTCCGATGAGTGGAGACGGCCGTCGGCGTCCGGCAGGAGGAAGTCCGGCGCCTCGTCTCCGACCTTCAAGGCATGCGATGCCACGTCGGCATTGCGGAGCCAGCGTAGAAGGTGGTTGTATGACTCCCAGTCCGCTGCGTTGAACGTCGTCAACAGCTCAGTACGAATCCGGGCAAGTGTCTTGTCGGTCTGATATAGCATCGATTGGCGTTCACTATGCTGAGGAGCGATTAGGTGGAAGCGGTTGGGCCGTAGGCGCGCGCTTCGCGCTTATGCCGACGCTCTCGACACCGAAGGGACGGCCGCTTGCAGCGCGCCACGAGCGGGTGCGTCGACCGACCAGTCGCGAAGCCGCGCGATCTTGACAAAAGCGTCCAGCGCCGGCGAGTAGCGGCGCCCCTGCACAGCCAGCAGCCGCACCTCCCGGGAGACCAGGTCGCCTGCGAGGGGGATGGTCTTGAGCGTCGGGAGGCGCGGCATGTGCTCGGGTGCGAGTATCACGCCGAAGCCAGCGGCGGCCATGTGTTGCAGGTGTAAGTCGTGACCGCTGCAGTGGCCGAATTGGGCCGGTTTGTCGGGGAAATAAGATTGCTGGATTTTCGGGGCGACATCGCAGTCGGTGCGTTCCAGCAAAACTGTCTCGCGGAAGTCGTCGATGTCAAGCGAGGGACGATTTGCGAGCCGGTGTGCTGGCGCGAGAAGCGCGACGTAGCGCTCCTCGAACAGCGGCCAGTCATCGATGCGGGCGGGCACATCATGCACATCCCCGACCATCGCGGCGTTGATCTCGCCCTCAAGCAAGAGGTCGACGAGCCTCTTCGCCGCTCCCTCGCGCAACTCCACGTGAAGTCCAGGGACGAACTTTGCGATCTCAGCAATTGGATCGAGGACGAGCGAGGACGAGATGGATGGAGCAAGGCCAATCTTTAATGGTGCGACGTCCTTGCGTTGGAACTCCTGGGCCCGGCGACGCACCGCCTCTGCCGAGACAAGTGTACGCTCCAGCATCGGCAGGACTTCCTTTCCAAGATCGGTGAGTTGAGTGAGCTGGCGTTCGCGGTAAATCAGCTGGCCACCGAGTTCCTGCTCGAGCTTCTGTACCCCCTTGGTCAAAGCGGGCTGCGTGACATTGCACTGCTCGGCTGCGCGGGTAAAGTTGAGGGTGGACGCAACGGCGAGGAAGTAGCGAACTTGATGAAGCTCCATGAGTTGTTAGTTCTCCGTCAACGTGCGGCTTTCGATAGTGATAAACCTTCGCAATCGGCGACGTGCCGGGCACGCAGCGATCTTGGGGTGTAGATGCATCTTGCATGCCCACGATGGAACGGTCGGCTAATTAATTTGGACGCGCGGACACAATTCCAGGAGCTTCTGCGAGCCGGGCAATTGGACGCCGCTCCTGCGCGCATTGCTCCGCCGCCGTCTGCGTCCGGGTAGTACTGAGGGGCCTCAAGGGTCGTATTCCCGTAGTCGCGTACGATGCGCACTCTTCGGATTCTTGCCCTGTCATTCGGCGCGGATATGTCCTCGAACGCCAGATGGCGCATACGGGGGTTCGAGACTTAAGGGATCCAGCCGTCGCGGATCAGGCTCTTGTAGCGGATGTTGTTGACGAAACCCTCGACCTGCTCCACATCGGTGCCCAGCGCTTCGGTGTTGTCGAGCTAGTCATCCAGTTCTCTTGCTTGGGAACGACTTCGACAATCACTGGAAACATCATATCTCTCACTCTAGGAAGACTTCGGCGTAATCAATTCCATATCGAAGCGGGCCCACCACGCGACGCATCCACCCACGACGGATGCTGCGCCCTGCATGGGCGAGGCACGACCGGAGCGCAGGATTCCGCGCGTCCAATCGGCAGACATAACACTATCAAGTCGATAGTCGAGAATTATGATAGCATCTAAGTGCCTAAAGCGATCATCGTCAGCCGGAGCGGTCGCGGCGGGTTACCCGACAGGTCCGGCGCGAAGGCGGTCAAGACGAACGTATCGGATGACCGAAAGCTCATCATTCGTTCAGGGCAGCGGATATGTATGAACTTGGTCGTGCGGCGTTGTAGCGAGCAATTATTCGGACGAGAGTGCGCCCAAATTCGCGCTATGAACCGGAGATCGGCGGGGTAACCTTCCGCGTTGGCGAGTGCAGGCTTGGTGAGCGGTATTTTCGTGCTTGCGTCGCCGGGGGCGAACACGTACGTTCATCCGCATTTTCGGTTCACCACCGCTCGACGAGGTGCTCAAGCGCCGACATCCGAACCGCGCGAAGTGACTCGATCAATTCGATTGTTCACGACAGGCGGCGAAGGACAACGTTCAAGATGGCGCGCCTCCGCAGCGTCGCTAGTTACCTCGCTTCGTAGCTGGATTGGAAGTCCCGTGAGCGCGTTTGCCCTTCCATATACTCTGCCTCCTTACCTTCACTCCGCGATAGTCACTGATCGCGGTGAATTTTGGATCAAGGGGTGCACGGGGTATCTGGACCGACAAGACTGCTCCGGACACCTGTATCGCCGACACGCGGGAGACGAAGGCGCACCAGGGTGCCGGCGCCTCGCTCACTCTCTATATAGATCGCGCCGCCCCGCTTTTCGGCGAAGCGCCGAACCTGGGGCAGTCCGACGCCGCTGCCCCCGAGAGCCGCCTTTGTCGTGAAGTACGGAAGGAAGGCCCGCAACAGGATCTCCTCAGGCATGCCCTCCCCTTCGTCGGCGACCACAATCTCAACGAACCCGCCGTCTGCGCTTTCGGAAAGATCAGCATTTCGTGCCAAGACTGTGATCGTTCCGCCGCTCAACATAGCGTCGTCCGCGTTACGGCAGAGATTCAGGAGTGCGAAATACAGCTCTTCCGGGTCGGCACTGAAGGTCCATAGGTCAGGAGCGATCTCGGTACGGACACTGATGTCAGGACGTAACGCCAAGTCAAGTGTACCCGCGATCGCCGCGAGGCGACTGCCCGTGACAAAGCCGTCGACGGGCTTGCCGCATGGTAGCGGAGTTTTGAGGAGCTGATTGGTCAATAACGAGCCTCGCGCAATCGCCTCCTGCATTTTGCCAACGATCACCTTTCGACATGCGGCGTCATCCCGAGTCTCGAGTAGTCGCAGGCCGCTGCCGATCACGGTGAGAAGGTTTTTGATGTCGTGGACGGCGGACTGCGCCACGCCCCCGGTCGACCACCCCTCCTCCGAACCGGGAGACAAGGCCACACGTCGCATGCCGGCGCGCGGGGCGGTCCGGCACAGGACCCCGGAGATCTCGCCGTCCCGCCCAACGACCGGAATCTCCACGCGTCTGGTTGCGATGACGCCATTGCTGTTATCGCTGATGTTCCGCATCTTCTCGCTGAATGGGCCCTGTACCCCAAGCGCAACGACGCCGCGGTCCGCGAGCGCCATTACTTCCCGCGACGGACTGCTCTCGATCGCCCCAGGAAACGAAGCGTCGGAAGAAGATTTAATCTGCATTTGAGGGACTCCTTGCGATCGTTCAATAGGACGCCAAACTTCGCCTATACGCCGCGGGCGACGCCATTCGAACATTGGGTTTGAGAGAGCAAAACATAAAATCACCTCTTGCCATGGAGTTGATAGCCGTCCGTTATCAGCACGCCACGGCGCGAGGGCGGCGCTTCCGCTGTGCTGAATCGCTCCCGGGGATGGCGCAGAAGTGTTCACGGACTTCCTCAGGGTCGGCGTGGATCATGTGCAGCTACTGACATCATAGTGTTACGAGGCAATTCTTTCCCGACAGCATATTGAACGACATTTTGGAGAAGTCACTGGAACCGGTGAGCGACCACGCATACTCTTTGTGCTATTTCTCCGTGGACATTCGTAAAATCCATGCAGCGAACAGCGCGGCGCGGCCGGGGAACGGCGTCTTCTTCAATGGTGCTTTCGTTCTTATGAGTCCTGCTGCACGAATCCGGGCAAACCTTCAACCTCGCGCTTTCGGCGTGTCGACACCGTTGCTCTGCCGATCC
Organism: Bradyrhizobium sp. R2.2-H; assembly: GCF_004346455.1. Taxonomy (NCBI): domain Bacteria; kingdom Pseudomonadati; phylum Pseudomonadota; class Alphaproteobacteria; order Hyphomicrobiales; family Nitrobacteraceae; genus Bradyrhizobium; species Bradyrhizobium sp. R2.2-H. Next base: position 89,225 of record NZ_SMBR01000017.1, read on the forward strand.
GGGCGTCGCGCAGCTGGATTGGGTTCGGGAGCGGCCGTTGTAGAAGTTCCCGGTCGCGATCACGGCCCCGCGGAGAAACTCTTTATCGCCGGGGCCGTCATCATCTAAGCGCATCCTCATCGTTCGGACAACCTTCAACCCGGTCGGCGCGATGAGGGCTCAGCCCTAGCCGGTAATAGAATGGAGCGGGGCTCGAGCGTCGAGAAGAAACTGGAGAGCAGCCGGGCCGGAGGCCAATATGGCGCTGAACAGCGCGATCTCGGGCAATCATAGACCGTACGGCCGGCGCGAGGTATGCCGAGCTTGCTGCTTGGCATGGTTCGCATTGTGGTGATCTCCGAGACTGACGTTGAGGCCCGCTCGTGCTCTGGCCGATCCCCCCCTATGCGCCGTGTTTAAAGACATTCACCTTCCGTCGCGCACTCCCAATTTGCCGGCGCCGAATCTGGCCAGGTCGTTCGAGGAAGCTCTGGACACGCTTTCTGGTTGATCGGCTCAATCATCCACGGTGCGACAAGCGCAAAGGAGCCAAGTCGTTTCGGCTCGGTGCTACATACGGCGTCTGTCAACTCGCTTTCGGAGACCGACCGCTCACAACATCGCTGCAAACATCTCGGTTTGCGTTCAATCATTATTCCCACGCGACACGCGATTGTTTTTGGTGCAAGCGAGCGTCATTGGAGACGACACCCTCGCTGCCGCGGGCAATCGGGCTCGCAAAGGGGCATGCGCGTCGTCGATCTCAGTCGCGGAGCGGGCGACCTTGCAGTTTTCGCGGCGGAAATCGTCGGACCCACCACGGCCGTCATTGGGATAGACCGCAACGCCACCGCGATCGCCATGGCGCGCGAGGGCGCGCACGCCGCTGGTCACGCCAATGCCTCGGCTCTTTCGGAGAACCCGCTAAGCGGCGGCCCCAATTCGGTATTTATGGGCCGCGGAAACCTTCCGCGCTCTAGGCGAGCAGCCCCCCTTGTGCTTTTCGATAAGCAGCCTCTGTAAGCGTAGATAGGGAGCCCGCAGGCTGCGCATCCAGAACCGCCCTTTTACTCAGGCGCCATGCGGTCGAAATGCCTGGATGATACTATCCGCGGCGAGCAGAAACCCGTCGTACACGACGCGGTTATCGGGCGCGATCACCACGAACCAGGGAGTTCCGCCGGAGCGATACGATTCTATGATCGTGGGCACAGCGTCTACGGTGGCCGAGTCAGCTACAGTATGCCCAAAGGGAACACGCAGTCCGTATCGTCGCTGATTTTCCCGTAGCCGATCGAAGGTGTTGACTTCCGAGCCCTCGAACACAGTTTGGATGACTGCCAAACCAACTCTCTTATCGCGAAGTCCCTCCGCAAGCGTCACGAACGTGGGAAAGCCATGCCTATGACAGCCCGCACACCAATCCTGAAAAAAGTAAAGTATCGTGAAACCGCGTCCTAACTCGGCGAGGGTCAACGGACTACGTTCGGCGCCATCTTCATCGATCCACCGGACATGCTTGAGCGGAGGGGCTGGCAGCCCCACAATTCCCATCTCCATGAACTTTTCTAGTAGCGGGCTCGCGGCGCGAAGTGATTTCACTTGGCAGCAAAATCCTCTAGGCAGCATTGTCGCTCCTGTGCGGCAAGACCCAATCCGGACGTGCAAAATGGCAGGTATATCCGTGCGGAATGCGTTCGAGATAGTCCTGATGTTCCGGTTCGGCCTCCCAGAAATCACCGACCGGCTCAACTTTAGTGACAACCTTGCCAGGCCATAATCCCGACGCATCAACATCTGCGATCGTCTCGAGGGCAACGGTCTTCTGCTGATCGCTGACGAAACAGATTGCCGGGCGATAGCTCATACCACGGTCGTTCCCCTGGCGGTTGAGCGTTGTCGGATCGTGGATCTGAAAAAAGAACTTGAGCAACCCGCGATAGGTGCTCTGGGAGGGATCGAAGATGATCTCGATCGCCTCGGCATGGGTGCCATGATTACGATATGTCGCATTCGGAACGTCGCCGCCTGTGTACCCCACCCGGGTCGAGATCACTCCGGGCAAGTCGCGGAGGAGGTCCTGCATGCCCCAAAAGCAGCCACCGGCGAGAACAGCACGTTCTGTGGTCATTAGATATCCTTTGCTCGTTGAGAAATTCTACACCCTTTTACACCACTCCGTTGCGGCGTGCATTAAAGCGTGATGCAGTGGTTCAGATGGCCGCGCTCGCCTATCCGGAAACATAGCCCAGATGGCTATCGCCCCGCGTCAACGCGCTTCCGTCCGGATCCATACGTGGCAGTGTCGCGCAGCTCATTCCCGTTCGCGAGTTCGTTGAGCTTGGTAAGGCTCGGCCATCCGTAGCCTGACTCGCCCGACGATGCGAACAACCGCTCGCCTGAGACGACATCGACATAAATGTCCGCTTTTCTGGTGGAGAAACCCACCGGCTCCTGCCGCTCGGTCGCACACTGCCCCGCTCGCGATAATCCTCAACAGAGAACTTGGCGATCGCAGCTGCTCTTGGATTGTAGGCTGCCATGGCTTCCTCCGTCGAATTCACAGAAAATGAATGCTCTACCCTAAGATGTCCAATGTGCGGAGATTATGGTTTCGATTACCAAGGCATGTGCGCTGCCCATTCGGGGCACTGGCGCGATCGCCGCAGCATCACCTTTCGGCGCTCCTTCGTTGGAGGACGGCCTGGTATTTCCGCACGCCGGAATCCTAGCTTGCCCGCGGTTTCCCGCAACGCACCATTGGCGTGAGCGCCTCACAGAATTCACGAACGCATAAAGCTCGATCTGCACGCGAAGCGGCCGCCGTTCCCGGTCGTCCTCAAATCAATTGAAACGAGGTTGTGAGTTGCCGCAACAGCAGGCACAAAGCCGGTTTCAGCTCGTATTTCGTCGCTTCATAAGCACATTTGCCCGCGCGGACCAGCCACTCGCGCTATTCGTCGACAACCTGCAGTGGCTCGACGCGGCGACGCTTGATCTGCTGGAAGACCCTCTGCGGTCGGAAATTCAGCATCTCATGCTGATAGGTGCCTATCGCGACAACGACGTCGCTACGGGCCATCCGCCAATGAAAACGCTCGGCGCCATCAGGGCCGCCAACGGAAAGGTAGTCGAGATCAAGCTTTCGCAGCTCGCGCAAGAGCACCTTGGGCAATTGGTCGCTGATGCCGTTCGCTGTCAGCCGGGGCGCGCTGTGCCGCTTGCTCAGCTTTGCATGCGAATACGGACGGAAATCCCTTTTTCGCCATTCAGTTCCTATCATCACTCGTCGAAGAAGGACTACTTGCATTCGATCACGGTGGCGCGCGCTGGTCCTGGGATATCGACCGCATCCACGCCAAGGGTTACACCGACAAGGTCGTTGATCTCTTGGTGGGGACGCTTACTCGGCTTCCGACCGCGACACAAAATGCGTTGCGGCAGTTGGCTTGTCTTGGAACTATTGCCGACAGCAGAGCGCTTTCGATAGTCCTCGAGATGTCGGAGGAAAAGCTCGATACGGTTCTGTGGCCGGCTCGCCATCAGAAGTTGGTTGAGCGTGTGGAAGGTGCTTACCGGTTCGTCCACGATCGGGTTCAAGAGGCCGCCTATGCGCTGATCCCGGAGCATCTTCGCGGTGAGGCGCACCTTCGAATAGGAAGGCTGCTCGCGGCGCGGACTTCTCCCGAGAAGCGCGACGAAGCGGCCTTTGAAATCGTTAATCAGTTGAATCGCGCTCTTCCTTTGATTGAATCGACCGATGAGCGCGAGAAGGCTGCGGAATTCAACCTCACGGCAGGTCCGCGAGCCAACGCATCTACTGCCTACGTTTCGGCGCTCAGTTACTTTGTTGCAGGTCGAAGCCTGTTGGCAGAGGATTGCTGGAAGCGCCGCTGGGGGCTTATCTTTGCTCTCGATTTTCATCGCGCCAAATGCGCGCTATTGACCGGCGCGCTCTCGGACGCAGAAAGCCACTGGGCAGCATTATCTGCTCGCGTCACGCATACGGCTGACCGCGCCGTGGTGGCGCGTCTTGGAATCGACCTTTACGTCAAGCTGAATCAACCCAGCCGCTCGGTCGGTGTCGGCATCGAGTACCTAAGTCACCTCGAAATCCACTGGTCACCGCATCCGACGGATGAGGAGGCGCGTCTAACGTATCAGCGTGTTTGGTCGGAGCTCGATCGGCACGCGACCGAGGAGCTGAAAGCGCTGCCCGTCATGACCGACCCGGCATCTCGTCGTGCTGGATGTCCTGAACCGGCTCTCTTCGCCAGCACAATACACCGACCTCAACCTGTACACGCTCGTGGTCCGCCAAATGCTCCGCCTTACCTTGGATCGCGGCAACAGCGACGCGTCTGCGGTTGCCTATGCTCGGTTTGGAATGATCGCCGGGCTAAGGATCGGTGACTCTGAGGGCGCATATCGCGTCGGACAACTCGCTTATGAACTCGTCGAGGAGCGTGCACTTGGGCGCTTTCAGGCGGGCGTGTAGCTGAATTTCGGAAATATGGTCTTGCTCTCACTATCACCGCTAGCTCGCGACCTGGGCCGCGGACTGTCCGGAACACTTCGCAGACCGCGCGGCGTTGGTTGCTGCTGAGATTGCGCGGATTTATGGCCGCGCTTTCGCTGCAATGAACCTCTACAAACAAGCCACACTGTCCGCACAGGCAAGCGGCTTTATTCACAACGAGGCGCTCGTCAAAGAGTTGGCGTCACGCTTTTACACGGCGTGCGGCTTCGATCAAATCGCGCACCTCTATCTGCGCAACGCCCGCGACTGTTACCTGCGCTGGGGCGCGAACGGCAAAGTGCACCAGCTCTATGCGATGCATCCGCGCGTCAGAATGGAAGGTCCCATACCTGCCCCCACGAGCACAATCGCGGCCTCTGTCGAGCAACTCGATCTTGCGACGGTGATCAAGGTCTCGCGAGCGATATCGAGCGAGATCATTCTGGATAAGCTGCTCGAATTGCTTACGCGTACCGTCCTCGAGCAGGCTGGCGACGAACGAGGCCTACTGATTCTTTCACGCGGGAACGTGTAGCGAATTGTCGCGGAAGCGACGATCGACGGCGATTTAGTAATCGTGCAACTGGGCGACCATGATGTATCCGCGACGGAGTTGCCGGAGTCGATGCTCCAATATGTTCTGCGCACGCAAGAAATCGTTATTCTCGACGACGCGTCATCGCACAGTTCATTCTCTTCTGACCCGTACATCGTTGAGAACTATCTTCGTCCCCTTCTCTGTTTTCCATTGATCAACCAGCTAAACCTTACAGGCATCCTCTACCCGGAGAACAATCTGACCCCAGAGTCTTCACGTCGGACCGCGTCGCTTTGCTTAAACAAGCAAATTACGAACGATATCGGCATCGCGGAGTCCACGGTGAAAGTGCGTCGCACCAACTTGACACGCAAGATGAAGGCCCGATCGGTTCCGGAGCTCACCCGGATGGCGGATCTCCTCAATATAGGACTACAGCAGCAAAGCTCCTGAGACTGAGAGGCGTGTCCTCGGAGTTTCGTGCAACGCCCCTTCTACTCGCAAGTCGCAACTGCCACATTCGCCGCGCGCTGATCCAAACCTTTTGAGGGCCCATCCGGCCAATACCTTCGGTGCTCGAAGCGAGCTCTAAGCTCTAAGCGATAGCTTAGCACAAGCAGCAACAAGCGAACTTCGCTCCTACTTCTGCGTAATCGACCGCAGCGCCCAAATCGGCCAACATGAGACCGTTGACGGTCATGTAGATGGGCATCCGCCCTCTTGGTAGGCAACCAAGAGCCCACGAGTCTGGTCAGGGCGCCCCAAGGCCCGTCGGTAGACAGAGTCGCACCTTGACGGAGGGCATCGCAACCCATGGAGCTTTATCAAATTCGCTACTTCCTCGCCGTCGCGTCCACGCTCAACTTCACCCGCGCTGCCGAGCAATGTAATGTTACTCAACCTGCCCTGACCAAGGCGGTGCAGAAGCTTGAGCAGGAGCTCGGCGGCGAGTTGATCTACCGTGAACGCAGGCTGACGCAGCTCACCGATCTCGGAAAAGAAGTCCTTCCGATGCTGGAGCGCACACTGGCTTCGGCTGAGGCGGTGCGTCGCCGAGCCAAAGAGTTCGAACGCAAGGAGGTCGCGCCGCTGAGGATCGGCCTCGCCCCCTCTATCTCGGCGTCGCTCGTCCTTGACCCGATCGCAGAGATCGCAAAGCTCGTCCCGGGACTTCATGTCGACCTACGCGAGGACGCGACGGAGAGGCTCGTCGCGCTCTTGCTCGACGGCGAGATCAACGCCGCAATCGTCGGGGACGTACGGGACGTTCCCGCCCGCATCGACAACTGGTCCCTTTTCAAGGAGCGCTACGTCGTGGTTCTTGCGCCGACACACCAGCTCGCAGATCGATCCTCGATTTGCATCCACGACCTCCATGAGACGTTTTTGCTTGAACGTACCGGATGCGACATCATACCGAAGATCCAAGGGGCGCATTTTCCAGAGGAAGGGCTCCGCCTCGGCCATTGCAGCGGTCACGACTTGCATTTGCAGCACATGGCCGCCGCTGGCTTCGGAGTAATACTCGCGCCCGAGCATATGCCGCACCTTCCGACGCTTAAAACCATTCCGCTCGACGGCGACTTGGTTTCGCGTGAGGTACGGCTATTGGCGGTGCAGGGCCGCCACTACTCGCCAGCGCTGGACGCGTTCGTCAAGTTCGCTCGCCTTCGCGACTGGTCAGTCGTTCTTCGCACGGTAGGTCGGACCCAGGGAGACAACGCAGTCAATGCAGCTATTCGCGTCGCTCAATGCGTCATTCGGCCGAAGAAGAAGCGTTGCGCGATGACACGGCGAACGACGATAGGTGTGGCGGCATGGTAGGGGTCGCCGTGAGTGCAGCTTGGCTTTCGAGCAGCGTGAAAGCCAATTTCGCGAGAAGGTCGCGCACTTCGTGCAAATTTGTTTGCCGACGTAGTTCGTATTTGACCTGCCGCCGTTTGGCGGATGCCGGATCGAGGTGTCTCAAGGTGCACCTTATACAATTAAGCGCAATAACAAACTGGTTTCGAGGTGAGACGCGGCTGGTAAGTGCAAGACGACATCGTTCGGGAACGGCGTGGGCGACCATAACTATTGTTTTTCGGCTTGACGGGAAGCGATGATCTCCGATCTGCGCAATGGACGATCACCCTCCGCACCATGCGTTCGGCCAATCTCCAGACCACGTCGATTGAACACGCCAATGGTACGAAGGAAGGGGCAAATGTCCTAGATGCCTACGACATTGCCATTGCAGGCGGGGCCGCGGCCGGCTGCGTCGTCCCTAGAGCGCATCAATGGGTCCGTTGCGCTAATCGAAGTGCGCGATCTGGATAGCGATCCGTTCATCCAGGTCCCAGAGGGCTTCGGCAAACTTTCGGCACACGATCAGCATGTTTGGAAGCACGCAACTCGATCGTAGAAATGCACACACGCACTGGCAACGCCATCATCTGCGTCGCCACTGTGCATGCGTCGGCGCCCCTCTTCCATCACTTCGACTTTTGCGAGGAGGTCGTGCAGCCGATGGCCTCGGGGCGACGAACCGTCCGTCCGGCACTACTGCGGGGAGGTGCTTTCATGCTGAAACTGGGGTTGAGATAGTCGTGTACAATGGAGCGTATGCGAACGGCGGAACCCCTCCACCGCCGACCCGGCGGCATGAGATTAGCGGCCCCCGCAGGTCGATTATAGAAAACTGGCATAAAATCGATAACCAGTCCGACCGAGATTGTCGTGAGCCTCTGTGGTACTCGTCTCGACGCGGTCGCCATCACCATGAAAGCGGGTACAGCAGAGCAACGCCCACACATTCACAAGGGCTCATGATCACCCCTCACCTTAGTCATATATAAGATGCTTGGCCACGTTTAGGCACTTAACGCGATGCAAGATGCGGCCACCATTCTCTTGGCGTGCGCGCGCGGATAGGCGGAAAGACGATGATCGGACATCTGACAAAAGCTGAACGTCAGTATGCGCTCTTGATCCTGCTTGCGCTCGCTCTGTGCGGATTGATGCTGGGGATCGCAGGCCGAGACGATCCGCTCGGTCTTCACGGAGCGCTCATCGGGGTGTTAGCGCTTGCAGGAATCGTCAAAGTCATATCGATCTACTACGATCCCGAACCTGGCGAGGAACGCCTCACCCGCTACTACGACGATCCGACAAAGTTCGGCATTATCGTCGCTATGATCTGGGTCGTATTCGGCCTCTTGATCGGTGACTGGGTGGCCTGGCTTCTGGTGAAACCTGACTTTACTTTCGATGCCGGCTGGGCAAGCTTCGGAAGGCTCCGCCCTGTCCACACCACCAGCGTGATCTTCGGCTTCGGCGGCAACGCGCTAATCTCCACATCCTACTACGTGCTGCAGCGGACCTCTCGCGCTCGCCTTGCCGATCAACTCACCCCGTGGTTCGTGTTGCTCGGCTACAACCTGTTCTGCATCATCGCTATCACCGGCTACACTATAGGTATTACGCAATCTAAAGAATACGCAGAGCCGGAGTGGTACGCGGACATCTGGCTGCTTTTAGTCTGGGTCACCTACTTCGTCCTCTACCTTCGCACGCTCGCCCGCCGCAAGGAGCCGCACATTTATGTAGCCAACTGGTATTACATGGCCTTCATCCTAGTGATTGCGATCCTGCACATCGTCAACAATCTCGCCATTCCGGTCTCCTTCGGAAGCGCGAAGAGCTATTCGCTCTTTTCCGGCGTGCAAGACGCGATGACCGAATGGTGGTACGGCCACAACGCGGTTGCCTTCTTTTTGACGGCCGGCTTCCTCGGCATGATGTATTACTTCCTGCCAGTGCGCGCTGAACGGCCGATCTATTCTTATCGACTTTCCATTATCAGCTTCTGGGGCATCACCTTCTTCTACATGTGGGCGGGCTCGCATCATCTGCACTATACGGCGTTGCCGCAATGGGTTCAGACGCTCGGGATGACGTTCTCACTCATGCTGCTGATCCCGTCGTGGGCGTCCGCTGCCAACGCGCTGCTGACACTGAACGGCGCATGGGACAAAGTGCGCGATGATGCAACGCTCCGCTTCATGATGGTGGCTGCGGTGTTCTACGGCATCACCACTTTCGAGGGCTCGTTCCTCGCTATTCGACCGGTCAACTCGCTCTCGCACTACACCGACTGGACAATTGGCCACGTGCATGCCGGAGCGCTCGGATGGGTTGCGATGATCTCCTTCGGGTCGATCTACGCTATCGTGCCGCAGCTCTGGAAACGTGAGCGCATGTATTCTCCGGGCCTTGTCGAGGTGCATTTTTGGCTCGCGCTGGCCGGCGCCGTCGTTTACGTTTTCGCCATGTGGAATTCCGGCATCATCCAGGGGCTGATGTGGCGGACCTACAACGAGAACGGCACGCTCGCGTATACGTTCGTCGACTCGCTGATTGCAATGCACCCCTACTACATCGCGCGCGCCATCGGAGGCCTACTGTTCCTGGTCGGCGCTATCGTTGGTGCCTACAACGTCTGTATGACGATCAGAACTGGTGTCCTCAAGGTGCACGAGTCTGCAGCTGACATGCCGTCGCCAGTGCTCGGCGCTACGACCGTCGTCCAATCGGGAGAGTAACCCGTATGTTCGGATTGCACTATCAGCTGGAACGCAAAGCCATCGGACTCACTTTCGGCGTTATATTTGTAGCGAGCATAGGCGGCCTAGTGGAAATCGCGCCTCTCTTCACTATCCACCAGACCGTGGAAGATGCGCCCGACATGCGCGTCTACACCCCGCTCGAACTGGCCGGTCGCAACATCTACATCCGCGAAGGCTGTTACGCCTGCCACTCGCAGATGATCCGCACACTGCGTGACGAGGTCGAGCGCTACGGACCCTATTCGCTCGCCGTTGAATCGAAATACGACCACCCCATGCTGTGGGGCTCAAAGCGTACGGGACCGGACCTCGCGCGCATCGGCGGAAAGTATTCCGACGAATGGCACGTCACGCATCTCAACAACCCGCGCGATGTGCTTTCAGTCTCGGTGATGCCCGCCTACTCGTGGCTGCTAAAAGCGGCGCTCCGCACCGATGATCTCGACGCACACCTGAAGGCCCAGCGAGCCGTCGGTGTGCCCTACACCGACGACATGATCGCGAATGCGAGCAAGGACGCTTACGGCCAGGCAGCACCCGACTCGCCATACGCGGACGGCGTCACCCGACGCTACGGGAAGGCCACCAACATCCGCGCGTTCGACAGCAAGCCCGACGAACTCACCGAGATGGACGCACTGGTCGCCTATCTTCAAGTGCTCGGACACCTGACTGACGCTGCTTACAACTCCGTCGCAGATGTTGTGAGGTGATCATGCACTTTGAACATGATAAACTAGTGTGGTTCTCGAAGTCGTTCGGATTGTTCTATCTGATTGCACTCTCGATTATCATCCTCGTCTACGCCTATTGGCCGTCGAACAAGAAGGCGTTCGACCGCGCCGCAAAGTCGGTCCTGCATAATGAGGACGGGCCATGGCGGTAGAAGAACGGGACAATTACACGGGATACCTCACCACGGGGCACGAATGGAACGGCATCAAGGAGCTGAACACGCCCGTCCCGCGCGCGGTTTACGCCTTCCTATTGATCGCTTTTCTTTTTTCGGTGGGCTACTGGGTCTTGATGCCCGCATGGCCGCTCGGCGTGAGCTACACCAAAGGCCTGCTGGGTCTCGACCAACGTGATGTTGTCCGGGATTTACTGCAGCGGGCCGCTCTCGGTCGCAGCGCATGGGTGAAGCAGATCGAGACCAAAAGCTATCAGGAGCTTCAGTCGGACCCGGTTCTCATGACCGCCGTGCGCCAGACGGGCCGCACCCTCTTTGGGGACAATTGCTCAGTGTGCCACGGGCTGAACGCAACGGGCGGCCCCGGCTTTCCGAACCTGACCACCACCTCATGGCTGTGGGGTGGCGATCCGGAAGCCCTCGCGGAGACCATCCGCGTCGGCATCAACTCGCCCCATCCTGACAGCCGCACCTCGCAGATGCCAGCCTTCGGTCATGACCAGATCCTCCAGCGACCAGATGTCGACAAGGTAGTGGTCTTTGTGCGCTCGCTCTCCAACCCATCCACGGCGAAGAGGGGGAAGTCCGGCGATGTCGATGCCGGGCGGGAGATCTTCGCTGCGAATTGCGCCGCATGTCATGGCGAGGACGCCAAGGGCAACAGCAACGTGGGCGCACCAAATTTGACCGATAAATTTTGGATCTATGGTGGCGACACGCAGACGATCACGACAACCCTTTGGAAAGGGCGACAGGGCCACATGCCATCGTGGGAAGCCCGGCTGACGCCGGTCGATCGAAAAATCCTGGCACTATATCTCCTCGATCAGAGGATGCCAAGCCAATGAGCGGCGTAGCCAAATTGCATGACGGGACGAAGAGGAAGTCGATCGTCCGGTTGTCGGTCGGCCTCGGGCTAACGATGCTCGCCGCCGCCAACGCGCAATTGCTATACGTCGCTATGACGTCCCAGCCCGATTGCGTCGGTCACTTCCGGCTCGGCGAAGGCCGTCGTACGACAAGCTTCAGCGCGGCAATCTCGTCGTGTTTATCGAAGCCGTCCACAAGAACCAAAGCGCAGATGGAGTAAGTGATATGACGGCGATCCCGGCAGTCGTGCCTCCGCTTACCACGAAAAATCATTGGCATCGCGCGCTGGCTCCCGCCGATGCCTTCACGTGGCTTGCAAACGGCTGGCGTGACTTGGGTACACAGCCGATGGCGAGCCTCTGCTATGGTGTGCTGATCTCCCTCGCGTCCATCGCGATTGTCGGTGGTCTGTTTCAGCTTGGTTTGGACTACATCCTGTTTCCGGCATGTTCGGGCCTTATAGTGGTCGGCCCGGTCCTCGCACTTGGTCTATACGAAAAAAGTCGCTGCCTCGCCGCCGGCCAGCCCGTCAATCTCGCGAAAATGATCTTCATCAGGCCGCGATGCGGCGGACAAATCTTCTTCGTGGGCGTGCTGTTGTGCCTTTTGATGATCACTTGGTTACGCGCAGCGGTGATCGTCTACGCAGTGTTTTTCGGCCTGACGCCGTTTCCCGGCCTCCAGCATATCGCATCCATGCTATTCACCACGCCGGTCGGCTGGACGATGCTCGTTGTCGGCAGCACGATCGGTGGACTGTTCGCAGCTTTCTCGTTTGCCATCAGCACGTTTTCGATTCCCATGATGTTCGACAGGCGCCTTGACGCCCTCACCGCCATGGGGACCAGCATGGCGCTGGTTTGGAATAACCGGCCTGTGGTGCTGACCTGGGGCACCATTGTACTTGCACTGTTCTTGCTCTCTGTCGCAACCGGAATGCTGGGCCTGATCATCGTGTTTCCCCTGCTCGGGCACGGCACCTGGCACGCCTATCGGGCGGTGGCGGTGGAAGCAGCAATATAACACGCGGTGCTGGCGAATGCCGGCTGCCTGCAGAAATGGGGTTCCAATGAGTTGTTGTGCGCCCGGCGCTGAAGTCGCCCTCGCGACGGCCGATCCACACACCGAGAAAGAAGAGGTGCGGCTCGCGAGCCGCGCTGTCGGCAACGGCGTCCACCAGACTGATCTCTCCGTCCCCAGCATCCACTGCGGCGGCTGCATCCATAAGGTTGAGGCTGCGCTCGGCGCCCTGCCCGGCGTGGAGAGCGCGCGTGTCAGCCTCTCCAGCAAGCGGGTCGCGATCCGCTGGCAGACGGACAAACCGCCCGCACCATTCGTCGAGACACTCGCCAAGATTGGCTACGACGCGCACCTTCACGACGCAGGTACGGACAAGATCGACGATTCGCTGAATGAACTGATCCGCTCGCTCGCCGTTGCAGGCTTCGCCGCAAGCAATATCATGCTACTGTCGGTGTCGGTGTGGTCCGGCGCGGAAGCTTCGACCCGCAACATGTTTCACTGGATCTCCGCGCTGATCGCCCTCCCAGCCCTGATCTATTCGGGACGCGTGTTTTATTCCTCGGCTTGGCGCGCTTTGCGGCACGGTCAAACTAACATGGACGTTCCGATTTCCATCGGCGTACTGCTTGCGTTTGGCATGAGCGTTTACGAGACCCTCCATCACGAAGCGAACGCGTACTTCGACGCTGCCATCTCGCTGCTGTTCTTCCTGCTAATCGGCCGCACGCTGGATCACATGATGCGTGAGCGCGCACGAACCGCCGTTCGAGGGTTGGTCCGTCTATGCTCGCGCGGCGCGCTCGTAGTACAAGACGACGGTAAACGTGCCTATCTGCCGGTGAACGAGATCCGGCCGAACATGCACATCCTGCTGACGGCGGGCGAGCGCGTGCCGGTCGATAGCCGGGTCGAAACGGGACACTCGGAGATCGATTGCGCGCTAGTGTCCGGCGAGAGCCTGCCGCAACCGGTCTCGCCGGGCACGATGCTGTCCGCGGGAACGCTGAACCTGACCGCTCCCCTCACTGTCGTCGCGACGGCAGCGGCGAAAGATTCATTCCTCGCCGAAATGGTGCGAATGATGGAAGCGGCCGAAGGCGGTCGATCAGTCTACCGGCGCGTCGCGGACCGCGCCTCACGGCTCTACGCGCCGGTCGTGCATCTCACGGCACTCCTGACCTTCATTAGTTGGATGATTGTAGACGGCGACTTGCACCGCGCGGCGACGATCGCAATCGCGGTGCTGATCATCACGTGCCCCTGCGCGCTCGGCCTTGCCGTACCCATGGTACAGGTCGTAGCCGCACGGCGTCTGTTCGAGAGCGGAGTGATGGTCAAAGACGGCGGCGCGCTGGAACGCATCGCGGAAGTCGACGTAGTGATTTTCGACAAGACCGGAACGCTAACGATGGATCGATTGCGGCTCATCGACTGCAAGGCGGTCGATCCAGCAGCACCTGCTATCGCCGCCTCCATCGCAGCCCATTCACGCCATCCCTACTCGCGAGCGCTGGCCGCCGCGGGAAGCGATAATGCCATCACGCCGGTGGCGCTGAACGACGTTTCCGAGCAGCAGGGCACTGGAATGCAGGCGACCATCGGCACGACAATCTATAGGCTCGGCCGGGCCGACTGGGCTCTGACGGTGGCAGATGAAGAATCAAGCGCTGCCAGCGTTGTACTCTCCGCGAACGGGCGATTGTGCGCGACCTTTAAATTCCAAAGCGATCTTCGCCCGGATGTCCGCGAGTCCGTGCTTTCCATTCACAATCAAGAATGCCGCGTCGAGATCATGTCCGGTGATCGCGACGAGCCGGTGCGACATTTAGCGTCGGCTCTCGGACTTCCCTATCGCGCCGGCGTCTCCCCGGCTGGGAAAACGGAACACATCGCTGAGCTGACCGAAGCGGGACGGCGCGTGCTGATGGTCGGTGACGGCCTCAACGATACGCCAGCACTCGTTGCCGCTCATGCTTCTATGGCACCCGCCACCGCCGCCGATGTCGGACGCAATGCCGCCGATCTCGTCTTTCTGCACGACAGCCTGATCGCGGTGCCGCAAGCCATTGCAGTCGCGCGCGACGCACGACGGCTCGTACGCCAAAATCTAATCCTCACCATCAGCTACAATGCGGTTGCAGTACCGGTCGCGATCCTTGGGCATGTGACACCATTGGTGGCTGCGGTGGCAATGTCAGCCTCCTCGCTGCTGGTGATCGCCAATGCCATGCGGCTGCACAACCGGCTTGCTCGCGATGAACCGCGTGCGGACGCACCGGCCCTCGGTATCTCGACATAGGCGCTCGCGGTGCAGAAAGCCCAATGACGGATTACTTTTTCCTTATTCCCGTTGCGCTCGCGCTCGGCGCCATTGCACTCGGCGCGTTCATGTGGTCGCTCCGAAATGGCCAATATGATGATCTTGCGGGCGCAGCCGAACGAATCCTGTTCCAAAACCGCGATGGACCACACGATACGGCGTGACGGCACGCGACGACAAGTCGGATCACCGTGGCTAATCGTCTGGGCACGAGGTGAGATCGACTGTGGCGTATCGAACCGTTCGGGCTGTTTGCCGAGTTTCGCGGTTGCCTCCTAGGGCACATTGTCACGCGCAAACAGAGACTGTCCATGTCGGTTTGATCGATGGCTCGCGAGCGACCGCCGAAACCGCGTCCCTCGTGGCCGTTTTCTACTCCTGGCTTCGGTAGGTGGCCGAGAGGGCACGGCTCGTGTTTCTAATATCTGAGTTGGCTCGGACTAGCGGGCTCAGTGCACGCCCGCCTAGGATGCCCCTGGGCGGACAGGCCAAAGCGCTAGTGACCGGACGATGCATGCTCCGACACGAATTTCGCGGGTCATGTCGCAGCGTGTCGGTTGTGAATGGCGTCGGTCAGAAAGCCGTTCTTACGAACAGCATTTGTCAAATGCTTCCGCATTTCGCGTCTTGGGGAAGGGTTCTGCGAGATAATCTCGAAATTTCACGTGACTGGGAGGCGTGACAATTCCGTTGGCCGCAAACGACCGTAAAGCTGAAACTTGAATCTCCAGGCTCCTCTTGTGTCACGAAGACAGATACATGGTCCATCGTACACAGAACGGCCGTACATTCCCGATGCCGAAAGTGAAACAGCTCGATGCGGCGATCAGCGCCTCCCCGGGCGTTCCTCGCGCTTCCTCATAGCGGCAGCGCTAACCGGATAGTCAGGCCGGACTCTTCATTCCTTTCCGCCCAGATGCGTCCACGATGCGCCTCAATGATGCATCGGCTTATGAACGAACTAAAACTCATTCCGGAACTTTTCGGAGTGAAGAATGGATCGATGGAGCGATCCAAGTCGTTTTTGCTTGCTTCTAAGCCACTTCCGCGATCGCGAAAGGTTACTAACATTTCGAGGTCGTCAGCACGGCACGATATTTCCAGCCTTCGCCCGCCGCCGTGCACGTCCTTAATCGCATCAATGCCGTTTCGCACGAGATTGAAAACAACCTGCTGTAGCTGCAAGCGACATCCCCTCAACTCCGGCAACCCTTCATCGATATCGGCACGCACGGAAATGCATGAGGTCTCCAACTCGTCACGAAACATACCTAAGACCTCTAAAATGATGCCGTCCATCCTGGTGAAGCTGAGGTGTGCCCGCACCTGCTCACCCAACAGTTCCAATCCGCGCGCGATCCCCAAGTCTCGCTTTAGCGCGGGATCATCGGTCGATCGAAGGTTGTCCAGAACCGCAGCGACCTGAATTCCGGCGGCGCTGAAGCTTTCGACTGAGACTGCTCCGAAGCTCCCGCCTCGATGGCCTTCCAGGTAGATCAGCTCGACTGTGGTTGCTCCAAACGTCAGGGGTATCCATACGACGGAAAGCTCGATGTTGGCGCCAGCGAACATGGAAAGAACTTCGCTCATTGAAATGGGATCTTGCATCCCGCCAGCATGCTCAACATCCCGAATGCCTAACGTAAAGTACGAGGAGGAAAGCCGGTCGGCTCCCACCGCGTTCGCAGCCCAATCCGACGTGGCGAACGGTACGAACTGACTGTCCTCGTTAGATACCACAGCCCCAGCTGACGCTCGTACCCACTGAAGAGCAGTCTCAACTAGCGCTTTTGCACGATCTTCATGGCTTCTCATCTCGAGAAGAGTTAAGGGCTCGGTTTTCACTGTCTCGGCACTTTCGCCCAGTACACTTATCGGCATCGCAAATTCGGCCTCCCAGGTTTGAGGAACGCGTAATTGCTGAACTCGATTCATAAGAAGGTGCCCAGGTGCTTGAGCGAGCCCGTCGGGCTTTCGTCGAGAGCGAGGCGCTTCGCATCCGGACTGAGATGTCACCATCCCAGAGTGCGAGCGTATGCTGAAATGAAGATTTGGAATGCTAGTGATAAGGAATAGTTATGCAGATCTAGGAGGCCCGCTAGACCATGCATGGATGCGCGGGGACTAGCTTCGACCGGAGGGTGATAGTGAACCGCACGCGCTTGCGAGCGGCTCCAGCCCCTTAGAGGACAGCATGACAAGTGAGACGAGAACAACTGATCATGCGAGGCGCAGGCCCGTGCAACCGAATGGTGCTGAAGCACGCCAGGGATCACACGTGGCGCCGGGCGGCGGCGACCCCGATTGCGGCCGAGATCGGCTGCAGGGGGCAGAAGCCGCGTGACTCGGCCAAGGAGGCCGAAATCTTGCGGGCAACCGGCTGGCTTCCGGTTGACATGGCTGAGAGGCTAGAGGCTCTCGAGCGGAAATTGCGAGCTTCGGCAGGCATGGGATCCCATGCAAAATTCAACGCCCATACCTTCGTTGGCAGACCTCGCCCCCCGGTCCAATGATTGCCTTCATCGACGATCCTCGTGGTACGCAATGGGAGCGTCGTCGAGGAATCGGGCGGGCTCGTCGCAGCGTCTGAGTACGTAATTTACGGGCTTCAGGACCTCGCAGGACCGCGAGACGTTTCACGCTGGAGGAGAAGCTAGGCGTACTTGTACTCGCAAGGGGCCTGCTCTCCTCCTTGCCGGCACGCGGCTCTGCCGCCATTGATGGCGGTCGATCTCGAACAACGCATCCAAGCGCGTGATCGCTCCAGCGCGATGGGGAAGACCTGGTCCGCCCTTGTGACCTTTCCGGGTCGCTCTTTTGGAAGTCGGCCAGCTCGAAGAGATCCCGCGCGTGGGTGAAGCAGAGCGGCGGCTTGATCCGGCAGCACCTTCTTACCCCGGCGAGGTTGACCTGGGTGGTCGACATGAGATTGTGTACTTCTGCCAGCAGCTGGATCGTCCGCCGGGGCTCTTTGTGGTGCCGAGTCTTGGCGAAACGGCACCACAAGGATTATCATCGATCCACGAATACATTCGCCGAGCTTTCGCCAGGCTTCATGCTTCTAGTTGCTGGACTTCAGATTGTTCTTTCTTGATCCAGTTTCAACCGCGTCCAGTAACATTCCAGCGACCTTGACCATCCCTTCACTTCTTCAGCGCGGGATAGCCTTGCACATAGATCCAGTCAGTCGCCTGGGCAGGGATGTGGCAGCCTAGACAATCGGAGCGAAAACTGGTTGAGGTCGTTTTCACCGGGTTATTCGCGTCGAACCACGACCAACCCCAACCGTCGCCCCATAACTTATTGTCGGGGTAGCTGTTCTTGCTGTCCTTCACCATCATGAACCAGCCTTTGAGAGTGCCTTGATGGCTGACTGTCCCGGTCGTCATATCCGAAGTAGTTGCGTCGTAGACTTCTTTCACGAGAATTGACCCATCGGGAAACTTACCGCTGGCGCGATAGGCAGCGGCAGTTCCGGGCCTCGCGTAAACGACGTGCATCTCTTTAGCGCCCTTTTCACCTGCAACAGACCAGCTCCCAAGGAATTCGTAAGTGGTTCTATAATCCTTCGGGATATGCATGTTGCCTGCTGCATCAACAAGTCGTTCCTGCGCAACGGCGGGCTGGCTATCTGCGGGCAGCGAGACAAGACACTCAACCGCCACGACGATGAACGACGCAGACGCCAAAGCCGAACTTCTGAGGAATTTCATCGCGGCTTTCCCTATTTTTTCATCGTTTGACCTGGCGGTACCGGCACCTGGTCGAGCAATCCATAGAACTGCGTCCACACGTCATCTCGTTTCGCACTCGCAATGTGGCAGTACGCACATTCCTCGATCGGTCGGACTTTGGCAGTAGCCGCCTTGGGCTCATGGTGGTTGAAGTTATAGTAGCCCCAGCCATGGGTGGCCTTATATCTGTTGGTGTCCTTAACGGTCACATCTGCCCCGTTGAAGGCACCTGGGAAGAATCCGTGCCCCGATGGCTCGGCTCTCGAACCATCCTTTTCAGTCGCTGGCAGCATTAGCTGCAGCTCCTTCACAAAAATCGTTCCTTCAGGAAAGACGCCGGTTTTCTTGTAAATATCGTAAGAACCCGGCTCGATATAGACGTTATGAAATTCCGGGAAGTTGGCTTGAGGAAGGTTCAGGAAATTGGGCGTCAGTGGCGAACCAACATAAACCCATTCGTGAAAGTTTTTTGGCAGAATAAGGTCGCCATCCTTCGTGTATTCAGGAAGGTAGCGACCAGTGGCATGCCAATCATCGGGTGGTGGAAGCTGCGGTTGCTGCGCGAAGACTGCAGTTGCCAAAGCCCCAGCGCCGAGGACGGCGGAAAGTGCTAGTACGATGCGTCTCATGATCTCTCTCCTCTGACCAGCTGTACGTCGCCTAATGAGGTAATGACGGCATTTGTGCGCAGGCGATCTCATCAACTACGCACATGTCAGGTTAACGTCGGCGCTTAGATTCGAAAGCTACAAAGGGGCATCAAGTTAATGCCAGCCGGGAATGACACTTCGGCGAACTATAGGTGCTTGGAGGCGTGGAGCTTTAGCCCGTAACGCCGAAAGGACTTGGCATGCGCATGCGTAAATGCCACTCCCGGCTCACTGAGAAGCCGGAGTCCTTGCGACCCGCAGGTATTGCATCGAGGTCTCTGGTTTTCTAGCTTGACAATGGGGTTTGTCCCGTGCGTCGCCCCACGAGCTGCTTCCGTTGCACCGTAAGATGCATCGATTCTAACTAGGAGCCGATGGGAAGGCCCCTAGTCAATGGGATAGGAAGCGGAAAGACTGGCCTTTAGTCCAGGTTCGTCATGTTATCGCCAGGCGCACGGCCCAACGTGATCCATTTGTTCGGCTAATGGGCTCTGTTTCGAGAAGACCTGTCGTCATGACCTGCCCGAAAGCTTCCGATAATTATCTCCTCGAGCGTCTGCGTTCTTAAGTGCAACTTCACATTCTCAGCTTCAACCACGAGCACCATCTCGGCCGGCGCAGCCGCATTGATCGGGAGAGCGAACGACGCTTCGCCATGATCGGACGATACATCCACGCGCCCCCAGGGTCGGCGAACTCACTTTCGCTTAGCCGATAAACACGCGACTGCTTCAGAGGGTTGGGTGACACACGCGTCCACTTGAGCCCGTCGAGCATCGCAAGCTGCCTTGCACTGAGATACCCAACGCTCTCCGGATCGGCGGCCCAGGTGAAATGTCCTGGGTGCAACCACTTCGGTAAGACCTCGCCGCATACGGGTCCGCCGCCGTACTTTGCTCACCAGCGCCGACCCTCGTGCGCATCGACTTGCGAAGTCGACCGCAACGCCTCTAGCCGCGGCCGCGCGGCGTTTGCCTCGATCTCGACCAGTTCACAGATCTTGGTCGGCGGCCTTGCAATCTCCAAGGGCTTCAACTGTACCGGAAAAATGCAGCCGTACTAGCCAGCGCTGCCGCTATCACCCTCCGCACAGATTTGCATCGGCACGTAGCTCTCGCCTCTTGCCGACTACCACCCCCGCTACCTGGCGTCGCCACACCATGAGCATTCCGCGGGAAAGGCCATTGCGCTGCGCCCCACCTGGGAGATGCTCGAACTCTCCTCCTAGCTCTCCGCCGCGATCCGGACCTTCTTCTCGGCGCCCCCGGTGCTCCGCGGTGATCAGCTCGGCGCCACGATAAGGGATTTGGCATGGCTTTACCTCCACCCACCAGCTCGTGCCACGCTGTATCCCAAGCGAACCCCGCGATCACGAGGTAGAGGCCTCATGCCGTTTACCGTCAAGTTCGCCCACACGTTGCATGCTGCTTCTGTTCCGCATATTCAGGGGCGCCGTAGGCCGACTCAACTCTCCCGATTAGCATCTTGAGCAAGAGCCTGGTCATCGCGATTACGGCCATTTCACCTCCGGCGGCATCGACGACAGGATGGAATCGATATTGCCGCCAGTTTGCAAGCCAAACAGAGTGCCACGGTCATACAGCAAGTTGAACTTCACATAGCGTCCGCGCCGGATCAGTTGCTCCTCGCGCTCGGCCTCGGTCCAGGGCGTAGCAAAGTTACGGCGGATCAATCTGGATAGATCTTCAGGAAGGCGTGACCAACGGCTTGGGTGAATGCGAAATCGGCGTCCCAATCGCCGGAATCGTGATGGTCGTAGAAGATGCCGCCGATGCCGCGCCCTTCTTTTCGGTGCGGCAGGAAAAATACTCGTCGCACCATTCTTGTAATTTTCGTAAGACGCGACTGTCGCATGCCGGTCACAGGCGGCCTTCATCGCGGCATGGAAGGCGATACTATCTGGATCTTCTTGGCTGCGCCGGCGATCCAGCACCGGCGTCAGGTCGGCGCCCCCACCGAACCATGACGGCCTGGTCACGATGAAGCGGGTGTTCATGTGCACTGCCGGCACGTGCGGGCTGCGCATGTGTGCGGTCAGCGAAATACCCGAGGTCCAGAAGCGCGGATCTTTCGCCGCACCTTGAATCTGACCGCAGAACTCGGAAGAGAGCTCGCCATGCACGGTCGAGCAATGTACGCCGACCTTCTCGAACAATCTTCCGTACATCATCGACATTACGTCGCCGCCGCCGAGCTTGCCGGTATGATCGGTGCGATGCCACGGCGTTCGCACGAAGCGGCCCGCCTTGCCGGGATAGAGCGCGGCGGGCGCCTCGTCTTCGAGCGCTTCGAAGGCGCCGCAGATGGCGTTGCGCAGGGCCTCAAACCAGGTCCGCGCTCGAACCTGGCGATCTTCATTGACGGAATTGTCCATAATGCCACCGAGCCTCGTGAATCGAAAGTTGGCCACCCAAGTTTTTGGAGCTTTGAGCGGAAGCGCTCGACGGAAATCCGGTCGGCGGATTTCGTCCATCGAACGGCTTCATGCGGGTCGATAAAGGCACGGATCCCGTCGTCGAGCGGCCCGATGGAACTGTGGACACCTCGACGGATCTGCTTTCCGATGAAGTTCAGCGAGCCAGCAATCGACCTGATTGATCCACGACGCGGAAGCCGCGCTAAGTGGACAGGGTGGGCTTTTCTCATCGCTGCTGAGTGCGGGGGCCCGATTCCGCGGGAACATGTACAAGCCGCCGCAATCGCGCACCTTGTCGACCAAAGACGGATCGCTCGACAGCTTGAATTTCTGGCTCCGCTGCGGCCGCAGGCCGAACGCCATCCACATTCGGAAAATCGTGGTATGGAAAACTCCTGTTGCCGCCGCCGCTGCCCTCAGATCCGATCGACCGTTCGAGGATGATTTTGAGTTGGCTTCTAGCCCAAACCGGTTCGGTCTTAATCTTGGTCATAGGCTGATCGCCCGTTGCAGCACGGTCGGCGAGCGTTCGGCAGACTAGCCGCGTCCACACCGACCACATCCACGATCGTCAGAATGCGACCATCATGAACGCCTCTTCAACGCGCTCCTTGCCGAACTAGCTGGGCGCGACCTGTAGATTTGTCAAGAAATGTTCTCTTAGAGATGCGACGACGGGACTATGAGCCTCACCTCAATCGTTCCGGCTGCCGTTGGGGACCGGAGTCATCCATGGTGGGGCGAGCCAGTACCTCACCCAGGTGCGAACTCCCAATCATTCCGATAACGACCGGCTATGGACTCCATGACGAGAGGTGATTTTCTTTTTCTTTATTACAAGCCCAGTGTTCTAGCAGCCGTTCAGACGCCATCGTGCACGGGTTGAAGTCGATGCCCCTGAGAGTGCGCCGGCTCGATCTCTACCCAGCCGTGCTGCATCTGCGCCGCGTTTGCCATACTCGAGTTGATCGTCCACCCGCCGGAAACCGCTGCGACATTGAGAACGACATCTTTGGAAGCGCCGCTACGCGACCGGTCACTGGTCAAGACTGTCGAGGTTGACTTGTCTGAGATCCGCCTCGTCGTTCACGAAGAACGTGGAACGACAATCGAAGCTATCAAGAGATTGAAACACGAGAGATCCTATTACTGACAGTGAGCATGACCGCGGGAGCGCTCATGCTGCGGCCATCAGGATGCGGGTGCGGCTATTTCCGACGTCCGCACGTGGAGTAGTGGAAAGGCTCCATGTTCGACCCAGAGATGAATTTCACGCCGAGCGCTGGCTTAGCAGGCGTCCTATAAATATGTCGCGAAGACCTCCCGCGCGGCGTCAAAAAGCGAGGGCGTTTCTGATGTACCGCGAACCGCAAAAGAGAAAGACTCGGTAGATGTACCTCGCCGCTGAAAATCTGGCTGCCCGACGCGCCGGCGATCTAATTTTCGTTAATGCTTCGTTTCGTTTGACGCGAGGCGAAGCCCTGATCCTAACCGGCCACAATGGCTCGGGGAAATCCACTTTGCTGCGCGTGGTCGCAGGCTTTCTGCTACCCGAGAAGGGCTCAGTTAAATTCAGCGATTCACAAGGCAGGACTGACCGGCGACCGAGCGAGGTCTGCCACTATCTCGGCCACCGAAATGCAATGAAGAATGAACTTACGGTCGCTGAGAATCTCCGTTTTTGGCGCTCGTTTCTGGACGATGGCTCGCAAGCTCCGACGGCCTCGATCGAAGATGCTGCGGAGGCAGTTGGCCTTGGCAGCATCACCCATCTTCCCTTTGGTTATCTTTCCGCGGGCCAGCAACGTCGGTTCGCCTTCGCCAAGCTTCTCGTCGCACATCGGCCGATCTGGATACTCGATGAGCCAACGGCAGCGCTCGATACCAATGCGGACAGACTTTTCACCGCGCTTATTGGCGAACATCAAAAGAATGGCGGCATCGTGCTCGCCGCGACCCATCAATCGCTCGGGCTCCGCAACGTGAAGGAACTACACATGAAGTGCTTTGCTGGCGTGGAAACGGAGGTTTGGGGAGCATGACCGCCCTATTTCTGCGGGACCTGAAACTTTCGGTTCGAGCGGGGGGCGGAGCGCTGATCGGCATATTGTTCTTTCTCACGATCGTCGCTGTGGTCCCCTTTGGCGTCGGGCCGGATCTCAACCTGCTTTCCCGGATCGGGCCGGCCATCGTGTGGATTAGCGCGCTGCTTGCCGCGCTGCTTGGGCTCGATCGGTTGTTTCAAGCGGAAAGAGATGACGGATCGCTCGATCTCATGTTGATGCACGAGACACCACTGGTGATCACCGTCTTCGTCAAATGCCTCGCACACTGGACCGCGAGCGGCCTGCCGCTCGCGCTTGCCGCCCCATTGCTCGGCGTCTTCATGAACATGACTGAGACGGCGATCGGCGTTACTATGCTGACGCTCCTCGTCGGCTCGCCGGCGATCACTTTCATCGGCGCGGTCGGCGCGGCTGTCGCCGTGGCGCTTCCACGCGGTGGCCTTTTGGTTTCAATTCTCGTGCTGCCGCTGACGATCCCGATCCTGATCTTCGGTGTAAGCGCCACCTATGCGGCGGTGCACAAGCCGACTCCATTTCTACCGCCTTTCCTGATGTTGATCGCTCTGACGCTTTTCTTCGCGGTGATCGGCCCGGCGGCGACCGCGTTGGCGCTCAGGAACACCTCGGATTGAACGGCCTTTCAATTGTAGCAATCGGCACATCGAAGTAAGGAGCAGGCATGAGCGAAGCGAGCCTTGCCATCAGCAGATTCAGCGATCTCGCCAACCCGACGCGATTCCTCGCGCTTGCGGAGCGCGTCATCCCCTGGGTGTCCGGCATCACCGTCCTCTGTTTCATCTCAGGTCTCTACTTGTGTTTTTCGACTGAAGGCGATTATCAGCAAGGCGAGACCGTCCGCATCATGTACATCCACGTGCCGTCGGCTTGGCTTGCCATGATGTGCTACACGGTCATGAGCGTCTCGGCGATCGGTACGCTGGTCTGGCGCCATCCGCTGGCTGACGTCTCCTCGAGGTCCGCAGCTCCCCTCGGTGCCACTTTCACGGTCGTTGCGCTTGTCACCGGTTCGCTCTGGGGCAAACCGATGTGGGGCACCTGGTGGGTCTGGGACGCGCGGCTGACATCCATGTTCATCCTCCTTCTGATGTATCTCGGCCTGATGGCGCTCAATCGCGCGATGGATGATCCGTCAAAGGCGGCGCGCGTGACGGCTGTGTTAATCGTCGTGGGATTCGTCAACATCCCGATCATCAAGTTCTCGGTCGATTGGTGGAACACGCTGCACCAATCGGCCAGCGTTGTACGCCTCGATGGGCCAGCAATAGATACAGAGTTTTTGCGTCCGCTCGCCGTCATGGCAGTCGCGTTCACCCTTCTGTTTTTCACGCTGCACATCATGGCCATGCGCAACGAGATCTGGCGCCGCCGTATTGCTTCACAGCGCCGAATGGCGGCGCGTATGGTCGGCCGGGAGGAATAATGATGGGCTCTCACGCTTGGTACGTCTATGGATCTTATGGCTTTGCTGCCGTTGTGACGGTTGCGGTAACACTCTGGACGTGGTCCGACGGACGTGCCTGCCAGAAGGAATTGGCAGCGCTCGACGCTTCGGGCATCCGCCGCCGTTCCGCACGACCGAAGGACGGCGTATGAGCGAGCCTCTACTGGGGAATGGACCGAAGCGCCGAAGCGTCAGACGCTATGCGCTCGCGATGATTCCGTTGACCGTCTTCGGCGGCATCGCCGTGACTGCGGCGAAAATGCTCTACGACCAGCATTTCCACGGCAAGAACCTCGCCGAAATCCCCTCCGCCCTGATTGGAACGAAGGCGCCGCCGCTCAAGTTGCCGCCGCTCGAGGGTTCTACCCGGCCCGCACTGACGGACGAAGTGGTCAAAGGCAAGCTGACGCTGGTCAACTTCTTCGCGTCCTGGTGCATCCCTTGCCGGCAAGAGCATCCGATCCTGACGAAACTAGCCCACGATGGACGGCTCAATATTGTTGCGATCAACTACAAGGACAGCAAAGAGCATGCGCTGCGCTTCCTCGACGAACTCGGCAATCCGTATCATGCCATCGGTGTTGATCCGAACGGCAAGGCGGCGATCGACTGGGGTATGTACGGCATTCCGGAGAGCTATCTTGTCGCTCCCGACGGCACCATCGTCTACAAGCGCGTAGGTCCGTTCGACGATCTCAGCCTCAAGGAGGGATTGTTTCCGGCGGTGGAGAAAGCAGGATTCTCGGTCAGCCTGAGTCTAATCAATCATCCGCCCGGAATCGTCGACCGAAACACGTCCTCGCAAAGATAGAGATGGTGGAAGAGAGCCGCAGTTGCATGCACGCCGGCGACCCAGAATATAGCATGCCGAGGCTAACGTGTATCGCCTCCTCAGTTGATGCGCCGGTGCAATCTTGGGGGCGATGTCGCATCGGGAGAGTGATGGGAGCCCCGAGCACCGCCATTGCTGCAATCGCGACGAGGAACCAATAAGCGCGAGCCGGACGAGCTTCGCGGCTACAGCCATCCATCGCCGCATCGGTCTCTCCGCAGACGTGCTGTCGACCAGCCACCATAGCAGCATCAGAACAACAAGAACGAACGTGAGCACCCCGAGCATCTCGAGAATCCTACGGCGCCACCCCCTTTTACCTATGACGAACCCATTGCCAGGAGTCCACAATGGTTCTCCAAGCATCGGTTAAGCCTGAACATAAGCTTCAGTCTACTCGTAATCAGCGAGCAGCGCTTCCTCCTCTGCGGTCAGAGCCCTGTCGGTCGGCTTGCGGCTGTGCCGCCGCGCATAGAAGACAATCACCAAGCCGCCAAGGACGAAGAGCGCCCCCGGCGTACCCCAGAGCAACCACGTCTTTTCACTGAAAGGTGGGTTCAGCAACACGAATTCGCCGTAGCGGGAGACGATGTAGTTCATCACCTGTTCGTCGCTGCCGCCGTTCGTGATTCGCTCGCGCACCAGAAGCCTGAGATCCTTCGCCAGATCGGCGTTGGAATCGTCGATCGACTGGTTCTGGCAGACCATACAGCGCAGCTCCGCCGAAAGCGCGCGAGCGCGGGCTTCCAGCGCCGGATCAGGCAGGACCTCGTCCGGATTGACGGCAAGGGCGGGAAGCGGTGAAAGAAACAAGCCGAGCAGGATGAGCAGCTGCAAACTCACTCTCCCCGAGGAGCGGAGCGAAGAGACGGCTTGAATGACACGCGAAAGGCCATCTAAGGCGCGCTCCCTCATCATCCGACCCTTTAGATAAACTTCCCCCGGCGCGGATGAAGAGGACCGTAAACGCAGCCCGCTCATTCCGCCGGCTCCATTGTTGGAGCAGGGGATTTCGCCGGCTGAGCCTTGCGCCTCGGTGCACCGACACGCAGGCGCCGGTCGCTCAGCGAGACGAAACCGCCCGCCGCCATCATCAGCGCGCCGCTCCAGATGAAGACGATGCAGGGCTTCCACCAGATACGTACGGCAATGCCGCCGTCCTTGGTCGGATCGCCGAGCGAGATATAGAGCTGGTTCGGGAAAAAGGTGAGAATCCCGGCCTCGGTCGTTGCCCTGCCGCTAGCTGTGAAGACGCGCTTGGCCGAGGAAACAATGGCGACTGCAACACCGCCTCGACTCACGGAGAAGCTCCCGCGATCCTCGGTGTAGTTCGAGCCGATACCCGGCCGCATGCCGTCGAAGCGGACCGTATAGCCGCCTATATCTGCCGTGCCGCCCGGCTTCATCCCGGCGATACTCTCTGCTTGGAACATAGTCACCGCGACGATGCCGAGAACGGTGACACCCAGTCCGGCGTGTGCGAGCGCGGTGCCGAAGGCGGAGCGTTGTAGACCCAAAAGCCTGCGCCAAGCGACGACCGCATTCATCTCGCCAATCCCGGCACGGTACCAGAGGTCGGCAGCGGCGCCGAGTACAAGGAAAAGCCCCGCCGCGAAACCGAAGACGGCCAACACAGGTCCGCCGTTCTGAACATAGAAAAAGATCACCGCTACAAGAAAGGAAATCCCGCCTACGACATAGAGCCGCTGCAACGCAGCGAGCGGGTCGCCGCGCTTCCATGCGAGTAGCGGCCCGAAGGGCACAATGACAAGGATCGGCGCCATCAGCAGACCGAAAGTCAGGTTGAAGAACGGTGGGCCGACAGTGATCTTGTCACCCGTCAGCGTCTCTAACACCAGCGGATAGAGCGTGCCTATCAGCACCGTGCCGCAGGCGACCGTCAGCACGAGATTGTTGAGAACCAGCGCGCCCTCGCGAGAGATCGGCGCGAAGAGGCCGCCCGCACTGAGCAGTGGCGCGCGGACAGCGAAGAGCGATAGCGCGCCGCCGATGAAGATCAGCAGGATGCAAAGGATGAAGACACCGCGGCTCGGGTCGCTCGCGAAGGCGTGCACCGAAGTCAGCACGCCCGAGCGCACCAAGAAAGTGCCGAGCAGCGACAGTGAGAAGGTCAGGATGGCGAGCAATACGGTCCAGATTTTCAGCGCCCCGCGCTTCTCCATGACAAGAGCCGAATGCAAAAGCGCTGTGCCGGCTAACCAAGGCATGAAGGAGGCGTTCTCGACAGGATCCCAGAACCACCACCCGCCCCAGCCGAGCTCGTAATAGGCCCAGTAGGAGCCCATGGCGATGCCGAGCGTCAGAAATGTCCAAGCGGCAAGCGTCCAGGGCCGCACCCAGCGCGCCCAAGCGGCGTCGATGCCTCCTTCGAGTAACGCGGCAACGGCGAAGGAGAAGGAGACGGAAAAGCCGACATAGCCGAGATAGAGCAGCGGAGGGTGGATCGCGAGCCCGACGTCCTGCAGTACCGGGTTGAGATCCCGTCCCTCGAGCGGCGCCGGATCAAGGCGGATGAAGGGATTAGAAGTCAATAGGATGTACCCTAGGAAGGCAACTGCGATCCAGGCCTGCACGCCGAGCACGTTGGCCTTCAGTGTGTCCGGCAGATTTCGCCCGAACACGGCGACCAGCGTGCTGAACAGCGACAGAATCAGCAGCCAGAGCATCATCGAGCCTTCGTGATTGCTCCAGACGCCAGAAAATTTGTAGACCAGCGGCACCAAGGAATGCGAATTCTCCCAGACGTTCTCGACCGAGAAATCCGAGACGACGTACGCATGTGTCAGCGCCGCGAAGGAAACGGTGACAAGGGCAAAGAGCAGGACGGAACCGATCGATCCGACATCCATCAATGCCCGATCTAGGCGTCGGGCGCCGATCACAGGTACGACCGATAGGATGATTGCGGTCGCGAGCGCCAGTACGAGCGTGGAATGGCCAATCTCGATTATCATTGCGCCGCTTTCGCCTCCTGGCCCTTCGGTTCCTGACCCTTCGCTCCGCCTTGCGTAGCAAGTCCCTTGCCCTCCTCCTTCCAAAGTCCTTCGACCTTCAGCTTGTCGGCCACCGCCTTCGGCATATATGTCTCGTCATGTTTGGCAAGCACGATGTCGGCAAAGAATAGGCTGCTCCCCGCCTCGAAGATTCCCTCCGTGACGACGCCCTGCCCCTCGCGGAAGAGGTCTGGCAAGACGCCTTGATAACGGACGTTGACGAACTCTCCGTTCAGATCGGTTACGGCAAAACGGACGACGGCTCCCTCATCGCGAACGATGCTGCCTTCGCTAACGAGACCGCCCAATCGGATGCGAGTGCCCGCGGGAATCGGATTTTTGGCGAGGTCAACCGGCATATAGAAATAGGTGATGGACCTGCTGAAGGCGAACATGACGAGCAGCACCGCGCCGATGACGAAGCTCATACCGCCGAAAAGCACCGTCAGGCGTTTCTCTTTGAGCGTCATTCCGTCAGTCCTTCCGTCTGGATGCCGAGTTTCTCGGCCAGTGACTGCAGCTGTTTGCTCTCGTCGCCGCTTGCTGGGAACGCTGCGAGCCCCCGCTTCAGCGCATCCGCCGCACGATGCTTGTCATTCAATACTGCGTAAGAGCGGACCAGTCGGCTCCACCCCTCGAAATCGTCGGGATTTTGGTCGAGCTTAGCATTAAGGCGTTGCACCATATCGCGAATGAATTGTCGCCGATCGTCACTGCTCATGCTGTCGGCAGCCGCCATGTCCTCCGCCGTTGGCGCAACCGATGTTGTCGGTCGAGGTGCCGGCCCAATAGCGGTGCCGCCATTCCTTGCGATATGCTCATTGACCAGCGGCAGCCATTCGGCGCCCGCAGGCAACTCTTTGGCCAAGGCTTCGAAATCAGCGCGTGCATCGTCGGGCCGACCGGCCTGCTCCTTGCTCAGTGCGATGTAGAAACGCGCGCGCGGATTGCTTGGTTCGACTGACAACGATTGCTCCAAGATCGTGCGTGCATCTTCGGTCACCACGCCTCCGGCAATCGCAATCAGCTCTTCGGCAAGACCGTCGATCCGAGCAGGGCTCGGCCTCAACGGCCGGCCCGGAGCATCTCCGCCATCAGTGACTACCTGCTTCGCATTTGCAACGACGGCAGTGACGTCCATACCCAGGGTACCGGCCTGATGCTCAAACGGATGGGACGGCAGATCAGGCCGACCGATCGAGCTGTAGAGAAGGAAAGCCGCGCTAAGAGAGACTAAGATCGATGCGCGGGTCCACGGGTGCGACGTCGAAAAGTGTCCGCACGGCCGGCTACTCTCCTTTGCCGCCAAGAGCCGCTGAGCTATCTCAGTCCGGACATATGCGGCCTGTTCATCGCTAAACAAGCCCGTTAGACGATCACGTTCAAGCTCCTTTAGTTGATCATGATAGACGACAAGCTCTACATTGTGGCTGCCGTCAACAGACCTCGGACGGCGCCTGAGGGGATAGAGTAAGATCAATCCGGCTGCCATGGTCACCAGCATGATGACGATTTTTATCAGCACGCTGCCCATACCCTCATCTTCAGTCGCGAACGCACGCTGGCGCCTTCCTTCTCAAATTATCTCGATCCGAGATCACGCAACACGGCGAGCAAGCGCGCAGTGCGACCAGAGTGAATTCAGTGCTTCAACCAACTGTTCGATATCAGCGTCAGAATGCAGCGGCGTCGGCGTGATCCGCAGGCGTTCGGTGTTTTTCGGAACTGTTGGGTAATTGATCGGCTGGAGATAGATGCCGAAATCGTCGAGCAACAAATCTGAGATCCATTTGCACTTGGCGGCATCACCAACCATGACAGGTACGATATGACTCGGATTCGGCGTGTGCGGTATACCACGCTGGTCGAGCAAACTGCGTACTTGGCGTACTCGCTCCCGCTGACGAGCGCGCTCGAACTTGCTTCCTTGAAGATGACGGATCGCTTCCAGCGAACCTGCAGCAAGCGCCGGCGGTAAGGCGGTGGTAAAGATGAACCCCGAAGCGAACGAGCGGACGAAGTCGCAGAGCGGCTTGGAAGCGGCGATATAACCGCCCATCACGCCAAAGGCTTTGCCGAGGGTGCCTTCGATCACTGTAATCCGGTCCATCAGGCCTTCCCGCTCGGCAATGCCGCCGCCTCGCGGACCGTACATGCCGACGGCATGCACTTCGTCAAGATAAGTCATCGCGCCGTATTTGTCGGCGATGTCACAGATCCCCCTGATGGGCGCGATGTCACCGTCCATCGAATAGATCGATTCGAAGGCGATCAGCTTGGGTGCATTTGGGTCAGCTGCGGCCAGCTTGGCCTCGAGATCGCGCACGTCATTGTGGTTCCAGATCATCCTCTCGCATTTGGCATGGCGGATGCCTTCGATCATCGAGGCATGATTCAGCGCGTCGGAAAAGATGATCAGCCCTGGGATTTTGGCGCCGATCGTTCCTAGCGTTGCCCAGTTCGAAACGTAGCCGGATGTGAAGATGAGTGCCGCTTCCTTACCGTGAAGGTCGGCGAGCGCCTGCTCCAGCAGAACATGATAGTGGTTCGTTCCAGAAATATTCCGCGTACCCCCGGCGCCCGCGCCACATTGATCGACGGCATTCTTCATCGCTTCGATAACCTTCGGATGCTGGCCCATACCTAGGTAATCGTTCGAACACCAGACCGTGACCTCCTTCGTGCTATCGCCCTTCAGCCGTCTCGCTCTCGGGAAATGACCGCAATTGCGAACCAGCTCCGCAAATACCCGATAACGGCCTTCTGAATGCAGCCTGTCGAGCTCGCATTTGAAAATGGCATCAAACTCTTTCATCACTCGATCCGCTGTTAGATGCTTAGCATTAGGCGTTGTCTCAAAATGAGAGCAGCGCACACGACGCGGGACACAAGCGCTCGTTTGAGCGTCACGATCGCGCTTGTCGCATCGTGAAACGACGTTTTCCAATACGCCATGAGTATGATTTCCATAGAGATGGGGAATAGTACTGCCCCGGTCCTCACCCGCTCCAGAGCGGTACATAGTCACGATCATAAATTTCAACTCCTGGACGATGCTCAAACAGCATCCGGGAGCTTGGCCAACTTGCAAAAGGCTTACCGCGTATGTTCCATACTTTTCGTGAACCGGCTGCACACGATGAATGATTAGGACTGCAACTTGGAGATCGCGGTGAAACTATAGGCGCGGCGTCTTAGAATACTCGCCGCACGAAGGATGCAACAACTGGAGTACCTTGGTTCATCGCGATCGTCCGAACTCCTAGCGGGAGGGTCATGATGAGCAAGCGACGAACATGTTTTCATCCGAGGTACGCGCCCGCGCGGTTCGGCTCAAGCTGGATCAGGCCAGGGTAGCACCCATAGGCGTTTAGGCAGTGCGAGCATCGATTGATAGCGACGTTCTCGAGGAGGCTCGCGCAGGTGCCGCCCAAGCGCTCGTTTTCTGCGGCGGAAGCAACGGATGGTTGGTTGTGGAATGATCGCTTGCAGTAAGGATGCAACGAGTTGTTGCAGAACACGCCAAGCGCCAGGTGTCGTCAGGCGGCCTTCATCCAGGGGGGGAGTCCTCGAAGTCGCGGGCAAGC
Organism: Bradyrhizobium sp. R2.2-H; assembly: GCF_004346455.1. Classification (NCBI taxonomy): domain Bacteria; kingdom Pseudomonadati; phylum Pseudomonadota; class Alphaproteobacteria; order Hyphomicrobiales; family Nitrobacteraceae; genus Bradyrhizobium; species Bradyrhizobium sp. R2.2-H. Next base: position 121,773 of record NZ_SMBR01000017.1, read on the forward strand.
GGCTCGAACAGCAGGATGATCAAGAGATGGGCCAGCAGGTAGGGCTTGGCGGAGCGCGGATCGCTTCCAGGTGGCGTCTTGAGACCAATCAGACTCTTCAGTCGCTTGAAGCCAAGTTCGATGCGCCATCGCAGTCGATAGAGCGCGAGTACATCCTTGGTGGAGAACTCGTCCCATGCGAGCGACGTGGCCAGAATGACCCAATCCGCGGCTTCCAGAGTTTCTTTGGAGATGACGCGGTTTTCGTCTTGTGCGTCTCGCCGGGCTTTACGACGCGAAGCCGCGACTGCACCAGCGGGCTTCTTGACTGCGACCAGACGCATAGCCAGAGGCGCACCGCCCTTGCGTTTGATCCAAATCCTCCGATCGATCAGTCCGTGCGCCTTCGCCGCACGCAATTGGGCCATCAGATCGAACGGGAGGCCTTTGGCATCAAGCCAACGTGCGCTCTTTCAGCCCGCTCGGATCAAAACGTCTGCCCCGGCGTCGCGGACAGCGGCGATGCGGTCAGGTTGCAGATAAGCGCGGTCAGCAATGCGGATCTCGTTCTTGACCACCGGTATCCGGTCAAACGTTTCGCCCTCTTGCTGATCTGTCAGCTCGAAGTGACCAAAGCGCTCATATGGCAGATCGAACGCACTATGAACGCGCCAAAGCTCACTGCTCCTGCGCGCAGCCGGTCCTGCCTGAGGCACTGTCGTCGCATCGATAATGCGGATCAGGCGGCCTCGGCTCGCCTTCGGGGCTGCCGCAGCGAGCAAGCCCTCCACCAGCACTGCAAACCAATCGCCACATTGACGCAGGCGAAAGAACAACGCCACGCTGCTAAGGTCGGCAAGGCCAACAGAAGCGGCCCACGCGGCTGTCGATCCCAACCCTCTTTCACCCAGACAATAAGCTAGCATCAGCCGAAGTAACGACACCGCATCTGGAATTTGGCGCCGCCGCACGAAAGCCTTCGTCTGGCGCGCACTTATGTCAAGCTGCGCAGCCCCGCCGAGTTGTGTAACCACTCTCGTCCAGTCTCGTTCAAAAGCGATTCGTCTGCCATCCACCTTGGAATCACGTGTGGTTCCAACACTCAAGAATAAACTTAACGCCTATGGGGTAGCACCTGGGCACTGAGGGGAGGCGCCCTCGATTGCGGCAAAGATCGGCTGCACTCTGCAGACACTGCGTTAGTCGGTCAGAAGCGCCGAAATCGATAGCAGGTACCGAGCTAGCGTTCCTACTGACGTGGCCGAGAAGCTGAATGACCTCGAGCGGGAGAATCACGATAGAGCCATTGAGATCCTGCGAAAAGCACGACGCCTACATTTTGCTATAGCGGAGCTCGATCACCAGTCCAAACGAGGATTCCTTCACCTTTGGCACGTATGGGGTCGATTGGTTTGCTTCCCGATAGCCAAGTGATTTCAGGGAAGATGTCGTCGGTCGTTAATACTGTTGGAAGTGTGAGAAAGCGGGGTTGAATGACTCTCGTCCGCCAAAAATACCCGACACCTGTACCTTATTAAGCAAAGGAGCGTGGCGTGGTTCCCTATGATCCATGAGGCGTTGAGCGCGTTGTGTAACGTCTCTTCCGTTCCGAACAAGTTACGATTAGGCTTATGGCGTTTCAGCGCCAGTCTTCGAAAAAGCCGCCGCCCGCCTGTTCTCTCACGTGCGCGCCCGCCAAATGACCGAGTGCCGTTGTATCGCGGCGATTGCCTTCAATCGTTGTCCGATATTCGATCCTCCCATCAGGCGTGACGATCAGACCGGAGAAGCGGATTCGGTCGCCTTCGCAAATGGCATAGCCCGCTATCGGCGTGCGGCACGAGCCGTCCAGAGCGGCCAGAAAAGCGCGCTCGCAGGATACGGTATCGAACGTCACCGGATCATTGACGGCCGCCAAGAGGTCGTCAACCCGGGCGTCGCCGATCCGGCTTTCGAGTCCTATGGCTCCCTGAGCAGGGGCAGGCGGAAAGTCTTCGGGTCCGAGAAGCTCGGTGATGATGCCTACCTTCCCGAGCCGCTTCAACCCTGCGACTGCTAGCAGTGTAGCGTCAACCTGACCGTCCTCTAATTTGCGCAGTCGGGTATCGACCAGCCCCCGAAATGTAATCACGTTGATGTCGGGCCGCAAACGGCGGATCAATGCTTGCCGACGCAACGAAGAGGAGCCGATGGTCGCGCCCTTCGGCAACTCTACCAGCTTGCGGGCGGCTCGCCCAATGAAAGCGTCGCGGATATCCTCGCGCGGCAGATACGCCGACAGATGGAGACCCTCCGGAAGACTCGCCGGCATGTCCTTGACCGAATGAACAGCAAAATCAAGGTCACTGACGATCAGCTTCGCTTCAAGCTCCTCTGTAAAGAGCCCCTTGCCGCCGATGTCGGCAAGTGACCGGCCTGCAATACGGTCCCCGCGCGTCGTCAGCACGATGACCTCAAACATTTCCGCGGGAAGGCCATGCGCCGACATTAACCGATCGCGTGCCTCATGCGCCTGTGCGAGGGCAAGCGGACTGCCGCGCGTACCGATACGGAAAGGTTTTGCTTGCATCGGCCTTAGTTCAAATCGGTACGAATATTCTCGTAGACGGATTCAGATTCCTACCGGATGTTTAGATTCCCACCGGATGCTTAGCTCGCGACTATCGATCGCGCGGTCCTGTTTCAAACGGCACGCGACTTGATACGCCTTCTAAGTAATCTCGAGCCATGTGGTCGAGCTCCGTTGGAATGTTTCGCCAGGCGCCACAAGCGGTGCATGGCGAGGCTCGTCCTTCCGATGCCGCTCGTTTTCACCATCCGCAGACCCAGGCCTTGGGCACCGACCATTTCTCTAGGCACGTCATCAAGGCGGTGGCGCCAGCGAACGGGTATGCCAACCGCCTGATGCGAGCTGCGCCGCGCGGTGGCGCCTGTGTGCTTATGAACACCCAATGCAGGTCTTCTACCCTCCAAGCAGTCGCGGTCATCAACTCGGCGAGCGGAAATACTATTGGTTATGTCCCCGAACATCCATTCGTCATGTTCACAGGCTCGATGGTCTCCTTCGAGAACTCATTCATTGGTGAAACCCACCACTGGGCAATTCACAAGGTTCTCGGTCGTTCTAACCGGCCCTCCGATAGGACTTACCAACACGCCAGCTTGGCTCTTCGCTGTAATGTCGTCACCGTCAGTGATCAGCCTCCTTTGATTCTTTTCGATTGTCTCTTTGGACCACTGGGCTAGTTGAACATCCCACATCGGCGAATATCCAGCACTGATCTCCTTGAAATGCGCAAGGATATCGAGTGAATGGCCCTCTCCATTGAGCGCACTGTTAAGCCCCTGGCGCTCTGGGTCCTTGGGACCGGTCCTACCATTCACGATTGTGTAGATGATCTCTGTCGCCCCGCTTTGGAGGATGTCGCTTTCGGCAGGCGCAAAGGTAGATGACTCGATTACTGCTGATTCCTCGGAGTTGGCGTCGAAGCTGAGGTACCGCAGGTGCCTGCCGTCCGCAAATCCAAAGCGCAGCTTCAAGTCGACTGTGCCATTGTCAGGGCAGATGCTTGCCACCGAGTCAAGTACAACCGAGTAATTGGGGTTGCCGCCGCAGAATGAGATTTTCTCCGGTCCGACGTTGAAGGCGATCATGGGGGCATTGAAAACAATGTCATTGCGGTTCGTCACCCGAACCAACGGGCTGTAGTGCGCATCTCCAACAGACCCGGCCCGCGCCAACCTAGGCGGGTAGAAATTTGGCGACTGTCCCGCTTTCAACGTTTGAACTGGCGAGAAATCAACTCGACCCGATTCAAAGGTGAAGTTATCTGACTCATCCATTTCGGCAACTCGCGTACTCGCGACGTCTTTCGCCTTACTGAGACTCGGCGCCCATGTGAGGCCCATTCTCTTGGAAGTGGCGAAGTCGCTTACGTCGGTAAGAACGAACCAAACTGTCTCTCCGGAGGAAAGGCGACCGCGATGAAGCGGCAATCTAACCACTTCTCTTGCAAGGTCGACTTGACCCGAGGTGAGAAACAACTTCGTGATTCTCTTTTCGGTCGATCTATCCGCCGCCGTACTTCCCTCAGTCACAACAAACGACAAGAGAAGAACGATTGCCGGTCTGTAAATGCATTTCCCAACGGGTTTGCTAGATCTCATATTCGCTCCGATCATTCATTTCATATCTGCCGTGGCCGACTCACCATCTTCGGCGATTTGCGCAACTACTTCTTCGTCTGAGATAACCGTAGAGATAGTGCCAACAATACACCCATTCTTGAAACTCTCTGGTAGCTCGAGATCACCAGCGTCGTGGTATCTCGGAAGAGACCACCTGGTCGGATGCCCGTCATCCAGGGAGGACTCGGTGCTTGCTGCTCGAATGCCGCCGCTGCAATCGCATCGACACAAGAACGCCAGAAAGTATTAGCCGACACTGCGCGATTCACGATTGTTGCTCCGGTCAAACCGCGATTGCTCGCGGCAACGATGAGTGTGACTTCCTCTGCCTAGCACGGCGGAGTTTAGCCCAAGTGGCCGCCGTCCCGAAAATCGAATGCGGGCATTGAATCGATGCACATTTGGAATACGGATCCCAGAACGTTCGGTGGTGTATCAAGAACCCGATATCTGCATCAGGGCTCCTCGTGCCCCAGTCTGCGACAAAACCCTTCATCGACGTCCTCACCGGCCAGCAGCAGGTCATTCCGCCGGTCTGGATGATGCGGCAGGCCGGCCGTTACTTGCCGGAATATCGCGAGGTGCGCACCAAGGCTGGCGGCTTCCTCGATCTCTACTTCAACCCAGAGCTTGCCGCCGAGGTGACGCTGCAACCGATCCGGAGGTTCGGCTTCGATCCGGCGATCATCTTCTCCGACATCCTGGTGATCCCCTATGCGCTCGGACGTTCCGTGCGCTTCGAGGTCGGCGAGGGTCCGCGGCTCGAACCGCTGGATGATCCCGCCAAGGTCGCGACACTGGCCAAGCAAGCCGATTTCGGCAAGCTCGAGCCGGTGTTCGAGGCCCTCAAGATCGTGCGCGGGCCGCTCGATCCCAAGATCGCGCTGATTGGCTTCTGGCGCTCCCTGGACGACCTACATGGTCGCCGGCCAAGGCACGCCCGACCAGGCGCCGGCGCGGATGGTGGCCTACCGGCATCCGGAGGCGTTCGCAGGTATCATCGACGTGTTGGTCGATAACTCCATCGAATATCTGCTGGCGCAGCTTGCGGCCGGCGCCGATGCCTTGCAGATCTTCGACACCTGGGCCGGCGTACTGCCACCCGCCGAGTTCGCGCGCTGGTCGGTCGAGCCGATCCGGCGGATCGTCGAAGGGGTGCGCGCCAAGATGTCGGACGCGAAGATCATCAGCTTTCCGCGTGGTGCCGGCGCGCAACTTCCAAGCGACCGGTGTCAACGCGGTCAGCATCGACTGGACGGCGGAGCGAGGCTTCATCCGCGAGCGCGTGCAGAGCAAGGTCGCGGTTCAGGGCAATCTCGATCCGCTGGTGCTGATCACAGGCGGCACCGCGCTCGACCGCGCGGTCGACAACACGCTGGCGAATTTCGCGCAGGGGCGGTTCATCTTCAATCTCGGCCACGGCATCCAGCCGGAGACGCCGATCGCCCACGTCGAGCGGATACTGACGCGGGTGCGCAGGTGAAGAGCATTTCGCCTCGCGGTCATCCCTCGCGCGCGCCGCCTTTGGCGGATCATTCAGCATGAGAACCCATGTGCAACGAGTCCCGACCTCCCGGTGAGGAGCGCTGCCAAGATGGCGTTTCGATCCATGAAGCCGAGGAAAACGAGAGCACTCTACGGAGATCTCGAAAACGACCGCTGCATCTCGCTTTTGGCATTCGCGTTCGACGGCGAGCACGGCTCGACAAACAGCTGGGTGTCGCACCATTGACATGCCTTCCAGCGCAAGCGATGCGGGCTCACCGGCCCAGTTGGGTACGCTCATGGATTGGCCACGAACCTTCCCGAGTCGTATAGGAGACCGGCTGAGAGCAAACTGAGCAGGAATGCAATGCTAACTAGTATTCTGAAACTGACATCTCATTATGAGCTCGAGCTCGCCGACGAACCGCCGTCTCCGTAACTTAGCTTGACGCCGCCAGCATTTATGCCACAATCCTGCCGCGCTGCCGTTGCGCTCTTCAATTGCGTCGCGCCGTCCAATAGCCCGAACATACCCCAGACCCTGAGTGCCCGTTCCAAGTCCCCTGCCCGGACGTCGCGAAGAGCTTGCCCGCGCCCGAGGCATATTTATCGTGGACGGTCACCGAAGCCCGAACCGCACCGGATTTTGCGACGTGACCTTGAAATCTAACGAGGTTGGGATGCGTGACAATTCCGTTAGTTACATCAACAGTGAACCCGTAAGTGGAATCGCAGGCTCCTCTTTGCGTTACGAAGAGGAGGTCCCAGGAGCCGTCGTACGCCGAGCGGCCGTATGCTGCCGGTGCCACGGCAATGAGGTAGCTTGTTGCCGCGATTAGAAGCGAACGCTTTGCCAAGATAGCTCTCCTAGTTGAACTGAAGCAATGTCTTCGAACCTGGTGCCCGCCTCGGTTAATCGCCATCAAGAGCCAACAATTCTCGCAAGCGTCGGTAGATGAGAAACCGTTCGTACTTCACCCGTGCGAATTAGTTGGATGATGTCGTCAGCGCCGGAGAACCGGAAATGCTCTTTGGCTATTCATCCGATAACCATCTAGTATAGAGACGAATTCACACGCGCTCGCATGCCTGCCGCACTTGGCGCATGGCACCGCGAATGTCATTCCGCCCGAGATTTGCTATCCCCAAGCTTTGGATAGCCGTCCAAGATTCACAACCGACTAACATCGCAATCCACTTCATTCTCGGCATTCACTCGGTATGCCGGGCCGACGATGGATGCTGCAAACGTTGAAACCGATCCATGACACGCGGCAGACGCCTGGCGTTCAGACCCGATCCATGACCAGAGCGTCAGAGCGTCCTGCGCACATCGTATTGCACCATCATCGGCCGGCATGTCTTGGGCCTGTTCAAGTCGTTTCCCAGTGATGGGCGAGTGCGACCTGACACCGCTCAAGCGAGCGTACGTGATGACCAACGAAGAGCCCCGCAGGAGCCGCGAACTCGAGTGGCGGCACACCGCATTGCGGCACATCACGATAGGGTGCGCTTCTCTGTAGTCGCTTAGCTGGCGTATGGCAGCCGCCGAGAGATCCCCGCCAACGCAACATCCGATCCAACAGTTGCGAACTTGGGGAAGCTAGCCGGATTGATCCCTTGTTGATAGACAGTTCGCGCGCTGGATTGAATAACTGATCGCTCCTCCAAAAGTCAGCCGCCGAGGATGATATCTTCCACCAGAGTCGAATTCACCGAGGGCACCTGCGCGCCGTTGGAGGCACGTTTGATCGAGATGCGGGTCTGGTTGAATGCGTTCTCGATGCCGGCGCCGGTGCTGAAGTTTTTCAGGAGCTCGGAGACCAGCACACTGTTCCGGCCAGTGGAGTCATCCGCCACTTTTCCGGGCGAGGCCGAGGTCAGGATCAGTGCCTTGTCGGCGTCCGCGATGGGTGCAAGGCCATGCGAGTACGCGCGGAAGCGGCGCTCGTAGGGGTTGCGGCGAGAGGCGTCCAACACCACGAGCTTGGCGCGGGCGCCGCTTTCCTTCGTATCGGAAAGCAGGGATTCCACCGAAACGCCTTCGCGCTCGAGGTCGCGCTCGCGCCAAATGCGGGCGTCGATGGGAATCATGTAGGTCTGGCCGCCGGCCTGCACGCCGTAACCGCCGAAGAACAGCATCACCACAGCGTCCTTTTTGATCCTCGACTTCAATCGGGCTATGGCGTACTCCATATCGTCCTTGCTGGCGTCCTCAAGGAGGTCGACGTCGAAGCCGTTGCGGCGCAGCGTGCAGGTTAGCACACGAGCGTCGTTGATCGGTTGCACCAGGGGATCGGAGGCGTCAGGATAATGGCCGTTGCCAATGACAAGGGCCAAACGGGCGGGCTTGGTGATGCCGTCGGATGGCTCGGCTCTCATGGTCTTGGCAGCGTTTTGCGCGCGCCTGTTCAGCGCGGCATGCGCTCCGATAGCGAGCGACAGCACGCCGAGAAGGCCGCCCACCAGTGCGACGGAGCGAGAGGACATGCCAAGGTGCTTAAATTTCATCATTGTCATTCCTGCGTCATCGCCAACGGCACGCGGTTGGATGGGCAAACGGATTGAGGTTTGAGAGCTGGCCGGAACGGCGCCCGCGAAGTCCCTGAGCGCCATTCTCGGAGTGGTCGATACGCCTCGCCCGTATCCCTTGATCGCCGACACAGCCGCCACGACCTGCCGCCGCGCTTCCCGTTCGAAGGATGATTGTCCGTCACTTGATGAGAATGACTGCGCGTAGTCGACCAGGGAAATCACTTCTCGCCATCGAGTTGATAGACGACCGTTATTGCCGCGAGCCGTGTGATCACTTAGCGAGGAAGGCCACCAGCCGCGTTCGTGACGCTTCTAAGCTCGTTGGGTCACTTGACAATCAACTCCCGCGCGCGGAAGGCGCGACTCTTCACTCATGAAACAGTAGCGGGCATCGCCTCGATGGGAATGTGAGTGGTTTCGCCTGATGGCAGTCCGCTTACATGTTACCGGCCTGGGTGCGTTATCGGAGAGGCGGCCCGCTCCTCGCAGGCAGACGTCAGAGCAGCAGCCACCTCTACGTGCACCGTCGGCACTTCACAGCCACCCTGCACGCGTGGGAATGGAAATAATAACAATTGGATATTTCCCAATGGCACACCGCCAGCTTAGGACAGCCAGACTACTGGGCGCCCAAATCTCTGGCACCGTGCCGTGGGCGTTCATAATTGCTGCGACGGGCTTAAGATCGGAGCTAGACAATCGGTTTACATAGCATTTCCTCTCGCCACCACGCCGGGGCACGGGCCTTCCATTGGCTGACCGTCATGCTGGTTCTTGCGGCCTATGTGCTGAGCAAGAGCGATCCGTCTTCGCTTTATTCAGCCGCCGCGGACGGGCTCCGCAGGATTCACGAACTGCTCGGGCTGCTCGTCTTCGTTGTCGCTGTTCTGATGCTGCTATGGCGGCTGGTTGACAGCCCGTCCGCGAAGCAGCCGATGCAGCGATGGATGACCGCGGCCGCGAAGCTCGTCCGCCTCGCGCTTTATTCGCTCCTCGTCGCGATTCCAGCAACGGCGGTGCTCGGCACCTGGCTCGAGGGGCTTCCCATCACTCTCCCTGGATGCGACATCGCTCCCAGACTCGCGGAGGCGCACCGACTAGGGCAGATGACCATGGCATTACACGTCACCCTCGGCAATGTTATCCTCTGGATCGCCGTCGCGCATGCCGCTGCGGCTCTCTTCCACCATTTCTATCTTCGCGACGACGTCCTTCAGTCGATGGTTTCGGGCGGATGATCGATTACAGCCTGTTGAGGATCGGGATTCCAAGTCGTGATCCACGCTCTAGGCAAACAATGCGTACTTCCAGACGGCCACTAAAGCTTCCCTCGCACCGGTTACGAACGAACTCATTTGCGATCGATCACGTCTGCAACCCGATATTGGATTCGGTTCAGTTGCGAATCCCGGACTTTGCTTGTGACACGCAAACATGCATTTGCTCCGACGCATCGAAGTCGAGCATCGAGATCAACTCACCCAAAGGCATTCGGGAAGGTCTCTATTCCGGATGCACAATACATATCGCTCAGCACCGCGGTCGAACTCATTCATCTAAACCTTCCATAGACGGTAGCGGCTCGGGACATCGCTTCGACGGACTCGGTATAGCGGATCTCCACTAGCCGCTCGGCTAATCCGTGGTCACAGATCTCGTCGAAAATGTCGGATGCGTCGCTTGGCAGACCCTTACTGTGCGTCTTTTACTCCGAGACGGCATGGATATTGGTGTGCTGCGGCGTAAGGCTCGGTCTCCGAACGAAAGGCGGTGCCGACGTGGATGCCCTCGGGTCTAGCGGGGAATTGAACGCCGAAACGGCGAACACCCTTGACACGACAATCACGGTCGTAGCCCTCGTCGCTGCAAGCACTTCAACAGAGTCGAATGTCCGTGAGAGCCGCAGCACTTCGGTCGAACCTTACGGATGCTGTGACGTCGTCCGCAGACTGTCAGACCGAAGCGAAACGCGTCCGATGAATATCAGATCGAAGAGAACTTCGCCCCCGACTGTAACCATGACAAGAACGACGCGCAGGTCCGGGCTACTTTGGACGATTGTGAACGCGGGTCAGAACAAGAGCCGCACACAATCGATAGGACGGCCGCTATTGCTCCGGTCGGCTGCTAGGAGTTGGCACCGCTTAGGATGAGCAACCGGGGCGTTCGTATAGAAAGGAATTCTACCCCAAGCGCTTGCCTGAACCCCACGCTTGGACCGTTGGTCTGAAGCTTCTAATGGACGCGGGCCTGCAGATTGGAATGAAAACGATAACAATCGGGAAGTTCTTACGGGGGGCAGACGGGAATATTCTCCCGATGAAACTCATTCAAGAAAAGTCGGTGGTAGCCCGGGGCTGGCGCGCTCCGGTTCATTGACAAACTCTCTGTTTAAGTTGCGCCACGCCACCTCTGATCCAAATCACAAAAAGGAGTTCAACAATGAAGGTTGCGGAAACTGCCGGCGGGTGTGTCGCGGTACTCATGCTTGCCTGCGCAGTGGCGGAGCCGGGCCATGCTCAGGACGCTGAACACGGAAAGGCCGTCTTCAAAGCCTGTGCGACATGCCATGCAACGGACCACGTCAATCGTGTCGGACCAGGGCTGGGAAAGGTTGTCGGTAGGACGGCGGGTACGGTTCCAGGCTTCCGCTATAGTAACGCCATGAAGAATTCCGGAGTCATTTGGGACGCGAAGACTCTCGATGCTTATCTGGAAGAACCGCAGAAGGTCGTTCCAGGAAACAGTATGCCCTACGGGGGGCTGAAGGATGCGACGGACCGGACCGACCTCGTCGCCTATCTCGCAACCTTGAAGTAGCGGCTCCTTACGCGAGGCATCATCGAGACGCCAATCCGACAGCACCTATAGGAAACGATGGACAGGCTTGTTGTTCATTCCAGCGGCTGCGCCAAGACGTCCTTCGGCGGCGGCTATCAGTACGTCCTGAAGGCCATCGACCGATATGCATAGCATTGCTGAGAGAACAGTGGAAATAACGTCTTGCCGTGTGCATGATGATCTCGGCTGGAGAGCGGTGATGAACCGCGCCCGGTTTGCCGGAGGTGATTTGGTTTAAGTCATGCCGCCATCCGCGATTGTTCCCGCCTGGCGCAGTGGTGTTGCTCGGTATCGAGCGTCGCGATGTTGCCGATGGCTCTAGATCCGCCGTTGTTGAATGGTCCACTCATTCCGGCGTCGCGAGCTCGACGGCGCCCTAGTCCTCAGTGAGGGATCACCTAGGTCTTTTTAGAGGCCCCTGCCGGAGCGTCGTCGTGAGAGTGTCCACAGAAGATTCGATACCGACTTCAGCGAGACGCTCGTTGTATTTGCGTATTGGCTGCCTCCGTCGCTGTGAACGCACGACCCTACCACCATGCACCGCCGGCGATAGTGCAGTGCCTGTTTCAACGCATCGAGAACGAGGCGTGCGCGCCGTGCGCGAGACCTGCCACCCACAACGAAACGTAAAACCGAGCCTGTGCAACTTCGTCGCCGATGGCGGCTCTGATCTTTGCCGCGGATACCCCTTGCAAGCCGATGTCCCGCATCAATCTCGACACCGTGCAACGGGCAACATAGTGTCTTCGCGCTGAGATGTGCTCAGGCGCGATGCACGCCCAAGCTCGGACGTTCTCATCTCGAACACGCACCGACTCTTGATCTTCAAGGCTGCATCCTGCCCGGCTCGCGCGAAGAGCTCGGCAGGATCGCGCCGCTTGACCACGTCAGAGTGGTAGGTCGAGGGGACGATAGGCAAGACCTTGCAGATCGACTCGACCCCATACGTCTCACGATGATCGCCGATGAAGGTAATCATTGGATGGCGGTCGAGTTCCGCCAAGGCAAAAGATAGCGCTGCTTTCCGCAGGATCTGACTCGCCTGCCGAAGCTCGCGATTCCGCCGCTCCAGCACACCTCCAGCTTCTCGACCAGTCGATCGAAACGCCAGCGATCCAGACTTCGGCCGGTCACTTGTTCTTACTCGTCATGAGCTCCGCACCCAGGAGTTGGAGCGTCCGGCAACCCGGGGCGGTTTAGTCTGTGATTTCGTTTGTCTCAATCGTGAGGTGACGCCCTATCCAAGTCCCGCTATCGGCTCGCGCACCAATGACAGCCAAACTAAGGAATCAAATTGTGAGTGCCGTAACACCAGAACACATTGTGCAAGTTGGTTTTGGCTTCTGAGCATCCAAAACGCTCTTGAGTGCGGTTGAGCTGGGCGTGTTCAGCGCCTTGGCCAACGCACCCGCCGACCTGCCGACGCTTCAAAGAAAGCTTGGGCTGCATAAGCGCTCAGCTCCTGACTTCCTCGATGGCCTGGTGGCACTCAAGCTGCTGCAGCGCGAGAACGGCATTTACCGCAGTGCTGTGGACACGGACTTGTTTCTCGATAGAGCCTGGCCATCCTATGTCGGAGGTATCTTGGAGATGGCAAACGACCGGCTCTATGGGATTTAGGGATCGCTCACGGAAGCGGTGCGCAGCGGTGAGCCGAAGAATGAGACAAAAGGGGGAGGAGAGGACATCTTTGCGGCATTGTATGCCGATCCCGGACAGTTGCAGGGGTTTCTAAGCGCGATGAGTGGATTAAGCGCGGGCGCGGCTCACGCCACCATTGCCCGCGCCTACCGGTGAGACCATGGTGTATGGTGGGCACTTCGCCCCTCTCGAGGTGGAGGCAGGCTCAAGCCTCACAAGCTCACCTGCATCTCTACGGCTTTTTCGATGTCGTTCCAGCGCGCCATCCGGTAGAACTGCTCTAGAGCCTATCGTTCTCTGATTGAATCACAATCCCTAGCTCTTTCGCCGCGCTCTCACACATTGTCGCGGTCGGGAGGCTACACTTATTGAACTGCTGGCGCAGTGCGGCTTTCAGGCTCCCTGCTCACGGCGGCGAAATGCCGTCGACGAACTCGACATCGTCGAGCATCCACAATTTCACGACCGGCTACGAATCTCAGGACTCTCATCGCGCAGGAATCGGCCATACCTGAGCGGCACGGTCAGAAGCGGACGCTTGTCCCACCTGTGCTATGTATGCCGGTCACTGCGGCCTCGGTCACTTCCAGATGGCCAATGCAAGGTTCTCCAGATGGACGACGAAATCTGGACTTGATCACGTCCTTGAGCCGGTCGATGCTACGGCACGTAGCCGTGCGCATCGATCCGAAGACGTCGTCGCTATCGAAATAAGCCTCTTCGTTCAGAAGCAGCCTTCCACTGGAAATAGATCTGGCGATCCAGTGCTCGAGGCGTTGAGCTGGCCGAAGTTTCCCTGACCCTGCGCAGAACGTCGGTGTCTGAAGCGCCGTAGCGGAGGCCTCCACCTTAGAATAGAACGATGACGATCTGGTCCTTTTAAATTGCGCAACTGGAGATACTGTCCTCGTACACGTCATCTATGTCCAGTGGCAACACGGGCTGGCCCCTCGATTACAAGGCGGACGACCTACCTACCCCTCCCCTCGATTTCGCGAGAACTCGATCGAGCAGTCGGGCCTGCCGGAGTTACCCTTCCTTTCACCTCGCCAGAACGTTCAATCGCGCCGATCTAACCGACTATCTCGTTGCCGTGGTCCCGGACGTCGTGCCATTCTCGCTAAACCTCGCCCAGAGCATTCCTGTCCCGCGTGGCCTCCCTGGTGACTCGCGTGGCGGCGTGCTGCCGCCGGCCCTCGGGGGACTACCCGCCCGAACGCTCGGCTACCCGATCGATTCTATGGCACGGCAGGAGTTGACGCATTCTCAGTGTGCTGCTTTCGCCGGAATTTCACGAAACGCAGCTCACCTCCGCCACCACGACGCCCCGAGCGGACAATTGTAGTGACAATATCTTTTTCGATGCGATGGACTTCCCACAGCCGGTTCAGCGCCCTGGCTACTTCGAGCGCTTCTCCGGCGTCCAGCAGACGATGAATCTCGCCGACGGTTCGCCAAGAATCGTCGAGTACTTTGAGGATCTTTTCATCCAGAGATCGGAAGGAGCTAGTGGACATCGACGGCATTCAAAAACACGGTGCTCGTGCCGAGAGCTGCCGCCCCGCAAACGTGAAGTTCCAGATTTCGGGGGCGCTCGCGAATCCATTCAGTGCGGACAAGTTATTCATTTTGCCCCTCCGCGGGGCTCACCTGACGTTCATTCTGACCATGATGGCAATGATGCTGTAACACAGCACGAGCGCTATTATATGTCTTCATCTTGCTTCCCTACTTTGTAGTGGGCGCAGTAGGATGGACGAACTCCCTTAGTCTAATGACCATTGGCTATGGAATTGATGCGGCACGCACGCAACCCCTTGAATAATGAATGGATGGGATCTTCCGATCTGGACGGCTGGCTCCGGTTGGACCGGCGGTTGCCGTCTCGCCGCGCATGTTCAAACACGTAATCACGATAGCCGGAACCTCTGTGCGTTCGTCGCGCCGATCCTCTGTTTACGAAACTGCCAACCGTTGTCCGTGGCACCGGTTCACTTGTGTATCGAACATCAGTGTGCGCAGTGCTTGCCGGCAAACGCCGAAGAGATGGCGTACCAACTGAGTTGATACGCACGGCGGGAGAGCCGTCGAGATTTCTCTGCATTGCGGATGCGCCATCACTCGCCAGCGCGCGTCCTCAACGCGTTTTTGATGCGACAGCTTCCCCGTTGCCACCGTTGATTTCGGACCGGACGGGACCATCAGCTGATCAGCCGCAGTGACGTTCGCGCCACTGCCGGGAGCCCAGTCTACGCGCTCTATATCATCTTGCACTTGATCATCTCTCAAGCCATGCGACAGGTCTGCGTAGAACTTGAGAGACTTCATCTTGAGCTTCGGGCTCAGTACGCCGCAGTGCGCTGTACCGATTGTGCAAGCCGCGACGGTATCCATCACCGACTAAGCCAGTGAAGGGCCATGCGGCTGCTGGCAATCCCGGCCACCGCATCAGGCGGCGCGGTGAGCGTCGATAACGGTCGTCTATCGACTCTATGGCGAGAGATGATTTCCCTAGCCGATGCTCCAAGGTCACCCTCCAAAGAGCGCACCTCAAATCCAAGGAAGAATGAATGCGAGGATATATTCGGGTGGTTGGCCTACCGATGGCCCTGCTCTTTGTGGTAGGCCAAGCGCCTGGCTATTCGAGAGAAGCACGCTCGGCTGCCGAAATGCGCTTCCATGAGGCTGTCGTGTCACCGCCGGAACTTCGCGCGTTTCTTCAAGCAATGCCAAAGGGAGCAGACCTGCATTACCACCTAACCGGCGGTGCCTACGCCGAAAACCTGATAATATCAGCCGCCGCTAGAGGCGCATGCATTGACGTGAATAAACTCGCCGCCATGCCACCTCCATGTGACGCGCAGCGCGACATACAACCCATTTCGAATGCCTTGCATGATCCGGATTTGAATCGAAAGATCGTGGATGCGTGGTCCATGCGGGGCTTCGTCGCCGATGCGGGGTTCACTGGCCACGATCAGTTCTTCAAGACATTCAGTTTGTTCGGCAATGCGGTCGAACCAGGGGTGTTGGTCGCCGAGATCGCGAATCGCGCCGCAACTGAGCGGCTTATGTACATGGAGCTGATGACTTCGCTCGAGACGCAGGCGATTAAGCAAATCGCTTCCAAGGTCACGTGGAGCGACGACTTCGGCGCGATGCAGGACAAGCTTTCGAACCTCGGCATCGCGCGAATCGTCGATAGTGCAGTTAGCGACCTCGATCTGCTAGACCGGGAGCGAACACGCATTCTCAAGTGCGGTCAAAACAATCCCGAACCTGGATGCAGGGTCGAGCTACGATATTTAATGACGACAAATCGAACCGCAACGCCGGCCGAAGTTTTCGCTCAGACCGTATTCGGATTCATGCTGGCAAAGAAGGACTCGCGGGTCGTCGGTGTCAATTTCGTTGCTCCCGAGGACTTTCCCGTAGCGCTCGCAGACTATTCCCTGCACATGCGAATACTGAACTACCTCGAATCCAAAATGCCAGACGTAAGAGTTGCTTTGCATGCCGGCGAGCTGACGCTTGGGCTCGTCCCGCCCGAACACTTGCGCTCTCATATTCGAGAAGCGGTCGTGACTGGCGGTGCCCGGCGGATCGGTCATGGTGTTGATGTCATGTATGAGGATCGACCGTACGAACTATTGCGGACTCTTGCGGATCGGCACATCGCAGTGGAAATCGCCCTCACCAGCAACCGGCTCATTCTGGGCGTAGCGGGTCGGCAGCATCCGTTTCCATTCTATCGGCGGTTTAATGTCCCTCTGGTAATCGCGACCGACGACGAAGGGGTTTCCAGAACCGATATGACCAATGAGCTGGTCACCGCGGTCACATCGTACGGATTGACTTACAGCGATGTCATGTCCCTCGAACGGAACAGCTTGGAGTACTCTTTCCTGCCCGGCCGGAGCCTATGGGAAGACACGACCAAGTGGCGGCTGGCGTCCCCCTGTCGAGAGAGCCCGAAAGATCGACCGTCTTCCGCTTGCACGGCGTTCTTGCAGAGCAACAAGAAAGCTGAACTCGAATGGCGCTACGAGCGGGCACTTGAACAATTCAATTCGGACGGCAATTGGCCGTCGCGGCCTAGGATACCCGGCGGTCACGGCTCCCCAGGTGAACTCGCACCGTAACACATCGAAATCAAGGATTGGGATCGAAGAGAAGTTCAAAGTTGGGCCGACGACACGGGCGGTGGAACAACACCTCCCGATAACCTAATCGATCATATCCTTCGAACCAGAGGTTAAACAGCCCGCCATGAGTTCTGCAACTCTGCCCGCCTTCTGTTTTGGCGTTTTTGGCCATTTGGATCATGCGGGCGGGAGCCTTCGCCAGCAGTACAGGGACCGATTAGAAATTGCCTCGGCGTGCGATCAGGCTGGCTTCCGCGCTTATCATGTCGCGGAACATCATGGCACGCCACATGGCCTGGCGGCTTCACCCAACTTGTTCTGTCCGCTATGGCTCAACGCGCAAGGAAGTTAAGACTCGGACCGTTGGTGATGTTGCTGAATCTGTATCACCCCCTGCCGCTTTCGAAGAGATCTGCATGCTGGATCAGCTGAGTGGAGGCCGGCTCGATCTTGGTATTGGCCGCGGCGGCGTCCCACTTGAACTTTCGTTTTTTGGCGTTTCAGCCGCAGACGCTCAGGATCGCTACAACGAGGCAGCCGAAATTGTTATCAAAGCCAAGGAAACCGATGCGCTCGCTTACTACGGCCGCCATTTCAGCATCTCTGACGCGCCGATCACACTCTCACCCATCCGGAAGCCCTATCCGCCGCTGTAGTATGAGACGACGAAATCGGAAACGGCCCGAAGGACCGCCGAAACTTCGATTAACATCGCTTGCGTCGGAAAGAGTGGCGCGATTCGCGCAATCGCCGACGCGTACCGCGCGCACTGCATCGCGCGACCAACGCAGGATATGCCGCTGCTTGGCATGGTTCGCATTGTGGTGATTGCCGAGTCCAACGTTGAGGCACATACTCTGGCCGCTCCCGCCGATGCATGCACGCTGGTTCGAGACATTCACCTTCCTGTCACGCACTCGAAATCTACCCCTTCCGCCGAAACTGCCTAACTCGTTCGAGCAAGCTTTGGACGACGGTTTCTGCGTGGTCGAATCACCATCCACGGTGCGACAGGCGCTCAGGAGCCAAGTCGCTGAGGCTGGTGTTACATACGTCATGTGCCAACTCGCTTTCGGAGACTTACCGCTCGCGGCATCACTCCAAACGATCTCGGCCATGCGTTCGATCATCATTCCAGATTTGGCGCGACGAGCGTCAGATTTCGGACGAGACGAGCTTCATTGAAGGTGACGGCCCGCCCGGCCCGGCGCTACTGCAGGCAGTTCGCTCACTGGAAGGGCGGCGCGGTTTAGCTAGACAGTATTCCCGCCGCTGTCGCTGGTTTGCTCCGTACCAAAAGCGCACGGGTTGCCGCTGCCACATCGGGCTGACGCATCAGGCTCTCGCCGACAAGAAAACTAGACATGCCCACGCGCTCTAGCCTGGCCAGATCGTCCGATGTAAAGATACCGCTTTCCCCGACCATCAGCCGCTCCTCCGGGATAAGCGGCGCTAGCGCCTCGCTCGTCTTCAGGGTGGTCTCGAACGTACGGAGATTACGGTTGTTGACGCCGATCATCGGCGAGCGGAGCTTCAGCGCGCGTTCGAGTTCGACCTGGTCGTGGATCTCGATCAACACATCCATCTGAAGCGCGATCGCGGCGTCCTCGATATCTTTGGCGGCGGCATCATCGAGCGCGGCCATGATAATCAAGATGCAGTCGGCGCCGTGAGCTCGGGCTTCGACAACCTGATAGGTGTCGAACATGAAGTCCTTGCGCAGCACCGGCAGATCGGTCACCGCGCGCGCCGCGACCATGAAGTCGAGATGCCCCTGGAACGACGGCGTGTCGGTCAGCACCGAGAGGCACGCCGCACCCCCGGCCTCATAGGCTTTTGCCAAGGCGGGCGGATCGAAATCGGCGCGGATCAGGCCCTTCGATGGCGAAGCCTTCTTGATCTCAGCAATCAGCGCATAGCCGCCGCCGCTATGCTTTTCCTTGATCGCGCGGACGAACCCGCGCGATGGCGCCGCCGCCTTGGCGCGTGCCTCAATGTCCACGAGTGGACAAGCACGCTTGGAGGCGGCGATCTCCTCGCGCTTATAGGCTTCGATCTTCTTCAAGATGTCTGACATCATCGACCTTTTAGTGGACTACTCGTCGCTCAATAATCTGCATCGCTTCAACGTAACGGTACAAGTCAAACGTCATCGACGCTTACTCACTTCCTCTTTATCAAGAATTCGTTCTGGTGCGCATGCGCGCTTGTCGATCGCGCTCGCGCCGTATCAGCAATGCGCGCGCCGGCATGAGAACCCGCTGCAATGACCGGGGTGACAAGCTCCATCTCGCGTTCGCATGAGCTCGTTCATTTGCAGTATCGCAAGCGGGGCTTTCGCATCATTAGCATCGTCGATGACGCGACCAAGGATTGCCTAGCGCTATTCCTGGTACGCCGACCTCCGGGCCTTGCGGCGCCGGCGAACTGACGACGATCGTCGCAGATGTGGCGAGGACGCGATGATCGTGTCGGACTATGGCGCCGAAATCACAGCATTGCGCTCCCTGTACGATAATGGAAGTCCACCGGTCCCCGCACGACCTTTAAGGCTCTGAGGCTGGACAGGCCGGCTTGGTTTTGCCGATTCTCACCGTGATTCAATGAACTACGCCGGCGAGGCAACCGCCAAGCGCGGTTAGCTCGACTCACAGATCGCACGACATCCTCCGAATGCTGAAAAGACGGACCGGATCTCTTCGGCCACGCAGGATGTGTGAGCCTTCGTCGCGAAACGCGGCGGCGAGTTCCACGCTATCTTCCGCAGACAAAGCATCCATGAATTCGCCGGTTACGAGCACAGAAGTCTCCAGTATCCGGCAATGGGCTTCAACCCGACTAGCGACATTCACTGTGTCGCCGATCAGGGTGAGTTCCAGCTTTTTCTCATTGCCAACGTCCCCATGTATGACTTCGCCGTAATGGATACCGACGGCGATACGAAGCGACTGATCTTTTGCGTCAATGCGGCCGTTCCAAGAATCGACAGATTTGAGAAGCTCGATCGCGCACTCCGCAGCATTGGTGGCGTCGCGCAGGCTCGCCAATGGCAGGCCGAAAACGGCCATCAACCCATCACCTAGGAATTTGTCGATCGAACCCTGATGGGAGAACACCACGTCACTGAACATACGCAAGTGGTGTCGCAGCGTTTGGACGACGACATCCGGCGGCCTGCTGGATGAGAAGTCAGTGAACCCGACAATGTCAACAAACAGTACTGCCGCACGCTGACAACGCGTAAACGAAAACGGGGTCTGAGCCTTGATGAGCTGCTCAGCGATGCTTGGCGAAAAGAAGCGCGCCAAGTTCGTACGTTCGCGCTCTACTTTCTTGACGCGTTGGTTAGCGGAGATTCTATGGAGCACGAGCATTGTCGTGACCAACAGGGCGATTAGGCTGACACCGGATCGCAATGCCGCGGTCCCATTTGCGACGAGGCCGTGCGTAAGAATATAGCTGATGATGGTAAGCAGTGCGCAGACAATGCCGACCACGACGGTACCTCCGCGATGGAGTTCCTGGGCAACTATCAACACAACGACAGTATACAGCGAGGCAACCGCGAACTGCAGGGACGACAAGGTATCGACTAGAAAGATGCCGATCGCGAGTGCGGCCGCAGGAGCCAGGTATCTGAACCTTTCTATGTGCATTGTGCGCTCATTGCCCCGCGGTGCCGGTAGTCTGTAGATGCATCGCCTCACCGAAGGCGCCGGGACCAGATTGAGCGTGGCGTAACGCGACGTCGACGTAGGTCGCGATCAAACACCCCGCCTACCGCTGGTGTACTCTGCTCCAACGAGGCTTTCCGGCTAGCGTAGGCGGGCGACCGGCGTGTATTTTCGCTTGAGCCATTTGCATCGTCAGAACCAGCACCTGTCGATGATGCGGCGCCTGATCCGGAGATTGATCGGACTAGGCTTTGGTTGTGGCCTTGCAAGGCTGGCAAGGGAAATCACCTCTCGCCATCGAGTCAATAGACGATCGTTATCACCCGCTTCGTCGTTGATGACCTGAGCGAGGGGCGCCAAAGGTTACGGCGCGCCTCGACGTATTCATGCGGGCGCGGGCGCCACCTGCGGGAGCGTTAGGTCGTACATACCCCAGTGGGAGGTTTCGACCGACCAGTCGCGAAGGCGCGCGACCTTAACGAAAGCGTCCAGCGCCGGCGAGTAGCGGCGCCCCTGCACAGCCAGCAGCCGCACCTCCCGCGAAACCAGGTCGCCGTCGAGCGGAATGGTCTTGAGCGTCGGAAGACGCGGCATGTGCTCGGGTGCGAGCATCACACCAAATCCGGCGGCGGCCATGTGTTGCAGGTGCAAGTCGTGACCGCTGCAATGGCCGAGTTGGGGCGGTTTCTCGGGGAAATAAGATTGCTGGATCTTCGGGGCGACGTCGCATCCGGCGCGTTTAAGCAAGACGGTCTCGCGGAGGTCGTCGATGCCGATCGAAGGACGATTAGCGAGCTTGTGCGTCGGCGCGAGAAGCGCGACGTAGCGCTCCTCGAACAGCGACCAGTCGTCGATGCGGGCTGGCACGTCCTGCACATCCCCGACCATTGCGGCGCTGATCTCGCCTTCAAGCAAGAGGTCGACGAGCTCCTCCGCCGTTCCCTCGCGCAACTCGACGTGAAGTCCCGGAACGCATTTTGCGATCTCCGCGATCGGATCGAGAACGAGCGACGCCGAGATGGATGGAGCAAGGCCGATCCTCAGTGGCGCGACCTCCTTGCGCCGGAACTCCTGGGCTCGGCGACGCACCGCCTCTGCAGAGGCCAGAGTGCGCTCCAACATCGGAAGGACTTCTTTTCCCAGGTCAGTGAGCTGCGTCAGCTGGCGTTCACGGTAGATCAATTGGCCGCCGAGCTCCTGCTCGAGCTTCTGCACTCCTTTGGTCAGGGCTGGCTGCGTGACATTGCAATGCTCGGCTGCGCGGGTGAAGTTGAGGCTGGACGCGACCGCGAGGAAGTAGCGAACTTGATGAAGCTCCATGGATTGTTAGTTCTCCCTCAAGGTGCGGCTGTCAATACTGACGAGCGTTCGCATTCCACAACGTGACGGCGCGCGTCGATAGCATCGGCCGCAGATGCATCTAACGTGCACGCTGGAACAGTCCGCCCATAATTTGGACGCACGGACACACTTTCTGGCATCCTGGATAGTACGGCCAGTGGGCGAGGGAGCGATCTCGAACGGTCTGCGCGCGCGCGTTCTCGTTAACTGGGACATCGGCGAGGTCGAGCCGCTCGCCGTCTTTCCGGCACTCGCAGCTGCGACGCCATCCGCGCGTCCGTTCGTCGACCTGCTTGCTTCAAGTACCGTTGGGATCTTTCGTTGTGGGTCGCAGCTACGGTCCGAGTGTCCTCCGGGACCGGTTGACACGGCGCTTGTTGACCCGCGTGTCCCGCCATCGCAAGTGAATCCGGGCTTATTGCCGGCTTCCGCAATTTCGGCGCCGACCACGAAAGGCTCCTGCTCTTCATGCAGCCTCGGAGCACCATCGATCTGGAACGAGTGAATCATCCGCCCTGCACGTCGAACAGCGTCCGTTTCAAATCTCGCGCGACGACGCCGGCGCGCATCGGCTCGACGACGATGGCTATAGTGTCAGCTGAACAGTGTCTCGTTAAATCTCGTGAATCGGTGTCAATGTGCGATTGTGGTTCGCGCAATTTTTCGGGAGGTGATGCGTCGCCTGTGGCCGAGTGGGGCCGACTTGACACCAACTGTCATCGTCAAGGGACATTTCTAGGTATCTTCGCGCGGCGAAGCACAAGAGCGCGGATCTACTGGTTATATTCGGCGGCTCATAGAACCCCGGCAGATCCACCGTGGAGATGCTATCGTCCACGCCCTATTGAACTGTTGTGATGTGATGTAAAGGCAGTTGGCGCGGCCTGAATGTAGCTTGCACACGGCACACGGATTCGTCGTGGCGGACCTCGTCGGCGTATTCCATCACGCGGTTTACATCTGCTTTTCTTAGGAATACATCGGAGTTCGAGCACCGCGGAGGTCGGCGTCTCTTACCTTTTTGGGCGGCAACTCCTCCGCCGGGGTGGTGGCCTCTGCGCGCTTCTGATCGTCGTACGCTGATAGCGCCGCAATGTGCTAGGTGATCTGGGCTGGAGGCAAATCATCTGAAAAGTGAGGTACCTGCGTTGCAGTCGGGAGCAGACGATGACGCCGAAGTGCTCGAGTTCGGTCCGT
Source organism: Bradyrhizobium sp. R2.2-H (assembly GCF_004346455.1). Lineage (NCBI taxonomy): Bacteria > Pseudomonadati > Pseudomonadota > Alphaproteobacteria > Hyphomicrobiales > Nitrobacteraceae > Bradyrhizobium > Bradyrhizobium sp. R2.2-H. The sequence continues at coordinate 144,799 of NZ_SMBR01000017.1, forward strand.
TTCGCCTGATCGCCGCTGAGAGGTTGTTGATGAAAAATGGCGAGCCGCTGGCGGTGGGCGGCCGTGCTCTCGACATCCTGATCGCTCTGGTCGAGCGCGCTGGCGAAGTGGTGAGTCATAAGGAACTGGTCAAGCGGGCTTGGCCGGATGTTGTCGTCGAGGGATCCGGTCTTCGGGTCCATATCGCGGGGCTCCGCAAGGTGCTCGGTGATGGTCGGGGCGGCGCCCGCTATATCACCAACATCGCGGGCCGAGGCTATTGCTTTGTTGCGCCGATCAAGAGTGCTGTACCGCCGCAGCCTTCCGCTGGAGCCTCGATTGAGCGTGTCAAACTCCTGACGCTCCCGCCGCGCTTGCAACGGATGATTGGCCGTGACGAAACCGTCGGAATCCTGCGCTCGGAGCTTACGTCGAGGAGGTTCGTCAGCATTGTTGGACCTGGCGGTGTCGGCAAGACCACTGTCGCGGTCGCCGTCGCGCATGCGATGGCAACCGATTTCCGAAACGCGGTCTACCTCATCGATCTCAGTGCGCTCCGGGATGGTGCACTTATTGTTTCCTCGGTAGCGTCAGCCGCGGGGTGTCTCGATCAGACGCAGGATTCGCTGCCACGTCTCTTGGCATTTCTTGCCGACAAGAAGGCCCTGCTAGTTCTCGATAGCTGCGAGCACGTGGTTGAACCGGTCGCTACGTTCGCCGAAAGTCTTTTTCGCGGCACGCGGTTTGTACACATCCTCGCAACCACCCGCGAAGCCCTACGGGTCGAGGGTGAGAACATCTATCCCCTGCCGCCCCTCGACAGTCCATCCGACGAGACTACTCTGACGGCGGCCGGGGCTCTCGCCTCGCCCGCTGCGCAGCTTTTCATGGACCGCGCCGCCGCCGGGGGATATCGGCACAAACTCAGCGACGAGGAAGCGCCCGTCATAGCCAGCATTTGCCGTCAGCTGGACGGTATGCCTTTAGCTATAGAACTGACGGCGAGCAGGACCAGCGCTTACGGCATTAAAGGCCTAGCACAGCTGATTGGCGAGCGCCTGATGCTGCTTTGGCCGGGGCGGCGTGGCGCGACGCGACACCAAACGCTGCTGGCCATGCTCGACTGGAGCTATGATCTCCTTTCCGAGCAAGAGCAAACCGTCCTATGTACGTTGTCCATCTTCGTCGGCGCATTCTCGATAGAAATGGCGCAAGCTATCGCGTTCGAGCTCGATCGCGGCGAGTTTCATATCGAGCATTTCATTACCGGCCTGGTCGAGAAATCACTGATCTCCGTCTCGCGGACGGAGGGCGCATGGTCATACCGGCTTCTTGACATGACGCGAGCCTACGCCGCGATTAAATTGAAAAGATGGGGAACGGAGAATGCGGTGGCGAGACGGCACGCTCTCTATTTCGCTGAGCGTCTCGAAGGCATTCGAGCCAACATATCGATGAACCGCGACCTCACCGCCTACTCGCGGCAGATCGGCAATATCAAGGCGGCCCTCGAATGGAGCTTCTCAACATCAGGCGACCGCACCGTCGGAGTTGCGTTGGGCGCCGGTGCTGTGCCGTTGTTTCTCGGCATGTCGATGCTCATCGAGTGCCGGCGTTGGTCTCTGCAAACGATCGAAGCGCTGAACGACGAAGATCGCGGAACAAGGCTTGAGCTCGCGCTGCAACTTTCGTTTGCGATATCCTCGACTTATGTTCACGGCAATAGCAATGAGGTGGAGACGGCCCTCCAACGCGGACTCTGTCTTGCGGAATCCTTAGGAGATACCGACTCTCAATTGGAATTTCTGGCCGGTCTGAATCTGTACCGGGCTCGGCTCGCCGATTTTCGCGGCTCGTTGGCCGCGGCGGAACGCTATGCGTCGTTAGCAAGGAAGTTTGGCGGGCCACGAGAGACCGTGATGGCGGAGTGGATGCTTGGCGCGAGTTATCACCTCGTAGGAAAGCAAAGCGCCGCACAGCAGAGCTACGAGAGCGGTTTTGCGCGCGCCGTGGATTCTGGACTAAGCGAGGTGCACTCCTTCGGATACAATCACTATGTAAGAGCTTTAATCGGCTACTCCCGAACATTGTGGGATCGGGGTCTCCCTGATCAGGCCGCTCAATTCGGACATAAGGCAATCGAGTTCGCTGGAAGGCAGGGACATCCGGTCACGCTCTGCATTTCCCTTCTTTATACCACCCAGGTATTCCTATGGCGGGGCGACCAGCAAGTGGCAGAAGAGCTCATAGAGCGGCTTATCGCTTATTCGGCAACGTACTCACTCACGCCTTATCACGCTGGCGGCCTCGGTTTGCGAGGCGAGCTTATGTTCACGAGGGGCGAAACGCAGCGCGGCATCGACGCCTTGCGCGGTGCGCTCTCGACCCTGCGAAGCGAGCGACAATACATACTCTCATCCGCATTTTCTCGCGCGTTGGCGGAAGCCCTGGCTAGAACCGGACAGGTGGTCGAAGCAACGAGCATCATCGATGCGACTGTCGTTGACGCCATGCGCGGCATCGGAACATTTGAACTGCCCGACATACTACGGGCCCGGGCGGCGGTACTCATGGCGACATCGACGACGAATTCGCTGGCGGCCGAGGCTTCGCTCAAGGATTCGCTGGAATGCGCTCGGCAGCAAACTGCCCTCGGGTGGGAACTTCGATCGGCTCTGGCATTGAGCCGGTTGTGGGCAAACCAAGGACGCGTCGACGAAGCGCGGGCCATTCTTTCTGAGGTCTATGAACGATTTACGGAAGGGTTTGGGACGGCTGATCTCATCATGGCAAAAAACCAGCTCGATGAGTTCGCTACTCGGGCCTCACATCCCTGATCCGGTTAAACTTGTCGGTTTCGCGCGCGTTCAGGGGATATCGGCCGGGGTCTTCACACTTTCTCACATCAAAAAACTCGCAAGCGGCCGGCTATACCGCCAGTGTGCGGCGTAATCCCACTCACCCCTCGGAGCGACGTTATGTTACCCCGCCCCTCGTCCCCGTTTAACCGGGAGGCCGCAGCAGCAAAAGTCCGGTCCGTGGAGGATAGTTGGAATAGCCGCGATCCGGCTCGGGTAGCGCTCGGATATTCAATCGACAGCAACTGGCGAATCCGCACCGAGTTTCTGTCAGGACGGGCCGCGATCGAGGAGTTCCTGGGGCGCAAATGGGCACGGGAACTCGACTACCGCGTCGTGACCGAACTCTGGGCGTTCACCGGCGATCGGATTGCTGGCAGGTTCGCGTCCGAATACCGCGACAACAATGGCCAATGGTTCAGAACGTACGGAAATGGGTGCTGGGAGTTCGATCAGAACGGACTAATTCGGCGATGCATAGAGAGTATCGACAAGCATCCGATTGATCAGGTCGACCGCATCTTTCTATGGCCTCTCGGACGTAGGCCGGAGGACCACCCCGAACTCAGCGATTTTGACCTCTAGTGCTCGGCTACGTGAGCGGGGACCGATCAGTTCGCCGGGCGCAAAACCTACCACGACGGCATGGTCAACTCTTGTTCGGATCGCAGCGAGATTGATCCGCATGCCCCCCTCGATGGGCACGCAGTTCGTCGCGGGCGTACCAATAGGCAGAAAGCGTGCGCGACCACTGATTGCAATGGCGGGTATATACATCGAGGAATCCACGGTCGCCTTCAGCGTCGTTGTCGCCGAGCTTGGCCTGCGTGAGCTGGTAGTCGCCGTTGGCTGGCCGCACTGCTTGCGATGCACGCAGGCCACCACCACGGGCGCCATGATGCCGAGCGCTGCCGCCTGGCGGCGCGGCGCGTCTCGGGAAACTCGACTGGACCCATGAATGGCTGACTGGGCGGACGCAGAGTCGAGCTCGCGGCCTTCCCAGGGGCATTGTCAGGCGCGCATTGTCTCGCCGCCCTTTGCATCCGGGTAGTACTGAGGCGCCTCGCGACGGTCGTATTTGCCGTAGTCGCGTACGATCCGCACTCTTCGGATCCTCACTTTGTCATTCGGTGCGGATGTGTCCTCGAAGGCCTGCGCCGCAGCGGCATCCTTCCAGGATATGAGCAGAATCAGGTCGCCGGGCGTTAGCTCCGCGTCAAAGATGTCCCAGGACGTGCTGTCGGCCGCCCACGGATTCAGGCCGAGCCACTCGGCGCAGTCGTACGGGTTGGTGGTCTGCTTCCACTCCGCGGGGCGCGTGCCGTTGATCAGCGTGACCGTCGTTCCCTCCCCGACTTCGGTCTCCTCGAGCCGCTGTTCAGTGAGGGCATACCCCTCGGGAATCTGATCGTCGGCAGTGATCTGGCCGACGCGGAGGTGATAGTCTGAGAAGATTTCGTCGCGGCCCTTCTGCTGAGCCTCGTGATGACGCATGCGGGTGCGCCAGCGGACGAGCGACTTCTCGTCCCGCCAATTCGAAAGCGAAAGGATCCAGCCGTCGCGGATTAGGCTTTTGTAGCGGATATTGTCGACGAAGCCCTCGACCTGCTCCACCTCGGGGCGCAGCATCTTGGCGGTGTCGAGGTAGTCATCCCAGTTCTCCTTGTTGGGGAGGACTTCGAAAATCACTGAAAACATGGTGGCATCCCGCTTCTAGAGTTCGGCAACGAAATCGAAACTCGATCCCGATGCCGCCGCTATGCGCCCGCCTTCACGGCAGGAGTCCTCCCAACCCACGACATCGATCTTCTTGGACAGCATCCGCGTCGCTCCCGCTTCGTTCACCCTTGCGTAATCCTTGAATTCAGCGAGATAGTAATCGTGGTGGCCACAGCAACAATCTGGCGTTTGCGAAGATCAAAGCGAGAGGGATCATCTCTCAAGCGCCATAGCGTTCCGTCTTGATCGCCTCGGCTTCCAGTCCTAAGGCGAGCGCGGCGTCCGCGGCGATGTCGACGAAGGCGTTCGAACCGCACACGAAGGCGCAGGCGGGTGACACAGTTAGCCGCCTCGCGACGTCAGCGACCATCCCACTATCGACCCGCCGGCTGAAGTCGGTGCGACGCGTTGCCGGCTCGCGTGTCAGGGTCATGGCGAATACGAAATCGGGAAGCGACCTCTCGAGCTCCAGGAGCTCGTCCCTGAACAGCACGTAATCCCAGGTCCTGGAGGATAGCAACAGCGCGACAGGCACCGGCTCACCGCGGGCCTTCCGATACCGGATCATCGCCATGAGCGGCACGACGCCGGACCCGGCACCGATCAAGAGCACTGGTTTGTTGGAAGGCCCGGGCCAGAGAAAGTGTCCGCCAAGCGGCCCCCGAAGCTCAATCGTGTCGCCTACCTGGGCGACGTCGTGAAAGAACGGCGAGACCTCACCGTCCCAGAGGCGCTCGATCGCCAGCTCGATCACATTGGAATCGCTCGGGGCCGAGGCGATCGAGTAGCTGCGCATGGCAGTGTAGCCGTTGGGCGCAGTCAGCCGCACGTCAACGTGCTGTCCGGCTGTAGAGTCGAACGTTTCGGAGAGGCGAAGAAAGAAGCTCTTGATAGCAGGCGTTCTCGTCGCGATCTCGACAATCACACAGCTCTGCCATCGCACGGCCGCGGCAATCGCTTCAGTCATTCGTGTATCGCTGCTCATTCCACGGATCGCCGCGCATGTGGTATCCGCGCAGCTCCCAGAAGCCGGCCTCGTCGCGCTCCGTAAACTGAAGCCCATTCACCCACTTCGCCGACTTCCAGAAGTAGAGATGCGGCACGAGTAGGCGTGCCGGCCCCCCGTGATCGCGCGGCAGCGGTTGCCCTTCATACTTGAGCGCGACCATCGCCTTTCCCGTTGCGAGGTCGGCGAGCGCCACGTTGGTGGAGTATCCATCGTAACAATGTGCGAGGGCAAACGGAGTGGGTGCGGTAAGGCCAGCGTCGGCGAGGATGTCATCGACGGCCACGCCCTCCCAGGCGGTGTTAAGCTTCGACCACGAGGTCACGCAATGGATGTCTCGCGTCATTTTGGCTCGTGGGAGCGCGTTAAACTCTGACCAGCTCCACGCTTTGACCGGACGAGGTCCGACCTTCAGCGTGAAAGTCCAGTCCGCGTGCTCGATTCGCGGCGTGGGGCCGGCCGTAAGCACCGGGAAATTGTCGACGAGGTGCTGTCCCGGCGGGATCCGGTCCGATGGTTCTGATCCGGATTGACGACCTGTGAAACCGCGAGTGACCATAGCGAATTCTCTCCGTCGGCGATGAAACGGCCTACGTTCCGCACAACACGCTGAGCTGCTGTGTGCCGAATGAGCAAGGTTCTGGCATAGTATGGAGTTCCGCGCGACGAATGGGAAATGACTCCACGCCATGAAGTCGATAGCTGCACGTTATAATGGCCATCAGAATGCTGAGAGGCGATCGTTCGACCTCGGTGCGCTCCCGGCACGGAAGCCCGGGAGCAGCGCGAAGGCTGTCAAGACGAGTGTTTCGAATGCTCGGTCATGCTTTTTGGACCTCTGGAGCGGTGGAGTTGCATATACTTACCGGCGGGGCCGCTATAGCGGACGTCCTTCCGTAAGATTGCGAGCCTCAGCCCGATACGCTACCGCTTTGAGAGACCGTCGGCCTTAATCCGCCGGCGCCGGAACATCCGGCTCAAATGCTAGTGCGCAGCAGACCTCCAAGAGGATCCGAAAGTCCGTACTACGTGTCCACGATTTCGAAGCCAGGATTTCTTATTTGACGGGCGATTCGCGTGGGCCTCAATACCGGGCTCAGGACGGAAATCGCACGCAACGTCAGTTCAAAACGCCATGTTATTTTGCGGCCACTCCTTGGCGAGACCGAGGCGTAACTCTCCGATTCCCCCGATTGATGTAGGAAAAGCGGAATGGAACAGTCCTCCCAAGTCGGCGACAGGATCACCGAAAAATCAAGTCCGCCGGATGAGAACACTGTCCGCGACTGGATCGGGCCGAAGAGGTTTGTACATTGGGCCGAGCTGCGGAATTGGATAGAAGTCTACTACCCCGGTGTTTTCGCTCCGGATTGGCTCTATGGCGGCAAGAAGCGTGGATGGTCGCTGCGGTATAAGAAATCCAAGGCATTCTGCACCCTCCTGCCTGAATACAGGCAGTTTTCGGTCCTGGTGGTCTTAGGAAGAGCGGAGCGAGAGAAGTTTGAGGAGCGGCGTTACGGCTGGCGTTCGCATCTGGTCAAACTCTACGATGAGGCCAAGACATACCCTGACGGGAAATGGCTGACAGCTCCCATCTCATCCGCAGCTGATCGACGTGATGTGACGCAGCTTTTGACTATGAAGCGCCCTCCACCGTCCCGCAGTTGAATCTCAACTGACCAGAATAGACAACGAACAAAGGCCTCCCTCGTTTGGCGGTCGTTAGACCACCGATATCGTCGACGACATTCTTTACCTTGGGCCTCGAGGGGGCGGCAGACCGACCGGTCCCACCTTGGCCCAGGGCCGAGGACGCGATTGAACGGTTCGCCGCCGACGTGCTGATGCGGCTCGCATCCGTTGCCAGTAGATGCCGTGGCCCTCTACGAATGGCAATCGAGAGGGCGATCTGGACATGAGTTACCGATCGCTCATGTGCTGATTCCGTAAACGACGGAATGTCCCGGAGTGGCAAGGCTGCAGTGTCCGGCGCCGTCGGCTCTGAGGCAAATAGCAGACGTCAATGGTTCAACTTTCGCCTTTATTATCCCGCCTATACCAATGGCCGAGCAGGAGAATGAGCAATCCGGCCAGCAGCATCGGGATCCCAGCAACATAGAGAATTTGCTGCGCGCTGAGGTGATAAGCGAGCAAAGCCCCAATCAGCAGCGGGCCGCCAATGCCGCCAAGTCTGCCGATTCCGAGAGCCCAGCCCACACCGGTGGATCTGATCGCGGTCGGATAGAAAATCGCCGCCAATGCGATCACGCTCTTTTGTCCGCCACTGATGCAGAAGCCGGCACAGAAAGCGGTCGCCACCATTATCCAGTTCGGTTTGTCGATCGTATAGCCGAACAAGATAACAAACAGGACGCCGGATAGATAAACCGTCGCCAGGGAGCCGTAGGGTCCGATGCGGTCCATCGCCGGTCCGACCGCGAATGCGGCGATGATACCGCCGACGGTCGTCATGCTCGTGGCAAGCGTGACCGTGTTGAGAGAATGGCCGGCATTCGTCAGCATCGATGGGAGCCAGCTTTGTAGCGCGTAGAATTCGGCCAGATTGAGCATGAACACGATCCAGATCACCAGCGTTCCGGCGGTGCGCCCGGACGAGAACAGACTTCCGACAGCACTGCGCCGCTCAGCGGCCTCGGTGATGAACTGCGTCGGCCCTTGCTCGGGCAACGCGCCGTCAACGCGACGCACCACACGCCAGACCGCCTCTGGTTGCGCCTTTGTGCGAATCAGAAAGTCCATCGACTCCGGCAGAAACATCAGCGCCAGCATCGCGACGACCATGGGCGCGGCGCCGCCGATCCATAGCATCGATCGCCAGCCATATTCAGGGATCGCCCAAGCTGCGACGGCGCCCGCTGCGACGAAGCCCAGCGAAAAACCGGCATAAATCGCCAGGACGAATGTCGCGCGCAGCCGCGCGGGACTGAACTCGGTCGTCAATGCGATGGCGCTGGGAACCACCGAGCCGAGCGCAATGCCGGTTAAGAAGCGCAAGGCAATCAATTCGGTGACGTTGGTAGCGTGACCTGTCACGAACGTCAGCAGGGCGAAAGCAAACGTGGAGATGATCACGAGCTTGCGATGGCCGAAGCGGTCAGAAAACGGCGAGACGAGCAGATAGCCCACCATCAATCCAGTCAGGGCCGACGAAAAGATCGGTCCGAGAAGCTGCTTGGTGAGCCCCCACTCCTTTGCGATTGAAGGGGCCATATAGCTGATGGCCTGCGTATCGAAGCCGTCGAGGAACATGACGAGACCGCACAGCAGAACGATGCCATACTGCGTGATGCCGGTAGGGCGGGAATTAATGAAGGATGGGACGTCAAACGCAACCTCGGTACTCATTTCCTCACCTTTTGCTGGCCAGATTATTTTGGCTCGATTTGTTATTTGAGTTGGCGATAGTGGAGCGATCGCATCGCGCCGCAGCCACGAAGAAGGTACGTAAATGGTCAGACTGCGATTTGCAGGACCTAAGCCTGGTTTGGGTCGGAAGATCCACTTGGCACGAACGCATCGGCGTAGAAGCGGTCCCTGTGCACACCACCGCGCGCCAGGAATTCATTGCGCGCGGCCTCGATCATCATAGGATTGCCGCAAGCATAGACATGCCGGTCTGACAGATCGGGAAGATCCTCAAGCACCGCAGCGTGCACTAGACCACGACGTCCCCTCCAGTTCGCGTCGGGCTCGGATAACACCGGAACGAACGTGAACCACGAATAGCGCCTTTCCCATTTCTCGCAGGTCTCCGCGAGATAAAGATCGGCCCCGCTGCGTCCGCCCCAATAGAAGCGCACCTCGCGATTGAGCCTCCGCCGGATCATGTCATCAAGGATCGATCTCAAGGGCGCAAAGCCGGTACCGGTTGCGACGAACACGTAACGCGCTTGGTCGTCTTCCCGCAGACGAAAATCGCCGAACGGCACCTCGATCTCGAGCTTGTCGTCGAGCCGTAGGGACGCCAGCACTTTTTCGGAGAACGCGCCGCCAGGCACGTGCCGAATGTGCAACTGCACTCCGTCGCTCTCTTGCGGCGCATTGGCCATTGAAAAGCTGCGCTCGTCGCCATCAGGCGTACGAATGCGCAGATACTGCCCGGCCTTGAACTTGGCGCGAATGCTGGCCGGGAAGCGCAATTGCAGGATGGCTACATCATGCGCCGGGCGCGATATGCGGAAGACCCGCGCCTGAATTTTCTTCCGCGCCAACGGATCGTGGCGCTGGACCCGTCGCGGCCGGATCGTGAGATCGCTCTTGGCGGTGGCCGTGCAGAACAGGACCTTGCCGGTTGGGCCTGTCATTTCCTTCGAGCGCTGCTTGACGTCGCCCTTGCTCAAAAACCCTTCGCAGGAGGCACATACGCCCTTCCTGCAGGAGTAGGGCATCGTGTAGCCAGCGCGCTCCGCCGCGACGAGGATGGTCTCGTCGTCGTTGCAGGTGAAGCTGATATCGGCGTCTTCGATCGCGATTGTGTGTGTCATGCCGTTTCCTTGAATTGGTTGGCACCTGCGACGAGCTGAATGCAACGCAGGACGGGCGTCGGATCTGCAATGCCTTTGCCTGCAATGTCGAAGGCACTGCCGTGGCCGACGCTTGAAAACATCAGACCGGCACCGATCGTCATCGCGGCCGAATTCCGGCCGGCCAGCAGCTTGATCGGGATATGTCCCTGATCGTGATACATCGCCACGAATGCATCGAAGCCTTGATGACCAAGCATCAGGTCAGCGCCCACCGGCCCCTCGATCTTGACGCCTTCCGCCTTCAGCCGTTCGATCAGCGGCTTGACGATACGGTCGTCATCATCACCAAAAAGACCGCCTTCGCCCGCGTGGGGGTTGATGCCAAAAACGCCAAGCCGCGGATGCGGAATGCCGAGATTTCGCAAGGCGTTGATCGTTGTGCGGATGGCACGCTCGATCAACGTTGGCGTGATCCGATTGATGGCGTCGAAAAGCCGCTCGTGCAAGGTCACGTGAACGATGCGCAAGCCAGCGCCGACCAGCATAAGGAACACCTCATCCTCCGGCACCTTCTTCAGCCGCGCCAACAGGCTGGGATAGCCGGTAAACTTGATGCCGGCGGAGTTCACGTTGGTCTCGGAATGCGGACACGCCACGACGCTGTGGGCGCGCCCGATGGTCATGAGGTCGAGCGCCGCCTCGACATAAGCGACGGTCGCACGGCCACCCTCCGCGCATCCCAGTCCCGGCTGGAAGGCTTTGGCTTCCAAAGCCTTAACGGGATGATAAAGCAGCGCCCGCTTGTCAGTGGATTTCCCACCTTGCGTCAGCGGCCGGCCCGGCGCGAATTTGTCCGTATAGAAAGAAATGACGTGCTCATCGCCAACCAAGATCGGACGCGATTCGGGCTGTGCCTCCGCGCACAGCACCGCGGCCTTTACGGCGATTTCTGGGCCGATGCCGTTGGGATCGCCGATGGTCAGCGCGACGGCTTTCGGCGTCATAACGGGAGCGCCAGCAGCGTGTCGATCCGCGAACTGTCACACACCACCGTGCGCTCGCGTAGCTGCGCTGTATCGTTCGCGATCTCATAGACATCAAAATAGCGGCCGGTGGCATAAATCGACGTATCGCCGTCCTGCAGGATGCGCGCCACCATGAAGGGCGTTTCGCTCTTCACTATCGCGCCTTCCTCCGAGAGGATCGATGGCAGGCCAAGGATATGGCGATAGCTTTGCCGCTCGTAGATGTTGGCTTCGCGTAGAGCGGAGACGCGATCGGTCAGCATGCCGCGCGTGTTGGCGAACACGATGCCCGCCTCGAGCCCGTCGCGATAGTTCGATGCGGTGGTAATTTTGTACAAGCACGGACCGTGGAACAGTCCCGGCCAATCCTCGAGACGATCATCGTCGATGCAGCGGGCGTAATCGGCCAGCGCCTTCGTGATATATTGCAGAGAGTTGCCACTCATGGTCCAGTCCTCAGATTCCCATGTTGGCGCGATACGCCTTCCAGAAACCACGTACCGACGCCTCGGTCACCCGGCTCTCGCTCCCCTTGGCATCGGTGCCCCCCATTTCGAGGACGGCATAATCGTCGCTTGCGCCGGCAATGCCGCGCTGCACGAAGCCACCGACACAACCGTCTTCCATCGAGATGTACCCGGCCGGGCCAACTAGGTTGCCCTGCTTGATGCGCGTCAGGCGCTGTTCGGGCGTGTCGTCGGCGAAGCCGAGATAGGTCCAGTTTAGATCGGTTCTGTCGACCGCGCGCGGCACTATCTGGCGCACCGCGATGGCATTCTGGATCTGCTGCAGCACGAAGGTCGGAAACACTGATAGTATCTGCAGCGTGCAGCCGTCGTGATATTCGTCGAAGCTCTCCAGCAAGGTCGGATCGGCGAGCTTGTACTCGCTCTCGGAGCGCAATTGCTGCTTGGCGTAGTCGACGTCCTTGTCCGCCTCACGATCGATCGCTGAATAGCTGACGTGATGCCCGCCACTCTCATCAACGATGATGCCGCCTTTCATCGACAGCCGGTTCAATTCGAACGTCGTGAAGAAGAGATGCAGGATACTGGCGTGATAGGAATCCTTGACGTTCTCCATGTAGAGCTTCCAATTGTTCGGAAGCACTTGAGTGAACCGTCCGAGCACCACGGGTGTGCGACCGCCGAGCACGCGCTCGATGCGGTTCATGATCTCCTCGCCGAGGTATTCCTCGATCGATGGCACGTCTTCGGAGAATGAGCCGAAGATCAGGCCGTCAATGATCGCGATGCGGAGCTTGCGCGGACCGTGCTGCGCCATCCTGAACGTATCGGGCATGCCGCCCTTGCCCTTGATACCATCCTTGAAAGCGACGCCTGTCAGGTTGCCCTGCGGGTCATAATTCCAGGCGTGATACACGCAGCTGAAATCCTTGCGATGCTTGCCGCGGTTTTCCAGGCAGATCAGCGCGCCGCGATGGGCGCAGCGGTTTTCGAACGCGTAGATTTCATTATCGGTGTCACGGGTGACGATCACCGGCGTGTCGCCGATGTGCGTGGTGAGAAAATCGCCGGGCTCCGCCAACTCAATTTCCAGCGCGAGGTAATGCCAATTCGGCCCTTGGAAGATCTTGCGCTGCTCCTCCGCGTAAACCGATTGATTCTGAAACACCCAATATGGAACGCGTGTGAGCCCCTCCGGCCAGTTGACCGGATTCGCTGGTTCCGGCGGCAAAACGATCTTGTTCATCGGCGCTCCTCACGCTTGACATCGCGTTCGATTTGTTCGAATATCGAACAACTGATTATATTTCGAACACTTTGATCTGCTCTAAACGGGCTGTCAAGGCGGAGCTTGGCTATGACGATCGCGGAAGCCAAAGAGAAACGTGAAGGAATGGCGGGGCTCGCAAAAGGCCTCGCGATCATCGAGGCTTTCTCGGTTCACCCGATGATGAGTGTCGCCGACGCCGCGCGCGCATCAGGCGCCACACGCGCAGCAGCGCGTCGATGCCTTCTCACCCTGGTCGAGTTGAATTACCTGGAACTGTCGGGACGAGATTTCCGCCCACTGCCTCGCCTGCGTCGGCTGGGCGGCATGATGTCCGGGCGCGACAAACTTGTGCAAATCGCGCAGCCGCTCCTGGAGCGCGCCCGCGACGAAGTCGCGGAGTCGGTTTCGCTGGCAGTGCTAGACGACGATCAAGCGCTCTTCGTCGCGCGCGCGGAAGCCGAGCACTACGTCCAGACCGGCGTTCGCGTCGGTGCCTATTTGCCGCTCTATTGCTCGGCGACGGGCCGCATTCTGCTCAGTAGCGACACCGATGATGACATCACGCGACGCCTGAGCCGGCATCCGTTGACTGCCCGCTCGCCGCGGACACTGACCACCATCCCGGACATTCTGTCTGCGATTCGGGCTGCCGCGAAGAACGGCTATGCCATCAGCGACGAGGAACTGGCGCCAGGAATCAGATCGATGGCCGTCCCGGTGTTTGTCGCCCACGGCGACATCGCTGCCGCGGTCAGCGTGAGTGCGGCTTCGGCCCGAGTCAAAGTCAGCGATCTGCGAAAACGTCTGCTGCCTGTGCTGCTTAACTGTGCAAACCAGATCGCACAACCGCTGAAAGAGCTGTGCTAGAGCAATTCAGCCCGTCATTCGTCCAGCGACGGATACGTGACCGATCCCGCGAACCCTTGGTCCATGTGGTCCTGATAATCGTCTGGACCAACGTCGGCCCGGCCGCACTGATCGTTTATTGCACCCGGCTGTGAACGGCGACGTCCCGCAGGATCGCGCATTGATTGATCATAAGCATCGGCCGCACCTCAACAAACGTCAAAGTGCGAGCACTTGCTTATCGCGACATTGCCGGAAGAACAATCGGATCACGTCGATCTCTTGCCCTTCTCCGCCGAGCGCTCGCGATTGCTTTCGCGTCCGCGTTCTCGACGGCGATGTGAGCGTGACGTTTGTCTTCGCTTTCGTTCTTTCTGACCACACGCGAGTAGCCGAGCCAACCGCCAGGAGTTCCCGGCGATATCCGCGCTCTTGCGAAAGCGGAATCCTTGCAGACGACGAGGCGTTGTTGTCGCCTCACCACCGCAGCGATGCGCTAGCTGATCTGAAGCCGGGAGACCGTTAGACGCACCGGGCCGGCGCGTGGAATCAAACGTCTGGCGCGGTCGCGTGCGGCCGGAACCCGGGCGCGAGCGGCCGCACGGTCGCGAACGCCGCGCCCCGCCGTCCCCTCCCCTAAGGGAACGTCAGGCCGAAAGCGGCCGGATCGGGCTGCTCGCCTTTCCGGGGGACAAAGAAGCGCTCCAGCCCACCTGGCACGAAGCTGAGCAGCAGGGTCGCCTGGTCGCCGACCACTTCGATTGTATGCGGCACACCGCGGGGAAGAGCCGCGTAAGCGCCCGGCCCCACCTCGACGCGGGTATCGCCGACCCGCGCGATTAGCTGCCCCTGCACCACGTAGAGCAGCTCGTCCTCCCGCGAGTGCGTGTGCAGCGGCGGCTCCTCCCCGGCCCGCACCGTGTACAGGACAGCGCCATATTCGCCTCCGGTCTGGCTGCTCTCCACTTTCATCTCGACGCTCGAGCCCCCGCTTGAGGTCACCGTCTCGCCGCCGCGGGGCGGCGTGAGAACCGGCTGCTTTACTGACATTTGTAGCCTCCTGATTGTGGACCCTTTTCGGGGGTCGGTGTGACGGGAAAGGTTGCCGCTCACGCTGGTCAACATGGAATTGCGCGCCGCGAATTGGAAATGACGTCACGCCATGAACTCGGTAGCCGCGCGTTATGACGGCCGCAGGCACGTGAACATCGCTTCGCAGTTGCCAAGAGTTCCGCTCGGGCGTGTGTTCGCAGACGGAACACCACACTCCCTCCGCAGCGGTGCCAAACGTCTCTCAGCTACTCCCGATAACGTCGGCTATCGACTCCATGGCGAGAGGTGATTTTCCTTTAGACCGGCATAGACTCAATCTTCGAGCTGTAGTCGCTCTCCCTTTGCGGCACTCGTTTCTGGGACGCGCCTCCTCCGCCAACATAGGCTCGTTTGCGGGCGAAGTCGGCGTTCCGTGGCGTGATCGACAGCCCTCCACTGGAGGATGTCGTCGTGCTCGCGGACAGCGCCGACATCGCGCTTGGAGCACAGCGCACATTCGGCGCGAGGGTGCCAACCTGCGAGCCGTGCAGCTCCTTCTGGGGCACACCAAGATGGAGAGTACTGTTCGGTACCTGGGAATTGAAGTCGACGATGCGCTCGCAATAGCAGAGCAAGTCGACGTCTGAACTGCGGGGCGGAGCTGACATGCTCTGCCCTACGTTTTATGCCCGCTCGGGGCCAAAACAGGACAAACTCGCAGCATCACGAAACAGAGATTCGGATTGCTCGCGTCCAATCGGCGCCATATCTCCGATGGATCGCGAAGGGTCCGAAGATGGAACGTGCAGCACTTGTCGCAGGAGCAACTGGCATAGTGGGCAATAGTCTTGGCCGACATCTCCTGGAGCGCGGGTGGTCAGTGTACGGGCTTGCACGCAGGCCAGGAATTGATCTCCCCGGTATGTTGCCGATCGCCGCTGATCTGTTGGATCCGGTGTCCCTCGGATCGGCGCTGCGCGATCTGCGTCCCACGCATGTTTTCATCACCACGTGGCTTGGACAGAAAACAGAGAGGGAGAATATCCTGATCAACTCTGCGATGGTGCGTAACTTGCTGGATGCATTGTCATTTGCCGCGTCGGTCAGGCACGTCGCACTCGTAACTGGCCTCAAGCACTATCTCGGGCCGTTCGAATCCTATGGTCAAAGTAGCTTGATTGCCACGCCGTTTCGAGAGGACCAGCCTCGCCTCGATACCGAGAATTTCTATTATGCCCAGGAAGATGAGGTGTTCGCGGCAGCGAAACGAGACGGCTTCAGCTGGAGCATTCACCGGCCACATACGATCATAGGCTATGCCGTCGGGAATGCCATGAACATGGGCACAACGCTCGCTGCGTATGCTACGATCTGCCGCGAAATCGGACGGCCTTTTCTGTTTCCAGGCTCTGCAACTCAGTGGAACGCACTAACCGATATGACGGACGCCAGACTGTTGGCCAGACATCTGGAATGGGCGGCCATGACAGATGCTGCCCGCAATCAGGCTTTCAATGTTGTCAACGGGGACGTGTTCCGTTGGAAGTGGATGTGGGGGCGCTTGGCGGGTTGGTTCGGACTGCAGCCAGCACCGTTTCCGAATGAGCCCAATCCGCTTGAGCGACAGATGAGCGACGCCCGCCCGATCTGGTCCGACATCGCCCGGAAGCATCATTTGGCAGAACCGGATCTCAACCGGCTTGTGTCTGCGTGGCACACGGATGGGGACCTCGGTCGACCGATCGAGGTTGTCACCGACATGGGCAAGAGTCGTCGGCTGGGGTTCCTCGACTATCAGTCGACGGACGAAAGTTTCTTCGACCTGTTCACGGCTCTGCGAGAGAAGCGAATCATACCGTGAGCGAGGCGGTGTCATTCGGCGCGCTGATTGACCCCTTATCGGCGCTGAAGGTTGACCCCGGCGAGTAATGACGAAGCCCTTGGACAGTCGCCGAAAAATACATCGTGAGTGGGGTCAATGTTGGAAGCCGATGGGGGCGCATTGCCTCACCCAGAATGTTACTGGACAACTTCTCGCCGATGATTGGGTCGATGCCATCGAATTGGTTCGGTGGCGTCTATGGCGGGAAAGATCAGCATGGGCGCGCGGCGCGAGGTGGTGTCGGCGGTAACTGAGCGTTACCGGTCGGCCAAACGAGCGGAGAAGGGACGGATCCTCGACGAGCTGTGCGCGACGACGGGCTGGCATCGCAAGCATGCGGTGCGGGCGCTCCGGCGACGCGAGACGGTTGGACCGGGCGAGGTCGAGGCAACAAGAAAGCGAAGACGCAGATATGGCGCGACGATCAAGGACGCGCTGACGGCGTTGTGGGAGGCGTCGGATCGGGTGTGCGGCAAGCGGCTCAAAGTGATGATCCCGACCTT
>NZ_SMBR01000018.1:0-151863 GCF_004346455.1 Bradyrhizobium sp. R2.2-H
TGTGTGCCGGCCTCCTCGTCCAGCACACAGGGTGAATCAGATTTTGACTCCCATGGGAATCCCTCCCGATCCAAGTCGGTCAGATTTTGCTCTAGCCGTATCCGGCTGCCGTCATCGACCTTCTCGAGATCGTACGCCTTGCGCGACCAGGTGCGCTCGAACCCGCATCATCCGCACTGACGATCGCCATCCGTCGGCAGCGGTCCGCTGCCGGATTGATCAATCAATTCCGATTGCGGAGTGCGGCGTGCCTTCCAAGGACATCGCTCACGGCAAAGCAATCAAAAGACGAATGCGGGTAAGATCGAATCGGGGGGCATTCTTGAAGCCGGACCAGGGAGGGCTGCCATTTCTCCCTTGCGGATTGCAGCATCCACAACCGTCAGTTTACAGATTCAATTGGCGGCGCAAAACTTCACGCTCGTCGAGAAGTTCTCGTAATCGTCGAGCATTGTCAGATTGCGTCTCCTGCCACTCGATGCGGTCCTCGGCAGTCCACAGGTAAGACTCGCAATTCAACCGAGCTTTCTCTGCCCTATCAAACTCGGTGAAGAGTTTGATGTCGCGCTCAACCTGGTCCAGCTGTTCCTGCAGAGTTCTTGGCATCAGCCGTTCCCTCGGCTCTGCCTCTAGCCCATTTCGATTTTCCGTGTATTCGGCGTAGCGATCAACAGGCATTCACTCGCCTCGGGCGCATGGATCGTCGCTCAGACATCACCGCAGGTTGCATTTCTAGGTGTAGATATCCTTATTTCTCGATTGAGGTCAAACGAGGACGGCTGCGACGCAACTTTTGATCTGGAACGGGGCCGCCGGATCCGGACCACGAGGGCAACAAGATTGCTGCAGATTTCTCGACTTGAGAACAGGTCCCAGGAGCCGCCTACATATATAGCTTAAGATTGAATTCATAACTGATTGCAACTCAGACCTGCGCTGCTCCGTGAGCGCTCTGGAATTGAAGGCGCAGCGCGGCATCCGTCCGGTCGTCGATTTCGCCGCGACTGAAGCGCCGAAAGCCGCGACGAGCCGCTACTGCTCATATGGATCTCTGCGATGAAGTCGGCCTAGACGCCCGAGCTTATTGATCGCATCGCCGCTCCAGGCAATCGCTCCATGGTTGGCACATCAACGGCCCTTTGGTCAGCCAGGTTGTACTGGATCTGCATCATGATCTGCACGTGTCCACCGGAAGACGACGCAGGATCAGGAATCCGAGGCCCGTGGCTCGAGCCAATCAGCGGCGCGGATCGGATGGCTCCGAGATTGCATTGCAGGAGTTGTCCCCATCGGACGCGAGGCGATCGCGCACGACCCGCGCGGGCTCGCCAATGGCCACGACCTCGGGAGGAACATCCTCGCGCACGGTGCTCCGCGCGCCGACGACGGCGCCTCTGCCCACCTTCACGCCCGGCGCAACAAACACGTCGCTGGCGATCCAAACCTGATCGCCGACCGTGATCGGGGCGGTGATGTAGCTGAACGCGAGGTCGGCCATGTCATGCGATCCCGTGCAGAGATAGGATCGCTGCGAAATGACCGAATGAGAACCGATTGAAATGCAATCCAGGCTGTACAGTTCGACGTGATCACCAATCCAGGAATAGTCCCCTATCTCAGTCTTCCAGGGGTAGGTCACGCGCACCGTCGGGCGCAGCAGCACCTTGCGGCCGATCTTTGCTCCGAACAGGCGCAACAGAAAGCGCCGCCATGCAAAAAAGGGCTGAGGCGAAAGTGCAAAGAGTGTCGATTGAACGACCTGCCAAAGCAGCACGACGACCGCTCCCCGTCCGCGAAATCCCGGCGGTACACGAAACTGATCCAGCTTCTGAAACTCGCGCATTATGGTAAGTTTGGCACAGAGGGAGGACTATGTTTCACCGGTCGTCTATGGCGGATGCCTGGGTCGTCAGGTAGGCCTCATAGGCGCGCCGCATCCCGGCTTCCAACGGAGTCTTGGCCTGCCACCCGAGTGCTGCGAGACGACTGACATCAAGCAGCTTGCGCGGCGTTCCGTCAGGGCGTGTCGGGTCGAAGACGATATCCCCTCGATAGTCGACGATACCGGCGATCATACGGGCGAGCTCAGCGATGGTGATGTCGCTGCCGGTGCCGATGTTGATCGGCCTCTCGTCGGAATAGTTCTTCATCAGGTGAATGCAGGCGTCCGCCATGTCGTCGACGAAGAGAAACTCGCGACGCGGCGAACCGCTTCCCCAGACCACGACGCTCTTGCTTCCGGCGACCTTGGCTTCGTGAAAGCGTCGGATCAGGGCCGCTGCGACATGGCTATATTCCGGGTGATAGTTGTCCCCGGGGCCATAGAGATTGCTCGGCATCACGCTAATGAAGTCAGAGCCATACTGGCGCCGATAGGCCTCTGCCATCTTGATGCCGGCGATCTTGGCGATCGCATAGGGCTCGTTGGTCGGCTCAAGCAGACCAGTCAAGATCGAGTCTTCGCGCAACGGCTGAGGCGCAAATTTGGGATAGATGCAGGATGAACCGAGAAACATCAGCTTCTCGGCACCGCTTGTATGCGCAGCGTGGATGACGTTAGCCGCGATTGCGATGTTCTCGTAGATGAACTCGGCGCGAAGCTTGTCGTTCGCGGAAATTCCTCCCACCTTGGCCGCTGCGACGAACACGACCTGCGGCCGCATCATTGCGAACCAATCGGACACCTGAGCTTGGTTGATCAGGTCGATTTCGGTTCGCTTCGCGGTGAGCAACCGGACGTTTTCTTGCGCGAGCCTGCGCACGAGCGCAGCGCCGACCATCCCCCGATGCCCGGCGACGTAGACGCTCTTGCCATTCAGATCAAACTTTGTGGTTGGCACTCGATAGCTCCCGCCTTGCATCCTTCAGATCGCTTGCCACCATCTCGTGCACGAGCTGGCCGAACGTCCGCTTCGGCTTCCAACCCAGCACCCTGTTCGCTTTGCTCGCATCGCCAACCAGAATGTCCACCTCGGTCGGGCGGAAATAGGTCGGGTCGATTCGAACCACCGTCTTGCCGGTGCTTCTGTCGATGCCAGTCTCATCAACGCCCTTGCCGCGCCATTCGATCTCGCGTCCCACCTCCCTGAAGGAGAGTTCGACCATCTCGCGCACCGAGCGGGTCTCGCCAGTGGCAAGCACGAAATCGTCCGGTTTGTCCGCCTGCATGATCAAGTGCATCCCTTCGACATAGTCCTTGGCATGCCCCCAATCTCGTTTCGCCTCGAGATTGCCCAGGTAAAGCGTATCCTCGATCCCGACCTCGATGCGGGCCACGGCGCGCGTGATCTTGCGGGTCACGAACGTTTCACCGCGGATGGGACTCTCGTGGTTGAACAGGATGCCGTTGCTGGCAAACATCCCGTAGGCCTCGCGGTAGTTGACCGTGATCCAGTATCCGTAGAGCTTCGCGACACCATAGGGCGAGCGCGGATAGAACGGCGTTGTCTCCCTCTGCGGGATCTCCTGCACCAGCCCATACAGCTCGGACGTGGATGCCTGATAGAACCGCGTCTCCTTCTCCATGCCCAGGATGCGGATCGCCTCCAGAAGCCGCAGTACCCCGATTGCGTCGGCGTTAGCGGTGTATTCGGGACTCTCGAAACTGACGCCGACATGGCTCTGCGCCGCGAGATTGTAGATCTCCGTCGGCTTGATCTGCTGCACGAGCCTGATCAGATTGGTGGAATCAGTCATGTCGCCGTAGTGCATCAGGAACGGCACATCACCAATGTGCGGATCGCGATATAAATGATCGACACGAGCAGTATTGAAGGAAGACGAACGTCGCTTGATGCCATGAACGACGTAACCGAGCGATATAAGGTGCTCGGCGAGATACGCACCGTCTTGTCCAGTGACGCCCGTAATTAGCGCAACACGCCCACTCATATGCGAAAACCTGCCGTTGACCGCCGGGATTGGAAACAAATACGATAACGATGGAACGGCTCAACCACCGTTGTCATGTAGAAGCGACCTTCCATGCAGGTCAATCGTGGCAGGGACTGATCATTAACGCCGGAGACATTCTGACGTATCACGTCAGGACAGACGAAGAGCGTCATTGATCGATGTCGTCGCCTTCTCGGAAACCACACCGGTCCCGTGTTCAGATCTACCCGGCAGACCGCAAATCGAACTCATGCTCTCGATCCAGCGACGCACGATGGTACGGCGGTCCCAACGTTCGATGGAGCGCTTTCGTCCCTCTGCGCCAAGCCTCTCGCTAAGAGAAGGATCTTCGCTCAACTGAAGAATGGCATCTGCAAGCGATCGAACGTCTCCCGGCGGAACGAGCAAACCGGCACCCTGCACTTCGGCAGCAAGCCCCGTGCCCCGTTCTGCCATCGCGACGACGGGGCGCGCGGACGCAAACATCGCCCCCAACTTGGACGGCAATACAAGGTCGGCCGCCTCCGCCCTCTGCGGGACTACGTGAAGGTCAGCCGTCGCCAACAATTCGTTGAAACTTTCGTTCGACTGGAGTTCCAGGAAATGAACTCTCGGATTCTCAGAGGCCATGTCCACCAGTCTTGCCTTGTGCGGCCCTTCACCAGCGAGAATGAAATGCAGTCGCGGATTACGCCGAAGAAGAGCGGCGGCTTCGACGAGGAGGTCGAGTCCCTGCTTGGCCGACATGGTCCCGGAGTAGAGAGCAACGACGTCATCTTCGTCGATATTCAGGGATGCGCGATATTTGGTCTGCTTCGGACGGGGAAATATCACATCCGTGTCGATCCAGTTTCGGATCTCGGTCGTTCTTTGCGGATCGACGTCCTTGTCCCACAAACGCTCCACCATTTGCGGACAGATGCTGGAAACGCGATCAAACGACCTGAGGACCGCCGCCTCCGCCTTGAGCATCACCTTCCGTAGGGAAGCATTCCGGAGCAGTCCTAGACCGTATGCGGCATCAATTTCGAAGTCTTGCACATGAAGCCACGACTTAGCACCGGTGCGACGAGCAACAAAGGAAGCAAATCGGGCCGACATCAACGACGGCGCGACGGAAATTATGATGTCGGGCCGCCAGGAATATGCATCGATCAGCGCCGGCACCAAGCTTGTCAGTGCAAAGGACAAGTGGTGAATCAGACGCTTTGCACCAGTCGGCTGCTTGGGAACGTAGATCGGCGCTCGCATGACGCCCACGCCCCCCATCATCGAGCGCCTGAAATAGGAGCCACTCAAACCGGCCGGGATGCTCCAGGCCGGATAGTAGGGAGGCGCCGTAACGACCCTCACCTCGTGGCCCTCGGCAACAAGGCTTTCGCAAAGCTCCGTATTGTATTTGGCCACGCCGATCAGATCGGGAGCGTAATTGATGCCGACCAAAAGAATACGCATTCAATCCAAATCCTAAACGATAACTCGTATCCAAAGAACCCGAGACAGCCAATGATCACCGCTTTGGCTTCGCAGCCTCCGCTGAAACGATCGCTGCCGTGGCGGCTAATCGCCGCTTGAACTCCGGTGCGAAATCGAGGGGACTACGCTCGGTAAGGCCCGCCAATCGTCGGAAAGAAAAACTTCGCTCCGGGCCAGTACGTGCGCTTGCGCAAGGTACCAGTCTGTCGCTCCCCGCACTTTCGCTTGCGAGGTGGTGGCAGCTCTCATTAACGGAGTAAAGAAAGGATCATTTTAATGATGAACGCGTACCGTCAAGAGCCGTCAAGCGCGACAAGCAACGCAAGCTCTCCCAGAAACGCCCCGCCTAGTAAGGCCGGCGAAGGACCGGGCTGGTCTCCGCTATACAGACCCGATCCCAATACCAACCGTAGGGAGTTTCCACGCGGACTTGAGGGCAACGCCGCCGCGGCACATAGCGGTATGGATATGGTTGAGCCCAGAAGGTAACCGGGAATACGTGTTCGGCCGGCGTCGGGACGACGGGTGCCGGCAACTGCATCGCAGCGATTGCCTGCGGCCCGGCCAACAAGACCATTGCCGATACCAACAACCCCAAACGCCGGATAGTCTGCTTTGCCATCACCTTCCCCTGCGCTCGCCAACCGGCGACGAAATGCGCCAAATCAGAATCTTTCAAAATTCAGCCGGATATCGAGCAGATTGTTTATCAACGGGATCGGAAAAAGGCAACGGACCATAGCGTATCCATCCACCAGCCCGGAATGTCGAATCGGGGCCGCTAGAAGGCGCCGGCCCCCTCCTTTTCCGGCGCTCGCCGATACTCGCCCCTGATGAATTGTGTGCTGACAGCCTGAAGCAGCGGGGCGTTCTCCCTGCCAAGACCCGCGAAGACCAGGATATCGCGCAGGGTTCGCCACCGACTTTCGTCGTATTCGCCTATTCGGGCGCCGACAGGCAGCACCAGCGACCGCTGCTGCTCCATTTCGAACTTGACGCGCTCGGGATCGAGGCCGGACCGGTCAAAATCGACAATGATAGGAATCGCCCGGCTGTAATCGGCATAGGCAAATTGCCACCCCCGAACCAAGCCGTGCAACAGATCGGCAATTGCGGACGGCCGCTCTCGAATCAGATCATTGCTGGCGAAATAAACCTGCCCAGGCACGTGGATTGCGTAGTCCTGAGGTTTCATAACGCTCAATGGGACGTAGTCCGCGCTTGTCTGGCTAGGCTGCTGATCGATCGGGACAACGATCGCGTCCACATCCCCAGATCTCAGCGCCTGGAAGCTGGCCCGGTCGGAAACCTTGACGATCTGGCTACGTGGCAATCGAAGCCTGGCCATCATGGCGTCGAAGACGACCTCTGCCTCACTCCCCTCGCGGCAACCGATGCGCTTGCCGATGAGGTCATCCGGCCGATGCAAGCCCGACCGCTCCAGCGCGAAAATCGCCACCGAGGTGTCAAGGAAGCTGGCTGCAAAGGCAGTGACAGGAGCCCCTCGCCAAACCGCAAGCAAGAACTTCTGGCCCGTCGTCACCCCGATTGCGTTCTCCCTCGCAACCGTTTCGACGAAATTGGGATCGTCTGGAAGGGCTCTCATCGCGACGCCTCGCTTGAAATAGCCCTCCTTGGCAGCAATCATCTCGCCGGCGAAGCGAGCGGAGTAGGGCCCATCCAGGAAGAAGCTGGCGTGAAACGAGGAATCGGCGGGGGTGTGGACGGGCGTAACGTCAGGAATCAAGGCGAAGACAACAAGGCCGGTTGCGGACAGCGCCGCGAGACCGATCGCCACCCGGCGCGTCACCGTTGATCCCGATCGCCGTCGTCGGTGACGCATGAACGTATCCCCTTCCGACCTTCGAAATTTTGTGTTCCAAATGGCAGAATTAGGATAATAGGAGCACAAGAAGTAAGGTTATTTTTTCAATTCGTCTTGTTTCGACTACGGCCTTTCCTGATAGCACCCAACCCGGATCTTCCTTTTCCTGAGTTGATATTATGACAATTGCATCGGCTCGCCCGACCTGCGCCGCGGACAGTCCGGTAGAGATTCACGTTCTCGATGAGGCGAATCCGGCACGTGCAAGTTTAGTCGTGCGGTGGTGGCGACCCAACATTGTCGAGCTGCTGGCTCTTGTGGCCGATGCTATCATCATCGTCGCAAGCGGCGTCGGCTGCGCTGCCGGATACCAGATCTTTGCACGGCCTGAGCACGACCAACTCGACGTCTACACCGCGCTCAGCTTCCTCGTTGCGCTCAACTTCATACTTCTGATCAAGGTTCAGCACGGCTACGCTCTCAAAAACTTTACTGACCTGCCGCGGCTATTCAAAAAGACACTGGCAACGTGGACCGCCTTGTTCAGCGCGCTGATCGTTATCACCTTCGCCATGAAGGCCAGCAATCAAGTCTCGCGCGGCACGATCATCTCGTTCTACCTAGTCACTCCAGTCCTGCTTCTGCTGGCGAAGGCAGCCATTGCGCGATTTGTCACGACGGCGTTGCGGAACGGCGGTGCCTTCGCCAGGCGCCGCGCCGTGGCGATCGCCGAGCGCGGGCTGCTGTCACCGGAGGCAATGGCAGAGCTCACACAGCATGGCTACCGGATCACGCGGATCATGGAGCTCCGCCCGGAGTGCCTGACTTCGCCGGCGCTGATCCCGTCGATCGGACCGCGCCTCGACGACTTCATCGCCTACGCGCGGGAGAACCAGATCGAACAAGTGTTCCTGCTGCTCAAGTGGGATCATTGGCACGCGATCGACATGATCGCGGACGCGCTGAGAATCCTTCCGATATCGGTAAATCTCGTCTCCGATCCGGATGTCTCGAGGTTCTTGCGCTACCCGGTCACGACTGCCGGGAGCAGCATGATTGCAGAGATACGGCGTGCACCAATTTCGCGACAAGAACAGGCTCTCAAACGCGCGTTCGACCTGATCGGTGCCAGCCTCGGCCTGCTGGTGTTCGCACCGGTCATGCTGATGACCGCGATCCTGATCAAATGCACATCGACCGGCCCGGTGCTGTTTCGGCAGACCCGGAACGGCTTCAACGGTCGCGCCTTCAAGATCTACAAGTTTCGGACGATGCGCGTGCTGGAAGATGGACCGATCATTCTGCAGGCGCGCAGGAACGATCCTCGCGTAACCCCGGTCGGCAAATGGCTGCGTAAGACCTCGATCGACGAACTGCCGCAGCTCCTCAATGTCCTGCTGGGCGACATGTCGCTGGTCGGCCCCCGCCCCCACGCGGCTGCGCACAACTCGGAGTACGAGCAGGTCATCAGCAACTACGCGTTTCGCCAACACGTCAAACCAGGCATCACCGGCTGGGCCCAGGTCAACGGTTACCGCGGCGAAACGCTGACCGTCAACATGATGAAATCCAGGGTCGACCTGGACTTGTGGTACATCAACAACTGGAGCATCTGGCTCGACGCGAAGATCATCTTGCGCACCGTGGTACAAGTGACTCGCGATCCCGTGGCCTACTGATGTCTTGCCCCGCCCCATCCGGTAGAGGCATTCCATTCATTCAGCGATGCCGCCAATCGCATGGGCACGCGCCTGATCGTGGATTCGTTCGCCCAGAATGAGAATCAGGCAATTAACTTTGTCCTCAAACAAGCTCGCATCGGGGCTGCGCATCATCCTATAACGTTGCGCAAACAGGGTACCACCGCTAAGGCCTAGCGCCCGCCAGCAGCAATCCAATTTCAGGAAGATGAAAACCTACCTCATCAAATATTTCGTTCTGGGCAGCGAGCAGGTCATCTTCAGCTTCTCCAATTTCTTCTACCTGGCGGTGGTCGCGCGCCGGCTGCCGCTGGCCGAATTCGCCGAGCTGAGCCTTGGATATACCTGCTATCTCATTCTCATCGGCGCTCATCACGCGGTCATCTGCGATCCCATCATCGCGACCGGAATCAGCGCACAGGACAGTCAACGATCATTGTTACGGCGCCTGTGGACGGTCAATGTATCCTTTTGCTGCCTGGCACTGGCCGCAGGATGCGCACTCGTCTTGACCAGCAGCACTCACGAGATGCAAACGCTCACCGTTGTGGCTCTCGCCTGCCTGTTCTTCAGCTTTGCCGGTCCGGTCCAGTTCGTTCGGCGAATTATGCACATTCAGGGACACGTGCAGGCATCCGCCGTCGCAGCGGCGGCTTACGCAACGGTCCTGATCGTGTCAGCCTGGATGCTGCCCCACGTCAATCTGGAATCGCACTTTGCATATACCGTACCGTTCATCCTCGGCAATCTGGTCTTCCTTGTCTCAGCTTGGCGAAACATCCCACGCAAGCTCAACGACAACCAGAACATCTCCCTGAAGTCCCATTTCCGGGCGGGATATTCGTTCCTGATCAACAACCTCCTCGGCCTGGCGACGACAAATATCTATCCGTTCGTGTTCGTGTTCCTGAATTCGCCTGAAGCCGTTGCAAGCTATCGGCTGATGTTCGCCGTGATAGCTCCATTCGCGCAGTTGCTTGGCGGGCTCTCAGGATTCATCACGCCGCGCATTGCAGTCGCGAGGATCAGCCAGATTGAAACGCCTCACCTGCTGATCCTGGCTCTGATCGTCTTTGCTCCGCTTCCGTTGGCCGTCATGGCAATTTGGTTCGGCAGCGACGCGGCCTCTCTCATCTTCGGAGCCAAGTATGTCGCGCTCGGAGGATCAATCCCCGTTGCATTGATTTCGACGAGCTTCGCCCTCGCACTCGCGACCGTGAGCATGTGGCTGAGGGCCAATCACCGGCTCGGCCTGATGCAGGCCGGCAGCTTGATCTCCGCGGCGATCACCGCCGTCATCGCGATTCCCAGTTGCCTGGCTCTTGGCGTTACCGGTGCGTTCGTGTCGCTGGCGATTGCCAATGGCGCCGCGGCGCTTTGGGTGGCAGTCAAGGGAACCACGGGCCGTATCCGAACGCAGCCCGGTTAGCCGCTCAATTCTGCGACGTCTCCGGCATTGAGCCGCGGCGAATTGAGGGGGGTGCAGGAATATGGACCCTCCGTTTGGTGAGGAGGAGCATGATCGCCGAAGCCACGACGGTAGAGCTATGGATTGCCCATTCCGACCACCCCACTTGAAACGGGCCGCGAAGCAAGATCATGCAAAGCATCGGCGAAAGACAGAGAATGAAGTACAGCGGCGACAGCCTTTGGGCAGCGAGGCCGCGACGTTCTACCCGATCGAGAACATAGACGATCGCGACCGACATCAGCATCGCCCCAACAATCCCGAAGCTGAAATAGCCCTCGATCGGCGGCGGAGCCGAAACGTTATCGGTGCCGAAGCCTTTCAGGATGAAGATGTAGTCATGCATGATCTCGCCGACTGTTCTTCCCTTCCCCGCCCAAAGATCGCGCGGAACGAAGAACAGCAGTGCCCCCATGATGTTCGATCCCCATTCCAAGCCCTTCATTTCGACCCACATGATGGCATAGCAAAACAGGTCCAGGCCTGAGAAATCAGGATGGACGAAGAACTGGGAGAACGGCCGCTGATCGAGAGAGACGTTTGCGTACCGGAAAATGGATCCGAATATGGGCGACGCCAGCAATCCGGCGAAATAGGTGACAAGAAACAGACGAACGCTTCTTGGACCAAATATCGCAAGCACGCAGAATACGATCAATGTCGAGGAGCGAAAACGCGCGGAAATGAGCGGGTTGTTGATGAAGAGACCCGCCAGAAGCAGAACTGCAAAGCACGTCACCCAGCCCGTGTTCCGGCGAGCCAAGGCGACACTGACACCGATAACGGGAGCAACCAGGGTGAATGGTCGGAAGAATGCCGTGACCAGAATGTTGATCATCTTGCTTTCGCCAACCACCGAACCGAAAGCCTCGCGATTCACCTGAAGCAATGACGAGCCAAGATAACCAACCAATCCGAGCGATACGACCATCGAGGCAGCTGCCAGAAGGGTGTAGTTCGGGTTCGGCTCGGCGGCGAGGCTTCTGTCCAGAAACCGGTTAGGGCGGGATTCGGGAGCTCGAAAGGGACGATAGACGACGAAGCAGAGGCCCACGATCGTCATGAATGCGCAAAGGACGCTGGCCGGCACGACGAGACTTACATCAGCCAGAATTGGATCGAAGTCGTTTCCGATCTGCTGAAGAGGCGCCACGGCCAGAAACAGAAGGTTGAAGACGAAGAAGACAACGAACAGCAGGTAAGATCTGGCCAGAGCAATCTTCAGTCCGAATAGGGAAACGATCCCGTTCACCGCCAGTATCATGGCAGCGATCAACGAAGCACGCGGGCTGGACCAGGCCTGGGTGAACGAGAGGAGCAAGTAGGCTCCGGCCGAGCCGATCACGACATAGTCGAAGACGCTCTTCGGCGTCACATACAACTGGGAAGCGGCTGCACTACGCGAGAACTGGTTCATAACCTAAAAAACATTAGAGTTCGCCAAGCTCCACGTTGCGGCGCCGGCTCTGGAAAGAGCACATCCCACCGCAGTTCAGCCTCGGTGCAGATCGTACAATACATATCTCGGTCGCGTTAACGCTTCGAACTCGCTCACCTTGCGGCCAAATCTCAGGTGAGATATCCTTGTAATATATAGAAGATATCAACGGAATACTTACTTGAATGTCCTTTTTCCCGGCCCGGATTAACGACGACCTTAAGCTGCACGCCCGTATGGACCGGCGTCGGCTTCTCTCCGCCGGCATCCTCCTCGCGGGAGCATCTTCAATGCCGGCCTCGGTGGCGGCCGCGACGAGTTCGGGAGCGAAGGCGAAGAAAGTTTACGCTCATTGGCATTGGTTTCCGACCTCGTTCGATAACTGGCCGGCGGACAAGGATCAGTATGCCGATTATATGTCGCCGGACGGGACCCAAGGTAAACTTCGGGCCGAAGGCGGCTTCGTTCGCGAACGGCCCCTGCCTCGACCTCCACGCCCAGAGGCAAACTGGGCTGTGCTTGACATGCTCGATGAGATCAAAGCCGCTCGTCACATCGGGCTGGATGGTTTCCTGTTCAACATGGGAGGCATAGACGACGGCTCCCCGTACATGATCCACCTACGCAACATGCTCGAGGCCGCCAAACAGGGCCCGCCGGGATTTGAAGTCATACTATCGATCGATACCGTAATTCTGGTGAAGACACCGGTCGACGCGATCGCCGACGCAATCCTCAAGCTGGCGCGGAACTCCCACGTTGCGCGTCAATCCGACGGCCGACTGATCCTGGGAGCCTTTTCTCCCGAGCAATGGGACGTTGGCCGATGGAAGGAACTGTTGCAACGACTGACGGCCGGCGGAGAGAAGGTCTTCTTCTATCCGACATTTCTCGATGTGCGCAGAACGATCGATTTCATGGATTTGATCGATGGCGCATCGATGTGGGGGGTCGACAAACTGAGCGACATCCCTCTTCTCAAGAAAGTAGGAAAGTTGGCGAAGCAGGCCGGGAAGGTCTGGGCATCCGTGGTGTGGCCCCAGGATTTCCGCCCGCACAATCGCTGGTTCTCGGAATGCCACAACAGTGAATTATTCCGGGCTTCATGGGCCGCGGCGATGGAAATCGGCTCCGACGCGGTCAACATCGCCACCTGGAACGACTATTCCGAAGGATCCGAAATTCGACCGTCCACCAGCATTCAATATGCTTTTTACGATCTCGCTGCGTTCTATATCGCTTGGTTCAAGAACGGCACGATGCCGCCGATCACTGAAGACGTGCTCTACTATTTTCACCGAATCGAGTCCACCGAGGCGGCTGGGACCGGCTCGGCTCAACCGTTTAGGTTCGCGACAAATCTGGTCAGCCGCTTTGCCGATCCGCCTCAGAACGACATTGAGCTGCTTGCGTTCTTGAAGGAGCCGGGCGAGCTCACGATAGTGACCGCGAAAGGCGCGAAGAGCCTGAAGGCGAAAGCTGGAATCACGTCGTTTCGAATTCCGCTGGTGCCGGGCAAAGTGAGGTTTCGCCTCAACCGCGGAGACGCCAGCGTCATAGACCTCCCGAGCGCGTTCGAAATTCGTGAGACCTCGGCCTATCAGGATTTGCTGTATCACGGCGGATCGTCGTCCCGTCCACCGGTCTAGAATATTCCGGTCGTGGTTCAGACGACGACTGCCTGGATATTTGGCCGTCATTTCTCTTGAGCGCACCAGCGTTAGTGAGTCCCATGCATTCAACTTTCTTCCCGGAATTGGCTGCCGGCGGATTTTCCAGAATCGACGGCACGATCGCGTTTTACCAACGCGTGAATGCCCTCGTGACGCCGAGCACCAGAATGATCGATTTCGGCGCAGGCCGCGGCTCGATCCATGAAGACGCCAGCTCGGAATACCGGCGCAATCTCTGCAATTTCAAGGGACGCGTTGCCCAAGTCATCGGACTGGACGTCGACGAAGCCGTCTTCACCAATCCATCGCTGGACGAGGCGATGCTCTTGGATCCGACGGGACGTGCGCCGCTGCCTGCCAGTTGCGCCGACATCATCCTGTCGGATTACACATTCGAGCACATTCCGGATCCGGCTCAAAGCACCGCCGAGATGGACAGACTTTTGAAGCCCGGCGGCTGGATCTGCGCGCGAACCCCAAACAGGTACGGCTACATCGCATTGGCCAACCGCCTGGTCCCCAGCGGAATTAGCCGCACCATACTCGGCTCGGCACAACCCGAGCGCAAGGATGAGGACATCTTTCCGGCGGTCTATCGTTTGAATACGCCGGCTACGCTACGGAGGTATTTCCCACCCGCGCGTTTCGACCATTTTGTATATGCTTGGGATGCGGAGCCATCCTACCACGCCAACAACCGCGGCCTCTACCGTGCGTTCCAACTCGTTCAGTCGCTTACGCCTCAGGCCTTCAAGACGGTCTTGATGGTCTTCATGCGGAAGAAGCTCGACTGTCCGGCGGAAGCCGCCTAGCTGGTGCGCTGGTGAATTCGCGTCCTCGAGGCGATACACTATCGAAATAAACCTTAAAGCCGAGATCTTGACCAAACCGCAGCACTTTCGGTTATTTTGAGTGGGCGCGAGGAACGACTATGCTGAAGATTGCTATTCAAGTTTTATTTCTTTTCTTCCCCTGGAAAGTCCGTCGGCTGGTCCTCAACGCGATCCCCGGTTTTTCGATCCATCGCGACGCGCGGATCGGTCTGTCCTTGATTCTCGCCGACGAATGCATCCTGGAAGCGAAGACCTACATCGGTCATCTCAACTATATCGGCCGGCTTGATCGGTTGCAGATGGATGAAGATGCGGTCATCGGCAATCTGAACTGGATCGGTGGACTGTCAACTCGCCTGAATTCGCCGGCCTTCCGAAACAGGACGAAGCGACGTTCGGATCTTATCATGCGCAAGGCGAGTCTGGTGATGAGCCAGCATTACATCGATTGCACCGACCGGATCGAGTTTCGTCAATTCTGCGGTCTCGCCGGATTCCGCAGCCAGTTGTTGACCCACGGGGTCAATCCAATGTCCGCCCGGCAGACCTGCTCTCCAATCACGATAGGAGCCTACACGATGATCGGCACCGGCGTGATCATTCTGCAGGGCGTCACCATCCCGGACTATTGCGTTGTGGCTTCGGGCGCCGTCGTGACCCACGTCGCGCCCCAAGAATACTCGATGATCGGCGGCAACCCCGCGGTTCACCAGCGAGACATCCCCAAGACCGCAAAGATCTTTCACCGAACGGCCTTCACGGTCACCTGATATTCAAACGCGGCTCGTAGCCGTATCCCGGGCTCGGCCCACGTGTCGCACACAATGATTTGGCCTCCACGGCCCGTCGGGCGACATCAGGGATCCGCGGCGCTGCCCCGCCAAATGCTGCGCTCGCCACCAATTATTCATTGGCTAACATTGCTGAAGGACCGACGACCTCGTGCCCGGTAGAATGATCGTTGTGGCGGGCCCCCTTCCTCCGCCGGTTCATGGCGCAGCTCTCATCACCAAGCGGGCGGCCGATACTCTGCGCGCTGCCGGATTTCAACTCGCGTTCGGCAACACCTCACCAGGCGATGCTCCCGATCGGTGGCGGCATCATTTCAATCGCGCACGCGCATACGTCCGATGCGGACGAACTGTCCTTCGCCACCCGGAGGCCTCGATACTCTACCTCTCTCTGTCCGGCGGCTATGGACTGCTCTATGACCTGCTGGTCGTCATCCTTGCGCGGTGGGCAGGGAAGACGATCGCGTTCCATCATCACAGCTTCGCCTACCTGACGAAGCGTAGCGCCATCTTGGCGTCCATTGTTCGCATGGCCGGCGCCAACCAGTTTCATATCGCGCTCTGTAGCAGGATGGCCACGACACTTTCGGAGCTGTATGGCAAGCATCTAAGGACGCTCGTCATTTCCAACCTGGCGTTTATCGATTTGCCCGCCGTCGAACTACGGAGCTGTGACCGGACATTCGGCTCGATTGGCTATCTATCGAACATCTCGCTCGAAAAAGGTATCGACCGCTTTCTCGACCTGATGGCTCGACTGCGAGAGAGCGGATCCGGCCTGACGGCACGAATCGCCGGTCCCTGCGCCGATCTCGAGATTGAGCACTACATCAAGCGCCGCGCGAACGAGATCGGTGGGATCGAGTATGTGGGGCCCGTATATGACGACGCCAAGGTCCACTTTCTCTCCTCGATCGACGTCCTGGTATTTCCGACGAGATACGTCAACGAGGCGCAGCCTGTGGTGATCTATGAGGCGCAGATGGCGGGTATCATCGTCGCTGCCTCCAACCGCGGATGCATCGCC
This sequence comes from Bradyrhizobium sp. R2.2-H, assembly GCF_004346455.1. NCBI lineage: Bacteria > Pseudomonadati > Pseudomonadota > Alphaproteobacteria > Hyphomicrobiales > Nitrobacteraceae > Bradyrhizobium > Bradyrhizobium sp. R2.2-H. Next base: position 16,126 of record NZ_SMBR01000018.1, read on the forward strand.
AACATGGTGCCGGAAGAACTGCTGCTCGATCCGCGCGCGTCAGATCTCGACGGGATCGCGGAACAAATCCTCGCGTGGGAAAAGTCGGTCGCTGACTTTCAAACCGCCCTGAACGAGGCCGAGCGTAATCGCGCAGCGCTGCTCGTTCAGCGTGAAGATGACGCGAGAAAGTTCATTGACCTTTTCGAGGCCCCCGCGATCAGATGAGCAGGGCGCTCGGCGAGCTCATTTCTGAGACAGTGAATATCGAAACATCGACATCTTCATCGTTCCCAGAATCGTGTCGACGCGCTGATAGCCGTAGACGGTCGCATCCTTGCAGTGATCACTATGGTAGTAGCAGATCTTGACCCTGATCATTCGAGAGCAGTTGTTCTTGACGCTCACGATATGATCCATCAGCTCCCCGTTCTGGACGTGCCCCTTGGCAGCCGCCTCAACATTGAGGCAGGGACGATTGGCGCCGTCACGGATGACGGGCGATTCCGATGTGTCGGCGGCGCCCTGCATCGTGAATTTTGATTTCGTGCTTTGTGCGTGAGCCGACGGAACGTTCTGGATCAATGTCCAGGCCGGAGCCATGCAGATCAGCAGGACAAGCCGAAAGAGCGATCGAACCATTACCGCCACATCCTTTCAGGTAATTCGACTCCCGGCACAGTGGCCTTCACGCCGTCATATGCCAACCGCTTCGCAAAAGCTTCACGGGCGACCAGGCGAACGCCCCCGAGGCTCGCCAGCAATCTATCCCTTTGAGGCCAGCCGACTCCCGTCAGGTTGCGTGCCGCATCATCGATGAAGTCGCTTTCGACCATGCCAGCGAACTCGGCAACGACCTTTTGCTGCAGCTGCTCCCCAAGCAGTGGAAATATCGCCAGCGCCAACCTGTTGCGACGGAGCGCGATCCAGCCTTCGTATGGTCCAGCCGCGTATGACTGTTCAAGATAGCGAATATTTCCCGCGTCGAAACCGTCTCGCTCGTTCTTCACCCAATACAGCAACAGCCAAAGAAAAGCGTCGGCCGGATCGAGCATCAACGACGACTTCAGCTTGGTCTCCGCGGCCGACAATCTGCGCTCCAGGTCCTGGGAACCTTTACCCTGCAGGCCCTCCTCGGCCGAGCGAAACGCAATCAGCGCTCGGGCTCGTACCAGACTGGGGTAGGGAAGGCTCGATGGCGAGTCCGCGTCCATACGAACCGCGATCGACTCCACGATCCCCGGCTTGAGCTGTTCACCGACCAAAATATGCGTGGCGATGGAGCTGACCTGCAGATCGGTCCAGAACGATGGCAACACGACCAGTGACCAGGCTACTCCAGCGATACCCGTCAGAAGCAATACGCCCCTGCAACATTTCCGCCAGATCCCGCCCACGTTAATCGACGTAGCCGTAACGGGCATAGTTCTTCTTGTAATAGTAACGGCTGTGGTACGACTCGTAGCGAGCAAGGCGCTTCGTATCTGCCTTGTTGAGAACGACGCCAAGCAGCTTGTCTTGGATTTCCTGAGAACCACGCAGATTGTGCCTGACGACGTCCATCAGGGTCTTGCCCCACTCCACGACGAATATGTAGGAGTCAACGAAAGTCGACGTCACGCGCACGTCCACGACCGGCGCCATGGGCGGCATGTCGAGCACGATGTAATCGAACTTGTCCCTCAGCTCGCCAATCAGGCCATGCATCATCTTGGATGCCAATATCTCGTTGGTATGAAGAAGCTTGGAGGTCGTACCTGCAGCCAAAATCGAGAGCCCCGTCTGCGCATCAACCGTCAACGCTTGCTCCAGTTTAGCCTTATGCGCGAGGATCTCGACCAAACCAAACTCCGCGTCGGGCGTCAGCGCGCGAGAGAGCGAGGGATTGCGGAGATCGCAATCGATCAGGAGGACGCGCGCACCGCCATGGGCCATCAATTGCGCCAAGTTGGCAGACAGCGTGCTCTTGCCTTCATTCGGAAGAGTCGACGTAACCGCCAGCACGCGGTTCTCTCGAACGATCGAGTTCAGATCGACCGCCACCTTCGTCGAGCGCACCGCTTCGGAGAAGCGCGAGAGAGGATGATCAACGACATAACGCAACAATTTCGGCCTTGCGTCCTTGGTCGCAGCTGCGTTCACCGTCGGCAGCAGCGCTATACAACTCGCGCCGAGCACCTCCTCGACCTGCTGAGTCGTCCTGAACACCCGGTCCATCATTTCACGCACGATCGCCAGGACGAAGCTCAGCACCAAACCGCCAAAAAGAGCCACGCCCAGCACGATGAGAGTCTTTGGATAGCTCTTGACCAGCGGTGTCGTTGCTGCACTGATCACGCGCGCTTCACTGATGGGGAACGATTGCTGCTGGACCGATTCCATGTAGCGCTGCAGGAAATTGTCGTACATCGCCTGATACGACTGCGCATTGCTGTCGAGCTCGCGTAGCCGAACCTGCGCCTGATTGGTGAGCTGAGACTCCGAGACCACGGTGGCCAAACTAGCCTTGATGCTCTCCTCGCGCGTGACGGCGATATCATAGTCGCTCTTGTAAGACTCCTGAATGCGCTTGAGCTCGTCGATCATATTCCGCTTGATCTCGTCCATTTGGCGACGCAGGTTCACCGCGGCAAGATGATCGTGGCCATACTTGGCGGCCCAGATCGCTTCCTTGGCGGCCATGTCGACATACTGGCCTCGCAGCTTGACGATAGTCTCGTTCCGAAGAGCATCCGCCACTGCCGCGTCCGGTATTTCGCGCTTCAGAATATCGTTGATGCGGTCCAGCCGCGCCCTGGCCTCGGCCGTCGAGGCATGCGCCCCAACCAGCTGGCTATTCACTTCGGCGAGCTGTTGCTCGTTCATCAAGCGCCCGCCGGTATCGACAATGTTGTTGGCCGTCTTGAAATCGACAACCGCCTTCTGTGCCGCGGATGCCTGAGCGCGCAACTCCTTGATGCGATCCTGCAACCAGACGCTGGCGCGACGCGTCGATTGGTACTTGGCTTCCAGCTGGTCAACAATGTAGGCGTCAGCGATCGCATTGGCGATCTGCGCCGCTTTCGCTGGATCACGCGACGTGAAGCCGATCTCCATGACGTATGTGAGACCGAGACGCTTGATGGTACGATTGCTCTCAAAGCGTTGCAGGGCTTTGCGCTGCAATCTGAACTCGGAACCGGCACGGCCACTGGAAAACAGATCGGAAAAGAAATTGCCGATCGACCCGATCAAGCTTCCGCCGTTGCCGAGGAACTCCGGATCTTCCGTCAGGTGCAGATCACGAATGACCGCCAAGCTGATATTCTCGGACTTGAGAATTTCGACCTGCGTTTCCACCGACGCGGAGTCAGGGGCCACGTCACCGAGCATCGATTGCTGCTGGAACAATTGTACTTTGCGAGTGTCGATAACGATCGACGCCGTAGAGGTGAATTGCGGAGCTTCGGTAAAGAGATAGAGAAGCGCCAAGATCACAGAGGCGGATATGATCGCGACAATTGTTGGGAACTGATGCCGGATGACATCCAAATGCAAAGTCAGCGATTGAAACGGGGAGCCTTGAGTCTCGGCGAATTCGCGATTGATCTCTGAGGTGGACTTGTTCAGCTGCAACATCCGGTAATTCCTGAAATCAATCAATGCCCGTACTTGGGCCGACAAGCGCGCGGCGACGTGATTTCACGTGTCCGCAATCACGCCTAGTCATCGAAGCATGGACACACCACGTGCTTCACGGGCAGTATATCGTGCGAGTCATCGCGGAAGATCAAAGGCAGCGCGTGACACGCTGCCTTGGTTTATTTTCTCTAAGGGGATGCCGGCGCAAGAGGCCCGGACGTTATTGCGTCGGACTGACCGCAGGATAGGCGGTCGATGGAGTCACTGAACCCGTATAAGTCGTCACACTGTTCGGGTAGTGCAGGCCACCAAAGTTCTGGGCACCGGAGCCGCTGCCACCAAAGGCGAATCCGAAGCCGGTCGTCGGGCCCCCACCACCGGAGCCACCGCCCCCGGCACCGCCCGCCGCAGCGATTGCAACATCGCCGGTTGCGGCCTGATAGGCAGCAATCACGTCCGGATTGTTCGTTCCGGCGACGGCGGCCTGAATCTCATTGGCAAACGCCTGATCGGTCTGTGCAGCCATGCGGGCGACCTGGGCAAGTCCAGCGACGATCGCGCGCAACTGGTCCTTCGATGTCGCCGGGTTCTTCAACAGCTCGATCAGACCCGGCACTGTCGTCGGATCCGAAGCTCCCAGGTCGCGGACGCGCGAAATCAACTGCGGACCGCCGTCAGGATATTGCTGCAGAAGCGTCGCAGGAGAACCCTTGAAATCGGAGATGATCTGAGCCTGCAGTTGCCGGCTGGGCGGATAAACAGCCGCGCTGGCGGCGGAGGATATCGAGCTTGCGATCGCAATCACCACAGCGGCTCGAACCGTAAACCTGATAAGGTTCATAATTTCCTCAACAACTAGTTTGCCTTTATGGCCCGAACGAAACGATGGGAAAGTAGTCGAAAGAGGCAGTCCTGTCCACCAAATCTAAAGGAATAGTTAAGGCCCAAGCACCTGAAAAGAGGACTGTTTTGGCGATCCCGAAGTGCGAGCACGGATCGACAGCGCATTTGCCGCAGCCCCTTTCGGCTCGACGCCCCGCTCGCCGGAGTGAAAGGATTGCGCCAGGCCGACCCCGAAAAGCGCAAAGAAGGGGATGCTGTAACCCGGTATCTGCAACGTGAAATCGAGGCCGGAATGGAGCAATGCCAGCAGCGCAGTGCCGATCGCGGCCAGAGGAATCGAAGCGTTCCGCTTGCGGCTGAACACCCCGCGCGCAAGCACCGTGAGCATGACCGCCCAAGCGGCCGTCAGGAGGAGCGTCATCGGAATTCCGGCCTCCAAAGCGACCTCCAGAGGGGTCGAATGGGCTGCATTCCAGGTACCGCGCATGGAAATATTCGGGCTGCGGAAGGCTGGAAAGGCCGACTGGAAAGTCCCCATCCCAGTGCCGAACCAGGGGGTATCGGCGACGATGAGCAGCGAGGACTTCCACCCCTCAAGCCGGCCACTATCGGTCAGCCCCTGGCTATCGAAGCGGCCCACGACACGACCACCGAGCAATTCCAAGAGAACGAGAGCGACCAAGGCGGCGGCCGCCAAGGCCATCCAGACGCCGGTGCGCGGCCGAAGGTCCTTCCGGAGGAAGACGACAAAGACGAAGATCATGGAGAGGAGCGAAACAGCCACGCCCGCCCGCGAGCCAGTCATGAACATCGCCATGACGCAGATCAGGAGCGCGGCGAATTTCAGAGCTATCGAAGCCTGGGGAATCTTAGCCAGATCGCGGGAGAGATTGCTCCATCTGAAGCGTCCTCCGGGAAGGTGGCGGCGCACGTCCGTAAGAAGCAGAAGTATCCAGATGACCGCACATGAGCCGAAATAGGCCGCGGCGGTATTGCGGTTGATGAACGTGCCGGTGACGCTGCTGAGATAGGCGGTCTTGTCGCGCCACAGAATCATGGTCGGCTCGATGAGGAACGAGAGGACGCCATATGCAGCGTAGAAGCTGCCTGAGAGCGCGATCACCAGCATTACCTGGCGTGCACGCTTCGCGTCGGCGCCAATGACGAGCCCCACCAGAACAGCCAAGATGTTTGCAAGCGGCGCCCCCACAGCAAAGAAAGCTTCGTACCTGACAATCGAGGCCGATGGCGCAACGGCCGTATCGAACAGCGAGCCGAGCTGCTTCCAGATCGGATGATATGGCGCAATCCACGGGCCGTCAGACAGCTGTTCGTGCAGCGCGAAGCCGTAAGCAGCGACAACGATGAAGATGCCTGCGATGATCCAGAGATGGGGACGACGCAGGGCGTTCGCCGGCGCAAATATCAGGGCAATTCCCAGACAAGCGCACCAGAAGGCAATGGCCAGATTGTTGGTCGACCCAAACGGGAACGGCGCGCTCGCTACAACAAAGAACAGCACACAGCTGGATACGAGATCGGCCGACCAGCGAATGTTCATCGAAACACGGCCCATCGCTTTCGTCTGACGCCCCCCAGTGGAGAATACATTAGAGCGGATGATCCCGCAGGCGTCCAGCAAGTGCCGCACTCGGCAGAGACGGCGGTGGATGATCCATTCTGAACCGTACCCCGCCTACAGAGGTTAATTTCCGGCGTCAACTTCCGGGAGCACAGTAAAGAGGGAGAACGTTTTGCCGGCCCTGCTCCGCAATGCGTCCCGATCCTGGGGGCCTCGAGTTCGTTAACAGGACGGTTCGCCCCAAGCGCGGATATCATCCGATGAAGGGGCTGGACGGTCCCAATTTCAATCGTCTACGCTGGATTTCCGCAACGTGGTCCGGTAGTGCTTCGCCCGCACCGCATCTCCAGGCTTGCGAAAGCCCACGTCGCCAATTGCCGGCAGACTGTTTCCGGGAGAATTCCTGCTTCCGATCGAACGTTTCCACGAAGTTCTTATGTCAGACGACCAGCGTTGCTGGCCGTCGCTCTGCGAGGGTAAATTGAATATTGACGTCATCTTAGCGACACGCGGCAGACCGGCAGACGTTCAAGTTCTTCTAGACCAGCTTCGACTTCAAGAACGCGCGCCTGATAGCGTCATGCTCGTGGGCGCTGAACCCAAGGATTTGCCCGATGCTGCCGCCGTCCCGAATGATCCGAGCGTGCACCGACTGGTTTCTCCTCGGCCGGGACTGACGTCGCAGAGAAACCACGGCGTACAAACGGCCAAGAAGATAAGCACTCCCGAGGCCTGGCTTGCGAAGATCATTGTCTTCTTCGACGATGACTTCAGGCCCGCAGCCGATTGGCTGCAGAAATGCGAAGCGCTGTTTGCGGCAAGTCCACAGGTCCTCGCCGTTACGGGAGCGGTGATCATGGACGGGGCAAGAGGCAGCATCGCAATCACCGAGGATCAGGCTTCGGATGCGCTGGCGCTACCTCGGGCGAGCGATCAGACCGGATACAGCAAGTCGAAGGAGGGCCTGTACGGGTGCAATATGGCCTTCAGAGCGACAGTCTTCGACCAATGTGCATTCGACGAGAATCTGCCGCTCTATGGCTGGCTGGAGGATACGGATTTTTCCGGACAGATCAGGAGGTTCTCGGACATCTATCGAGCTTCAAACTTGACCGGTGTACATCTCGGGTCAAAGTCCGGACGGGTCAGCGGCTACAAATATGGTTACTCGCAGCTCGCCAATCCGCTCTACCTTGCACGCAAAGGAACAATTACCCTCGGAAAATGCGCATACTTTTGGACACGAGCGCTCGCGTCCAACGCGCTGCGCTCACTTCGCGAGCATCCGATGATCGATTATCGAGGCAGGCTAGCCGGAAACATGGCTGCAGTGGCGGATTTGATTGCCGGATCAATTCATCCAACCAACATCTTGTCCTTCCACCGCTAAAGCATGATCCGGAAAAGTGCGCAGCGGTTTTCCGAAAAGACCATACTTAAACAACAACCTAAAGCGCCATGACGATTCACCCTAATCACATCGCGCTTTAGAAACGAATTGCGCACGACGCTCATCACGCTCTGGACACGAGTACGAAAACCATGATTGACGAAAACCTCATTTACGATCTCGGCGCCCACAAGGGTGAAGACACCGGGTTCTATCTCAAAAAGGGATTCAAGGTCGTTGCCATCGAAGCTGTACCGGAATTCTGTAGCGCACTTGGCCAGCAGTTTTCCCAGCAGGTTGCCACAGGGCAACTGAAGATCCTCAACCTGGCCGTAGCCAGGACGCCGGGGAATATCGACTTCTACGTCAACACCGAGCACTCGGTCTGGGGAACGGCAAATCTCGAATGGGTCAAGCGAAACCAGATGCTGGGCGCAGCGAGCGTGCAAAAGATAACGGCTAAAGCCGAGCGGCTGGCCGATATCATGCGCGACCACGGCATTCCCAGATATTGCAAGATCGATATCGAAGGGAACGATTTCGACGCATTGTCCTCACTCGAGAACATTTCCGAACCCCCGCGATTTGTGTCGATCGAGTCCGAGAAGAAGAATTGGAATGATCTCGTAAGGGAGTTCGAACTGCTCAGGAGCCTGGGTTATTCCAAATACAAGATCGTGGATCAAAGCCTCGTCTCCCTGCAGGAGCCGCCTCAACCGGCGACCGAAGGCTGTTTCCAGCCGCACAGATTCGAACAAGGCAGCAGCGGACTGTTCGGCAACGAACTGCCCGGGCGGTGGATGGACATGTTCGAAGCGCTTGAGGTCTACAAGGGGATCTTCCGCGGCTATGCGCTGGCGGGAGACGCCGGCATCTTCCAGGGGCGAAAGAGCGTATTCCGCATGCTTGGCGGGATTCAGGCCGCGCTGGTGCGCGCGGCCGGGCGAAAGGATTACCGCTTCCCGGACTTTCCTCCAGCGGGTTGGTACGACACGCACGCAGCGCGATAGCGCGTCGGGAGCAGATCAGATCGGGAAGCGCCAGCTCATCGGCCGAGGCTGATTGCTCCTTGCCCGAACTAAAGAGGGCAATCGATCGAGTAGATCCTAAGATCCACATTCAGGCGGCTGTTCCGGGTCTGTGCCCGGTAGGCATAGAATGCCCCGAGGCTATCGGTCCCGGGGTCGAGTTTTATTCCGGGGGTTAATTCGTCGGGCGGGACCAGAAGGCCGATGTGCCGGTTGAGGGCGGAGATCTCGATCCGCCCCTCGCCGTCCGCAAAATGCCCGCTGAGCTGGGTCACGGTGACCTTGGGCAGCCCGCGGCGCTGATGGCAGACATCCTCCTCCCAGAGCTTGGTCAGTTGCACCAGCGGTTTGCCGGCGCCATCGGGAACGACGATATCGGGAAAAGACGGGCGCAACATTCCGAAGAACTTGCTCTCCTTGGAGTTCGCCGAGAGACGAACGGTCAAGGACAGCTCGCCCTTGGCCCCCCTCAGGCGCGACAGGATCGGAGCATCGGGCTCGGCGGAGACCAGCACGTCGATCCGATGGCGGACGCCCAGCTCCGCGGCAGCCCCGAGAGCCTTTCCGATCGGTGCAAGCCCGAAGGCGAGAGGAACGAGCGCCAGAAGACGCCAGAATGCTCGAAACCGCATGAAGCCCCTTGCAACACTCCGGGGTGGACCGACGACCGGCACGCCGCGTTCAATGGCGCCTTGATCCAAATCCCGAACTGGTAGCCCCGGCAGAACCGCTTCGATTGCTAAACGAAAATGGCACCGGGACAAAGGCCCGGTGCCATCGGACTTGGTCGATCAAGTTGGCGTCTTACGGCGCCAGCTTGATGTTGTTGCGGAAGATCAGGGCATCGTTGGAGAGGTTCACGGCATCGCTGCCGGTCGCCATGATCACACGCAGATAGGTCAGGAACTTGGCAACTTCGACGTTGCGCGAGTTCGAGACGTAGATGATGTCCTGGTTCTTCATCATGACCTTGGTGGCGAGGAAGAAGCCGCCCGGATCGCGGAAGTTCACGTTGAAGATGACCGGGATCGTCTCTGACGTGTACTTGCTCACGTCGATGCCGAGCTGGGCAGCGACCTCGCGCGGCTCGCGGCGATAGAGATACACCGCAGCCGGATCGGCCTGGCCATCCAGCAGACCGCCGGCCTTGCCGACCGCTTCGCCGAGGTTGATGCGCCAGGCATCGAAGTTGAACTCGCCGCTCTGGCCGCTGGCACCGAACGCCAGGAACTTCTGCTGTTCGCGATAGACGTAGATGCTGTCGTCGGGACGAACATAGACGTTGTTCTCGGGTGCCATCACGAGATTTTCGAACGGCACGGTCGCCCGCTTGCCGCCGCGTTCCAGCATGACCCAGGTCTCGAAGCCCTGGCCCTTGATGCCGCCGGCGCGGGTGATCGCGTCGAGCACGCGATCTTTCGCACCCGCCGCGCTCGCCGGATAACGCGCCGGCGAATTGACTTCGCCGAGCACGCTGATGAGCTGGGTGCGCTGCGAAGACATCGCAACGACCGCCTGCGGCTCGATGGCGCGGTTGCCGATCTTCTCGATGATCGAGCGCTGGATCTGGACCGCTGTAAGGCCCGCGGCTTTGACCTGGCCGGCATAGGGCACGGTGATGAAGCCGTCATTGTCCACCGCCTGGTCCGGGATGGTCACGAAGTTACCCGGACGGACGCCGGCTTCCGCCGGGATGAACAGACCGCCCGCGGCGGCTTCGAAGATGGTGACGCTGACGACGTCGCCGATGCCGAACACGATGCTGGCGGGCGGACGGCGATCGGTGAACACGCCGGCGAGCCCCTTGGGCTCATGGGTGTGCAGGATCTTCACGGTCGCCGGATTGAGCGGCACCAGCTCGTAGGCCGGCGCGTTCTCGGTCTGGATCTTGTTGTTGACGTCGTCCGTCAGTGGGCCCGAGCCGGGATTGGTCGAACAGGCCCCGAGCGCTAAAGCGACCGCCAGAAACGCAGGCTTCAAAACATAGGTCTTGGCAATAGATGACATGAATGGCGCCCGAGAGTCCCCAATTGACGTAAGGTGGTACGGCCTCAGGGGTGGGTGCGACAAGCGTTCCGGGCGGTTAACAGAGCGATCCGTCGGCCAGTGTTGCCTGCGAGCCACTCTTGGAGGCTTGGTTTAACCCTTTGTGACTATTTGTTGTATTTCGTGTGCCCGGCGGGCGGGCAAAATGCGCAAGTTGAGGCCTCAGCATGTCGGGCGGAGGCCTCGCCGCCCTTCGCCAAAGCTGGGTCCATTCAGGATAGGACTCCCCCGTGTCTGGCCTCCTTCTGATCCCGCTGTTGGCAGGTTCCCTCCTTGGCGCCGCTGGTCGCCCCTGGAGCCCTGCCGCCCCCTGCCCCGGCAGCCCAGAATCGTCGTGCCACGAAGCGCCACTTGTTGTGGTCGCCCAACCGGCCCCCTCCTCCGTCTGGAAATTAACCCGGACCCAGGGGGCCAAGGACGGCGAGAGCTTCGCCGCCATCATGAAGACCGCGGATACGGCGCAGTCGGATCCGGACTTTGCCGGCCTGATCGTCCGCTGTGCGCCACAGGGCAAGATCGACGTGATGGTGGCCTTGATCCGGCCCTTCCCGCCACGGAGCCGCCCGAAGGTCACGATCGCTGCGACCGGCGGCGGCACCTTGACCTTCGACGCCCGCATGGCGGCCGCAGGCGCTACCGTGCTGCTACCGGACGAGGTCTCTGCCTTTGCCGCCGGCAAGTGGCAGACAGCGGCCTCGCTGTCCGTGGCGGTCAGCGAAGGCGACAGCGAGATCAGGGGCGTAGTAGCGCTGAACGGGCTGCGGGAGGCCTATCATTCGCTGCTGGCAAGTTGCAGCCAATAGGCCAAATTTAGCCATACAACTTAAGGGTCTTTTTAGGGAGGGAAACCTAGTGTCCGGACCACGGAGAGTGTTTCGGATGACCGCGTTTTTGATTTTCAGCTTTCTCGTCGGTGCCGTGCTGGGGCAGCGCTTTCGCGTCCTGGTGCTGGTGCCGCTGACCTTCGTCATGTTGCTCGCCGCCGTCCCGGTCGGCTTGATGATCGGTCTCACGGTGATCGAGAGCCTGAAAGGCATGGTGTTCGCAGCCATTGCTCTGCAGGGTGGCTATCTCTTCGGGTCAGGGGCCCGCTTTGGCCTTGCTGCCGCGCGTACCGGGCGCGTATTCGCCCGCCCGGTCAAGTCTGCGCGCTGATGACGCCGGGCTGAGGCTGCCACCAGCCTTCGCAGGGCGCGCGAAAGCCAGGCGGGTTGCCGGCAAAGACCTCTGCTTGAAAACCCACCGCTCGCTTGTATGGTGACCTGACCGTTTCAGGATTCCCTTCGAGCGCCGTTTGTCCTTCGCTTATTTTACCCTCATCGTTTCCATCGTTTCCGCTTCCGCTCTCGAAATCGCCGGCGTCAAGTTCGGGACACAGCTCGCGACGATGGCCGCAGCACTGAGCTTGCTGGCGGCCGCCTCGAGCACGCGCAAGGCCGGCTACGATCACTATGTTCGCGCGACCTCATGGGGCCGGTGGATCCTGATCGCCATTCCGCTGTGTATCGCCGGCCAACTGGTCCCTCTTCCGCTCAGCTCGGCGCATCCGATCTGGGCGAGCGCTCACGATGTCCTCGGCGGTCTGCCGCTCGGGCCGATCACAGCCGACATCGGCTTGACCCTGAACGCGCTGCTGCTGGCACTTGCGGCGATCTCGTTGCTCGGTGTCACCGTCGTAGTCGTGCGCAACCGCAGCCGTGCCCAGCTGATCCTCTTTGTGCTGAGCGGCGTAGCCGCGGTTGCGGCCTTGATTCTCGACTTGCATCGGCTGTTGCCGGCGTTTGCTGCAGACGTACCGCATGACCTCACAACGACCTTGGCCGGCCTTGGCCTCATGCTCAATCTGGCGGTCATTCAGCTCGCCGCTGAACGGGCCGAAACGCATCACTCGGTGCTGCGCTCGGCCGCGATCGGCCTTTGCGGCCTGGTCGGAGCTTTGGTCAGCGCCGCCGCGATCTTTGGGTTTTCCGGAACGAACAGCGCAATCGCAGCGGCTTTTGGCGTTGTGCTGATGCTGCTGATCCTCGTCATCCGCAGATTGGACCTGTCACCATTGGCCGCGAGCGCATTGTCGGTGGCAGCCCTGGTCGGCGCCGCGATCGTGCTCTCCTTCCTGTTCGAGCAGAGCTCCGGACCGGTCCTGATGCGGCTCGTCCCGGAGATGGGAGCCGAGACCAAGGCCGCCCTCGAGCGCATGTTGGCCGACACTCGCTGGTTCGGCGCTGGTGCCGGGACCTTTGCTGCGGTGGGCAGGATCTATCAGAGCGATGCCGGAGCTGTCTTGAACGCGCCCTCGGCGGCCACGGCCGTCTTTGCGGGGATGGGATGGATTGGGTTGGCTGCCATGATAGCAGTGAGCCTGATCGCTTTGGTCCGCCTGGTCTTCGGCGCTCTGCAGCGCGGACGCGACTCGTTCTTTCCCGCGGCAGCCGCGGCCTGTGTTCTGTTTGCGCTCGTCCAGAGCTTTGCAGGTCCCGGATTGCTGCGCCCGGCAGCAATCCTGTGTCTCTCGGTGATCGTGGGGCTGGGGCTGTCGCAGAGCGTCAGCCAATCCGGATCACGATAGAGGCGCAGTCCGTCAGACCGCGCGATCGCCCAGCGAGGCCCAGTAGTTCGGGTTCTTGGGCGACTGAATGCGGACCCAGCGATAGGGCTTCTTCGACCAGGGCATGATATGGCCGGAGAGATTGTCCAGCACGAGATCGCCTGAGAAGGTCCGCACCACGACCACGAGATGATGCTCGCCCCAGGAGGTCACGACCTCGCTGAGCAGCACCGAACGCGCCGGGAAGCCCTTGGCGATCAGATCGTGGCGTTTTGTCACGGCGTAGTCGTTGCAGTCGCCGCTCGCGGGATGCAGCAGCCACTTTTCGCCGCGCAGCCCTTCCAGGTTGGGTTCGGAACGGATCGCGCTGTTGACCCGCTGGTTGACCTCTTGCATCTGCGCCAGGCGTTGGGCCGTGAGCTTCAGGCGTCCGCCGCGGAAGACGATCTGTTGCGGCCGCGGTTTGCACTCGTCCTTGTACTTCAGGCAAAAGATGGTGAACGCCATCGGCGCCAGCGTCGGCCGGTCGAACTTGATGTACTGGATGGCACCGCGCAGCCCCATGGGCGCGCCGACGAACGCGGCGTCCGCATTCTGCTGCACCCCCGCAACAACGACGATTGCGGCCACGGCCGCCAGGAATTTCACGACTTTGCGCATGTTGCGCTCCCCGTTCTTGTTGAGGGGACGCTACGTGAGACGCCTTGAAATACGGCTCAAACGCCGCGCGACCCTTTAATCAAAATGCGGGCTAAGCGGTCGGAAATAATTAAGAATACCGAAGTGTGACTTTTCTGCTAAGAGCGGTCGCGATGATCCGCTCGTGACGCCAGAAGCGATTCGACCGACCTGATGGGTTTTTCCAGCCATTTTCGAAAGAGGACCAAGCCTCGGCTTCCCGACGGCGTTCGCGTCTATGCGATCGGCGACGTGCACGGCCGTGCCGATTTGCTTCAATCGCTGTTAACCGTGATCGACGTCGATCTTGCCCGCTCGGCCCCCGAACGCGCCATTCAGGTCTTTCTCGGTGACTATGTCGATCGCGGCCCGGACTCACGCGCCGTTCTTGATCTTTTGATCGAACGCTCGAAATCGCACGAGACGGTTTGTCTGAAGGGCAACCACGAGGTCTTCCTGCTCGAGGTTCTCAAGAACCCGGCCCGCCTGCAGGAGTGGCGCCACTATGGCGGCCTTCTGACGCTGGTCTCCTACGGCATCACGCCGACCATGAATCCGTCCGCGGAGCAGCAGGTCGAACTGATCGAGGGACTGAAACGTGCGCTGCCGCCGGAGCACTTGGCCTTCCTCCAGCAATTGCCTTCCTCCTTTACCTGCGGCGACTTCTTTTTCGTCCATGCCGGCGTCAAGCCGGGCGTCGCGCTCGATCGCCAGAAGGATGCGGATCTGCTCTGGATACGCGAGGAATTCCTGACCTCCGAGGAGCGCTTCGGCAAATATGTCGTTCACGGTCATACGCCGGTCAGCGCGCCCGATATCCGCCCGAACCGCATCAACATCGACACCGGAGCCTACGCGACCGGAAACTTGACGCTGCTGACCATCCAGGGCGATAGTTTGCTGGCAATTTAAAGGGCTCTGGCCAGACCTCGGTCCCGTCGTCGGGCCCGCCCGCACAGGCCTCGTCAATTCCTCCATGAACCGCATGATCCTGCTTCGCGTCGTCGGCATCTGCACCGCAATCGTGCTGGCGCTTCACGCCGGCATGGCGTTCTACGGCGATCTGACAAGGTCGAACTTTCGCGCCGGCGATTTGTTCTCGGGCAAGCTTCCGCCCGACAAGGCGAAGCTGGCAGCCGCCGCAGGCTTGGCCGCGTTTTCATGGGATGGCGATCTGCTTGCGAACTACGCGGCGGCGATGGCCGCTGACGTTCTTCAAGGTCCGTCGACCGCGGCGGGCGGTAGGGCCAGCGAGAACGAGGCAGCCCAGGCCGCCGTCTTGGCTGCCTTGAAAATCTCACCGATCCGGCCCGCGCTGTGGCTCACGCTCGGCATGCTACAGGCCCAATCCGGCGAAGCGGTCACGCCGGCGGTGAAGATGTCCTACTTGACCGGATCGGTGCCGATCGACGTTGCCTTCTCTCGCGTCCGGACCGTGACGTCGAGCGCGGCGGCGACCGATGAGGAGATCAAGCTCCTGGCGCAATCCGACATCCGGTCGGCGCTGGCCAGTCGCTCGCGTTACGAGCCTCTGCTGATCGCGGCCTATGTGCAGGCAACACCGCAAGGCAAATCGCTGCTGCTGGAGACGACGAAGATCACCGATCCCAAATTCAACGAGATCTTGCGGCGGTACTGAGCCCGCGCCGGCCTTGTGGCTATCGCGCCCGGGGCTGCAGCGAATTCCTCAGCGTACCGATTTCGGATTGACGGGCACAAAGTCCTCATCGCGGCGCGGCTGATCGGATCGCCCCTTGTAGACGAACATGCCCTTCTTGGTCGTGACGATGTCGCCTCGCTGCAGGCTTTCATCGTTGAGCAGGCTCTCAGTCGCGACGAGGTCCGGATCTACCGGAATGGGCTTGGAGAGCTCGGGATGCTCCCGCCGCTCGCGCAAGACGTCCTTGGCGCGGCGCCGTGCGTCCTCGATCCGCTGGCGCCATTCGTCGCGCGTGACTTCCGGCTCGCTGGATGGAAGATAGTCGTTGAGCGAGGGCACCAGTTCGGTCTGAGCGAGACCCAAGGCCGGACAGGCGAGACCAAGGCCGAGTATACCGGCGATGGTTGCGACCGTCCGCGACAGCTTCCCAAACCGCTTTTCACAGTGGCCACGTCGACCCGTTCGCACGCTGGTGCCTCCCTGACAGAACGACAAGGACGACCATCGGCCAATGTCCTCGTCTTCCATTCCTCAGCCTACACCTTTGCCGATGGCAGGAAAGCCAGTTCGCGGGCGAGCTTCCCTGGGGGCCTTCCCGCAAAAAATCGAAAAACAACCCCATGCACAGTAGCCGGAGCCAGTCGAATCAAGGAGTTACAGTTTTCCGAAAAGAAATTGACCTGTCGGGCAAAACAGGGGCAGAATGGCATGTCCGGAGAGAGGCCAACCGGATGATCGAAGGACCTGAGATCCGCGTCACGGGATCGGCCCAAGGGCAGACGGCTCTGCTCTAAGACCTCATTAGGTCATTGCTGCTAACTTTCGGCATCCGCCCCGTGGAGTTGCTGAGAATGCGCGCAAGTCCGGTATTGCTGGCAGGTGTCGTCGTTGCGGCTTCGGTCATATCTGGCCCCGCGCCGCACGCCAGCCCCCTCTGCATCAAGGAACGGACGCCGTTCGCCTTATCGCAGGATACGGTGAGGTGGACGATGTCGATCGAACCCGGAGCCGACTGCATCCAAGGGCTACGTTGGTCGTACATGCAGATCTTCAACGTCTCGGTCGTGAGCGGACCATCGCGAGGGCAATTGGCGGTGGTCGGGTCCGGCTTCCGCTATTCGGCCGAAAGCACGGCGCGCGGTGCCGACAGGTTCACGCTGCTGATCTCGGGCAAAAACCGGCACGACCCCGGCACCTCTACCCTGGAGGTCGAGGTCAACCCACAATAGTTTGTCTCACAGCGCCGCCGAAGCGGCTAATAGCGGCTCGACCCGCTCCCGCGGGTCCTGTTCCCGTGATAGGGCCGGGCGCGTCCGCCGCTCGTGACCGGCGGCTCGATCCGGCTCGGAATATTCCGAGTCGCGTTGGGAGGTGCGGGCTGCGAGGGGTTGACGATGATCACGTTGCGATTGGGCGTCGAGGGGTCATTGACGCCCTGGGCCCAAGCGCTGGCAGGGACGGCAAACGCGAATATGATCAAAACCAATCGTTTCATGCGATATCTCCCGATCAAGAACGCCAGGGAGGCGGGCACCGTTCCTTCACGGCTGCTTGACCGTTCGTTGCGTGACCTCACCTGGGCACGGCAACCAGCTTGCCATCCCTCCAAACGCCTTGGGCGGCCCTTCCGGCAGGAAGGCTCCCCGTCACGTTCCGGATTGCGGTCGGCCGGGACGCAGCTTGGGTGGTCTGCGCTTTTTTCGTCGGGGTCGTGATGATGCTGGAACTGGTGGTGTTGGCCGATCCTTGGTCCCTTGCGCAGAAGCGGACTGAACCAGGAAGGCCAAAAACATGGTTGCTGTCAAAACGCCGCGCATGGTCAAACACCGGAATGAGGAGCCGGGCGAAATGTCACAGGTTTCTGCCCAAAAGCAAGCGCTTCGAGACGATCGCGCAGGACCTTTGCAGGGCGGCCATAGAGCGCTCACCCCGGCCGAGGGGAGCCGGGGTGAAAAGCCTAGCGAAACAGCAATATCCGGGCTAGTTGATCGGCCTTGATGACCGAGACCGGCGACACAGCAGCCAACGCCTCGAAGGCGCAAGAGATTAAGGCCGGACTCGTCCGCCTGCTATCGGGGCGGATTCGCGAGATCTCCGACGACCCGCAGCAGATGCGGGATATCGTCTACGAGTTGGCTCGCGTCAAGCTTCTGGAACAATTCACCCCCGCCAGTGCGTGGGAAGCACGAGAGCTCCAGCAGGTCCTCGAACGCGCCATTCGGGAGGTCGAACGGTCCTTCGAGCGAGACGAAACTTCCTCATCAGCAAAGGCGAGTGCCACCGTCGCGTCGAATTCTCCGCAAGTCGACGCCCCTCCTGACGCGCGGGTTACTCCCCCGCCCATTCCAACGTCGTCTGCTTTGGCTTTCCCGACCCCTTTTATGGCTGCGGAAACGGCACGTCGTCCTGTCGCATCGCCGAGGTCGCCCGATCATCCCAAGCAGCGGGGGGCCTTCAATTCTCCCATTCGATTGACCGCCATCCTCCTGCTCATTGCGGGCGCCGGGACCGCGATCGTCTCTTGGCCACGGCTGAGGACACAACTGACCGCATTGTCGCAGGTCGCGCCGCCGTCCGAGCGGGCGAAGACTTCGGAGCCTCAACCGACCACGAGTCCCTCGCTGGGCGAGACCTTGGAACGAACGCCGGAGAACCCAAAGGAGCCGGCGCCGATTGCGCACCCCTCGATGCCTTTGCCGACCACGTTCGGCGTCTACGCCTTGAGCGAGGGCCAACTCCATGAGCTCAAGCCGGTGCCCGGAAAGATTCCGGACCGGCGCGTCGCGATCTCGGCAGCCATCAACGCGCCGAGCGTGACCACGTTGCCGGACGGTGACGTCAAATTCATCGTGTTCAGGCCGGACGGGGGTGTCGATGCAGGTGGGACCGAGGTTCGGGTGATCGCAAAAGTCTCCCGGTCGATGGCAGTCGATGCCACCGGCAAAGCGGCCATGGTCAGCGCCGGCGATTCCTGGGTCATCCGCAGCATGTCCTACCCTTACAAGGTAGGTCCGATCGACGACCAGTCGAGAATGCTATTGCTGCAACCGGAGCAGGACGGTTTTGCGCTCGCGCCCGGGCGTTACATCGTCGTGGTCAAGGGTATGGGCTACGACTTCACGGTGGCCGGAACGATCACCGATCCCAACCAATGCGTCGAACGCATCAACGCGGCGAACGGCGCGTTCTACTCGCCCTGTCCGCCGCCACGACGCTAACGCAACACGACGCCAAAGCAACATGGGTTCTGGTTGTCTCGGAACCGAAGCCCTCGATTCCTGTCTCGATACATCTTCTTCAAGCGAGCCGTCATCCACTCGCTCGAAAACGCTCTCGCCGCCTTTCTGTTTTCTATTTGGACGGCTTGTTGTCCTTTGGCGCATCCGCCGGCATGTCGTCGACCTTGCCGTTATTGGCGACGCATTTCTGGAAGTATTCGCGCTGATCCTTGCCCGTTCCCTTGGCGCTGCCGGCCGCGGGATTGCCGATTTGCCTGGGCGGAAAGGCCTTGGCGACCGCAGCATCGCATGCGCGCGCCACTTCGGCGGTGATGGCCGAAGCCGTCGCCGGCGCAGCCAGGGTCAAGACACCTGCCAATCCAACCAACGTCTGTAGATTTCTGACCGGCACCTCTGCTCTCCTTCAAATCCGTGAATGCTTGCCGGAACCATAGCAAAAAGGATCACAGCACCAAACCGCAAAGCGATGCTGAATTGTCACGCGCTCTGCCCCGCGTGCCGCATACGGCTGTTGGCGGCATCCTGACGGCACGCCTGTTCTTCGAGACGGCGCTTACGCGCCTCCTCTCCATGTGCAGCGTCCGCTTTCGGCGCTGGCGGTTCAGGATGAGGCTATTCGGCGTCCGTGGCCGTTGAGACTGCTGTCGCGCACTCCGTCCTGATCTCGAGGCGAACGATGGCTGCAGAGCGCGCAGCAAGATCCGCAATATCAGCTATCGAGCTGCGGCGGCTTGAAGTCCGGGAAACGCGTGAGCATCGCGGTCTTGACGAACTTCAAGTGAGCAATGGCGCTTGCCAACTCCTTGAGCCGGCGCTGGCCGTTCGAGATGTCGGCCGCGAAGAGATCCTGATGATGATTGTCGAGCGGCTCCCGCTCGAGATATTCATCGGTCCCGTTTCCGAACGTGACGGATGCACGCGCAAGGGCATCGTCAACGCGCCGGTTGAGCCCGGCCTGCTCCCTCTCCGACTCCTGCAATGCCGTTTCAATCGCCGCCAGCACAGCA
Source organism: Bradyrhizobium sp. R2.2-H (assembly GCF_004346455.1). Lineage (NCBI taxonomy): Bacteria > Pseudomonadati > Pseudomonadota > Alphaproteobacteria > Hyphomicrobiales > Nitrobacteraceae > Bradyrhizobium > Bradyrhizobium sp. R2.2-H. The sequence continues at coordinate 35,744 of NZ_SMBR01000018.1, forward strand.
CCGATCCGCACGCGGTCGGTTGCCGCATCACGCTCGACGGAGCGGGCCTTGAAACCCTTGTCCTCGCGGCGGGAGCCGAGAAGATTGTGTGCGCGCGCTCTCAGGAACAGCTGAAACATTTGGGCCATCCCACATTCGAGATCTGGGCCGCTACCATCGGTCAGGCATAGTTAACAAAGCTTAAAGCGTGCTCCCGCTCCAACCGGCTTTGTGCGATCCAGGCCAGCCAAGCCTCTTCCTGCTTGGAATCAAGCTGGAGCCATCGAACTTCGTCCGCGGCGGCAGCCCCTGATCTCTCTCGTTCATGTGCAGAAGATCTTAGGCATGGGTGGACATAAGACGAAAGCCGAATCCCGCGTTCCTCTCGGCAAGCGGCAAGCGCACGGTGGCCGAGCACGTCTGCTCTTCGCATTGATATTGATGAAGACGGCTTCGACGGATTTCGAATGCGATCGCTGCCCGGTTGCAGACGACATTAACGAAACATCCGTGGTTATACGGAGCGTCATTCACCAACTTCATCCCGGTAAGGTTGAGAGGTTAGCTTAATCTGCGTTGTTTGTTGCGAATTTTCACGCTTTCCTTATCCCTCTCTCGCACCGGGCTTCCCCAAGGCCCGGCCCCGCCCAAGCAAAGCCGTCGAGCGAATATGGGTCCGCTTGGCGGCTTTGTCGTTGTGTCGACGAGAGGATCATTTTGTTATGGCGCGCAGGCCCTGGTCGTTCAAGGAAGACCGACGGCTCATGGAGCTGGCGAAGTCTTCAGCCTCGCTGGAACAAGCCGCGAAAATTCTCGGGCGCTCACCCGATGCAGTCAAGCGCATGGCGCTACGGCTTGGCCTTTCGTTGAAGCCGAAGACGGGCAAGAAGTCCTGACTTCGGCGCGACAGCGCTCGCTGCTCGCCGCACTCCGTCCAGCCTGTCGCTCCGCCTGCAACGTCGAACCGCCCGAACGTATCACGTTGAAAGCAGGCGTGTGCGGCAGACCCCTTTAACGATATTTTCGGCTTTCGAACCTGACGGACAACCAAACCTTGTATGTTGGCGTCATGCGCAGGAATCACCTCATAGCGGCTGCGAGCATCTGTCTTGCGCTGATCGTCTATGCCACCCTGGCGAGGCTGGCGGGTAGACCCGCGCTCATGGGGCATCACGAGGCCTATTGGGTCGTCGTGATCGAGCGCTTCAGCGCCTACGGGCTGCTCGGCTTCCTGCTTTCCTTCCTGCTGCCCGGACGGTTCGTTCTTGCCTGCTCTCTCGTCGTCGCGGTCGCTATGGGGCTGGAGCTGATGCAGGCGTTCATACCCGACCGCGATCCGGGCTTCCTCGACGTGTTGCAGAAGGCGGCGGGAGGCACCGTGGGCGTCATGCTCGCCCAGATGATCTTGGCGTTCCTGCCCAGACCACCTTCCTAAGGCGGCCGGCTCAAGCCACCCCACGCCTGCTGCGGGACTCGGAGGGAGCGAGGAGTCCGGCCATCTGCCGATGGGTGTTCTGCAACGCTTCAATTGCGAGATCGAGATCGAAATCCGTCTCGCGAATGGATGCAAAGAATTCGACCATCAGCGCCGGATCGAGTTTGACGCGTGTCAACCCATCGCGGCTCTTGCGACGATCGAGTGACGAATGGATGGCGCGGTCCCGGGCCTCCATGGCGCCGCAGCCGCAAAGCGCACCGAGTTCGTCGTATGTCATCCAGATTTGAGGCATGTTCTTCCACCACGCTTGACTGGCCGCAATACTAGCTCTCGCTCGTAAAGGCAGCATTGCTTCAGTGCGGCTGCGACGCGACTTCGAAACAACAATGTCAATGCAACGCTAATCAGGGCGGCAGGTGCGAGCTTCTTGTTGCGCTGCGCGGGGCGTCGTCGATCTGGCTCTTACTTGGGCGAGCCAGCCGTGAAAGGACGCCGCGGGCGGGAACGGCCGTCGAGCCCCTTGGGCAGCTTGTCGGACTTGAGCTTCACGACCGCGCTTCGGGCGTCGGCAGCCGGCGGATCTTCCTGACTGTAGATCAGCGTCACCTCGAACTTCACATCAGGCGCTTGCCGGGCCGTTCCCGAACAGGTCGCCATCGCGCCGGTATACACCCCGGAGAGCTCGACCTCGACTTCGTCGAGCCCGAACACGGTCGGCGGGCCGTCGGCATGTCGCCGTGTGGTGAGGACGGCCGTGAACCGCTGGTCGTCATGGAACTGATAGGAGCCGCCATAGGTGAAGAAGCTGTCACTGCCGGAAATCCGACCCTGGGCCACATGCACGATACCGGTGCCTTGCGCTTGCGCGGTTCTGAACCACGCCGCGTATTTGCCCTCTTTCAGCATGGAGAGATCCACCCATGAATTCCATGCGTATTTGCAACGAACCGTGGGGCCGCGACAATGACCGCGGCGGCGAGCATTCCGCCACGGTTAACGCCGTGCAAAGTCAATCCGTCAAATTTCCGCCGGCGCAGGGGGCTTCGCCCGCAGCAAGCTCAGAACAATTCTATGCCGTCGTCCGCGGTCTCGACTGTCTCGACCGGGCGCAGGGCGGCGATAGACGCCAGCCCGAAGGTTTGCAGGAACTCCCGGTGCACGTCGCGCTCGCGTTCCATCGTGTAGCGCGCAAAGAGCCGGTCGAGCACCACCTCGTCCTGAGCTTGCGGCCGCGGCTGTTGCGCGGCTGCGCTCGCGGCCTCGAGCCGCGTCGCGACCGCGGGCAATGCCGCGGAGCCTTCACCGAGCGTGGTCATCAGGCCTTGCGCCGAATTCATCAGACCCTCGAATTCCGCACCTTCATCGACGAGCCGGCTCATCAGCTTGCCGAGCCGTTCATTGCCGGCCTCGACCTCGCGCAGTGCCTGGAGGATCTGCGGTTCGAGCTTGGCGAGCTGGGTGGGATCGCCCTGCACGCGGAGCTCCTTCAGCTCCCCGGCCGACCGCTCGATGCCGTCGAGCACGGGCCTCAAACGCCCCGCTCCCACCGAGACATGGTCGGCGGTTGCCTTGAGCTCGTTGGCGATGACGACGAAGGCGCTGCCGCGGCTGCCGAGATGGCTGGCCTTGAGGCCCGCATTCATTCCGATCAGCGTGATGTCGATCGTCGCCTCGGCCAGCCCGGCGATCGCCTGGCGAAATTTCGTCAGCGTATCCTCGACGATCGCGAGCGCCTCGTCGACCGAGCGGCCCGCCCCCTCGCAGGTGGCGATCAACGTCGATGCGTGCGCCAGCGTCTGCTTGATGCGTGTCAGGAACGACGACGAGCCGCCATCCTCGCCGCCAAACAAGGTGCGGCCGTGCCCGACGACGCTGCCCGCATCGTGCAGGATGGCGGTCAGCGCGCGAACGATCTGGCCGATGTCGCCGCCGAACTCGCGCTGGGCATCCCTGAGCTGGGCCGCCTGCAGCTGGCAGATCGCACGCGCGCCGTCATCGCTCGCGATCGGCTCGGGAACGAGGCTCGGGGCGGCTCCAGACGCAAGGCCGAGCCCATGGGAGACGTGCTCGAGACGCTGACGCGTGCTGTCGCCCGCCTGCAGGGAAACGATCGCGCTGCCGACCGCCTCGGCGATCTTCCTGGTGCTGGAACCTGCGCGGTCGGCCAAATGGCTGCTGTTGCGGCGCTGGTCATGCAATCCGGAATAGGCGGAGCCGAGTTCGGCGCTCTCCGCCGCCAGTTGATGCCGGTAGCGGCTCTCGAACTCCTTCTGCCGGCCGAATGCGGTGGCGACCGCCTCCGAGAGGCGCTGCTGATCCCGCGCACAGCCCTCGATCGCGCCCTGCACGGCCTTGCCGAGATCGTAGGCTTCCTGCGTGAAGGCGAGAAAACCCTCGCGATCGCCGTCGAGCGCGGCTGCCTCGATCCGCGCGCTGCGGGCGATGATGGTGATCATCTGGATGTGCTTGAACAACGGCTTGAGCAAGGCGGACGCCTCCGCCGTGTTCTTGCCGATCGTCTCGAGCAGGGCGCTTTCGGCCGGCAGCGCCTGCGCCAGGTCGCTGAGCCGCGCCGCGATCTCCTGTAGCGCGGTCGCGGCGCCCTCGATCTCTGCGCCGGAGAGTTCCGAGGAAAGCGTTGCGAGGCCCTGGTTCAGCTCCTTGAAGATGAGATGTCCGCGCCCGAGCTCGTGACCGACGCGCGCGAACACGTCCTCGATACGCGAGGAGACGTCCTCGATTGCGGCGATCGCCTCGGCAAGCGTGTCGGCGGGAATGACTGACATTGCGCTCAACCTGCCACCGCAACGTGCCCGGTCTGATACCAGAGCATGATTTCGCGCGGGATATGATTCAGCGATACGACCTTCTCGACGCCGCCATGGGCGATGGCTTCCTTGGGCATGCCGAACACCACGCAACTCTCTTCATCCTGAGCCCGCGTCGAGGCGCCGAGCTTGCGCATCTCCAGCATTCCGCGCGCACCGTCATCGCCCATGCCGGTCATGATCACGCCGAGCGCGTTGGCGCCGGCATGTTGGGCCGCCGAACGGAACAACACGTCGACGGACGGGCGATGCCGGGACACCGGCGGCCCATCCTTGATCGCGATCTGGTAGCGCAGGCCGATGCGCTGAAGCAGCATGTGGCGGGCACCCGGCGCGATATAGGCGCAACCCGGCAGCACCGGTTCGCCGTCCTCGGCCTCCTTGACCCGGATCTGGCAGACGCCGTCGAGACGCCTGGCAAAGGCTGCGGTGAAGCCTGCCGGCATGTGCTGGACGATGACGATGGGCGGACAGTGCAGTGGCAGCATCTCGAGGACGTCGTTGAGCGCTTCGGTGCCGCCCGTCGAGGCACCGATGCACACGATGCGTTCCGTGGTCGGCCGAACCTTGCCCTGCACCGGCGGCGGGATGATGGCATCGGCGGTCAGCTTCTTCTCGATTGCGCGACGCTCCGCACGCGGGCGTACCCGGGCGCGGGCGGCCGACTTCACTGCCTCACGCAGCCGGGTGGAGCATTCGAGCAGCGCCTGGCGCGTGTCGATCTTCGGCTTCGGCACGATGTCGACTGCACCCGCCTCGAACGCCTCGAACATCACGTTCGAGCCCTCCTCGGTCAGCGAGGAGCAGATGATCACCGGTATCGGACGTTGCGCCATGATCTTGCGCAGGAAGGTCATGCCGTCCATGCGCGGCATTTCGAGGTCGAGGATGATGACGTCAGGCAGCTCCTTCTCGAGCCGCTTGGCCGCCACGAACGGATCGGACGCGGTCGCCATCACCTCGATCTCGGGATCTTCACTCAGGATCGTCAGCAGGATTTGGCGCACCGACGCCGAATCGTCCACGATCAGCACGCGAACTTTCTCCTTCGGCATTCTGGTTGCGCTCCGGCTAGACCTGGAAGATGGTTGGCTGAACCTGCTTCAGCCCAGGCACGGCACTGTGAATCATCGATTCCGAATGCCCGACCAGCAGATAGCCGCCCGGACGCAGATGGCTGCACAATTGCTCCACCACCTTGCGCTGGGTCTCGCGCTCGAAATAGATCAGGACGTTGCGGCAGAAGATGATATCGACGTCACGGTCGACGGGATAGGACTTGTCCATGAGGTTCATCCTCATGAAGTGCGTCATGCGCCGTAGCTCGGGTACGATCCGCACTTCGCCGCGCGACTTGTCGCGCGACGACGAAAAATACCGTTTCACGAACTGCTCCGGCACCGGGGCGAGCACGTCGCGGCTGTAGATCGCCGTCCTGGCGAGGCGCAGCACTGCGGTCGAGATGTCGGTCCCGAGGATGCGGTACTGGAAGCGCGAGCCGGTCCGCGTCATGTCGTCCAGCACCATCGCGGTCGTGTAGGCCTCCATGCCGGTCGAGCTCGCCGAGCTCCAGATCTTCAGATTCGCGTTTCTCCGTCCACGCGCCTTGAGCAGGGCGGGAACCGCAATCTCGCGCAGGAAAGTGAAGTGCTGCGGCTCGCGGAAGAAGTCGGTCTTGTTGGTCGTCACCACATCGATGAGATGAGTGAGCTCGGTGTCGAAATGGTCCGCCTCGAACAGGTTCTCGACATATTCATTGAGGTCGGAGAAATTCAGCGCGCGCACGCGCTTGTGCAGCCGCCCCTCCAGCATCAGCCGCTTGCCTTGCGGCAGCTTGATGCCGACCTGGCCCTCGATCAATTCGGCGATGGTCCGAAAGTGGCGGTCGGACAGGTGCACGGCCGTATCCTGCATGGCAGGCATCATGGCCGGCGGCTCCCGTCCGGGACGGCCGCCTGCATTGCATAACCGGCCATACGGAGCATCTTGAATCCTACACTTTAACTAAAATTGCCGAAGACGGATCGGCCCGCCGATGGGGGGCCGATCCGTCAGAATCCTAGCGCTGGAAATCCGCGTCCCGATCGTCCTCGCCGTCGTTCATGTCGAACGCGAAACCGCCGCCGCCGGCAACCTTCGCGGCGCGCGCCGGCTTGGCCGGCGGCTTCCTCGCCGGACGTTCGACCGCCGCCATGGTGGCCGCCTTGGCCCGCAGCTGATTCACTGCCCGGTCGATCGGCGCGGCGGCATGACTCTTTCCACCCTGCTCGATGCGGAAGTAGGCGATGGTCGACTGGAGCTGCTCGGCCTGCGAGGCGAGCTCCTCCGAGGTCGAGGACACCTGCTCGGATGCGCTGGCGTTCTGCTGGCCGACCTTGTCGAGCTGCTGGATCGCCTGGTTGATCTGCGCCGAACCGACATCCTGCTCGCGGCAGGCGGCGGTGATCTCCTCGACGAGCTCGGCGGTCTTCTTGATGTCGGGAACGAGCTTTGACAGCATGGCGCCGGCCTCCTGCGCCACCTTGACGGTGTCGGTCGAGAGCGTGCCGATCTCGGCCGCTGCCGCCTGGCTGCGTTCGGCGAGCTTGCGCACCTCGGAGGCGACCACCGCAAAACCCTTGCCGTGCTCGCCTGCGCGCGCGGCTTCCACTGCGGCGTTGAGCGCGAGCAGATCGGTCTGACGCGCGATCTCCTGCACGATCGTGATCTTCTCGGCGATGGTCTGCATCGCGCTGACGGCGCGGCCGACGGCTGCGCCGGAGGCTTCCGCATCCTTGGCCGACTGCGCGGCGATCTTCTCGGTCTGGTTGGCGTTGTCGGCGTTCTGCTTCACGTTCGAGGCCATCTCCTCCATCGAGGAGGAGGCTTCTTCGGCAGAGGAGGCCTGTTCGGTCGCGCCCTGCGAGAGCTGCTCGGCGCTCGCGGAGAGTTCCTGGCTGCCGGCGGAGACGTTCTGGGCGGCGGTGAGGGCTTCCGCGACGATCTGCCGAAGCTTCTCCACCATGCGCTCGAGTGCCAGGCCCAGCGTATCCTTGTCCGACAGCGGCTTGGCTTCGACCGTGAGGTTGCCCTGCGCAATCTCGTTGGCTATGGACGCGGTCTGATTGAGGTTGACCGTCATCGCATTCAGCGACTTGATGAGGTCGCCGATCTCGTCATTGCTGAACGAATCGATCTTTTGGCTGAGATCGCCGATCGCCACCGCATCGGCAAGGCCGACCGCACTGGAAAGCGAGCGGCTGATATTCAGAGCCATCCAGACCGCCGCAGCGATGGCGATGACGAGCGACACGAGGATCAGGGAAATGAGAATCAGGGTGGCGCGGCTGCCGTCGACTTTGGCCTGCTCGCTCTCCGCGGCCATCTGCTTCTTCACATAGTTGATGTAGTCGCTCGCCGCAGTGAGTGCCGGCGTGGAGGCCTTCAGGCCCTCGGTCATCGACCGCTCGGTCGCCTTGGCCTTGTCCTGTTTGGCCAGCGCAAGCGTCTGGTCCTGTACCGCGTTGGAGTTCGCGTAGGCAACGGCGAAAGTCTCGATCATTTTCCTGCCGGTCTCGCTCGCGCTGGAATAGACCTCGTCCTTTACCTTCATCGCACGTTCGCGCAGTTGGGCGATCTGGCTGATGAACTTGTCCTGGTCGGCTTCCGCCGCGAGGATAGTGTTCTTCTCGGCCCGCACCTGAAGCAGGACGGCCTCCTGAAGCTCACCAACCTTGGCCAGCCGGCCGGCACGGGCAGACAGATGCTCGGCCGTCGCGACCATGTCGTTCAGCTTCAGATACGCGACGCCGCCGGCGATCATGGACAGCAGGATGACGACGCCGAAGGCGGTGGCAAGTTTGGCTTTGACGGTGAATCTCATGTCAGTCTCGTTGGTTCGAATTGGGGTGTTTACGCGTGATCACGCTTCACTCTTACTCAGGCGGCGCGCGGTGCGTCCGCGCCGGCATCGCGCCCTTCCGGGATACTGTCGTTCGCCATCAGCCTGGCGAGGTCGAAGATGACGACGAACTTCTCGCCCTTGCGGCCGATACCGGAGGCATAATCGGATTGCCATCTACCGCCGATCTCGGGGATGGGCTCGATCGCCTGTTCGTCGATATCGGTGACCTCGAACACGCAGTCGGCGACGAAGCCGACGCCGACCAGGCGGCCTTTCATCGGCACGTCGAGGATGATGATACGGGTGGCTTCGGTGGCCGGCACGCCCGGCAGGCCGAGCTTGGTCCTGAGGTCGACGATCGGATAGCCGCTGCCGCGCACGTCGATCATGCCGAGCAGGAAGTTCGGGGCGTGCGGAAGCCGAGAGATCGGCCGCATATCGAGGATCTCCCGGACATTGCGGATGCTGATGCCGAACGTCTCGCCGGCGAGCCCGAGCGTCAGATATTGCGAGGTTGCGGCCATGATGCAGTCCAATGATCCGAAGGTTGGCAAATGAATGCGGTCCGGCATAAAGGCCGGACCTGCTGATCAGCGCTGGAAGTCGGCGTCGCGGTCGTCTTCGCCGTCGTGCATGTCGAAGGCGAAGCCACCACCGCCACCGGCGACCTTCATCGCGCGTGCCGGTTTGCGGACGGGGGCCGGCTTCTTCGTCTCGCGATCCACAGCCGCCATGTGCGCAGCCTTGGCCCGGAGTTGACCGACGGCGCGGTCGATCGGCTCGGCCGCGGCAATCGCCTTGCGTGCCGCGTGCTCGATCCGGAAGAACGAGATCGTGGACTGGAGCTGCTCGGCTTGCGAGGCGAGCTCCTCCGAGGTCGAGGACACCTGCTCGGATGCGCTGGCGTTCTGCTGGCCGACCTTGTCGAGCTGCTGGATCGCCTGGTTGATCTGGGCCGAGCCCACGTCCTGCTCGCGGCAGGCCGCGGTGATCTCCTGCACCAGTTCCGCGGTCTTCTTGATGTCGGGCACGAGCTTGGACAGCATTTGGCCCGCCTCTTGCGCGACCTTGACGCTCTCGGTCGAGAGCGTGCCGATGTCTGCCGCGGCCGCCTGGCTGCGCTCGGCGAGCTTGCGCACCTCGGAAGCGACCACCGCAAAGCCCTTGCCGTGCTCGCCTGCGCGCGCCGCTTCCACCGCCGCGTTGAGCGCGAGCAGGTCGGTCTGGCGCGCGATCTCCTGCACGATCGTGATCTTCTCGGCGATGGTCTGCATCGCCTCGACGGCACGACCGACGGCGACACCGCTGGCTTCGGCGTCCTTGGCCGATTGCGTCGCAATCTTCTCGGTCTGGTTGGCGTTGTCGGCGTTCTGCTTCACGTTGGAGGCCATTTCCTCCATCGAAGAGGAGGCTTCCTCGGCCGACGAGGCCTGCTCGGTCGCGCCCTGGGAGAGCTGCTCGGCGCTGGCGGAGAGCTCCTGGCTCCCGGCGGAAACGTTCTGCGCCGCCGTGATCGCTTCAGTGACGATCTGCCGGAGCTTCTCGACCATCACGTTCAACGACCTGACGAGATCTCCGATCTCATCGTTGCTCGCCGAGGGAATGGTCTGGCTGAGATCGCCGTCCGCCACGGCGCCCGCAAGGCCGACCGCTCGTCCGAGCGAGCGGCTGATCGAGATGGAGATCCACAGCGCCGCCCCGATCGCAACCGCCAGCGAGATGGCGATCAACGTCATCAGCAGAAACTGGGCCTGATGCCCCTCTGCCTTGGACTGGACAGCCTGCTCGGCCAGCTGCTTCTTCGTGTTGACGACGTAGGCACCCATCGCCTCCATCGCATCTGCGACGGCCTTCCGGCCGTCGCCTGTCGAACGCTCGGTAGCTTTCGTCTTGTCTGTCTTCGCCAGCCGAATCGTCTCTTCCTGATACGTATTCATCTTCGCGTATGTGGCTGCAAAGCTGTCGAGCAGCTTCCGGCCTCCCTCGCTCGCCAGCGCGTAGACTTCATCCTTGGTCTTCGTCACGTGCTCGCGAAGTCTGGCTGCCTCGGCGGCAAACTGTTCGGTCTGCGCCTCGGTGGCGAGGATCGAATTCTTTTCCGCGCGAAGCTGAAGCAGGATGTCCTTTTCGATCTGCGTTGCCTTCTCCATCCGGTTTGCACGCAGGACCATGGTGTCAGCGGTCGCCATCATGTCGCCGAGCTTCAAGTAGGCCACGCCGCCCGCCACTCCCGACAGGACGATGATCAAGCCGAACGCACTGGCCAGCTTTGCCTTGACGGTAAATCTCATTTCCAGCCCCTACCCAAGTCTCGCCCGAGACCTCATTTCAATTCAGAATGCGTTCCATGTTGGGAACGATGACGAACTCTTCACGCCACTTCGCGATGAAGCGAATGAACTCCGGCTTCCAGTGCATGCCGACGCGCGGCGTCTGCTGCACGTCGGTCTGCGCGATCTCCGTGACCTCGTAGACCTTGTCGGCGGTGAGGCCGACCAGAACCGGTTCGCCGTCGAAATCGAGCTCGATGACGACGATGCGTGTGTCGGCCGAATTGTCGAGCTGCGGCATGCCGAAGCGGATGCGCAGATCGGCAAGCGGGATGACGTTACCGCGCACGTTGATCACGCTGGGAACGAAGGCGCGCGCACCCGCCACCTTGGTGACGGGGACGGGATCGATGATCTCGCGCACGAGACCGGCGTCGAGTGCAAACTTCTCCTCGCCGAGGCCGATCATCACGACCTGCATTGCGCCGCTCTGATGCTCGCTGGCCAAATTCCCGTCCATCACGCCGCCTCGCTGATATGCTGCTTCTCGACCTTCGACTGCGCCAGCTGGACCAGCTGCGCGACATCGAGGATCAGAGCCGCCGTGCCGTCACCGAGAATCGTCGCGCCGGAGAAAATCGTGACGTCGGAGTGCAGCTTGGAGAGCGACTTGATCACGGTCTGGTGGTTGCCGATGATCTGGTCGGCGACGAGGCCGACGCGGGTCTCGCCTGTAGAGATGATGATCGTCTTCTGGTGCTTGTCGGGCGAACCCGTCGAAGACATGATCTCGCGCAACCGCAAGAACGGGACGAGATTGCCGCGCACATTGAGGAAGTTGCGGCCCCGCGAACGTTCGTCCTCGGCCGTCAGCTCGACGCACTCCTCAACCGCCGGCAGCGGAATGATGTAGCGGCCTTCGCCGACGCGGATCAGGAGGCCCTCGATGATCGCGAGCGTGAGCGGCAGGCGCAGCGTCACGGTGGTGCCCTGGCCCGGCCTGGTCGACAAATCGATCGAGCCGCGCATGTTCTCGATGGTGCGTTTGACCACGTCCATGCCGACGCCGCGGCCCGACAGCGCCGAGATGGTCTGGGCGGTCGAGAAGCCGGGATGGAACAGGAATTGGTGGATCTCGTGATCGGTCAGCACGGCGCCGGCCGCGATCAGCCCCTGCTCTTCCGCCTTCGCGCGGATGCGCGCGGTGTTGAGGCCGCCGCCATTGTCCTTCACGGTGACCAGCACCTGCGCGCCGGAATGCACGGCGGCGAGCTCGATGCGGCCCTGCTCGGTCTTGCCATTGGCAGCGCGCGTGGCGTTATCTTCGATGCCGTGGTCGATGGCATTGCGGATGAGGTGCACCAGCGGATCGGCCAGGCATTCGATCATGGTCTTGTCGAGCTCGGTATCCTCGCCCGAGGTGACGAATTCGACCGGCTTGGACAGATCCCGCGACAGATCGTGCACGAGGCGGCGGAAGCGGCCGAACAAGGAGCCGATCGGCACCATGCGGGCGCCCATCGTGGTGTCGCGCAATGACGAGGCAAGGCGCTCGATCTCCTCGGCGATCATCTTGATCGAGAGGTCGGAGCCGGAGGCGGCGAGCTGGGTCAGCCGCGCCTGGGCGATGACGAGCTCGCCGACGCGGTCCATCAGCTCGTCGAGGCGTTCGGCCTGGACGCGGACGGTGGCAATGCCGCGCTCTTCGCGCTTGGCTTCGGGTTTCGGCTCCGGCCTCGGTTCAGATTTGGGCTCGGTCTTGACGACGGGCTGCTCGGCGACCGGCGCGGCGGGAAGCTCGACCGGGGGCGCAGGCGTCTCGGCCATGGGTGCCGGCTCCTCGTCGAGGAGCTGAAAGAGCGGTGCAGGCGCGGGCGCTTCGACATGCTCGAGCGGCGAGAGCGTGAGCTTCAACTCGTCCTGGACGAACATGAAGACGTCGTCGATCGCGTCCTTGTCGCAGGCCGCGTGCAGCTTGACGTCCCACTTCAGATAGCAGTCTTCCGGCTCCATCTCGTCGAGGAACGGGATGCCGTCGGTGACAGGCACGACGAAGCACGGACCGAGCTTGCAGAGATCCTCCAACAGGTCGAGCGGATTCGAGCCGTTGCGCAGGATGTGGGATTCGAACTCCAGATAGAGGTGCCAGCCGGCCTGCTTGCTTTCACTAGGGACCAGCGGCGGCGCCTCGGCGATCTCAACGGCGGGAGCGGCAGGCTGGTCGAACGAAACGAAGCGCTTGAGGTCGTCGAGGATGGCTTCGCCGATGATGTCGTCGGTCGACTGCGGATCCTCGATCAGCGCGCGGATGTAGTCCTTGGCGGCGAGCGCGACCGAGATCAGCTCCTGCGTCGGCTTGATCTCGCCCTTGCGGACGCGGTCGAATGCGGTCTCGAATTCGTGGGTGAAGGAGGCGACCTTGTCGAAGCCGAACATGGCGCCCGATCCCTTGATAGTATGCAGGGCGCGGAAGGCGGAATCGACCAGTTCGCGGTCGTCGGGACGCTGACCGAGGTCGAGCAGGGCCCCTTCCAGAACCTCGAACAGCTCGCTGGCTTCCTGGCGGAAGATCTCGGTCGGATCCATCGCACTCATGCGCGCACCAGCTTGGCGACCACGGCGAGCAACTGCTCAGGCTTGAAGGGCTTGGTGATCCAGCCGGTAGCGCCGGCGCTCTTGGCTTCCTGCTTCACCGTGTCGTTGGATTCGGTGGTCAGGAACACGATGGGCATGCCGACCGCGCTCGGCAGCTTGCGCAATGCGCGGATCAGCTCCAGCCCGTTCATGACGGGCATGTTGAGATCGGTGATGACGAGATCGAGCTTGCCGGCTTGCGCCTTGGCGAGCCCCTGGGCGCCGTCGCCCGCCTCGATCACGTTGTGACCGGCCGGCTCGAGCACGACCTTGATCATCTGCCGGATGCTGGGGGAATCGTCGACGGTAAGAATCGTGGCCATCAGGTGCCATCTTTCTTTTGCGGGAAGTGCTGATCGATCATCGCCTCGCTGGCGAAGCCGGCGCGGCGAAGGGTGTTGCGCAGAGATTGGGAGAATGACGTGAGCACCACCGGACGGCCTTGGGCCTTGCCCGTCCTGGCGGTCGACAGCAGAAGCTGGATCGAGGTCACGTCGGCCTTGTCGACGCTGGAGCAGTCGATCTCGAGTCGCTCCTGGCGGCCGAACGCCTCGCGAATGAGCTCATAGACGCTGCGAATGGCTGCGATGCTGCAGTCCGCGGGTAACCGCAACGACCACTTCGGCTCCGTCGGATTGAGCGCCATCGCTGCCCCGCCTTTGCTAGAATTCCGACACTCGTTTGACGCGAATCGAGTGAGCAAACCCCTAACACGGGCATCCGTACAACTACGGGTGACACTCGTTCGGAATTCGCGCAACTGTACGCAGGCGTGCACAACCTGCTGAGATGTCATCGAGACGTGCACATCCGTGCGGCCGTTTGCTTCGCGTTAAATTCGCCTGGGCTATGGCTGGGGTTCGTGTCTTTGCAGCGAAGAGAGCCCCGGCCACCGATGCTGACCCAAGCGCTCGTGGTTGATGACAGCCGCTCCGTCCTCAACTTTCTGAAACGTCACATCGAGGCTGAAGGTCTGGTCGAGGCCACCACCTTCCTCGATCCCGTGGAGGCGCTGGCCTGCGCGCAGGAGCGCCCCTTCGATCTGGTGCTGGTCGACTACGAAATGCCGCATATGGACGGCATCGGCTTCATCCGCGCCTTTCGCAGGCTTCCCGGCTGCACCCACATCCCGATCGCGATGATCACCTCGCGTCAGACCGATGACGTCAAGATGGAAGCGCTGCAGGCCGGTGCAACCGATTTTCTGCCCAAGCAGCCGCAAAGCCTCGAGATGACGGTGCGCCTGCGGAATTTAATTCAGCTTGGTGCAGCCGTGCGCAAGCTCAACGACCGCGCTGCGCATCTGGCCAGCGACGTCGCAGCAGCAACACGAAAGCTCGGCGAGCGCGAGGAGGAGATCATCCTGCGACTCGCGCTCGCGGTCGAATACCGCGACAACGACACCGGCGAGCACACGCTGCGGGTCGCCAGGTACAGCCGTATCATCGCCCACCAGCTGGGCCTGCCGGCCCGGCTGTGCCGCGACATCTATCTGGCCGCTCCCCTGCACGACGTGGGCAAGGTCGCCATTCCCGACAACATCCTGCTCAAGCCGGGCAAGCTCACCGACGACGAGATGGCGGTGATCCGGACGCATGCGACGATCGGCGAGCGGATCCTGGCCGATTCCAGCTGCGAGCTGATCCAGCTCGGCGCGCAAATTGCCGCAGGCCATCACGAGCGCTGGGACGGCGCGGGCTATCCGAACGGCCTCAAGGCGGATGAAATCCCGGTCGCCGCGCGCGTGGTCGCAGTTGCCGATGTCTTCGACGCCCTGACGACGCGGCGGCCATATAAGGAGCCGATGCCGCTCGAGGCGGCGCGCAATTACCTGGCTGAGAACGCGGGGCGGCAGTTCGATCCAGCCTGCGTTGAGGCCTTCCTGTCGCGCTGGGACGAGGTGGTCGAGATCGCCGCCGGCCAGCGGACGACTCCTTTTCAGTGGACCGAGGCCCCTCTCGCTCCGTCGCAGTGAGTGCGGCGGAGAGCGGTTCGACCGAGGGCCGTTCGGCCGGGGCCGCCCCGACCGCGTGACCTGATCAGCCGGCCAACAGCCTGTCGCGGCTCCATTTTTTCTCTAGTCGCCGGTTTGAACCTGTTCCTGCTAGAGTGGCACCAACAACTAAGAGTGATTTTGATCACACTTGCTTGGGGCACCCTGCTGTAAGCATCGAACCGGGACGGGCCGATAGAGCATCGTCGAATTGGATGAGACTTCCCATGAAAAGCCTGATCGGCGCCTTCGTCGGCGCGTTCTGCCTTGCCGCCCCCGCTTTGGCGCAGACTCCTGCCGCGATCGTCGAGGACGTTCAAGGCAAGGTCGACGGCATCGCGTTCATGGACTATGTGGCGCCGGGCAAGATCATCAAGCTCGGACCGAAGGCCAGCATCACGCTCAGCTACCTCAAATCGTGTGAGCGCGAGACGATCAGCGAGGGCGTCGTTCTGGTCGGCACAGAGCAGAGCATCGTACAGCTGGGCGAGGTCAAGCGGGAGAAGGTGCCCTGCGATACCAATGCGGCAAAACTGTCGGAGCGCCAGGCCAACCAGAGTGCCGCAACGTCCTTCCGCAGCGTGGGGCCGGACGCCAAGAGCGCCCCGTCCAAGCTGCCGACGCTCTACGGTGTCGCACCACTGGTGCAGGCCAGGAGCGGGAGCACGCTGGTGATCGAACGCACCGACGGCAAGGAGCCCACGATCACCGTGCCGCTCAGGAACGAAACCATGGTCGGCGGCAAGTTCTATGACTTCGCCAAGGCCGGGAAGTCGCTGACGCCCGGCGGCAGCTATCTCGCCATTCTCGGCGCCAAGCGCTACGCCTTCCAGATCGACGCCAGCGCCACGTCATCGCCGACGCCGATCGTCGGCCGCCTGCTGCGGCTCGAATAGGCGGCTCCGCGAAGGCGCGATGCGGCGGATCGGCAGGCGGGACATCGTTGCGACGATCCTGATTGTGCTCCTTGCGGGCGCGGTCTTCACGTCACCGCCGCTTCAGACGCTGCAAGGTCTCTCCCTCGACATCCTCACGGCGCTGCGCGGCAAGGTCATTGGCGATCGCCGTGATCCCGCCACCTCGCCGGTCGTCGTGGTGGCGATCGACGGGGAGACCTACGACACCCCGCCCTTCAAGGGATCGCCGACGCAGACCTGGACGCGCGAGATCGGCCGGGTGCTCGGGAGCATCGCCGAGGGCGGGGCCAAGGTGATCGGCTTCGACGTCATCTTTCCGAGTTCGATCGAACAATCCGAGATTTCCTTTGACGACGCGCCGCTCGGCACGCGCATGAAGGGCTTTGACCGGGACTACCTGATAGCCCTGCGGCAGATCTCCGACACCGGCAAGCTGGTGCTCGGCGAAATCTTGAGCAACGACCATCCGGAGAGGCCCTACCGCGCGCAGCAGCTGGCAGTGAAGAACAATATCCGCGCTCTCAACGTTCATACCGACCCCGACGACGTGATCCGACGGATGCCGCTTACCTTCTCCATCGGTGACAAGCCGGTGCCCGCGATGGCGGTTGAGCTCGCCGCGCGGGCACTCGGCGCCAAACCCGCGATCGGCCCATCCGGCGTGATGAAGCTGTCCGGCTACGCGATTCCGAGCGCGGAGCCCAATACGCTGACGCTCAACTTTCGCGGCCTGGGCCGCGACGTCCCGACCTATTCTTTCGCCGACCTGCGCGCCTGCGCCGAGAAGGGCGATCACGATTTCTTCCGCCGCAGCTTCGACGGCAAGGTGGTATTGCTCGGCACCATCCTCAACTTCGAGGACCGCAAGCTGACCTCGATGCGATTGTCCGGTGGTTATGACGGCTCGCCCGCGCCACGCTGCGCCCTGCCCGCCCGCGCCGGCACCGCGCAGCAGGCCCGTAGCGACATCGCGGGTGTGTTCGTGCATGCCGCTGCGGTCCGAAATCTGATCGAGCAAGACGCGGTGACCGAGCCCGGCTTTGCCGCGCGGACCGCTCTCACGATTGCGCTCGCGGCGATCATCGCCTGCGCGGCCTGCATGCTTGCACCGGTCGGTGCGGTGACCGCCTGGCTTGCCGTCATTGCCGTTTACTCAGCCTTCGCCGTCGGTGCGTTCGCGCATGCGCTGGCGCTGCCTCTCGTCGAACCGGCCCTGGCAAGCCTCGCCGCTCTGGCGATGATGATAGGCTACCGGTTCGTGCTGGCCGATCGCGACGAGCGCTTCCTCCGCAAGAGCTTTGCCTATTATCTCGCGCCCGAGGTCATCGATAACATGATGGCGTCCGGCAAGATGCCGGCGCTCGGCGGCGAGATGCGCAACGTCACGATGTTCTTCTCCGATCTCAGCGGCTTCTCCTCGATCGCGGAGACCATCACGCCGGTCGAGCTTGTCACGCTGATGAACGAATATCTCTCCGCCATGACCGACATCATCGAAAGCCATGGCGGCTACGTCGACAAATATATCGGCGATTCCATCGTCGCCATGTTCGGCGCGCCGGCCGACGATCCCGCGCACGCGCGCAACGCGGTTCGTGCCGCGCTGAAGTGCCACGAGAAGCTGGCGGAGCTCAATGCCGGCCATCCCGCCTTCGCCGGCCACGGCCTGTCGCATCGCATCGGACTCAACAGCGGCGAAGCCGTGGTCGGCAATATCGGCTCGCGGCGCCGTTTCAACTACACCGTGATGAGCGACACCGTGAACGTCGCCTCGCGGCTCGAGGGCGCCAACAAATATTACGGCACCGCGATCATGGCATCGGAAACCACGATGGCGCAGACCGGCGATACCTTCGCCTGGCGCGAGCTCGATGCGATCAGGGTCCAGGGGCGCGGCGAGTCGATCAGGGTGTTCGAGCCGCTGGCGGAGAAGGACGCCGCGAACGACGAGCAGACCAAGGTTGCCGCGGCATATGCGGAAGGGCTGGCGTGCTGGCGGGCGAGGGAGTTTGCGAAGGCGGCTGATGCGTTCGACGGCGTAGCGAAGATCGATCCTGCGTCAGCTCGGTTCGCCAAGCGTGCGAAAGTGCTGACCGAGACTCCGCCGCCGCCGGATTGGACACCGGTCAATACGCTGGAAGGTAAGTAGCGGCCTCTTACCCTCCCCTGGAGGGCAGGGGAATCGCATATGGTGCGCACGGTGCGGCGGCATCGGCACTAGGCTCCCTCCCCCGCTTGCGGGGGAGGGTTGGGGAGAGGGTGTCTCCGCGCTGGGATTATTGAGATTAACTGAGGACGTCCCTGCGTGGCGAGAGCCCTCACCCGCCGCGCTCTGCGAGCGCGTCGGCCTCTCCCGCAAGCGGGAGAGGCGGAGCAAGCCAGCGGACAATCCCCGTGAAATCCATATGCGATTGCCTTGCCCTCCAGGGGAGGGTGAAGAGACGCCGCGCTAGAACGGCAGCCCCACGTAGTTCTCCGCGAGCAGGCGCTGCGCCGTCTCGGACGAGAGCAGATAGTCCAGCTCCGTCTGCTGAAGCCGGTCCTCGTATTCGAGCCGGTCGGGAAAACGGTGCAGCAGCATCGTCATCCACCAGGAGAAGCGTTGTGCTTTCCAGATCCGCGCGAGCGCCTTGGCGGAATAGCCTTTTAGACCGGAATCGTCGCCGCCCTGATAATGCGCGAGCAAGGCGTGGTAGAGATAGTAGATGTCGGAAGCGGCGCTGTTCAGTCCGCGTGCGCCGGTCGGCGGCACGATGTGGGCCGCATCGCCGGCGAGGAACAGCCGGCCATAGCTCATCGGCTCGGCGACGAAACTGCGCAACGGCGCGATGCTCTTCTCGATCGAGGGTCCCGTGATCAGACGGCCGGCGACCTGCTCCGGCAGGCGGCGCTTCAGCTCGGCCCAGAACGCATCGTCGCTCCAGTCCTCCACCTTGTCGGTCAAAGGCACCTGGATGTAGTAGCGGCTCAGCACCTGCGAGCGCAGCGAGCAGAGCGCGAAGCCGCGCTCGTGCTTCACATAGATCAGCTCGGGCGACACCGGCTTGGTGCGCGACAGCACCCCGAGCCAGCCGAACGGATAGACCTTCTCATATTCACGCAGCACGTCCTTCGGGATCGACCTGCGGCTGACGCCGTGGAAACCGTCAGCGCCGACGATGTAGTCGCAATCGATGCGGATCGTCTCCCCGTTCGAGCGGTACGTCACATAGGGCCGGTCCGACGTCAGATCATGTGGCGTCACGTCCTCGGCATTGTGCACGACCTTGCCGCCGAGCCGGTCGCGCGCCTCGTAGAGGTCGCGCGTCAGCTCGGTCTGGCCGTAGACCAGCACCGAATTGCCGCCGGAATGCTTGTGCAGGTCGATCTTGGAGAGCACGCCATCATGGGCGATCTCGAAGCCCTGGTGGATCTCCCCCTCGCGGTCCATTCGCTCGCCGCACTGGGCCTCGCGCATCAGCTTCGCAAAGCCGTGCTCGAGCACGCCGGCACGGATGCGGGCGAGCACGTGATCGCGGCTGTATTTCTCCAGCACGATGGTGTCGATGCCCTTCAGGTGCAGAAGCTGGGACAGCAACAACCCGGACGGCCCGCCGCCGATGATACAGACCTGAACTTTCATTTTTACATCCTCCCGTCGGCACTTTTTTGCAGATCGGGCGCTGCAAACCGATGGAGGGTTTTGCCTTTGTCTTGTACTATTCGAACATGAGAAGCGCAGCCCCCGCCCCGGCGATCCGGGTCTACAATCTGTTCGGCGAATCCGGCGATCTGCCCGACGTCGTGCATTGCGAGACGATCGCGTCGCGCTCGGTGCTGCACGACTGGACGCTGGCCGTGCATCGCCATGCCCGGCTGCACCAGGTGCTGCTGATCGAGCGCGGCGGCGGCGAGGCGACGCTCGACGGACGCGTGGTGCCCTTGAGGCCGATGCAGATCGTCAACGTGCCTGTCGGCCACGTCCACGGCTTTCGCTTCGAGCCCAATACCCAGGGCTGGGTGCTGACCATCGCCGCGGAGATTCTGGACGAGGCGCTGCTTGCCGCCGAGGGTCTGCGCGGCCCGCTGTCGCGATCGGCCGTGGTGCGCGGCACGCCGCAGATCCGCGCCACCATGAAGCAGATCTTCGCCGAACACGCCGCCCGCGATTTCGGCCGTGCGCACGTGCTCCGCGCCTTGTCGTCGGCCATGATCGGGCTCGTGGCCCGCGCGCTCACGGGCGAGAGCGGCGGCAACGGCACGGCAGAGAGCGGGCTATTCCGCCGCTTCGAGGCGCTGCTCGAACAGCACCATCTGGAGCGCTGGAGCGTTGCGGACTACGCTGGCGCGCTGTCGATCACGCCCACTCACCTCAACCGGGTGACGCGGGCGGCGACCGGCGACACCGCCTCGCATCTGATCCTCAACCGGCTGATCCGCGAGGCGCGGCGCAACCTCGTCTACACCAACCTGCCGGTCTCGACGATCGCCTACGCGCTCGGCTTCGAGGACCCCGCCTATTTCAGCCGCGTCTATGCTGCCGCCACGGGATTGTCGCCGCGCGCGTTTCGTGCGCAGCTGCATGACGGCGAAGCCTGAACCACCGGACGAAGAACCACGCGCGCTGATGGTCGGAGGCCACGCCGCAGTCGCGTTGGTTGCCGGCGCGCCCCACTTACCTTCGTATATAGGCCCTTTACCTCTGTACAATTGAGCGGCGAATGCGCGCGCCTTAGCGTGTCTGCATTCGGCGCCCTGGCGCTGGTGGCATGGAACCTCCCTAACCTCGGCGCAAGGCGACCCCCCTGTCCGGTCGTCTGCGCCGCCTTTTCGGCAAGCCATCGGCGCCTTCAGTATTTTTCGGCCGACACATCGCGCCATTTCGGCCGGATCGCGTCGTGTCGAACTCGGGATTTGTACATAATGTCTTCGTTTGGGAAGATCGCGCTCTTTATCGATGGCTCCAATCTCTATGCCACCTCCAAGGCGCTCGGCTTCGACATCGATTACAGGCGGTTGATCAGCGAGTTTCAAGCCCGGGGTACGCTGCTGCGCGCCTTTTACTACACGACCGTCGTCGAGGATCAGGAGTTTTCGTCAATCCGCCCGTTGATCGATTGGCTCGACTACAACGGATACACCGTCGTCACCAAGCTCACCAAGGAGTTCGTCGACGCCACCACCGGCCGCCGCAAGGTGAGGGGCAGCATGAATGTCGACCTTGCCGTGAGTGCAATGGAACTCGCCGAACACGTCGATCAGATCGTGCTGTTCTCGGGCGATGGGGACTTTCGGTCGCTGGTCGAGGCCCTGCAACGCCGCGGTGTCCGCGTGACGGTCGTCTCCACACTCTCCACTCAGCCGCCCATGGTCGCCGACGACCTGCGCCGGCAGGCGGACGTGTTCATCGACCTGGCAGACCTGAAACCGAAAGTGGCGCGCGATCCGGTCGACCGGCCGGCAACGCGCGAGGTGCGGCAGCCACCGCAATTCCTCGCGCGCGGATCCATCAATCGGAGCGACCGGGTGGAATGAACCGGGGCCGGCCGCCGGCACCTCAGACGTCGAAGAACACCGTCTCCTCCGGCCCCTGCAAATTGATCGTGAAGGAGTACACGATCTTGCCGGCGCGCTCGCTGCGCGTTGCGATCAGCGTCTTGCGACGGGTCGGCTGCTCGATCAGGTTGAGCACGGGATCGGCGGCGTTGGCGGCCTCTTCATCCGAGAAATAGAGCCGCGTGTTGAGGCCGATATTGATGCCGCGCGCGACGATCCAGACGTTGATGTGCGGTGCGCATTTGCGCCCCGCCTTGTCGGTGATCGCGCCCGGCTTGATGGTCTCGAAGGTGACGAGGCCGCTCTCGAAGTCGGAACCGGCGCGGCCCCAGCCGCGAAACTCCGGCTCCGGCGCGCCGGCCGAGCGATCGGCCGGATGGTTGTAGCGGCCGGCCGCATTGGCCTGCCAGATCTCCAGCAGGACGTCGCGCAGCGGCGTGCCGGTGCCGTCGAACACCTTGCCTTCCAGCGTGATGCGTTCACCTGCAGTGTTCGGCGTCACCAGCACATTGGAGAAGTTCTTCTCGAAAATGTCGAAGCCGGCCATCGCCGGGATCAAGCCGATATGGACGTAGGGCCCGGCCGTCTGCGAGGCGGTTTCCTTGAGATAGTTGAGCGGCTGCGGCATGGCTCAGTTCCCCTCGGTACGATTTTCGAAATAGGTGGAGCGCTGGCCGCGCAGCACGATGTCGAAGCGGTAGGCGAGCGAGTCGAAGGGCGACGAGGCGTTGAGGTCGAGCGGCGCGACGAGGCGGTCGAGCGCGTCCTTGTCCGGGATCGTCGTCAGGATCGGGCAGACCGGGATCAAGGGATCGCCCTCGAAATACATCTGTGTGATCAGCCGCTGCGCGAAGCCCGAGCCGAACACCGAGAAGTGGATGTGGGCCGGGCGCCAGCTGTTGACGTAGTTGCGCCAGGGATAAGGACCCGGCTTCACGGTGCGGAAATAGTAGTAGCCGGTCTCGTCGGTCAGCGCGCGGCCGCAGCCACCGAAATTCGGATCGATCGGCGCCAGATAGGTGTCCTTCTTGTGCCGGTAGCGGCCGCCGGCATTGGCCTGCCAGAACTCGACCAGCGTGTTCGGAACGCCCCGGCCGGTCTCGTCCAGCACGCGGCCATGGACGATGATGCGTTCGCCGACGGGATCGCCGTCCTTGGCGTAGTTGCGAATCAGGTCATTGTCGAGCGGGCCGAGATCATTGTGCCCGAACACCGGCCCCGTGATCTCCGAGATCGAGTTCTCCAGCGACAACAACGCCTGGCGCGGCGAGCGCAGCACCGAGGATTTGTACCCCGGCGCATGCGCCGGCGGATGGATGGAACGGTCACGCTGGAAGAAGCCGCCGTCGCCGAGCGGCGGCGTAAAGGGCTCGGGGCGATTGAGGCGGGGATCCCGCAAGGCTGGCGCCTGGGCATTCATCGGCGTTGTCTCTCCCTGTGGCGCCCGGGTCCGGGCGCGCGGCTTGTCGGGAGATCATGGAACGATCTATTCTCAAGATAAATAGATCGATTATAATGAATTCCATGAAGGAAATCGATCATTTGGCCCTCGACGGCCACGCGCTCGAGCTGTTCCTCGCCGTGCTGGAGGAAGGTTCGGTGACGGCGGCGGCGACACGGCTCGGCCTGACGCAATCGGCGGTCAGCCACGGGCTGAACAAGCTGCGGCGGATTGCCGGCGATCCCCTGTTCGCCAAATCCGGCCGCGGCATCGTCGCCACGGCGCACGCTCAGGCCCTCGCCGCGAAGGCGCGCGCGTTGATCGACGAGATGCGCAGCTTTGCCGGCGGCGTCAGCTTCGCGCCGGCGCAGGCCCAGCTGTCGCTGACGATCGCCGCCAATGACTTCCAGCGCGACCTGCTGCTGCCGCGCTTCTTCGATCATGTCGCGGGACAGGTGAAGAGCCTGAACCTGCGCGTGATCCCCTCGCAGTCGCCTTCGCCCGCGATGCTGCGCGAGAACCGCTGCGACCTCCTGATCACGCCGCTGCCGCCGTCGGGCGTCGACATCGTGCAGAAGCGGCTGCTCAGGGATCACTATGTCTGCTATTATGATGCAAAGGCGCGTGCCGCGCCTGCCAGCCGCAACGCCTATCTCGCGGCGCGTCACATCACCGTGGTCTATACCGATAATGAGCGGCTCGACTTCGACCGCCGGCTGGCAGCGAACGGGCTGCACCGCGACATCGCGATCTCCGTGCCGAGCTTCTCCGGCGTGCCCTCGTTCCTGCGCGGCTCGCAGATGCTTGCGAGCATGCCGAGCCTGCTCGCGCCCGGCGTGATGCGCGGTTTCGCGCACACGCGAATTCCATTGGCCTCCCGCACGCGAACGCTGGCCGAGCTGCCGATGTTCATGGTCTGGCACCAGCGTTATCAGAAAGACCCGGCCCATCGCTGGATCAGGAGCCAGCTCGAGACTGTCGCGGCGACGGCCGCCGCCTGAACGATGGGCCCTCCGCCGCATAACCTGATTCCCGCCAAACCCACTGGTTGCGCAAGGGGAGCCACGCTAAAATCCCCCCATGACAGTGACCGACATTGCGAGCCGGACGTACAATCACAGCTGGCGGCTGGATCCCATCATCCGCAGCCTGCTGGATACCGACTTCTACAAGCTATTGATGTTGCAGATGATTCGGGAGGACTATCCGGATCAGCAGGTGACCTTCTCGGTCATCAACCGCTCGCGCCATGTGCGACTCGCCGAGATCATCGACGAGGGCGAGCTGCGCGCCCAGCTCGACCACGCCCGCACCATCCGCTTCAGCAAGAAAGAGCTGATCTGGCTTGCGGGTAACACCTTCTACGGCAAGACCCACATGTTCTCGGCGGACTTCATCCGCTGGCTGGCGGAATTCCGCCTGCCCGAATACGAGCTGCGGAAGGTCGACGGCCAGTACGAGCTGCATTTCCACGGCCCCTGGACCCACACCACGATGTGGGAGATTCCGGCGCTGGCCATCCTCAACGAGCTGCGCTCGCGCGCGGCGATGAAAGGCCGCGGCCGCTTCGAGCTCGACGTGCTCTACGCCCGCGCCAAGGCCAAGCTTTGGACCAAGGTGGAACGGCTGCGGAAGCTCGAGAACCTGCGGCTGTCCGACTTCGGCACCCGCCGCCGCCACGGCTTCCTCTGGCAGCGCTGGTGCGTCGAGGCGGTGAAGGAAGGCCTGGGCTCGTCCTTCATCGGCACGTCCAACGTGCTGCTCGCGATGGACAACGATCTCGAAGCCATCGGCACCAATGCGCATGAGCTGCCGATGGTCGCGGCCGCGCTCGCCAGGGACGACGAGGAATTGCGCTGGGCGCCCTACCGCATTCTCGATCAGTGGCGCCAGACCTATGGCGGCAACCTCCTGATCGCGCTGCCCGACGCCTTCGGCACCAAGGCCTTCCTGCGCGATGCGCCGGAATGGGTCGCCGACTGGACCGGCTTCCGCCCCGACAGCGCGCCGCCGATCCAGGCCGGCGAGGAGATCATCGCCTGGTGGGACAAGAAGGGCCGCAACCCCAGGGACAAGCTTCTCGTCTTTTCCGACGCGATGGACGTCGGCTCGATCGAGGAGACTTACCACCACTTCACCGGGCGCGTGCGGCTCTCCTTTGGCTGGGGCACCAACCTCACCAACGACTTCGTCGGCTGCACGCCGGACGGCTCGTTCAACCTCGATCCGATCTCGCTGGTCTGCAAGGTCTCGTCCGTCGACGGTCATCCGGCCGTCAAGCTCTCCGACAATCCGGAGAAGGCGACCGGCCTTCCCTCGGAGATCGAGCGTTACCTGCGCGTGTTCGGTGACGCGGGCCGCGTCCGCAAGCCGGTGCTGGTCTAGCCGACCTCCCCTTGATCAGGTGAACCGCGCACGACGAATGCGCTGCATTGGCTCGCCGACGCCGCGCCGGTCCCGGTTCGCCGGCATTTGAAGCGATTTGCGGGCACCTGCTTCACGACGGCTTCACCCTGCGACGGAGTCCTCCGCACCATTCAGGTCGAGTTAAGCAACCATCCCGTCTACTTGGCGTTGCAGGCGCAACGTTCCGTTGGGATCGTTGATCGACTTGGGGAATAAGGTGTTTCGCAGAACAGCGACGTCGGTGGAGGGACGCTGCTTCCTTCACGTCATCAAGCTCGTCTCGCCTTTCGTGATGGTCGTCGTGCTCCAGGCGGCGATCGCGGGATTCAGTCTCGAGGTGATGTCTTCGGTCCGCGCCTATGTCGCGGGCGAAGCGCTATGGTCGCGCTCGCAGAAGAACGCCGTCTACTTCCTCAATCGCTACCTGCATTCGGGCGAGGCCAGCCAGTTCGCGCAGTACCAGGCCGCGCTCGCCGTTCCCATCGGGGACGAGTTCGCGCGCTGGGCGCTCGAACGCGATCCGGTCGACGTCGAGGCCGCCCGTATCGGCTTTCTCCAGGGCGGCAACCATCCCGATGACGTCCCGGGACTGATCTGGCTCTTTCGCTACTTCAACCGCGTCAGCTTCCTCCAGGACGCGATCCGCGAATGGGCGGCCACAGATCCCATGCTGCTGGAGCTGAGTGTGTTCGGCGAGTTGATCCGCTCCGAGCTGGAGAACGGTCCCATTCAAGACGGCCGCCTGCAATTCCTATCGTCGCGGCTCTCGGAGCTCAATACCCAGTTCACGGTGCATGCCCAGCGTTTCTCCACCGTCCTCGGCGAAGGCTCCCGCACCATCAAGGTGACGCTGACTTGCGTCAACATCGTCACCGCCGCGGCGCTGATCCTGCTTCTGATCTGGCATACGCGGCGGCTGGTGCTGCAACGGCAGGCGTTCGAAAACGCACTGCATGCCGAGACACAACGCCTGGCCTGGCAGGCATCGCACGACTGGCTGACCGGCCTGTCGAACCGTCGCGCCTTCGAGGCGCGCCTGCAAAGCGAGCTGGACAATGCCGGGGCGGGTGCGCTCGGCCTGATCCTGCTCGACCTCGACCAGTTCAAGAGCGTCAACGATAGCTGCGGCCACCTTGCCGGCGACCGGCTTCTCCGCGATGTCTCGCGCCTCCTGCAACAGGGCCGGCACCCGCGTGATCTGGTGGCCCGGCTCGGCGGTGACGAATTCGCCCTGATCCTACCGCAATGCTCGCCCTTCGATGCCGTCGACATTGCCGAGCAACTGCGCAGATCGCTCGAGCTGCTCAGTTTCGCCTGGGACGATCGTTGCTTTGCGGTGACCGCCAGCATCGGCGTGACCTGCATCGTCGACCGCAACATCACGCTCGAGGATGCGATGCGGCACGCGGATGCTGCCTGCTATCGCGCCAAGGAAAAGGGACGCAACCGCGTTCAGGTCGAGAGCGGAAGCCCTGGCGCCGTCGCCGTCGCAACCCGCCCGCGCGAAGCTGCGCGCGCCTGACGCGGCTCGCCGCTGTCAGCGCTGGGGCAGAATCCCGAGCCCTCCGAGATGCACGTCGAGGAATTGTTCGATCTGCTGGCGCAGCATCTGCGGCGGTACGGCCACCATGCGCTCCTCGAGGCCGAGCGAGATGATGCCATGCACCGCGGAAAACAGCGTGCGCGACAGCAGCGCGATCTTCACGTCATCCGCATCCGGTAATAGCCGCACCAAGGGTGGATGCATCAGCGCAAAGGCATCCATCACCATCTGAAGGATGTCGTCCGGATAAGGTCGATCGTCCTCCATCCGATGCTCGAACAAGGAGCGCAGCAGATTGGCGTGTCCTGCAAAGAAATCGAGATAGGTCTCGGCAAGCCCGTAGAGCTGGCGAACCGGATCCTCGGCGGGAACGCCCCGCAGCCGCGCCGTGAGCGCCTGAACCGTCTCCCGATTGACGGTCAGGATGACCCCGTCGAAGTCGCCGAACTCGTTATAGACGCTGCCAACCGAGCAGCCGACAGCCTCGGCAACGTCCCGAACCTTCAATGATCTCAGCCCTTTAGCTGCGATAATGCCGCGGGCGATCTCCAGGATCTGGCGCCGTCGCCGGCTTTTTTTCTGGTCGCGCAGCGATTCATCTTGAACATTGTTCATTTTCAGGTTACTCATATGAACATTGTTCAATTTAACTCGGAGACCTACGAAATGCAAACTCTCGCTGTTGATATCGCCGCCACCTTCGTCGATGACGCCACGGCTCTCGTGACCGGCCTCGGCCGGGCCGCCCTCAAGATCGTGATGGCGCCGATCGATCGCATTGCCAATGCCTGCGACATTGCCGGCGTGCTTGCCGAGCGCCGCGCGACCTTCCGGATGTGGCGCACGAACCGCGCCCGTGCCCGCCACGAGCGGCGCCGGTTCAGCCTGCTCGGTCGCTTCTCGCCGTTTCGGCACCTCGCCCATCTCACCTGAGACGCAGCCGGCACGTTCCGATCGGTTCGAATGCAAGAGCCGCTTACAATGTTGGACTCACCATGCCCCCCGACATTCGCGCCTGATAGCGCGGCCCTCGGCGATGCGGTTCAGCTTTTCCTCATCGCCCGGCGCGATATCCGGGCGAGCGCGGCCGCTCCGCCCGAGCTCGACGTGGCCCCGACCAGATATTTGCGAACCTGACGAGACCACTTGGAGACCAACAGGATCAGAGGACTGAGAGGACAGAGCAGGCGGCGATGTCGTTATCCTGCACGCGTTCGTCCCAAATGCCTTCCGGTCTGACCGTCTCACCGGCAATTCAACAATTTCAATCTGTATTTCCAAAGCAGGACTAGTCATGATCAGGGAATTGATGTCGTCACGCCGCTTCGCGCCGCTGTTCTGGGCGCAATTCTTCTCGGCGCTCAATGACAATGTGCTCAAGAACGCACTCGTCATCATCCTGCTTTACAGCGCGGCGACCAGCCACGGCGATGCCCTGGTGACGGTCGCAGGCGCCGTCTTCATCTTCCCCTATTTCATCCTGTCCGGGGTCGGCGGCCAGCTCGCCGACAAATACGTCAAATCGGTCGTCGCAAGGCGGCTCAAATTCGTCGAGATCTTCGCCGCCTGCTTTGCCGCCGCCGGATTCTTCCTGCATTCGGTGCCGCTCCTGTTCGCAGCGCTCGCGCTGTTCGGCACCATCGCCGCCCTGTTCGGCCCCGTGAAATACGCCATGCTGCCGGACCAGCTCGAGCTCGGCGAGCTCGCGACCGGCAACGCGCTGGTCGAAGGTGCGACGTTCATGGCGATCCTGCTCGGCACCGTCGCCGGCGGCCAGTTCGTGGCCGGCTCGGCGCATATGGGCTGGGTCGCCTCCGCCGTGGTCGCGCTGGCGCTGTTGTCCTGGGCGTTCGCCGCCCGCATTCCGCAGACGACGCCCTCGGCGCCCGACCTGCGCGTCGATGCCAATCCCTGGACCTCGACGGTCGGCCTGCTCAGGACGCTCTACGCCGACCATCGGCTGTGGGACGGCACCGTGATCGTCTCCTGGTTCTGGCTGGTCGGCGCCATCGTGCTGTCGCTGCTGCCGGCGCTGATCAAGGAGGTCGTCGGCGGCACCGAAGGCGTGGTGACGCTGTGCCTTGCCATCTTCGCGATCGGCATCGCGATCGGCTCGCTGTTTGCCGCGAGCCTCAGCCATGTCCGCCCGAACCTCGCGCTGGTGCCGATCGGCGCCATCATCATGGGCTTTGCCGGCCTCGATCTCGCCTGGGCCATCGGCGTCACCGCCAAGGGGCAGGACATCACCGCGCTCGGCTTTGCGACCTCGTTCGCGGGCTTGCGCATGCTGGCCGACTTCGTCGCCTTCGCATTCGGCGGCGGCCTGTTCGTCGTGCCGTCCTTTGCCGCGGTCCAGGCCTGGTCGCAACCTTCCGAACGCGCGCGTATCATCGCGGCCGGCAACGTGCTTCAGGCCGCCTTCATGGTGGTCGGCTCGCTGTTCGTCGCGTTGTTGCAGGCGGCGGGTCTTCATATCGGCTGGATCTTCTTCGGCCTCGGGCTCGCCAGCTTCGGCGCGGTGTGGTTCGTGCTGACCAAGTGGGGCAAGGAAGGCGTGCGCGATGCCGGTGGACTTCTGTTCCGCGCCCTGTTCCGCACCGAGGTGCGCGGGCTCGAAAACCTGCCGCCTCCGGGCACGCGCATGCTGATCGCGCCGAATCATGTCAGCCTGGTCGACGGTCCGCTGCTGCATGCCGTGCTGCCGATCGACGCCAGCTTCGCGGTCGATACCGGTATCGCCAAGGCCTGGTGGGCCAAGCCGTTCCTGCGCGCCGTCAAGCATTACACCATGGACCCGAGCAAGCCGCTGGCCGCGCGCGACCTGATCAAGCTCGTCGCCGCCGGCGAGTCGGTCGTGATCTTCCCGGAAGGCCGCATCACCGTCTCGGGATCGCTGATGAAGGTCTATGACGGCACCGCGATGATCGCGGACAAGGCCGATGCCGTGGTGGTGCCGGTTCGCATCGAAGGCGCACAGCGCTCCTATCTCAGCTATCTCACCTCCAGCCAGATCAAGCGGTCCTGGTTTCCGCGGGTGACGGTCACCATCCTGCCGCCCGTCAAGCTCCCGGTTGACGAAACGCTCAAGGGCAAGGCGCGTCGCAATGCCGCCGGCGCCGCTTTGCAGGACGTCATGATCGATGCGCTCGTGAAGAACGCCATGCTCGATCACACGCTGTTCGAGGCGCTCGGACACGCCTACCGCGACCGCGACACCGGCAAGGTCATCATCGAGGACGCGCTCGGCACCAAGCTGACCTATCGCAAGCTGATCCTCGGCGCACAGGTCCTGAGCCGCAAGCTGGAGGACGGCACCGCGATCGGCGAGAATGTCGGCGTGCTGCTGCCGAACTCGGCGGGCGTTGCCGTCGTGTTCATGGCGCTGCAGAACATCGGCCGGGTGCCGGCGATGCTGAACTTCTCGGCCGGTCCGGTCAACGTGCTCGCCGCCATGAAGGCTGCGCAGGTCAAGACCGTGCTGACCTCGAAGGCCTTCATCGAGAAGGGCAAGCTCGACAAGCTGATGACCGCGATCTCCGCGGAGGCGCGCGTCGTCTATCTCGAGGATGTCCGCGCCTCGATCGGTACTGCCGACAAGATCAAGGGCCTGCTCGCCGGCACCGCGCCGCGCGTCGCGCGCCAGCCGAACGACCCGGCCGTCGTGCTGTTCACGTCGGGCTCCGAAGGCACGCCCAAGGGCGTCGTGCTGTCCCACCGCAACATCCTCGCCAACGCGGCGCAGGCGCTGGCGCGGGTCGATGCCAACGCCAACGACAAGGTGTTCAACGTGCTGCCGGTGTTCCACTCGTTCGGGCTGACCGGGGGCATGATGATGCCAATGCTGGCGGGCATTCCGATCTACATGTATCCCTCGCCGCTGCATTACCGGATCGTGCCTGAACTCATCTACCAGACCGGCGCGACCATCCTGTTCGGCACCGACACGTTCCTGACCGGCTACGCCCGCTCGGCGCACCCTTACGACTTCCGCACCCTGCGCCTCGTCATCGCCGGCGCCGAAGCGGTCAAGGACCGCACGCGGCAGGTGTTCATGGAGCGCTACGGCATCCGCATTCTCGAAGGCTATGGCGTCACCGAGACCGCGCCGGTGCTGGCGATGAACACGCCGATGGCCAACCGTCCCGGCACCGTCGGCCGCCTGTCGCCGCTGATGGAAAGCCGCCTCGATCCGGTCCCCGGCATCGAGGAAGGCGGCCGTCTCTCGGTGCGCGGGCCGAACGTGATGCTCGGTTACTTGCGGGCCGAAAATCCCGGCGTGCTCGAAACGCTTCCCGAAGGCTGGCATGACACCGGCGACATCGTGGCGATCGACGCCGCCGGCTTCATCACCATCAAGGGCCGCGCCAAGCGCTTTGCCAAGATCGCGGGCGAAATGGTCTCGCTGTCGGCGGTCGAAGCCATCGCGACGACGCTGTGGCCGCAAGCCGCATCGATCGCGGTGTCGATCCCCGACCCGCGCAAGGGCGAGCGCATCGTCTTGCTGACGACGCAGAAGAACGCCGAGCGTAGCGCGATGCAGGCCCAGGCCAAGGCGATCGGCGCCTCCGAGCTGACGGTGCCCGCGGCGATCATGGTGGTCGACAAGGTGCCGCTGCTCGGCACCGGCAAGACCGACTATGTCACGGCAACGGCGATGGCCCGCGAGCAGGCGCCAGCGCCGGAGCGCGAGGTAGCGTAACCCGGCTCGTTCACCTCTCCCGCTTGCGGGAGAGGTCGCGCCGAAGGCGCGGGTGAGGGCTTTCTCCGCTTGAGGGTTGTCCCACTGCGGAGCGACCCTCTCCCGCAAGCTGGAGAGGGAGCGCACTTCCATCGTTGAGCCGACCAAGCCTCATCCCATCATGCCTGATCACGCCGTGGTCCGCCGTTCCTGCGCATAGCGCACCAAGGCGGCAAAGCGATAGATGCCGTGCACGAACTTTCCGTAGGGCATGGTGATGAACAATGCGAACACGGCGCCGAGATGCAGCGCGAGCAGCGGCCCCATCGCGGCGGTCTCGCGCAGGAACAGCAGCAGCATCCCGGTGAGCCCGGTCAGGAACAGCATGGCGATGAAGCCGACATCCATGCCGTAGCTGAACTCGTCGAGCAACGCTGGATCGCGGCGCATCTTGGCGGCGAACAGGCCGATCGGCCCGACGATCAGGCCGACGCCGCCGAGCGTGCCCAGTACCACGGGCAGGTCCCACCACGGATATGGCGCCTCGCGGCCGAGCAGATAGTGGTAGAGCGTCGCCACCGACGTCGCGGCGAAGCACAGCAGGAAGCCGTAGAAGGTCAGGTGGTGATAGAGCTTGCGCCGGTCGGTGGGCTTGTCGTCCTCGTTGTAGCAGCCGACGCCGCCGCCATGGAGATAGCGCAACTCGCCGGCGTCGCGGATGGCCTGAAAGATCGAGCCGCCGTCCGCGCGCCCGCCGATGGGTGCGCCGATGTCGCGCCAGAAGGCACGCACGCTCATGGCGAGGGCCAGGACGGCGTAGAGGAAAGCGGCGCCGAACAGCGCGGCCATCGCGTTATGCGGCATCAGCTTGTAGAACGCGCCCGGCCCGGTGTGCACGCCGAACAGCACGCTGCGATCGTTGAGCGCAGCGAAGCCGAGGATGAAGGCGGCCATGCTGAGCGCGGTGATGACGCTGATGACGACGCCGTTGCGCGCGAAGGCACCGGACAGGGCCTGCGGCCAGGCATAGGCCGCATAGGATTCCGCGCGCGCAACCGCCAGCGTCTTGGGGACGTTGACGTTGAACTCGTGCGGCGGCGAGAACTGGCAGTCGACGTAGCAGGCGCCGCAGGAATGGCAGAGATTGGCGAGATAATTGAGATCGCCGTCGGAGAAGGCACGGCGCATTTCCATGGCCGGAAACACCGCGCACAGGCCCTCGCAATAACGGCAGGAATTGCAGACCGTCATCAGGCGGTCGGCTTCGTCGAGAATCCTAGTTCCGTGCATGTTTCGCCGCTTCCCGTCCTGCGATCCGCCCGAACACGCTGCCGATGGTCATGCCCATGCCGGCGGCATAGCCCTTGCCGAGCACGTTGCCGGCCATGATCTCGCCGGCCGCGAACATGTTGCCTGACGGCTTGCCGTCCTTCATCAGCATTCGCGCCTCCTTGTTCACGCGCGTGCCGAGATAGGTGAAGGTGATGCCGGGCCGGACCGGATAGGCGAGAAAAGGCGGCGTCTCGATCCGGCGCGCCCAGTGCGTCTTCGGCGGCGTGATGCCTTCGGTACGACAGTCGTCCAGGATGGTATGGTCGAAGGTGCCTGATAGCACCGCGGCGTTGAACTCGATGACGGTCTTTTCCAATGCGACCGGATCGAGCTCGAGCTTGCGGGCGAGCTCCGCGATTGTCTGCCCGGCGATCGGCGGGAACAGCGTCGGCATGAAGCTGGTGACGACGGTGGAATCGAAGATGATGTAGGCGATCTGGTCGGGCTGCGCCGCGACCAGCCGGCCCCAGATCGCATAGCGCTTCGGCCAGATGTCCTCGCCCTCGTCGTAGAAGCGCTGGGCGTGCTTGTTGACGACGATGCCGAACACGACCGAGTCGTGCCGCGTGATGATGCCGCCGTCGAATTTCGGCGCGCGGGCGTCGATCGCGACGGCATGGCACTGGGTAGGATCGCCGACCTCCTGCACGCCCTTGTCGAGCAGCATCTTCAGGATCGAGCCGCGATTGTAGGGCGTGCCGCGGATCAGGAAGTTGTCGGCGGCCTCGCCCCAATATTGCTTCAGCCATTCGATGTTGGCCTCGAACCCGCCGGCGGCGGCGACCAGCGAGGTCGCGCGGATCTCGGTCTCGCCCTTGATCGGCCGCCTGAGGCGGGCAGCCAGGAACATGCCGTCCTCGATCACGAGGTCGGTGACCTCGGCGTCGTATTCGACCTCGACGCCGAGCCGTTCGGCGGTGAGATAGAGCGCGTTGAGCATCGCGCGGCCCCCGCCGAGAAAGAAGGAGTTGGTGCGGCCGAGGCTCAGCGTGCCGCCGAGCGAAGGCTGCCAGCGTACCCCCTGCTCCACGATCCAGTTCAGGATGTCCTTGGATTCGCGGATCATGTGGCGCGCCAGCACCTCGTCGGTCTGTCCGCCGGTGACGCGCAGCAGATCCTCCCAGAACTCTTCTTCCGTGTAGGGACCGGTCAGGATTTCGGTCGCCGCGTCATGGGCACAACGCATGTTGCGGGTGTGGCGGGTATTGCCGCCGCGATAGAATTTTGGTGCTCCTTCGAGCACCAGCACCGAGGCGCCGCCGCGCCGGGCACTGATGGCCGCGCACAGTGCCGCATTGCCGCCGCCGATCACCAGCACGTCGTATTTGCTGCTCATGCCGTCTGCCCGATGGCGGCCGAGATTGGAGACCATCTGTCCGTCAGCGGCATGCTCGACCAATTCCACCATTGCGCACGTTTGTATACAAAGATATACATAGATCGGCAAGCTGCGTCTCTGCATGGGCAGGATGCGCATCGAGGGACAATGGCCAGACGCCCGGCAAGGACAGGCGAGTCGATTTCGCGCAGCGCCGGCGTTGCGCTGGGGGAAGCCGTGTTCCGCTCGCTGTGCGAGGCGCTCCAAGCCGGCAGCTACCGCGCGGGCGACCGCCTGCGCGAGGAGGAAGTCGCCCAGCGGCTGAAGGTCAGCCGCACCCCGGTTCGCGAAGCGCTGGGCCGCCTTGCGGCACGCGGCTTCGTCGAGCCTGCCGCTGGCCGCGGGCTGATCGTTCGCAATCTCGACATCTCCGAGGTGCTCGAGCTCTACGCCATGCGCGAGATCATGGAAGGCGCCGCCGCGCGCCTTGCCGCCGAGCACGCCTCAACGACGGAGATCGACGCGCTCCGAGACATCGAGCAGGCTTTTGTCGAGGCGCCGCAGACCGACGCCGCGGAGATGGCACGGCTCAACCGCGCCTTCCACGAGGCCATTTGCCGCGCCGCGCGCAACCGCTATCTCGACAACGCTTCGCGCGAATTGCAGGACTGGATCGCCCTGCTCGGCCCGACCACCTTCACCGTATCGGGCCGCCCCTCGACCAGTCACGGCGAGCACCAAGGCATCATCGAGGCCATCGCCGCGCGCGACGGCGACAAGGCGGAAAAGCTGGCGCGCGCGCATATCCGGGAAGCGCTGCGCTGCCGGCTGAAATTGTTGCAGAAGCACTAGGCCGCCTACCGCCTCACCCTGCGCGCGGGACGCGCCTCTTCAGCCGAGGCCCGCAAGGCATCGTCAAGCAGGTCGGTCGGACCGCCCAGCGTGCGCGTCAGGCGGATGGCAGCCTTCAGCAACAGCGACGTCATCGCCTTGATATTGTCCCGCGTGAAGCGCAGCTTCGGTCCCGAGAGCGACAGGGCGCCAACGCATTTGCCAGCGGGGCCAAACACCGGGCAGGCAAGTCCGGCGCAATCCGGATCACGCTCGCCAAAGGACACGGCGGCGCAGTCCTTTCGGATCTCGTCGTAGCCCTCGCCTTTCTCGCCGTCGAAGGCGAGAATGACGCGGCCGGCTGCGCCGCGGTCGAGCGGCAGGAGCATGCCCGCCTCGACCCGGTCGAGCGTCGAATGCCCGGAATCGACACGGAAGACGCAGAGCCTGCGCTTGGCGTCATGCCGCACATGATACGACGGGCTTTCGGTGCCGTCGGCCACGAGCTGCCGCAACAGCGGCACCACCCGATCATGCAGATTGTTGCTGCGCTGGTAGACCGCACCGAGCCGGAACGGCGTCGGGCCGAGGTGATAGCGGCCGTCGGCGAACTGCACGAGATAGCCGAATTCCTGAAGCGACGTCATCAGCCGCAGCAGCGTGCTCTTGTACATTTTGGTGCGCCGGGCGAGCTCGGCCAGAGTCATCGGCTCCGGCGCATCCTCGAAGGCCGCAAGGATGCTCAGGGCGCGGTCGACGGCGGCGACACCGGACGAAGGCATGCGGTCTCCTAGTCAGGGAATCCGGAGGGATCGATGAGCTTTGCGATGACGGGAAAATAGGCGTCGCCCATGCCCTTGTCGATCGTCTCCTGGAAGATCGTGCGCATGAGCGCCGCGCCGCGCAGATCTAGCCCGGTCTGCGCACCCAGCTCCAGCGCGTAGGAGAGATCCTTCATTGCATACTCGGTCGAGAAGGCGCGCAGCGGAAACTCCCTGGCGACGATCGCCTTCATGCCATGGTTACGCAGGGCAAAACTGTCCGCCGACCCCTTGGACAGGGTCTCCAGCAGCAGCTTCGGCTCGACGCCGCTGTGCTTGGCGATCGCGACCGCCTCCGCCAGCGCATTGACGGTCTCGAACAGCACCATGTTGTTGAGGATCTTCGTGACCTGCCCGGCCCCGGTGTCGCCGCAGAGGGTGACATCCGTGGCGAAATGCCGGATCAGCGGCTCGACCTTCGCGAACTGCTCGACTGTCGCGCCAACCATGACGCTGAGCGTGCCGTCCTGCGCGGCCTGACGCGTGCGCGCGATCGGTGCGTCGATCCAGAGCGCACCCTTGTCGGCGAGTTGCTTCGCGAACGACCGCGTCAGGCCGACATCGGAGGTGCCGAGATCGACCACGGTCTGGCCGCTTCCGATGGCCGGCAGGATAGCTTCGAACACCGACATCACATGCCTGGCGCTGGGCAGGCACAGGAAGATCGTCTCGGTGCCGCCGACGACATCTTCGACCGACCTCGCCGCGGTGCCCCCATCCGCAGCGATCCGCGCCAGCGGCTCTGCGGCGAGGTCGAACGCCAGCACCGGCCGTCCGCTCTTGCGCAAGAGGTTGCGGCAGATCGGCTCTCCCATGACACCGAGACCGATGAACCCGATCGAACCAGACATTCCGTTATTCTCCTTCGAAAATCCTGCGGCCGGGCGGGTGCGAGCCCGCCCGGCCGACGCATTTATTTCACCAGCGGACAGCCGCCTTCGCTCATCGGCCGGAATACCTCTTCACCCGGCTTGGAGCTGACGATCCGGTAATAGTCGAACTTGTACTTGGACTCCTCCGGCTTTTTCACCTGCACCAGA
Source organism: Bradyrhizobium sp. R2.2-H (assembly GCF_004346455.1). Classification (NCBI taxonomy): domain Bacteria; kingdom Pseudomonadati; phylum Pseudomonadota; class Alphaproteobacteria; order Hyphomicrobiales; family Nitrobacteraceae; genus Bradyrhizobium; species Bradyrhizobium sp. R2.2-H. The sequence goes on from NZ_SMBR01000018.1 coordinate 72,631, forward strand.
TACATCGTATGCAGCACGCGCCCGTCGGGGCGGATCGCAACGTCCTTGTTGTACATATCGTTGACTTTCATCTCGTGCATCTTGGCGGCAACAGCCGTCGCATCCGTCGTGCCCGCCGCCTTCACCGCGGCAAGGTAGTGGTGGACGCCGCTATAGACACCGGCCTGCACCATGCTCGCGACCTTGCCGTCCATCAGAGCGGCGTAGCGCTTCGACCAGGCCCGGGTTTGCTCGTTGAGGTCCCAGTAGAACGAAGTCGTCACCTGCAAGCCCTGAGTGACCTTCAGGCCGAGGGAATTCACGTCCGTGATGAAGACGAGAAGACCGGCGAGCTTCTGACCGCCTTCGACGATGCCGAACTCGCCCGCCTGCTTGATCGCGGTCTGCACGTCCGCGCCTGAGGTCGCCAGCCCGACGACGTCGGCCTTGGAGCCCTGCGCCTGCAACAGGAACGACGCGAAATCGGCGGTGCCGAGCGGATGAGCGGCCGAGCCGGTCACCTTGCCGCCGGCGGCCTCGATGAATCTGGTCGCGTCGCGCTGAAGTGCGTGGCCGAAGGCATAGTCGGCCGTCACGAAGTACCAGGTCTTGCCGCCGGCCCGCGTGATCGCGTCGCTGGTGAGCTTCGACAGCGCATAAGTGTCGTAGTTGAAGTGGAAGCTGACCGGCGAGCACGACTTCCCGGTGAAGTCGGACGAGCCCGGGCCCGAGATGACGAAGATCTTGTTCTTCTGCTTGGCGACTTCGAGGATGGCAAAGCCGGCCGAAGAGGCCGCGCCGTCCGCGATCATGTCGACGCCCTCGTTGTCGAACCATTTGCGCGCGGTGGCCGATGCGATATCCGGCTTGTTCTGGTGGTCGGCCGAAATGATCTCGATCTTCTTGCCGAGCAATTCGTTGCCGAAGTCCTCGGCGGCGAGCTTTGCCGCGGCAACCGAGCCTCGCCCGCCATTGTCGGCGAACACGCCGGACTGGTCGTTGAGCACGCCGATCCTGATCACATTGTCGGCTCCAAGCGCGGTACTCGCCTGTGCGGCCAGAATTGCCGCCATGATCCAACGCAACTTCATAAGATACGCCTCCCGTTTACGAATTTTGCTTGTTGAGGATGTCTTGCAGCACCGGCGCAATGTAGCGGCGGAACTGTTCCGGATTTTCACTCATTGGAAAATGGCCGAGCCGCTCCATCACGGTCGCCCTCGCGCCGGGAATGCCGGCCGCGGTCCGCAGCGTGTCCTCCGGCGTGCAGGAGAAATCGTACTCGCCGGTGAGGAGATAGAGCGGACACTGGTTGACGTCGATGTTACGGATGCGCCCGCGCAGGTCGCCATCGACGCGATAGAAATAGAGATCGCCCTTGAAGATGCCGGGGCCACCCTGCTTGTAGCCCCACAGCGTCTCGTTGCGCGAAGCTTCCGGGCCGCCAGGCGCGATCAGCCCGGACACCAGGGCGGCGCAGACCTCGCCGCCATGAACGTCGGGCCGGTTCAGCCAGGCCGTGTCGTACCAGGGCTGCTGGAAGTCCGCCGCCTCGAGCCCGATCAGGGCGCGAAACTCGCGCGCGTACTCGATGGCGAGATTGAGCACGATGCGGCCGCCGATGGAGCAGCCCATCACCACCGGGCGCTCCAGCTTCAGCGCGTTGCAGAACGCACGGATGGTCGCGGTGTAGCTCGCGGTGGTCAGCCGATATTCGGTGCCGTATTGGCTGTCCGGCGGATTGGACTTGCCGTGCCAGGGCATGTCGAAGGCGATGACGCGGAAATGCCTGGTGAACTCGTCATCCGCGAGCAGATGTCGCCATTGCCGCGCATCGGAGCCGGCGGTGTGGAGGCAGACCAGTGGAATGCCGCTGCCGTTTTCCTCGAAGTAGATGCGGTTGATCTCGCCGCCGATTTCGACATGCACGTAGCGACCGACGATCGGCTCGATGAAGCCGCTCATGACGCGCCTCCAAAGCCGTTCTGTCGGGGCAGCGCCAAGAGATCCTTGAAGTACTGAAGATGCGTCATGAAGGGGTGCAGATCCCCCTCAAGGGTCGCATGTCCGCGCTTGGTCAGCGCCAGCAGGTCATGCCAGCCCGCCGGCGGCATCTTCTGCCAATAGGCGGCAAGCGCAGCCGGCGTCGCACGGTAGGCGAACCGCCACGAGCGCATCAGGACAGGAGCCGACGTCATATCCACGATCTGCCCGGCGCGGATGGCAACGTGAAATGGCTGCGTGCTCGGCCCGAGCAGGCAGTCGACGTCGAGCCAGCGCCCGCGGGCGGTCAGAGCAACATCGCGTGCCAGCAAGTCGGGGATCGCCGTGAAAGCCGCGATGACGGCGTCGGGCGTGAATAACACCGGCTGGCCGTCGCCTTGATGGACGTGTTCGGATTCCATCGTTCCGTCCCTCCCTCCCTCTCCATCGTTCTGTTGTACAGAACACTATTCTATTTCAGCTTCGCTTCTATACAGAGCTTGTGGGCGAACTCAAGTGCATGGGGCCCGCATGCGGTGCCGCGGGACGCCGCCCGTTCAGGGATGAAGCTTTGTCTCGCCGCCGGCGCAGCCCGAGATCAAGCTTCGAGGACGCGCGCGAGCAGCCAATAGCCGCCGAGCAGGCCGATCACCGCGGACACTGCATAGACCAGCCCCGCCGCCCTCACCGGCTCGGACCGGTCCTGAGCACTCAGTCGATCGGCCACGCGGAGGATCGGCAGCGCGACTGCGACGATCGCGACCTGCCCGATCTCGACGCCGATGTTGAAGGCGGCCAGCGCCGGCACCGCTGCGTTGGGTGGCAGCCCGATCTCGCGAAGCGCACCGGCGAAACCAAAACCGTGGATCAGCCCGAACAGAAAGGCCATGCGCCAGCGCTTGTCGACATCGCGCGAGAAGAAGTTCTCCACGGCCACGAAGACGATCGAGGCCGCGATCGCAGGCTCCACAACGCTGCTCGGCATGACGAGGACATCAAGCGCGGCCAGCGACAAGGTAATCGAATGGGCGATGGTGAAGGCCGTCACGATCTTGACGACCGGAATGAGCCGTCTTGCCCACAGCACCACGGCAATCAGGAATGCGACGTGGTCGTAGCCGAGGAAGATGTGCTCGATACCCGTGAGGAGATAGCGCTGCATCGTCGACCACAGCGGCGGCGGCGCGGTCGAGAGCGTGACCGTCGTGTTGCCGGCGTCGAGCAAGGCCTGCGCCTCCGATCTGCCCTGCGCGATCAGCACGACCTGCCGCGCGGCCGGGTCTTTCTCGGTCAGCACGGTTGAGCGATAGATGAGGTCGCCGGGGGCGTCGGCGCAGGCAAAGCTCTTGCGATAGATGATGCCGTCGCCGTCCGCCAGGATCGCTGCATCTCCGGCCAAGCAAGCCCTGGCGCCACCTGTCACATTGAGGTGCGTGCTCATATAGACCAGGATGGCGGATCTGGCAGCTTCGACCGCCGCAGGATCGACCGTATCCTGTCTCGCATCATAGGTCCTCGTGCCGATCAGGCGATCGACATCGCTGCCCTTCAATCCGAGCTCGACCTTCACGATGCGATCGTCGGTCAGCGCCACGCGCGCCGTGACGAGGTTGACTTGGTGCGCTTCAGCCGGGAGAGCGATGCCGAGCAGCGCCGCGAACCACAGCAGCAGCGCGCACCTCACGATCCCGCTCCGTCACGCCAGCACATCCGCCACGACCGCCTTGAGGACATCCCGCACATCGGCCGGCTTCAGCCGCACCTGTAATCCGCGCTGACCGCCATTGAGATAGACCGACTCATGCGCGAGCGCGCTCTGCTCGATCACGGTGCGCACCGGTTTGCGCTGCCCGAACGGGCTGATGCCGCCGACCTTGTAGCCGGTGACGCGCTCCGCCTCGGGCGGCTTCATCATCTGCGCCGACTTGCCGCCCGCGGCCGCGGCGAGCTTCTTCATCGAGACCTCCTGGTCGGACGGCACGACCACGCAGACCGGCTTGCCGTCAACCTGCGCCATCAGCGTCTTCAGGACGCGCGCCGGGTCCTCACCAAGCGCGGCGGCGGCCTGCAGCCCGATGCTTTCGGCATCGGGATCGTACTCATAGGCGTGGACCGTGAAGGCGACACCGGCGGCGTCAAGCGCGCGCGTGGCTGGGGTGACTTTGGACATGCGTCACATGTAGCACCGTCATTGCGAAGAGCGAAGCGGTGGGGGATGGGGGTACGATGCCCGTCACAAATTCAGCTGTCGTCCCCGCGCAACGCGGGGACCCATAACCCCAGGGAGGAGTTTTGGCGAAGGCTCCTAGTCGGGACTACGACCGTCCGCAATCGCGAGATCACGCAGTATGGGTCCCCGCATGCGCAGGCACGACAGCCGGATTTGGCGGCGCTAGGCTGCCAAACCCGACAAGAACGTCCTACTCCGCCGCGTCCCGCATCTCGGCGCGTTCGGCACGCACTGCGCAGAACTTGAACTCCGGGATCTTGCCGAACGGATCGAGCGCCGGGTTGGTGAGCAGGTTCGCCGCCGCTTCCGCATAGCAGAACGGCATGAACACCATATTCTCCGGCACGTCGCGGTCGGAGCGGACCTTGACCTCGACGGCGCCGCGGCGGGTCTCCAGGCGAATGAAATCGCCAGGCACCAGCTTCTTCTTGCGCATGTCCTTCGGCGACATGAAGGCGACCGCCTCCGGCTCGATCTGGTCGAGCACCTGCGCGCGGCGCGTCATCGAGCCGGTGTGCCAGTGCTCCAGCACGCGGCCGGTCGACAGCACCATCGGGTATTCGTCGTCGGGCAATTCGTCCGGCGGGATCACCTTGGCCGGCACGATCTTGCCGCGGCCGCTCGCGGTCGGGAAGCCCGTGGTGAAGATGATCTCGTTGCCGGGCTGGTCAGGCGCGTCGGCCGGATAGGTGACCGCGCCTTCGCGAAGCAGCCGCTCCCAGCTGATGTTCTTCAGCGACGGCATCAGCTCCGCCATCTCGGTGTAGACGTCGCCGGGACCGGAATAATTCCACGGCAGGCCCATGCGCTTGCCGATCTCCTGGATGATCCAGAGATCCTGCCGCGCATCGCCCGGCGGCTTGATCACCTGGCGCGCGAGCTGGACGCGGCGGTCGGTGTTGGTGAACGAGCCCTCCTTCTCGGCGAAGGCCGAGGCCGGCAGGATGACGTCGGCGTGGAACGCGGTCTCGGTGACGAAGAGATCCTGGACCACGAGATGATCGAGCATCGCGAGCGCCTGGCGGGCGTGCTGGAGATCGGGATCGGACATCGCCGGGTTTTCGCCCTCGATATACATGCCCCTGATCTCGCCGGCATGGATCGCGTTCATGATCTCGACCACGGTCAGGCCGCGCACGGGATCGAGATCCTGCTGCCAGAGCTTTTCGAAGCTGCCGCGCAAATCATCGCGCCCCACCGGCTGGTAGTCCGGCAGGAACATCGGGATCAGCCCGGCGTCGGAGGCGCCCTGCACGTTGTTCTGGCCGCGCAGCGGATGCAGGCCGGTGCCGGGACGGCCGACCTGGCCGGTGATCAGCGCCAGCGCAATCAGGCAGCGCGCATTGTCGGTGCCGTGGACGTGCTGGCTGATGCCCATGCCCCAGAAGATGATCGACGATTTTGCGCGCGCATAGGTGCGGGCGACCTCGCGCAGTGTCTGCGCCGGGACGCCGCAGATCGGCTCCATCTTCTCAGGCGTGAACTCCTTGATCTTCTCCTTGAGGTCCTCAAAGCCCTCGGTGTAGCCGGCGATGTACTGGTCGTCGGTCAGGCCCTCGGTGATGATCGTGTTGATCATCGCGTTCAGCATGGCAACGTCCGAGCCGGGCTTGAACTGCAGATGCCTGGTCGCATGACGCGACAGCGTCTGCCGGCGTGGATCCATCACGAACAGCTTGGCGCCGTTCTGCTTGACCGCGTTCTTGATGAAGGTCGCGGCGACCGGATGGTTCACGGTCGGGTTGGCGCCGATCACCCAGATCACTTCGGCATCCATCGCGGCGGAGAACGGCGCCGACACCGCGCCCGAGCTCAGACCTTCGAACAGCGCCGCCACCGACGAGGCGTGGCAGAGCCGGGTGCAATGGTCGACATTGTTCGAACCGAAGCCGGTGCGCACCAGCTTCTGGAACAGATAGGCCTCTTCGTTCGAGCCCTTGGCCGAGCCGAAGCCGGCCAGCGCCTTCACGCCCTTCTCGTCGCGGATCTTGACGAGGCCCCTGGCCGCGATGTCGAGCGCTTCCTCCCAGGTCGCCTCGCGGAAATGGGTGAACGGATTGGCCGGATCGACCTGGTCGTTGGCGTCTTTCTTCGCATTCGGCAGCCGCACCAGCGGCTTGGTCAGGCGATGCGGATGGTGAATGTAGTCGAAGCCGAAGCGGCCCTTCACACAAAGACGATTGTGATTGGCGGGACCGTCACGGCCCTCGGCATAGATCACCTTCTCGTCCTTGACCTCGTAGGTCACCTGACAGCCGACGCCGCAGAACGGGCAGAGCGAGTCGACCTTCCTGTCGGCATAGGTCACGCGGGTCTGCTTCTCGTCCAGCATCACGGCCGGCATCAAGGCGCCGGTCGGACAGGCCTGCACACACTCGCCGCAAGCGACGCAGGTGGATTCGCCCATGGGATCGTCGAAGTCGAACACGATTTTCGAGCCGTGACTACGATAGGCCATGCCGATGACGTCGTTGACCTGGACCTCGCGGCAGGCGCGCACGCACAGGCCGCACTGGATGCAGGCATCGAGATTGACACGCATCGCCGGATGGCTGGCGTCGGTCGCCCAGCGCTCGGCGGCGGGGAAGCGGCTCTCGGTGACGCCTGTCGTCTCGGCCCAGTGCCAGAACTTCGAATCCGGATCGTGCGAGGTCTCGCGCGCCGGCTGGTCGGCGACCAGCAGCTCCATCACCATCTTTTGCGCCGACACCGCGCGCGCGGACTCGGTCTTCACCTTCATGCCGACCGACGGGGTGCGCTTGCAGGATGCCGCCAAGACGCGCTCGCCCTCGATCTCGACCATGCAGGCGCGGCAATTGCCGTCGGGACGATAGTCCGGTGCCGGCGAATAGCACAGATGCGGAATCTCGCGGCCCTGGCGCTTAGCCACCTGCCAGATCGTTTCGCCGGGATTGGCCTCGACCTGCTTGCCGTCGAGCTCGAACGTAATCTTCGTCATTCGGCCGCTTCCTTGAACTCGTCAGGGAAATATTTGATCACGGAGGACAGCGGATTCGATGCCGCCTGTCCGAGCCCGCAGATCGAGGCATCGCGCATCGCCTGGCTCAATTCTTCCAGCAAGGCGCGGTTCCAGACCGGCTTCTGCATCAGCAGCGCCGCCTTCTGGGTTCCGACGCGGCAAGGCGTGCACTGGCCGCAGCTCTCGTCCTCGAAGAACTTCATCAGGTTCAGCGCCGCCGCGCGCACGCTGTCCTTTTGCGACAGGATCACGATCGCGGCCGAACCGATGAAGCAGCCGTATTTCTCCAGCGTGCCGAAATCGAGCGGGATGTCGTCCATCGATGCCGGCAGGATGCCGCCGGACGCACCGCCCGGCAGATACGCGTAGAACTGATGGCCGTCGGCCATGCCGCCGCAATATTCCTCGATCAGCTCACGCACGGTGATGCCTGATGGCGCGAGCTTCATGCCGGGATTCTTGACGCGCCCCGAGACCGAGAAGCTGCGCAGACCGTGACGCTCGTGGCGGCCATGGCCCTTCCACCAGTCGGCGCCCTTCTCGACGATGTCGCGTACCCACCACAGCGTCTCGATGTTGTTGATCAGCGTCGGCAGGCCGAACAGGCCGACCTGGAACGGATAAGGCGGCTTGTGCCGGGGCAGGCCACGCTTGCCTTCGATGCTTTCGAGCAGCGAGGATTCCTCGCCGCAGATGTAGGCGCCGGCGCCGCGCCGCATGTGCAGCGTCGGGCCGCCCGGCGGCAGCTTTGCGATCTCGCGCTGGAGGATCTCGCGTGCGGCCGGATATTCGTCGCGCAGATAGATGTAGACGTCGCTCGCCTGCACCACATGCGCGCCGATCAGCATGCCCTCGATGAAACGATGCGGATCGGTTTCCAGATAGTAGCGGTCCTTGAACGTACCGGGCTCGCCCTCGTCGCCATTGATCGCCATCAGCCGCGGGCCGGGCTCGCCCAGCACCGCGCGCCATTTGCGTCCCGTGGGGAAGCCGGCGCCGCCGAGCCCGCGCAGCGAGGCATCGTCGAGCGCTTTCAGGAGATCGTCCTTCGACAACTCGCCGGAGCGCAGGCGGCCCAGCAGCTTGTAACCGCCGCCGGCGACATAGGCGTCGTAGTCGACATATTCGGGCAGATGCGCGTGAGTGGCGCCGGCCTTGGCCGCCGCCATCACATTGGCGACGGTGGCGTGATCGACGAAGTTGTGACCGACTTCCGCGGCGGGCGCAGTATCACAACGACCGACGCAGGGCGCGCGCACGACGCGGATGCCGGGACCTGACGCGCTCTGCAGATCTTGGAGCAGCTTCTCGCCACCAAGCATCGCGCAAGTCAGCGAATCACAGACGCGGATCGTTAGCGGCGCGATATCGGGCTCACCTTCCTTCACCACGTCGAAATGCGCGTAGAAGGTCGCCGTCTCGAACACCTCGGCGAAGGCGAGCTTCATCTCGTCGGCGAGCGCGGCCAGATGCGCGGCCGAGATCTGGTGATATCTGTCCTGGATCAGGTGCAGATATTCGATCAAGAGATCGCGCCGGCGCGGCCTGTCGCCGAGCAATAGCTCGATCTCGTGCGCGGCCGTGGGATCGACCTGCCGCCCCTTGGGGGTCGCCTTGGCGCGTCGGCGCCCCTCACCGGGATGCTCGAACGGTCGGACCTTGTGCACGTCGTGGCTCATCGATTCGTCTCGACCTCGTCTTTTAGAACGGCTCCAGTTCTAGCTTCTGGCATGCCAAATGCCAATCAAATTATCATGCTCAAGGAAGCAGTTAAGTGCAGCCCACGAGCAGCCCCAAGGACAACTGTGGATCGCTGCCCGGACACGGCCTTGCGTTCGTCCAACGCGCCAACTGACAGAACGAAGCCTGAATTGGTCTGGAGAATCAATAAAGGCTTCCTATGCTGCGATAGCGAAATCGTATCGAAGTCCCGCTCCGAAGCTACGGCGGGAGCGCCCATCGTGCGCTCCCGCTCGCGATGAATGCGCGATCAGAAGATCTTGACCGCGCTCTCCAGCGTCTTCCACACGCCCCAGGCCAAGGGAACGCCGACGAAGGCCCAGAACAGCGCCGCCCTGGCGTCGAGCCCGCCAAAGCCTATGCCGTAGGAGCCATGCGGCCCCGCAGCTGCAGCGCTGGCGCTCGCCGCCTGCAACTTGGCGACATCGGCGTCCTTCATGTGCCACTTCGAATCGACCGGCTTGATCAGGTAGTTGCAGATCAGGCCCGCAATCAACATCGCGCAGAGGATGTACATGGTGGTGTTGTAGAGCTGGTCGCGGGGAACGCCGGCCGCGAGTTGGAACTCGCGGATGTAGTTCACCACGACCGGGCCGATGATGCCCGCGGTCGACCATGCCGTCAGCAGCCGGCCGTGGATGGCACCGACGAACTGGGTGCCGAACATGTCCGCGAGATAGGCCGGAACGGTGGCGAAGCCGCCGCCATACATCGACAGGATGATGCCGAAGCCGAGCACGAACAGCAGCTTCGAGCCCATCGCCGCGAAGGTCGGCGCCAGCGCGTAGAGCACGATGCCGAGGATGAAGAAGGTGTAATAGGTGTTCTTGCGCCCCATGAGGTCCGACATCGAGGCCCAGAAGAAGCGGCCGCCGATGTTGAACAATGACAAGAGACCGGCGAAGCCGGCAGCGATCGCCGCGATCGCAGCTTTCTGTTCAACCGAGAGCTGGCTGAAGGTCAGCTCCGGATGCCCGATCAACTTGCCTGCGAAGATCTCCTGGAGCATGGGCGAGGCCATGCCGATCACGCCGATACCCGCCGACACGTTGAGGCAGAGCACCCACCAGATCAGCCAGAATTGCGGCGTCTTGTGTGCGTTGTCGAGGTGCACGTGGTGCTCGGTGATCATCGACTTCTTCTCACTCGGCGGCGTCCAGCCCTCGGGCTTCCAGCCGGCCGGCGTCACGCGATAGGCGAAGGCGCCGATCATCATGAAGACGAAATAGACCACCCCCATCGTGACGAAGGTCTCCCAGACACCGACGGAGGTGGGCGTCTTGAAGTAGTTGATCAAGAGATTGGCCAGGGGTGCTCCGATCATGGCACCGCCGCCAAATCCCATGATGGCCATGCCGGTCGCCATGCCGCGGCGATCCGGAAACCATTTGATCAAAGTCGACACCGGAGAGATGTAGCCGAGCCCGAGTCCGACGCCGCCGATCACGCCACAACCAAGCCACATGATCCAGAGCTGGTGGACGTAGACGCCGAAGGCACCGATCAGAAGCCCGCCGCCCCAGCAGCAGGCGGCGACGACGCCCGCCTTGCGCGGACCGGCGCGCTCGAGCCAGCCGCCCCAGATCGCGGCGGAGACGCCGAGCAGGACAAAGAACAGCGTGTACATCCACCCCAGGCTGGCGACCTTCCAGTCGCAGCTCGTTGTGAACAGCTCCTGCCACAGCGACATGTCCGGGCATGACTTCGGCGCCGCGATGCCGATCGCGCGCGACAGCGGCAGCCAGAACACCGAGAAGCCGTAGGCCATGCCTATGCACAGATGGATACACAGCGCTGCCGGCGGCACCAGCCAGCGATTGAAACCGGCCGTCGCGATCGTGCGTTCACGATCGAGGAAGCCGGAGGCACCAACCGGTGCAAGAACGGTATCGGCAGTCGTCATAAGCATTCCCTCCCAAGCGCGGCCTTGCCGGCACATCGGTTTGAGACCGGTCGTGTGCGTGCTTGGCAGCCGCGCATGACAGGTCGGACTTCATGTCGAAGGAGAATCGTCTGATGCGCATCGCCTCATATGCGCCGAACAAGCAGCCGATCGCGGGTTGTCCTTCGCCTCGCAAGCAGCGTTGCCGTGACGGCTATCGCGCCCTCATCCCCCTCAACACCCTCTCATGAGATGAGCAACACACGTGCCAGAAGCCGCATCGTGACGGTTCAACGACTTCCCGCAACGCAATATATTGCAGGGGACAGAATGTCCTGAATCCCTCGGACAAAATGTCCAATCAGGCCGCTTCCGGCAGCCACACCGTGAATGTACTTCCGGAGCCGACGCGGCTTTCGGCCGTGATCTGTCCGCCTTGGCGCTTGATCAGCGTCTGGCTGATGGAGAGGCCGAGCCCGGTGCCTTGCCGCTGTTTCGTGGAGAAGAAGGGATCGAATATCTTTTCGATCACCTCGGTGCTCATGCCGATGCCGGTATCAGTGACTTCGATGGCGACGCCTCGATGGCCGTCGCGCTCGGCATCGAAGGAGCGAAGCGTCAGGGTTCCGCCGTCCGGCATGGCGTGGATCGCGTTGACGATGAGATTGACCAGGACCTGCTGCAGCTCGTTGCGGTTCATCAGCACGAGCCGGTTGGCGCGGTCGTCCCTGACCACGCCGATCTCGGTCTTGTTCAGAAGATGCTGCACCAGCGGCAGACAGTCGGAGATGACGCTGGCCGGCGCATGGCGCTCGACATAGCCGGCATATTCCTCCGGCCTTGCGAACTGCAGCAGCTTGGTCACGATCTGGCTGATGCGGTGAATCTGCTCGTCGAGCAGGCGGAACTCGACCTTCGCCTTGTCAGCATCGGCGCCGAACACGCTGCGGATGACGTCGAGATTGCCCTGCATCACCGCGATCGGATTGTTGATCTCATGGGCCACGCCGGCGGTGATCTCGCCGATTGCAGCCAGCTTCTCGGACATGATGAGCTGCTTGGTGGTGGCCTCGAGCTTGAGATTGGCGTGCTCGAGGTCGCGCGTGCGCTCGCGCACGCGGATGTTCAGCTCCTCATTCCACTCCCGGAGCTGTCGGTCGCGTTCCTGGATCTGGTCGAGCAGGCTGTCGAGATGAACCGCGACGCGGCCGATCTCGTCACCCAGCACCGGCATCTTGGTGCGGGCGGAGAGATTCCCGCGCTCGACCTCGCTGATCGTCGCCGTGACGCGCTCCAGCGGCATGAAGATGGAGCTCGCCCAGCGCAGGAAGATCGGCACGGTCGCGGCGGTGATGGCGATGAACGCTGCGACGATGATCACCAATGTCTGGTATTTGGCTTCGCTGAACGGCTTCTCCAGGAAGCCGACATAGAGCATGCCGACCCGCTTGCCGTAACTGTCGACCAGCGGCTCATAGGCGGAGATGTACCAGTCGTTGACCACGAAGGCGCTGTCGAGCCAGGTGCGCCCCTCGCCCAGCACGGCCGAGCGCACCGCCGCCGACACGCGCGTGCCGAGCGCGCGCCGCCCCTCGAACAGGCGGACGTTGGTCGATATCCGCACGTCGTCCAGGAACAGCGTCGCGGTGCCCTGGCTGCCCTCCGGCAGGCTCGCCGCGCGATAAACGAGATCGTTGATCGTGTCGATGAATTCCAGGTTCTGGTTGAGCAGCGTGCCGCCGACCAGCGCAGCGGCGCCACCGTCAGGCAGCATCGCCCGGCTCGCCGCATGCACGACCATGCCGCGCGTCTCCGTGCTGCGGTCGGTCGGCACTGCGTTCGGGGTCGGCACGAGGTCCAATCGCGCGCGCTCGGCGAGGGCCGGCGAAATTGCGGCGAGCTCGTCATTGCCGAAGATGTCGACGCCTGTTGCAGGGACCTGGCCCGACAGCGCCGAGGTGATGATCGGCCAGTCGCTCCTCGGTCGACGCTGCAACGGCGGCGACGAGGCCAGGACATCCCCGCGATCGTTGGTCAGATACAGGAAATCGAGACCGATCTCCTTGCGGGTCTCCTCGAGCAGATCCTGCAATGAGCTGCGCGCATCCGGCGCCAGCACCTCGTGGAAGCGGGCCGACAGGCTGAGCGCCCGCAGCTGGGCGCCGGTCCTTTCCAGGATGCGGGCGAGATATTGGTGGGCGATGGTGAGATCGCCGTTCACCTTGGAGATCAGGGTCGCGTCGAATTTCGCGTTCCAGCGATAGATCGCAACGCCGAGCAGGAGCGGCAGGATGACCAGCATCGGCAGCAGCGCGATCGCGAGCAGCCGGAAGCGGACGGAGCGTCCCCGCACGGGCTCGCCGCTGCGGCCGGCAGCATCAGACATCCCACAACGCGCATTTGCGGTCGATGGTCTTGCGCGAGATGCCGAGACGCCGAGCCGCCTCCTCGCGGTTGCCATTGACCTCCTTCAGCACGCCGAGAATGTGACGGCGCTCGAGCTCCGCGAGACTGTCGGCTGGCGCCGACTGACCGTTGTTGCGGGGACCGGCGAAATCGTCGGGGAAGGCGCCGAGGATCAGCGCGCGCTCGATCAAATTGCGCAGCTCGCGCACATTGCCCGGCCAGTCATAGCTTGCGAGCGCCGCCCGCACCGAGGCGTCGATCGGCACCGGCGGCATGCCGAGCTGCACCGACAGCTTGCTCATGAAGATGGTGGCGAGCTCCTGCACGTCGTCGCCGCGATCCTTCAGGAGCGGCAGGCGGATCTGCATCACGTTGAGCCGGTAGAACAGGTCGGCCCGGAAGCGGCCCTTCTCGACCTCCTTCTCCAGTTCGGCATTGGTCGCGAAGATGAAGCGCAGGTCGACCGGAACTTCACGCTCGGAGCCGACCGGACGGACGCGGCGGTCTTCGAGCACGCGGAGCAGCTTGCTCTGCATCGGCAGCGGCAGCTCCCCGATCTCGTCGAGGAACAGCGTGCCGCCATGGGCATACAGGAACAAGCCCTCGCGGCCCGAATCGGCGCCGGTGAAGGCGCCCTTGATGTGTCCGAACAGCTCGGCCTCGATCATGTCGGGCGGGATCGCCGCGCAATTCACGGGCACGAAGGGCTTGTCGGCGCGGTCGGACAGCGAGTGGATCGAGCGCGCTGCCACTTCCTTGCCGGTGCCGGATTCGCCGGTGAGGAGAATCGAGGTCGGCAGGCGCGCGACGCGCGCAATGGTCTCACGCACGCGCAGCGTCGCTGCCGACTGTCCGATCAGATTGTCGCGCAGAAAGGTGCGGTCGGACGAGGCACGCAGAGCGTAGCGCAGAACATAATTCTCGCGCTGGAGGCGGACGCGGTCGAGGCATCGCGCCACCGCGTTGAGGATCTGGTTGGAGCGGAACGGCTTGAGCACGAAGTCGGCCGCACCGGCGCGCAGGGCCTGGATCGCGGTGTCCAGGTCGGCATAGGCGGTGATCAGGATGGCATCGGCAAAGAAGCCGACGGCGCGCTGCTCGGCGAGCCAGTCGACGCCATTCTTGCCGGGCATGATGTTGTCGAGAATGACGACGTCGTAGCGGTTTGAATCGAGCTTGCGCGAGGCCTGGTCGGTATCGGCCGCCTCGTCCACCAGCTTGCAGCGCGGCGCAAGCGTGCGCACCAGGAAATTGCGCATGCCCGGCTCGTCGTCGACGATCAGGATGGAGGCCTGCGCCAGCGCGCTGAACTCCGGTCCTGCAGCCGCCTTGCCGAGCTTGACGTCAGGTTCGCGTCCCACCGCGGGATTTGCGGCTGCGCTTACCCTCGATGTTGAGAAAGTCATGCCCGATGTCTTAGGTTTGAGAATCTTGGGTTTGAGATCGTTCACCGCAACAATCGGCGTCTTTCGCATTGCAGCGAAAGCTACGGCCGTTCCCCCGCGGGCGCAGCATAGTCAAACGTCGCCGCCGTGAATATTCGCCTTTTTACGGGGCGCCGCTCTTTTCGACCAGGAACACGATGCGCGCCTCGTTGCGCTCGGTGATCTCGACCTTGTCGCCGGTCTCGCGGATCAGGTTCGGAATGTCAATCACCGACAGGGGATCGGTGCAGTGAACCTCGAGCTGATCACCCGGCTGCAAAGGCTTGAGCGCCTTGCGCGTCTTCAGGGCGGGCAGCGGGCATTTCAGTCCGGTGAGATCGAGCATGGTTCTGGTCATGGCCGCAACATGGCGGGACCGGTCGATCACGTCAACGCAAGGGCGCCTAGAGCAGACCCGCGTAGGACAGGAAGCCGACGTCCTGCCCCGGCTCGACATTCGTGATGTCCTCGCCGAGTTCGACGAGGCCATCGGTCTCGACCAGCGACGACAGCAGCCCGGCCCCCTCGCGCGGAAACTTGATCGCCTCGAGCGCACCGTCCTGCGCGCGCCGCAGCGAGGCGCGCACATATTCCCGCCGGCCGGCCTTCTTCCTGTAAGTGAACGCCGCGCGCAGCGGGATGGGCGTCAACGGTTCCGGCAAGCCACCCGCGAGCGCCAACACCGTCGGTCGCACCACATGGACGAACGTCACGAAGCTCGCGACGGGATTGCCGGGCAATCCGATCAGCGGCGTGCCGCCGATGATGCCCATCGCCACGGGACGGCCGGGCTTGATCGCCATCCGCCACAGCACCAGCGAGCCGATACTCTCGACCGCCGCCTTGACGTGATCCTCCTCGCCGGTCGAGACACCGCCGGTGGTGAGGATCAGGTCATGGTGACCTGCGACCTGCTTCAAGCCGTTCGCGAGCGACGTCCGCTCGTCGCGCAGAATGCCGAGGTCGCTGACCTCGCAGCCGAGCCGACGCAGCATCGCCAGCAGCATGAAACGATTGGAATCGAACAGCTGCGAGGCGGCGCGCGGTTCGCCGGGCGACGCCAATTCGTCGCCGGTCGAGAACACGGCGACACGGATGCGCCTGACGACATCGAGCCCCGTCAGGCCGAACGCGGCGGCAAGGGCGACATGCTGCGGTCGCAAGCGTTGGCCGGCGCGCAGCGCGACGTGACCTTGCGGAATGTCCTCGCCTGCGGGACGGACATTGGCCCCACGCTTCAGCCCCGGCGGCAGCACGATCCTGCCGGAATCATCGATGCGAACGTCCTCCTGCATAAAGACGGTGTCCGCATCGGGCGGCATCGGCGCGCCGGTGAAGATGCGCGCGGTGTGACCGGACTTGATCGGTGCCTGTGCAACGCCGCCGGCCTGGATGCGACCGTCGAGCGGGAACGCCCGTTCGGCGCTTTCCGGAAGGTCGGCGTTGCGCAGGGCGTAACCGTCGACGGCGGAGTTGGTGAACGGCGGCAGCGGCAAAGGTGCGGCCACATCGCGCGCGAGCACGCGCCCGTCGGCGTCGACCAGCGCCACGGTTTCCAGATCGACAATCGCGTTGACGCGCGTCGTGATGAGGCCAACGGCTTCGTCGACCGACATCATCGGGCCGCCGAAGGCAAAGCAATCGTCCGATAGTTGCGCCATGGTGCCTCGTCAGCGTATCGCGGCGCTCTTTGCCACCGCCTCCTCGACCGGCATCGCCGCGCGCAGCAACAGTTCCGCGGCAGCCGCGATATCGTCGAGATGGACAGTCGGCAGCCTTGTGTCAATCGCGACGTCGCTCGCAATCCCGGCAATGCCGGGATCATCGGGAAACAGCAGCGGCTTGCCGTTGCCGGCGCGGTGCACCTCGATCTTGCGATGCGGCTCACGCTTGAAACCCTCGACCACGACGAGATCGACGGCGGAGAGCTTGCCGAGCAGCTCCGGCAGCCGCGGCTCCGCCGCCCCGCGCAGCTCATGCATCAGCGCCCAGCGGTTGGCCGAGGCGACCAGCACCTCCGCCGCGCCGGCCTCGCGATGGCGCCAGGAATCCTTGCCCGGCACGTCGACGTCGAACTGGTGATGCGCATGCTTGATCACGGAGACGCGCAGGCCCTGCGCGTTGAAATGCGGGATCAGCCGCGTCAATAGCGTTGTCTTGCCCGCACCGCTCCAGCCTGCAAGGCCGATGACTTTCATTCCAGCTCCGTCGCTGCGCACGACTCGGTCCTTGGGTGGAACCGCCGGTCCAACCCCGTCATTGCGAGCGCAGCGAAGCAATCCAGACTGCCGCCGCGGAAAGATCCTGGATTGCTTCGCTCCGCTCGCAATGACGCCGAGGCGGCATTTCGCTCTTTCCCGCCATGCATATATCGGCTTGACCCGAATGTCATGCTAACCTCGCCGCCATGATGAAGATCGACAAAGCCCCGGTACCCCTGATCATCCCCAACCCCGACGACCCGCGCCTGACCCAGAGCGTGACCGGGACCGACCAGACCGGCGCCAGGGTCGAGATCAAGGTCCCGATGGAGCGGCCACTGACGCTCTACCTGAATGCCCAGGAGATCGTCACAATGATGACGATCGGCGACTATCCCGAATATCTGGCGCTCGGCTATCTGCTGAACCAGAATATGCTGAAATTCAACGACGTGGTCACCGAGGTCGAATACGACGACGACCTCCAGGTGGTCGTGGTGCGCACCGCACATCACACCAATTTCGAGGCCAAGCTGAAGAAGCGCACGCAGACCTCGGGCTGTGCGCAGGGCACCGCCTTCGGTGATCTGCTGGAGGCCGTCGAGAGCGTCGCGCTGCCGAAAGCCGAGCTGCGCACCTCCTGGCTCTACCAGATGACGCAGACCATCAACACCATGCCATCGCTCTATCTCGAGGCCGGCGCGATCCACGGCTGTGTGCTGTGCAAGGCGGGAGAACCACTCTGCTACACCGAGGACGTCGGCCGCCACAACGCCGTCGACAAGATCGCGGGCTGGATGTACCGCCACGGCGTCGAGCCTGGCGACAAGATCCTCTACACCACCGGGCGTCTCACCTCGGAGATGGTGATCAAGACCGTCCGCATGGGCATTCCGATTCTGGTGTCGCGCTCCGGCTTCACCGCCTGGGGCGTCGATCTCGCAAGGCAGGTCGGGCTGACGCTGGTGGGACGCACCCGCGGAAAGCGCTTCATTGCGCTCGCAGGCGAGGAGCGCATCGTCTACGACCAGAACCTTGCTTACGTCGAGGAGGAGTCGGCCAGGCACAAGCGCAAGGGTGAAGGTGGTGACGACTAGGATTTCGGCAACGGGCGTTCCATCGACTCTCGGCGTGCTGCTCGCCGGCGGCCTCGCACGGCGCATGGGCGGCGGCGACAAGCCGATGCGCACCATTGGCGGGCGTACCATCCTGGAGCGCGTGATCGCGCGCCTTTCGCCCCAGTGCAGCGGGCTGATCCTCAACGCGAACGGCGATCCCGCCCGCTTTGCTGCGTTCGGCCTGCACGTCGTGGCCGACGACGTGCCCGGCTTTCCCGGCCCCCTCGCCGGCATCCTCGCTGCGCTCGACTGGGCCGCGACGAACCGGCCGGAGATCGAATGGGTGGTCAGCGCCGCCGGCGACTGCCCGTTCCTGCCGCGCGATCTCGTCGCACGGCTGCATGACGCACGCGCGCGAGAGAACGCGCAGCTTGCGGTCGCCGCGTCAGGCCAGCAGTCGCATCCGGTGATCGGGCTGTGGCGCGTCGCCTTGCGCAACGAGCTGCGCCACGCGCTGGTCGTCGAGGATCTCCGCAAGATCGACCGCTGGACCGCGCGCTATCCACTCGCAACGGTGACGTGGCCGGCGGAGCCGCTCGATCCGTTCTTCAATGCCAACACGGTCGAGGACATCTCCGAAGCCGAGCGCCTGGCGGCGCTGGATGAGGCATCCTAGCAGCTTCAAGATTTCGGAAACTCGTTGAGCAGCTGCGACCAGATGATCGCGAACGCAACCAGGCCGCAGAGGCCGACGACGATGGTGAACCGCGGCAAGCGGCCGATCGCGATCAGCAGCCAGGCCGGCACGAAGAACAGCATGAAGATCATGCCCAGCGGAAACACCGCGAGCCATTGAAAGCCGGTGCCGTCCCCGGGCGGGACATGAGCGATGAAGTAGAAGGTGTAGAGCCAGAACAGCGTGCCGGCCGCTGCGACGAGTGCAGCAATCTTGCGGAAATTTGCGGATGTTGACGCGGTCATGATCTGGCTCACGTCCCTTGGTCGCTGCGGCGGCCGTCTAAGTTCATGGCCCTAGACCAGACCGAGCACGGGAGCGCTCCGCTCAGGCCGCCATCGGCACCCACCAGCCCCATCACCATAGACCCTGCTCGTGTCGCGAGGTCTCCTGCAACGTCACCGAGCAGGCCGGAATCCGGCCCGCTCCAGCGCCGCGCGCGCCTCTTCCGAGCCGAGTGCGTCGAGAAAGGCCCGCACGGCCCGCCGGTCTTTGCGCGCAGTAACCAGTGCGAAGTCATAATGCTCTTCCGCCAGCGGAATGAAGCCGAGGCCGACCGCATGGGCGACCGGCGCGATGGTCATGCCCCAGTCGGCGCGGTGCTGCGCGACGGCCGCCGCCACCGCGTTGTGCGACCGCGGCTGGTTCCAATAGCCCTCCGGCCGCACGCCGCCGAGCAGCCGGTCGATCAGGATGCGTGTGCCGGCGCCCTGGTTGCGGTTGACCATGATGCAGGCGGAGTCAGCGAGCGCGGCAGTGATCGCATCCTTCGCGTTCAGGCCTTCGAAGCGTGTGTCGCCCTTGCGGAACACAATGCCCTGCATCCGCCGCCAGCCGGGGACGAGCTCAAGTCCTTCGACGAGATAGGGCGTGTTGTAGGTCTCGCTTCTGTCGTCGAACAAGTGGATCGGCGCGAGGTCGCATTCGCCGCGCCTGGCCGCCGCAAGCCCGCCGAGGCTGCCGACCGCGATTGAGCGCACCGTCAAGCCGGCATGCGCGAGCGGTGCGGTGACGAGATCGAGGCCGGTGCAATGGCTGCCGACGATGACGAGATCGGGCACGCGCACATGCGGCGTGAACAGCGTCACTTCGGCTTCAGTCCCGGCCGGCATCTGGTCCGCCAGCGCATCGATGCGCAAGAAACCGTCCGCCTGCGCAAATGACGTGATCGCACCGGACCCCTTGCCGGAGGGATAGGCGATCAGGCCGTCTCTGCCCTGGACCAGCGAGACCATGATGAATTCGGTGCGACCGAGCTCGGAGGCGATGCGCACCGGCACGGTCGCATTCACCTTGGCATCGGAGCGCGGCGGCAGGCCGGCCATCTTGCGCAGCACCGGCACGATCATGTCATGGAAGGTGAACATCGCCGAGGTCGGAAAGCCCGGCAGGATCACCACCGGCTTGCCGTCGCACACCGCAAGGCACAGCGGCTTGCCGGGCTTGAGCGCAACACCATGCGCGATGATGCCGGGTGCGCCGAGCCGGCCGATGATGCGATGGGAGAGATCGCCCGCGCCTTTCGACGTACCGCCCGACAGCACCAGCATGTCGGAGTCCGCGAGCGCGCGGCGCATGGCCGCGTCGAGCCTGGCTTCATCGTCGGGAATGGCACCGAGGAAGACGGCCTCGCCCCCATTCTCGTCGACCGCGGCCGCGACGATGGCGCCGTTGGTATCGTAGATTTCGGCAGGCGCGAGCGGCTGGCCGGGCTGAACCAGTTCATCGCCGGTGGAGATCACGGCAATCCGCGGTTTGCGCACGACACTCGCCTCGGCAATGCCGCAGGCCGCCAGCATGCCGATCTCGCGCGAGCCGATCAGCGTGCCGGCGCGCAGCAGCGCCTCGCCGCGCGCGATGTCGGATCCCGCGTATGAGACGAACTGCCCCGGCGAGACGGCACGACGGACGTCGATCGCATCGAGGCCGGCCGGCTGGGTGTGCTCGACCATGACCACGGCATCGGCGCCGCGCGGCAGCGGACCGCCGGTGGCAATCGGCGTCGCGGTACCCGCCGCCACCTGCAGCGTCGGCGCGGTGCCGCAATGAATGGTCTCGCCATTCAGCGCGAGGCGCACGGGCGCGCCCTCGCCGGCCGCCGCAAGATCCGCGGCGCGCACCGCAAAGCCGTCGACATTGGACCGGTCGAACGGCGGCACGTCGATCGGCGCGGTGACGTCTTCGGCGAGTGCCGCACCGAGCGCGGCAGCGAGCTTGCGCGATTCGCTCGAAAGCGCGCGCGGGAACAAGGCCGCTTCGAAGCGCGCCAAGGCCTCCTCGCGCGAGAGGATATCGAGGAACTGCTCCTGCTCGAGCGCGCTGCGGTCCGGTGATTTCGGGATCATCGTCATGCCAGGGCCATATCATTCCCGCAACAGATGGGCATCGACGGGCGTACCTGCCGCAAATCCCTCGTGACTGGCGGGAATGAGCAGCCACGCGTCCGCACGGGCGATGGCCTGAAGCGGCCATTCGCCCACGGCAAGCGGCATCCAGGCGCGATGTTCCCCGGCCAGCAAAGCGATCTCGGCGATGCCGACACCGGATGCGATTTTTCGCGCGAGCGGCAAGGTCACCCGTCGGCGCGGCCGACGCGCCGACAGATGATCGACCAGCGGCAGCACGAGCGCGAGCCAGGCCGCAAGCGCATGATCGGGCGAGCCGGGCAAGGCGACGACGGGAACCTGTCCGAGCCGACCGACCGCGGCAGTGCGTCCGGGCTGGAGCGCAAGGCCGTGCGCCAGCACCGCACCGCGCCGGGCCAGGGCCGTGATGGCGGCGTCCTGGCAGCCAACGCCGCTGCCGCCGATCATCAGTAGAAGATCGCAGGAGGACGCATCAAGCACATCGGCAATCGATGCTTCGTCGCGTGCCCGAGCTTGACGCGTTTCCACATCGAGTCCCGCTGCCCGCGCGAGCCCGGCGACCATATGCATCGTTGCCGTTGCGCCCGGAACATTGACAACGTGCAGCCGGGGCCGCCGCACGCCGAGCTTCTCCAGACCCGCAACGCGCGCCATCAAGAGATCGGCCGCACCGATCGGATGGCCCTCGGCGCCGGCAGGCGTGCCGTCTGCGATGTCGCTGCCGGCACGCCGGCCCCCCTGTCCGGGCACGCCCTCCGCCAGCACTTGCACGAGAGAGCCCGACACCTCCACGGCATCGGCATCGAGCACACAGTCGGATCCTGCCGGCATCGCGTCGCCGGCATCGACCCACACCGGCACGCCTGTCAAAGGCAGCGGCGAATAAGAGGACGCGCCGACGAGATCGTTGGCGCAAAGCGCCCAGCCGTCCGCGGCGGCGATGTCGCGCGAAGGATAGGCGCCAAGCAGCGGAGTGCCCGCCGCGATGCAGCCGATCGCTTCTGCGCACGGCACCTCCACCGGCGCGACGGGATCAACGCCTCGCAGCAACGCGGCGAGGGCGGTGTCGAGCGGCGTCAGCGAGGGCGGCAGGCGCTGGGTCATGCGCCATGATGGACCATGCATCGCCCGCTTTGGCAACCGCCGGCGATGCGGGCTTCAACCGCCCGACCTGTCGGAGTTGGGGAAGAACAGCTGCTGGCCATCGACCTTGTAGCCGGCGATCGCCGTCTGCCCCTCCGGCGATGTCAGCCAGTCGATGAAGGTCTGCCCGAGGTCTTTCTTCACGTTCGGAAACTTCTCAGGGTTGACCAGCATCACGCCGTACTGGTTGAGCAGGCGCCTGTCGCCTTCGACGACGATGTCGAGATCGCCGCGATCCTTGAAGGCGATCCAGCTGCCGCGGTCCGCCAGAACATATGCATTCGCGGCGCGCGCTGCGTGGAGCGCCGAGGCCATGCCCTGCCCGGCCTCGCGATACCAGGCGCCCTTGGCGGCGGCGATGTCGATGCCGGCGACGATCCAGAGCGCGAGTTCCGCGGCGTGGGTGCCTGACCGATCGCCGCGCGTCACGAACGGCGCGCCCTTGGCTTCGATCGCCTTCAGCGCCGTTGCAATGTCCTTGCCCTTCACGCCCGCGGGATCGCTCTTCGGCCCTATCAACACATAATCGTTGTACATCACGTCGTAGCGCTTCACGCCAAATCCGTCGGCGACGAATTTCTCCTCCTGAGGCCGCGCGTGCATCAGCACGACGTCGATCTCGCCCCGTCGCGCCCCGTCGAGCACTTCGTCGGCGCGCCGCGCGATCACGGTGACCTCGATGCCGGCCTTGTCGCGGAAGATCGGCAGCAGATGATCGAGCAGGCCGGACTCCTGCGTCGCCGTGGTCGTGGCGAGGACGATGCCGCGGTCCTCCGCGGATGACGCCGCAACGCCCGCGGCAAGCCCGCAGAGAAGCGCAAATACAACGGACAGGCGGCCCATGATCGGGGTTCCCTTGGCTATGACGATATCATGATGATGAGCGATTGCGCCGCACTCGTGACGCGTCTTCGCGCGGCCTGGCCGGGAAATTTCGGCAACGCCGCGGCGCGCACCGCGCGAGCGATTGATTCAGGATCGTTCACCAAAGCAGGAAACGCGCGTGCGGGATGTATTGCAAAGCGGCGAGATGATCGGGCATGGTTCCCGCCGGCAAAAAATCTGAAATGCAGAATTCCACCTGCGTCGGGCGTCAAAAAGAAGCAATAATTTGCATAGGAATGCAGGATGGAATTCCTGACGACCAGCGAAGCCGCCGAATATCTTCGGCTCGGCGAACGCAAGCTTTACGAACTCGTCACCACCGGTGCGATCCCCTGCACCAAAGTGACGGGGAAATGGCTCTTCCCGCGGCACGAGCTCGACCTCTGGGTCCTGTCGGGACTGGCACGTCCGGCCGGCATGTTGATCGCGGAGCCGCCGCCGGTCGTCGGCGGCAGCCAGGACGAACTGTTGGATTGGAGCCTGCGTGAATCCGGCTCTGGCCTGGGATCGATGAGCGAGGGCAGCGCGCGCGGGCTGGAGCGCCTGCAGCGCGACGAGGTGATGGCTGCGGCGGTGCACTTCCACGCCTTGACCGCCTCGGACGATCTCGCCAGCGATGCCAGTATCGAAGCCCTGCGGGCCACGCCGGACCTGCATGATGTGGTGCTGGTCGCGTTCGTGCGCCGCGAAGAGGGTCTGGTGCTGCCGCACGGCAATCCCAAGCGGCTGCACGGCCTGACCGACGTGCTCGCACTCGGCGCCCGCATGGCGATGCGGCAACAGGGCACGGGCGCGCAGATGCTGCTCGACGTGCTCCTGAAGCGCGCGGGCGCCTCGACGCGCGATCTGCGCCGCATCGAAACGTCGGCCCTGACCGGGCCGGATCTCGCCGAACTGGTCCGCGCCGGCCAGGCCGATTGCGGCATCGCGACCCGCGCCGCGGCGCGCTCGGCCGGTCTCGATTTCGTGCCGCTGGTCTGGGAGAATCTCGACCTCGCGATGCGGCAGCGCAGCTATTTCCGCCCGGCGATGCAGGCCATGCTCCGCTTCCTGAACGAGCGGCGGCTGCGCCAGCGCGCCGAGGAACTGACCGGCTACGATCCCTCGCCCGCAGGACGGATCCGCTTCGCGGCCTGACGTTGACGCCCACCCCCGAATAGTTGCAAAAGAAACCAATTCAGCCGGGCCGTACCCGGACGCAACACCGGCCAACGAGCCGGCTCAGGGAGGACAAGCGTGAATCCAACCAGATTTGGACTGCCGGTCGCGGCTGCCTTGGTGACGGCATTGCTGCCGGGTGCCGCAATGGCGCAGGTCTCCGACGACGTCGTCAAGATCGGCGTGCTCACCGACATGAACGGTCCCGCCTCCGCGCCGACCGGCCAGGGCTCGGTGACGGCGGCGCAGATGGCGATCGACGATTTCGGCGGCACCGTGCTCGGCAAGCCGATCAGCGTCGTGATCGGCGACCACCAGCTCAAGGCCGATATCGGCGCCTCGCTCGCGCGGCGCTGGTACGACGTCGAGCAGGTCGATCTGATCGTCGACGTTCCGGTCTCCGCGGTCGGGCTCGCGGTGCAGAACATCGCCAACGAGAAGAAGCGGCTGTTCATCACCCATTCCACCGGCACCGCCGATTTCCACGGCAAGTTCTGCTCGCCTTACGCGATCCAATGGGTGTTCGACACCCGCGCGCTCGCGGTCGGCACCGCGGATGCGGTGGTCAAGCGCGGCGGCGACAGCTGGTTCTTCATCACCGATGACTACGCCTTCGGCCACTCGCTGGAGCGCGACGCCTCCGCCGTCGTCACCGCCAATGGCGGCAAGGTGCTGGGCTCGGTGCGGCCGCCGCTGGCGACGCCCGACCTCTCCTCCTTCGTGCTGCAGGCGCAGGCCTCCAAGGCCAAGATCATCGGCATTGCCGCCGGTCCCCCCAACAACATGAACGAGATCAAGACCGGCGCCGAGTTCGGCGTGTTCAAGGGCGGCCAGCAGATGGCGGCGCTGCTCGCGCTGATCACCGACATCCACGGCCTCGGCCTGCAGGCGGCGCAAGGCCTGCTCCTGACCACGTCGTTCTACTGGGACATGGACGACAAGACCCGCGAATGGTCGAAGCGCTATTTCGCCAAGATGAACAAGATGCCGTCGATGTGGCAGGCCGGCGTCTATTCCAGCGTGATGCACTATCTCAACGCCATCAAGGCGGCCGGCACCGACGATCCGCTCAAGGTCGCAGCCAAGATGCGGGAGAAGCCGATCGAGGATTTCTTCGCCCGCAACGGAAAACTGCGCGAGGACAATCTGATGGTGCACGACCTCTGGCTGGTGCAGGTGAAGACGCCGGAGGAGAGCAAATATCCGTGGGACTATTACAAGATCCTCACCACGATCTCCGGCGACAAGGCGTTCGGCCCGCCGGACCCCGCGTGCCCGCTGGTGAAAAAATAACGGTCTCGCAAAGCACACAACTCGTCATGCCCGGGCTTGTCCCGGGCATCCACGTCTCTCCTTAATCTCGGTGACGCGTGGATGGCCGGGTCAAGCCCGGCCATGACGGCAGCGGGTGTGGCTGCGTCCTATTTTTTCACCCCGATCTCGCGAAAATACTTCATCACGCCCGGATGGATCAGCTCCAGCCTCGGCGCTGCCGCGACGGTGTTCGCCGCATTGGTCTCGCAGGCCTGGGCGAGCTTCCTGCAGAACGTCGCCTCGACGCCATGCAGCGTCTTCGCGAGGCGGTAGGCGACATCGTCGGGCAGATCCTCGCGCGCGAGGATGAAGCTCCACGACCCCAGCGAAGCAATCGGCTCCGTCTGGTTCGGATAGCTGCCCGCCGGCACGGTGAGCGGCTTGAGGAAGGCGTGCCTGGCGCGGATGCGCGTCATCTCCTCAGTGCTCGGCGCGATGAAGCGCGCGCCTGAGGCGCTCGATGCCACCGCGGCAAAGCCGGGCCAGCCGATGCCGGCGCCCCACAGCGCGGCGACGCGGCCATCCTCGACCATCGCGGGGCCATCGCCGGCGCGGTCGAGATAGATCGCCCTGAAGTCCTCGTCCTGCTTCAGGCCGAGCCCGTCCAGCACATAGCGCGCCAGGATCGGCAGGCCCGAGCCTTTTGCGCCGAACGCGACGGGCTGGCCGACGAGATCGCGGATCGTCCTGTAGGGACTATCCGCGCGCACCACGAACATGCCGGGGTTGGAATAGATCGCCGTGAGGATCTTCAGCCGCACGGGTGCGCGACCGATGCCGGCAAAGGCCTCATAGGCCGGCTCGCCCGCGACCAGCGCGAGATCGAGCTCGCCTTTCTCGAGCAGCGGGATGTTCTCGTTGCTGCCCCTGGTGTTGCGCGGGACGATGGACATCTGCGGATCGGCCGCGTTCATCACCTCGGCAAAGGCGTTGCCATAGAGCGGAAAGCCGCCGCCGGGCGTCGCGGTGCCGAGGCTGATTGTCTGGCTGATCGTCGTGGTCGGAATGGCCGCGCCTCCGGTTTGGGCGGCAGCGGGACTTGCGAGCAGCGCCGCACCGAGAAGGATCATAGCGAATCTCATGGTCGCTCCTGGCAGACCTGCGTCAACACCGACTTGCGACGATATAGGCAGCGACCCGATTTTGTGAAAGCATGCAGCCAACGACAATAAAGCAATGGGAGACGTCATGGTGCGAAATTTGCGTCACGGGTTGTTCGGGCTCGCAATCCTCCTCGGTCTTTTCGGCACCACCCCTCCCGCCTCCGCCGCCTATCCCGACCGCCCGATACATTGGCTGATCGGCTTTTCCGCCGGCGGCCCGGTCGACATCGTCGCGCGGATCATGGCGCAGTGGCTGTCGGAGCGGCTCGGGCAGCAGGTCATCGTCGAGAACCGCACCGGCTCCGGCGGCAACATCGCCGCCGCCGCCGCGATCAATTCGCCGCCGGACGGCTACACGCTGCTGTTCGTCGCGCCCAACAACGCGATCTCGACCTCGCTCTACAAGAAGCTGCCGTTCGACTTCCTGCGCGACACCGTGCCGGTGGCCAGCATCATGCAGCTCACCAACATGCTGGTCGTCTCGAACGCGTTCCCGCCGAAGACGGTGAAGGAGTTCATCGACTACTGCCTCGCCAACCCCGGCAAGATCTCCTATGCCTCCTCCGGGAACGGCACCTCGGTGCACATGTCGGCCGAGCTGTTCAAGGTGATGACGAAGTGCGACATGGTGCACGTGCCCTATCGCGGCTCGGCCATCGCCTTCCCCGACATCATCTCCAACAAGGTGCAGCTGATCTTCGACAATCTGCCCTCGGCGATGGAGCAGGTGAAAGGCGGCACCGTCCGCGCGCTGGGCGTGACCTCGCCGCAACGCTGGCCGAGCGTGCCCGACGTGCCCGCGATCGCCGAGACCGTGCCGGGATTCGAATCGGTCGGCTTCTACGGCATCTCCGCGCCGAAGGGCACCCCGCCCGAAGTGATCGAGATCCTCAACAAGGCCGTCGGCGAAGCGCTGAAGGATCCGAAGCTGGTGGCAAAGCTCGCCGAGACCGGCGGCATCCCCAAGCCGATGACGCCGGCCGAGTTCGGCAAGCTGGTCGCGAGCGAGACCGAGAAGTGGCGCAAGGTGGTCGAGTTCGCCGGGGTGTCGGTGGACTAGGCGGCGCCGCCGCCGCGCCGTGCGCCGGCAACAACGTTGTGAGGGGGCCAACAGGCCTCCTCACAACAAAAGTGCGAAAACAACCCCATGCACAGTAGAAGACCCGAGCAATCGCAGGGGCTTAACGAAGCGTCACGCACAGGCACCCGCCGACCGCCTCGTCCTTTGACTCGTCGGGCAAAACAGTGGCAGAATGCGACTATTCCGAATTCGACGACTATCATCGCGCCGCGCGTTCCGCGCAACCTAGCGCTCCCCTGGATCGCCTTGAAAACGCTTGAGGATTGCACCCCCGCCTCAGGCCCTGTAAACGAACCGCGCACCGTTGCCGGCCGCGATCAAAGCGGCCGCCCCGCGGCGGGGCCTGTAGCTCAATGGTTAGAGCCGGCCGCTCATAACGGTCTGGTTGCAGGTTCGAGTCCTGCCGGGCCCACCACGCTTCGCCCTTCGTGTCGCGCCAAATTTGGTCCGAGTCGTTTCCAAAGGACCGTGACTCGATTTCCCAAGAATCATGAGTCGATTTCGCCGATTTCCAAGAAATCCCGAGTCGATTTTGATGAATGATGTGATTGGCCCCGGCCATTCCCGCCTTCCGGGCGCCGGGTGAGGCCTAGATTAGCAAAAGTGCCGACGAAGTGATAAATCCTCCCTCCCGAAGTGATCCAAGCGAGGAGGGCCATCCTAAGACGCGCCACTCCGCGAATTGGATCGTGCTACGCTAGAAGACTCGGTCCGACCGAATTTCGAGATCGCAGCTTTTGGGCGAAGCTTTGGCGCACTGGCTCGCCTGAGAGATTTTCCGATCTACTAGAATGCGTCCGACAAACGAACGACCGGCGTCTCAAGAAGTAGCGTTTCGCCTTGCCCTAACCCAAGCTTTTGCAGTCGGGTATGTGACATCGCAAATCTTCGACGCTTGATGAACGCTGCTCCCACTATCGACTATAAAAAGCAGCCTGCGCTTTGTCTCTTTCGGATAAGCTCTTCCTATAGAGATGGGCCGTTCCAGGAACTTTTCGACGCTTCTCCGATCGAACATCGGCACCTTGTTCTTCTTAAGCCAGAGCATTGGCCGGACTTTGTTGGCATTCAGCCATTTCATGACGTTCCGGTGTAGCTTATATCCCGAGCGCGCCATGATCTCCGGTAGGAAAATGGCCCTTTTCGCTAGCGCCTCGACATGTCGGCGTTCGAACGGGGTAACCGTTTCTTCGGCACACAGCTTTCCGATGGCAACCAATCTCTGAATAGCAAAAATCGAGCAACCGAGCACAGCGGCCGCGGTCGCAAAGCCGATTCGTGACCGGTCTTGCACTTCCCGCGTCGCGGCCTCATGTCCCTCCGGCGATTCCGGTCCGTGAAGAAAGCCTTTCGGGCGACCAGGAGGCAGGTTGGGCTTCGGCATATCTTGGACTTTGGCTTTCAGAGCCCTCTCGACGTTCTCACGAGCATACACCTTCCACCCGGCCTGCTTGAGTTGGAGGACAGGGTTAAGCCCATGCTTCCCGAGCCACTTCGACGCTTCGCGATAAGTCCGGAATCGGCCGATCCGAACGATCTCTGGCGTGAAGATCGTTTCTTTCGCCAGCTTTTCGACTTCAATACGCTTGAAGGGCGAATTCGCTGGTGCGAGATCGTACTGCTTCAGCTTTCCGACCTTCGCCAAGCGCCAGACCGCTACATCGTTCGTGCCCAACAATTCCGCCGCCTCGAACTTGGACACCCATTCGGCCGATACGGGACCTTCGGTCAGATGTGCCTTGACCAACTTCTGCAACAAGCCCACGTCGCGAACCGCAAGCCGTTCACCCAGCGAACTGGCGGATGGCTTCATGGTGGTCACGGTCAGGCGGCCATCGACGATCGCCGCCACGAGCATTGCCCATGGCACACTTCGGGCCCCGAGCGACCGCAGAGCGACCCTCATCCTGATGGCATCGCCGCCCTTGTCGAGCATTGCATTCTGCGAGATCTTCGTGACCACGGCCTCGACGGAACTCTTTGTGTAGTAGACGGACGATTGCAGAAGCTTGAGCACTGGGCCATCGACACGAACGATGAGTCCAAGCCTTTCGAGTTCTTCGAGGTCCTTCAGATGGACGCCGATCCTAGGTGCAGCCAACGTTCCGGAGATCACCTCCCGCTTCCGCTCCACGATCGGCTTCAGGGCCTTCTCCGAGACTAGGACGGGAGCTTGTTCAAGGTTGTCAAACGTGATCGCCGGAATCACACCGCTTCTGGCGAGAGCGCTAAGCCCCGACCGGTGGACACCGTATTTCTCGGCGAGATAGGCCATCGGCTTCATGTCGGGGTCGCGACGCGATTCGAAATAAGCCGCCACAGCGTCGCCGAGTATCTTTCTCGCTGAAGTACTCAGGTTCGGGTCCATGACGCCGAGCGGCCCGAGTTCGCACAGCCAACCATAGGTTTTCTCGCGGGGCTTGTCGCGACTTTGGCAACGTAGGAAGTCGCCGAACCGGTCGAGGCCCGCACGCCCATCGAGAAGAGCCCGCCCCGCTACTGACAACACCTCGGGCTCAAACTTTTCCCACCCCTCTCCAGACTTCGTTCTTCTGCGGATACCCTTGCGCTCTGCATCCCAGCGTTCGGCGTTTTGCATGCTCGCGAAGTGGACCACAACCTCGAAGATTTCTCCGTTCGACAAGGGGGACCACATTTCTGGCACGAGCCGCCGAGCGGCCTCTTTCTTCCCCGGCGCCGGGTCGATCAAGTTCGTTACAAAATCCAGGGCCTGGGTATCATCGACCTCGACGAGCGGCTGCGGGAAGTCACGCAAATCCACTCCCGGGTACTTCCAGATTGCGCCCAGGAACTCCTCCGGGCGATAGCAATGATCGCAAAAGGCAACTCCGTAGGTGAGTGTCCACCCGAGCAGCTTGCCGCATACCGGGCAGGAATCGATCAAAACTTCCTTTGTGACAGGATCGAACCCGAACAATTTTACAGACCAAAGAGCGCGCATCCATTCACCGATTTTGAGCGCCCGTGGGGAAACGCGACGCCGTTGGGCATCACGATAGAACGCACGAAGCGGCTCTCCGAAGAAATCTATCCTACTACTTTTCCCCTCCAGTCGTGGATGAAACTTTGCCGCCACGCTCGCGACGTCCGCCGTGCCAACGAAATCCGCTATTGTCTTGGCGAGGGCGGGCGAGCGACTGCAAAGGGACTGCGGCGCATGCGTAACGACACCTATCCGATGCAAGGCCCTTAGGGGATTTCGGCGGAAATTGGCCGCAGTGGCTCGCAGAACGAGTCCGCCGAGGCACTCGTCCGGTATCGGATCGACGGGGAAAGCGAATTTCACTTCCGCTAGGCCTTACGCACGCCGGTTGCGAAGGGATTGTAGTCGATGATGCGCGGAATCGCCCACTTGTTCACTGCTGCCTCGAGATGCGAGCGCAAGACGCAGGGGCTTCCAGCCCTCGCGGCTACGACGGCCGCCTGTTCGACAACGCGCGAAACATAGCCGACACGGCCTCCCGACACGACGTACAGGCACGCGGGGATGTCGCCATCGAGAAAGTTGGAGTCCTCCTCGAACATGCCATGCTCCTTCAGCTTCAGGCCGAGCATGCCGCAATACTCGATGAACATCTCGCGCTGAGCGGCGACACCGTAGTCCAAGCGATCAAATGAAATTTCTTCCAAGACCCGGCCGTCGAGCTGGTCGTCGCCGAGCAACAGGGTGCGGGCTTCCGTCACGCCAATGAAAACCATGGGGCACACGCCGCGGATCAGCATGACCTTGAGCGTGTTCGCGATGCCGGCATCGTTTTCATGCCTCTCGGCAAACTTGCTGCGCTGCTTCGTCGGCTTTAGATGCTGAACTTCGTCAACGATGATCAATTCCACTCCTAGCGCAAGGATATGATCGTAGCACAACTTAAGGAGTTGCTGGGTATTGCCTTCCGCTTCGACGTTCAAGGCGCGAAGAATTTCCTCGGCGAGATTCTTGATCGTCGTCACGCCTTCTAAAGTGATATAGACGACGATACGCTGCTTGCTCGCGATCTCTTTACGTTCCACATCCTTGGGAAATAGCCCGCGCTTGATCGCCTCGTCCACGACCCTCGTCTCGAGATACGTCTTCACGCACATGCTCTTGCCGCTATGCGTCGGAGCGAATATCGTGGCGCAACGTTTCGGTTCGTTAGGCGACTCGCGAGTGACCTGTCTCAGATCGTCGAATATATCGTGAGCATCAAGGAGCCTGGCGTTGAATATGCGGATGTCGTTGAAGGCCGACCATATCTTCCCCCTTTTGGACATAGCCCACTAAGCCCCCATTTTCTTTTTGAGAGCCGCCAACCTGGCCAGCGACTCCTCCGTGGTCATCGCGTACGATGCCGCGATCTCACCTCCCTGCTTTTCCGGCTTCTTGACCGGATCGCTCACGCTGGCGCGTTCCGCATCCCTACGGGCTTGGTTCCGGGCACGATACTTGTTGGCTTTCCGCGACGCGGCAGCGCCGCCTCTGCGAGGTGCCTTGTCGCGCAAGCGGTCGTCCTCACGTTCCCGCGCGGGCAAGCCCTGCGGAATATCCGTCGGCTCGGATCCGTCGATCGGTGGCGGCGCCTTCACGCGCACCACGGTGTCGCCGTCGACCAGCTGCGGACGGTCGAGTTCGGCCGCAGTCTTGCGCGCATCACGATACGGGATGAATGGAATCTTCTCCCTGAGCGTGCGGCTGAAGGCCGCCCGCGCGGCGTAACGTTCGTCGTCGGTATGGAACGCCAAATTCCGTTCGTCCCTGAACTTCATGATTTCCGCCGCGGTCTTCCACGAGAGTCCGCTCGAAAATTTCGGATGAATGTTCGGCAGCCTGACATTCTTCTTCTGGACGAAATCCCAAACGTGGATGAAGGAGCAGTCGGACGAATCCCACGTGCATAGCAGGGGAATGGTGCCACTCGACTTTGGTCCTTTCCGCTGATCCCGCTTCTTGGCGAAGCGAAGCAGCCGGTCCAACAATGCAGTTGTGATGACCTGGTCGTGGAAGCGGTGGTTGTGTAACCTGACGCCCTCTGCAGTCAGGAGGACGATGTCGGACCGACCGAGCACCTTGTCCAACTCGGTGACGTCGTCGACAGTCCACCTCCCCTTGTCGAGCAGGCTGGCACGCCATCGAATGGCGGGCACAATCTGCTCCTCCCCGTGCGGCTCGACGTGGTAGATCGTGACGATCGCCGCCCACATCTTGTCGAAGAGCCACTCTTTCGTGTGGATAGCCTTGATCTCAGGATGCAGGTTGAGCGCACTCATCTCGTCTGGCTTGAGCGGAATCCCCTCTTCAAGCCTATGCCACAGCATCGTGTTGAGCGTGCCGAATGCACGCTCGGCGTAGCTCTTGAATTCCCCGGACTTAACGGGCGCCCAGATCACATCGATGCCACATGCTTCGCAGCAGACCTGGAAGCTCATTCCGACAAATTCCCACCCATTGTCGACGATGACCGTACCGGGCTTGCCCCAACCGTCCGTAGCCCCCTTGTGATGTCCGAAGCGATCGATGAGGAAGTTCTTCCTACGAACGACCTGACGCAGGCAGAGGAGAGCCGAATAGACTGACGGATTTTCGTACGTGATGACGGCGCCTACAATCATCCGCGAATAGACGTCTAAGGCGAGGGTCAGCCAAGGACGTTCGACGAGCACCTTCACGCCGTCCTCGTCGTAGATCACGGCCCACGCGTCGATCCTGGTATGATCGATCATCACGAATTCGAGGGCTCTCGTCGCCTTGATCGGACGACCACGACCGATGAAACGACGTCGCGCCCTTTCTTCGCCGTACTTGGCCTTGCAGGACCAGTAGTTTTCGCCCGCGTTGATCCAGAGACGGAGCGTTTCCTTCGACGGGCGGGGAAGCGCTTTCAGATCGAACGAAATCTCCTCGGCGCGCAGATGGGGGAGCCCCCTCTCGCTGCGCGTCTCGTTCAGCTTGGCCACTTCGACCTGGCGTCGTTCGTTTTCCTTTTTCAAGCGATCGTAGAACTCGGCGATGACGCCGCAACGGCGCTCTTCCCGTTTCGCCCAAAACGTCGCGTTCATTTCGACGGCGTATTCGAGGACGCGGTCCGGCCAGCGCTGACCTCCATGCTTCTGCCCGCGCTTGCTCAAGAAGGCGGACAAGGAACGATTCCCGGGCTCGCCGCAGCGCTCGAGCGCGCGAAGCAGCGCACCCGCGGAAGGCGTCCATCCGAAATTGGTGCCCTCCAGCGCGGTCTTGATGAAATCGTTAACGCCCTTGTGACCGTAGCCCGCTGGCGTCTCGTCGTATGCCATCGCCAGGAAGCGAAGAACGCGAGCCTCATCGAGCCGCTTTTTCGCCAGCAAACGCTTCTTCTTTTCCACAGGCTTAATGTTCGGCTCGTCGGGATTGAGCAGGCTCAGGGGGTCGATGTCTTCGATCGCTCCGGCACCGCGGCCCACGACCTGAATGCGGCAAGCGCGGCCGTCGGACCGCATGGTTTCCCATTCATCCGTCGGGATGAACACTTCGAGGTCGGTGGAAGCTCTCACGAACTTCAGAACGCCGTTGGTATATAGTTTCTTGAATTCCAGCGTAACGGGCGCAGGTTCGTCGTTCAGCCAGACGGCATAGGGCTCGTCGACCGTGACATCGAGCAGAGTCAGATCGATATGATCGTCGGCAGCCGGCGGCCCGCCGTTCAGGTCAGGACGCTTCAGTATCTGTATGGCTGTCATGGCAGCGCTTCACCGTCGTCGGCCGGCGGAACGCGGGAATCGTTACCCAATACCAATGTCATGTTGCGCTTGGGATCGCCGCGCCTCTGTAACGCGCGGCACAACCTTCTCGGCGAAGGCCGCCAATCGAGATCGGCACCTTCGAGAATCTCGTCGATGAATCTGGATAACGCCGCATTGCTGCGTGCGACGGGATCGGCGTCGTATCGAGAAACCAAGAACGACAACAATTCAGCCTTCGACAACCTTTCGAGCGCGCGAAACGACATCGGCTTTCCTTTCGGTTCGAGGCAATGGAACGTCACAACAGCGCTCCACCATCGTTCATCAAGCGCACGGTCGGATCACGCTTGATGTCTATCGTCAGATCTATGCTGACCATCCGGCGGACGTGCAACGCCGCGAGCGCGGCACGTCCGGCAGGACCTGCCGCGATCGCCGCCGCCACGGTCGAGTACGGAGCCGAGCCCCCCACCGCCGTCAGCACGTGCACGACGCGGGCGACGTCGATCGCGGTTACCGCGGTCTTCCGATCGAGCCATACTTCGTGACCAGCGGTCCAATCGCCCGCCGTGGGAAGGTCGCGAGAACGAAAGATCGTGAAGAACGAGTAGCCGATGCGACCGTATACGTCCTTCGCCAGCTCGAGCTTGTGCTGGTAATCAGGATCCTTATTCCGACGATCATTGTCCTCTTTCGCTTCAACGACGAGATGGCGGCCGTCGAACGGCGACCCGTCGGGCTTCCACTGCATCGCCGCGAGCCAGAACGGCGCGCCTTTGTTCAATGCGCATACGAACCGTGCATCCGCGATGAGTTCGAAGTCGGGAAAAAAATCGAGAGTCGTTGCAAACCTGGTGACCCTCATCGTCAGCTTGTGCGGTTGGCTCATAAAATACCGCACCGGACTGGCAACCTCGACGATTTCCATGAAAGGGTATTCGACCTTCATGGACTCCCAGGGCAGCGAACGGTGGCCAGCCTTAATGCAAAGCGGACGCCCTGTCGGATGCGGTTCGCGTCCGGTGATCAGCGGGCGTACCGGTCCGCCCGTGTCCGATTCCTGGATGGTTGCGAAGGTTCGTTCGTTGAGAAGCTCGACCTCTCGTTTGAGGATCAGCTTGCGCAAGCCGTTCATATTAAGTGCCCTCACACGCGTACAAACGTTGAATTTCGCGATTATAAAAGGCGTAGTTCCTCCCGTACGTGGCGCAAAGCGTTCGACTTGGTCGACTCCCATGATCTTCCTGCCACGGCGTGAAAGCTTGCCCACTCACCGGCGGGCGGATCGACCCGAACGATGCTTTCGACGGTGCAGGCCAGGCCACTTTCCGATTACCCGCGTGCTCAATGGGCAGCGCCAGCGCTGCTGGATTAATCTCCGTCCGGCATCCAGAGGCAGCGGTCGCGCTCGACTTCTCTAATCGGGGCTGAGGATTCCTTGATCACATCATCACCTCCGCACAACAGAGCTCTATTGCCTTGCCTGCACGCAGGCAAAAGCCTTCACCAGCTTTGGTGGTTCAGCCTTTTTCAAATGACGAGGACGATTAAACTGCCCCGTCGATATTGGCGGCAGCGTTGCTGTGCCTCCGGCCGTGGAACACCGCTTGTTAGGCGCTCCGCATCGCAGGCCAAAGTCTACTGAACGGGCCGCACCTTCGGCAAGGAAAATTATCGGCGGATCAAGGAGTTAAGCAGTCGAATCCTTGAAACCAACTCCAGACCTCACCCCAATGTAAGCCGGTACGGAATGTTCGTTGGCTCACGACCCGATGCAAGGATTCGAATAACTGTCGCGCTAAAAATCTTAAGTTTGCTCGACAGTTACTGATTCGCTTTTATAGAAATCGATCGAGACGATCACCGCATATTTCCTGCTCGGAGGTGCTACGAATCCTTGCGCTATCGACCAGATCTTGCCGCCGGTAACGAATCCGTGAAATGGGGCGCTGATCAAAAGCGATGAATCAAAGAGCGAAGCAGATTGATGGGGCCATGAAATCAGCACGCGTCAATTCCTCGCCCGCTAGCATGGGCGTCGCAAAAAGATCGCGCGATGACGAAGGATTGCCTAGACCGGCTTAATCATTGCGCCCCAACGGACTCAGAACGAACACCACCGTGATCACGCAGCCTCACAGCCGTGTTTGGACTGAGCGGCTGGGGCTCTAGATCCAGTAATAAGAGATTGGCGCAGGCCATCGCCATGATGGCGCGGCTTCCTCGGAAACCAGGCTCTCGGATTTCTTGGATTTGACCCAGTTCCCGTGATTCTCGTTCGGAAAGCAGCTTCTGTATACCCAGCCGGAGTGCGAGCGGCACGTGATGTCGGTTATATAACCAGACCAGTCTTGAGTTGCTGAAACGAGGCTCGCGGCTGAGATCTTCGACGGTTAGAGCCTGCGTCGGAATTTTGAGCTGCCGAATGGCAATCAGCACCAGGCCTCTTATTCTGAGTCTCTGAGCGGTCGAGCGGGAATGATGTCGAGAAGAGTTCGTCCACTCTCGCGCTGGACCACGATAGCGTCGACATCCACACCTTCCGAGACAACGGTAGCACCTCGTATGTACGTCAATTGAGCGAACTGCGGCGTCGAGCGAGAACTGGATCAGGGCATCCCGTATTGCAGGATGTGAAATCGGAATCGCCGCTGCCGTCTTGGTCGAGGTGAATTGCTCGAGCGGGCTTGCGGTTTTATTGTCGAGCATGTTTGTTCTCGAATGCACCGGAATGGTGCGTGGAATATCGTTCCGGTTGGGCGTCGATGCGCGATAGCCTTAAAAGTATCTTCTGGCGCGGCTGTAGTTGCGACGGTGGGAAACTAGCAGCCGAGCACCTTGCTTCGTGCATCTGAGCCAATCGATCCCATTCCTTGGTCCCATGAGGTTCTCAAGACACTGTCCAGGCACTTCGTCTTTGTGCTGTGATCCGCACCCAATTTCGATGAATGCATCGGTTGCTTGGTCATAGCGGCAAGCTGCAATAGATGCGCGACTATCAACTATCTTCTGGACCAGGTGGACGTTCTCAAAGCCAGGCTCAATCGGTGCGACGATTCCGATGGCGTGTACGATGCACCTAGTCACTAAGAACCTCTCGGCTCGATAGAGGCGCCCGGGCGCACCGCATTCCTCACACGTACAATGCGAACATGCCTCGGCCCGGCTAACCGCATCGGCGATCAGGGATTGTGATGAGGTCCCGAGCTTGCCACTCCAATAGAAACGCAGGGTCCCGAGCCTTTGACTAATTTGTCTCGCTACAAACGCGTCTCCTCCTACAATTGCGCCCTCGATCCTCTCGCAGGCACGCTCTAGGAGACCACGCCATCCATCACCGCATCGTGGGTAGGCGCGGGACGCCGCGGCTTTGCCTGGTACCGCATGGAACACTTGCGGATGAGCCTCGATCAAAGCGATTCGCCAATCCCCCATCTGCAGTCTCCCACGAAAATCCCATTCTTATATATCTATATAAATATATAAGTTGTTGCAAGAGGATCAAAAATCGTAATAAATTCAATCCATTACAAGTCGCGCGAGCTGCAGTTTCACGCGCGAGCCTTCGGCGGTGGCCGGAGCAGCGGCCTGCACTTGTGGCGATGTGTTAGGCGTGGGACCTTCCAGCGGTTAAACTGGCAGATGCGAACCTCGGATGATCGAGAAGAAGAAATCGGTGAAGCGAGGACGTAGATCGCCCGTAGGAGATCGCCGCCAATTCCTCATGATGATGGACCCGGAGATCATCAGGGCAATTAAGATGGCTGCCATAGCGGAAGATCGCGCGGCTTGGTCTGTTATGGAGGAAGCAGCGCGGGAGTGGTTGGAGCGGCGAAAGAAGCGATGAGTTTCCGGTAAATCAATCGCGTGAATGCCGATTTGTATTCCGGTCAACTTTGAGCAAGCTCTGCAACGTTGTAGCCGACCGGTCTAGCTTCGGATGGGGTGAACCCCTTCTCGTTTAGCACTGAAGTAAATGGTCAGAGCGGCCCACTCATAAGCGTATGGATGTGGGTTCGAGCTCCGCCCGGCCAGCGGAAAGCGGTTCGTATATGCGGACACTTTGAAAACGACTCGATTTCCGCTTTAAGAACGAC
This sequence comes from Bradyrhizobium sp. R2.2-H, assembly GCF_004346455.1. Taxonomy (NCBI): domain Bacteria; kingdom Pseudomonadati; phylum Pseudomonadota; class Alphaproteobacteria; order Hyphomicrobiales; family Nitrobacteraceae; genus Bradyrhizobium; species Bradyrhizobium sp. R2.2-H. Next base: position 111,111 of record NZ_SMBR01000018.1, read on the forward strand.
TCGATTTCCGCTTTAAGAACGACTCGATTTCGTTTTGAAAACAACTCGATCTGAGATCCTCCTGACAGCACTGGCGAATTTCCCTCGTTTTTTTCGTCACTTTTTGAGCTTGAGAAAAAGTCAGGGGGGTCTAATCAGACTCTCGCCGTCCTCCGCACTTGCGCAATTGGTGCAATCACCGATCGAGGAAGTCATGAAGCATCCAGCGACAGAGTACGTGTTCCATCAGCAGGAAGTCGGCGGCGTCACGTTCCGAGCCGTCGTGGAGACTGGCCGGGTCGTGCTGCAGATGCGGAATTCGAGCGGTCGCGAGGTCAGCGTCGATCTCATCGGGAAGGCATTCGCGCTCCCGTGCCTTTGCTACGCCGAAGGTGGCTGGAAGCGCCGTGGGAGTTTGTCAGGACCGCCCGGGTGGGCCGTTTGCCACGATACCGCCCGGGAGCCGCGGATGTTTCTCGGGCACCTTCACACCGACGACGTGCGGCTTCTGGCGCACGAATTCGGCCTCCACAACCTGGAGAGCCTCGACCATCAGGTGGCATTCGAGGATTCAATCGCTGGACAAACATTGAAGCAGATCATGCTCCACGATCCGATCCGCGCTGCGGTTTTCCGAAGGGAGGACGCATCGCTTGATCACTGGGCCGAGCAGGTCGTTTCCGAGGAGCCGGCGCGGCCGGGGATGTCGGAAGTTATGTTTGGGCTTTAGCTGATCAGAGGACGATCGTCGCGTAGCTGCCCCACCCTTCGGCTACACAGTGGCCAAGCTCATGCGCTATTGATCGTCAGCAACTATTTGACGGAACTGATAATGGTCTGCCGAGACTAGCCACCTAGGGAATGCTCGCGATGTTTCTGGGCTTGGAGCAACAAACCGGCCTCGTTTACGAAGGGTCCGATGGTCCCACGCGACCTATCGTGCCGTTTCCGATCGTGACGCAAGCCAAGCTGATCAAATCGGAAGGCGACTGGAACGATTTGACTTTGGGTCTCCCGGATTCTCCGACCTCTTGGGTCTTTCGCGAGGATACATTTGACCCAGTAGCCCGCACGCGCCGCGGAAGGCTTTACGAATCCCAACCGACACAACCCACTACTCATCGTGTGGTCCCGCATCCGCACGAAGACCCGTCTGGCCGGAGCGCAGGAGCTGGCGGCCGAACCTCCAAAAACCTTTTTGTCTACAAGTCGTGCAGAGCACTTTTGTCAGAACCTCACCAAGGCAAGGGGCTAAAGATTGCTCTTGGTACGCGTAGCGCAGCTTCGGCCTGGCGTATCATTCAGGCTGAGGTGGTCGCCAACGGGGACGTAATGGTTACGCTAAAGGCCCTCTCAGCCTTCGGCATCTTGCCGGAAATTAACCTTGCCAAGATTTCCGAAAATTTCAGGAAGCCCGTCCAGCAAGCAATGGACAGAGCCCTCGATTCCGCCTTCAGAGAAACGCCCGTCTCGGTTATCGATCAGTGCCGAAATGCTCTCACAGTCATTCTATCTCGATGGCTTGTCGATCAGGGGCATGATCAATCGATCCTCAGAGAAGATCTCGGCAGGGTAGTCGATGCAATCAGCAAAGCGCCGTACGAAAGGGGCTGCGTTGGCCTGGTAGGGAAGCTCGTTGCCCGGCTTCACAGCCGCGGTAAGGGCAATGAAGTGCATGCTAGAAGCCTACGCGATCCCGTCGAAGAGGACGCCGAATTGGCACTCCACGTCCTGGGTTTTGCCATCCGCGACATCGACTGGGCAGAACCATGAGAACGGGTGGCCGATCCGCCCATGGTCCTGCCTCCAAGTCTTCGTTCCAGGCACTTACAGGGTGCTAGTTGGCTGGAAAGTACATTGAACTTTTACGAATCCGATGTATTTAGTCTTTAGGCATTGCCTGCAGGTCTTCCGTATGGGGGCCGCAACAAAGGTCGGGGTCAAACCCGACCTTTGTTGTTTCTGGCGGCCGTAACCAGCTCAAAACAATAGGTTTTTACGCCGAGGATCCCGGCGTGCTCGGATGCCACCTGACTGGTCACCAGGCGGCCAGACTCCGCCAAGCGGCGGTAGAGACCGAATTTCCGGTCGTAGCTGCCGCGGGCGATGGCGTACACGTAGGTGTCGGCGACCTGCATCAGCCGATTGGACTTGTCCTTACCTTCGATGTCCAGCAGCAGATGTTGGAACTCAGCTGCCGAGAGCGGCAGATACTTGGCTGAGTTCTGAGCGTCAAAGCCCATCCCGTAGTCTTTGACGTTGTAAAAGTAGCCCTCGATCATCTCGTTCGTCGCTGGATCGGCCATCTCGTAGAAAACCTTCAGGCGCCGTCCCTGCTGCTTGGCGAGCTTGGCCGCCCGCTCCACGACGATATCGAAGGCGCTCCGGCACAGCAGCCACTTGGAGTCGCCGTCCCGCTTTCCGTATCCCCGAGCCACGTATCCAGGCCGGTCGATCACGCAGGCCGTGCCAGCGACCGGAATGCCGGCCAGAAATGTCCGATAGCCCGACCAAAACCTGTCTCTGTCGATCCCGGAAAGCCTGCCGATCCATGCAAACTTTTTCTTCTCCGACCGCATGTCAGTGAGGTGGAGAGGTGCCGTGATCTGCGGCCATTGCTTCTTGAAGGCCGCGAGCGCGGCCTTGACGGCGTCTTCGTCCTCCGCCTTCACCAGGATCCCGCCGATGGCGAACCAATCGTTGCCGTGCTTGGTCTGGACGGCCGCACGGTCCGGATGGCGCGGTCCGGTTTCGTCCAAATACAGGTGAAGCAGCGGCTGCTTGGGGTTCGATGCTGTCGGCATGGCTTCAGCGATACCATTGGTGCGGTTGCATTTCCATGCACCACTCGATGGCGACGACATGCCGGAAATCTGTTGATGTTATCACGGGACACTTGGTCGCGCATTTGGAGTCGATTGAATGGACGGCTGCGCGCGCTGTTCGGTGGCGAAGGATTTGTCGATCTTCGCATTTGCTAGGGAGGGCTGCGGATCCAGAGCCTCCTGCTCCAGGTGGCGCACATCCGATCCGAAGGCCAGCCACTCCGCCAGCTCGCGGATCGCGCTTTCGGACCTCGCGATCGATATCAAGCTCGGATCCGCATCCGCCGGCTGGCCAGATTTCTCGGCGAGCTCCTTGGTCATCAAGTGCGGCCGCGGCCCGCGGGGCAGGCTCTCTTCCAAATACCTGAAAATGCGCACGCCGCCGGCGTCCACGTCGCCCCAATGAAGGAACGGCACGTCGGTCGCCACCGTCGCCAGAACCTTCGACAGAAGCTCGACCACTCCGGCAGCGGGGAAGCCGCCGGTGTACACGACCAGGCTGCCGTCCTCGATCTCGCGGACCTGCCGATTAAAGCTTGCGTAGTTCTCGATCGTCAGCACCGCCGTTGGCCGCTCCAAGACAGACAGTTGTGAGATCATCTCCGGATGGATCGAAACGAACGGCTTGGCGCGGCCGTCGACCAGGAACTCGCTGGCTCCGGTCACGGCAACAGGCCCTTTCAAGTGGACCGGATGGCTGAAGCGCTCCAGCCCGATGTGCGCCCAGACCACGTCCGCCGCTGCGCCGGGCTGTCCGATACGGACGCCGAGCACGGCGGCGAGCCGCGAAGCGTGCCGATCGAAGGCCTTCGTGTCGTTCGTTGCCTTTTGGGAGAAGGTTCGCGCATCCAATCCTTGAGCCTCCTGTCGGGATATGGACGACAGCAGCGTGAAGAACTCCTTGGCCGCATCGGCTTGGCCGGCCGTCAGGCGGTACGCGGCTTCACCACGCGCCCACCTCTCGCTCATCTCATCCAGAAGGCCAGCCACCCAAGGCTCACCGGTCACAGCGATCGGGAGTAATTCGCTCCTGAGGCGCTGGGCGGTCGCCGGCGCGGTCGGACGCCCGAGGTGTCTTGCGAGCAGTTCAGAGTCGCGAACGCGGACCCGCTCGATCAGGTGGCTCCGGTCCCTCTTGCCGCGTAGCACTTCGACAGCGCCGAACTTCTCCGCCGCTGCCATCTGATCGTGGAAGCGGCTCACCTGCTGCGCGGTCGACAGGCGGTCGTAATCCGGAGCTGCGGAAGCCGGTCGGGAGCGATCGGGGTTACGCTCGCTGCGCTCGAGCAGAAGCCCGAGAAGCTCGACGCCGGCGTCCGCTGTGCGAAGGTCGATCATTCCGCCGCCTGGTCCTGCGGGATAGCCGCAGCTTTCTCAGCCGCGATGCGCTCGGATTTGAAGACGTCGAAGCCCTTCCGGTAGGGATCGGCGGCAACGACCGCGTCGCGAGCCATCTCGGTCGGAAATTCGGTGTCGATCATCACCTGATTGCCTAGGCGGTTCACGTTGACCACGGTGTCGACCACTTCCATGAAGACGTGCCGCTTTTCGTCTGGGGTGGCGAGCATGACTTGGAGGCCCAAAGCACGCATGAATTCCGAGCACTGGCCGATTGCCTTGGTGTCCAGGCGGTTAAAGGCCTCGTCGAAGATGGCGAGCGAGAGCCCGCTCTCGCCGGTGCGTCGGTTCTGGTACGTGGCAGCCAAAGAGGCCCCTATGGCGATATAAAACGGCAGTTGCCCTTCGCCTCCGGATCCCGTGCCGGCCCGGCTCGTCAGCGACGAGCGGATCTTGCCCTCCGCGTCCTGGATGTAGAGTTCGAAATTGAAATACTTGCGCGGGTCCTCGATATCTTCGGTCCGTGCCTCCGGGTTCGCCAAAATCTCCTCGATCTGGCGGACCGCCCGCATCATGGGGGAAGTCGCGTCCCCGGTGCGATCCCCGAAGAGAGGCAGATTGAATTCTGGCTTCCTGGACTCTTCGACGAGCTCGATCATGTCGACATGGGTCGGGGCCTCCAGCGCCTTGAACGAGTAGTAGTCCCGCCCGTGAAATTGTCGGTCCTTCAGGTGACGGTTGAGCTCATTCAGCGTGGTCTTAATGCCCGTAAAGGCGTCGTCCAGACGGTGCAGAAGGTCGTCTCGGAACGCCGAGGTCATCTCGGTCGCGGCGTTCCGGCACTGCTCCTCGTACTGGACCAATTCGTGGGTATCGAGACGTTGCTTTTCGACCGCAGCCCACTGCTCGACCGCCGCAGGCGTCGCTTCTTCGGCGGTGAACGGTGGCACGACATGGAAGTCCTGACCGTGCTTGTTCATCGCATTGGTCATTTCGCGCATGAGCGTGGAGCGACGAGTCGTGGACCTAGTCTCCCTGTCCGCTGTGAGGCCCGCGATACCGGCCGCGATCGATTCGGTGGCCATCTCGGTCACCTTCGTCCGGTAGTCGCGCAAGTCTGTCGACTGCGGGAATCCGTCCCGCATCTGGCGTGCGCGGGCACGCCGCGCCGCGGCCAAGACATCGCGATTCTTTTGCATGTAGTCGTCATACGCGCCCTCGGCGCGGTCTCGCGCGCTTTGCGCAGCGTGAAAGGCTTGTTGGGTCTCTGACTTCACCCGAGTTGCTGTCTTGAGCTCGATAACAAGGCGCTCCAGTTCCGTGACAAGCTTCGGATCGCGATTCCGCCTGGCATCCTCGATGTTCTTCCCGATGTCCTCCAGCTTCCGATCGAAGGCAACCAGAGTTGCGCCGCTCTCGAGGCACGTCAGACCAGCGCTCCGCATCGCCTTGAATTGCCCGAACATGCCCTCAAACAAACGGGCGTCTTCTTCCGCCCTCCGGACATCGCCGGCCGATTGGGCAAGCTCCTGCTCCAACTGCTGCCGTTCGGCCAGGAGCTGTTGGCGCATCTGGTCCTGCGTGGCGCGACCGAGTTTCAGGTAGCGGGGCTTCTGCAGCCGCCGGACCGTACGCCCGCCCTGCATCATCAAGTCCGGGGTAATGGCGTTCTCAGCGGCCACCATCCTGTCCATTGCCTCGACCAACATTAGGTGGCCGATTCGATAGTTGAGAAAGGCTCTGGCGTGACGGTTTTCTGTGCTGATGATCTGCGCCAGAGAGCCCTTCTCGGCCGGCCGAGTATTGTCAGTCTTGGTAGTATTGATGACCTCGGCATCCGTGTACGAATGCTCTCCGCCTTCCCGGAAGATCTCGAGCGCGCGCACCGCCCTCGATGGCTCGACGATCAAGGCTTCCCGGGAACGACCAAGTACGGCCTCGGCCGCCATCCGCCATTTATCGTCACGTATCTCGACGACTTCGCACAGCGGGGTAGCCTCAATACCGTGGGAGGCGAGCTGCCTGATGAGATCCCTGGTGCCGCCCTCGATGGGACTTAACCCTTGCTCCATCCGCTTCAGATTGCTGTCGATCAGTTCGATGCGGTCCTGCAGGGCCTTGGTCGCCATTCGCGCGTGGAAATGGGCATCCGAAAACGTCTTTCGAGCCGCCTCAAGTCGCTCCGGATCGACCGCGACAAGGGCCGCATCCAGGTGCGATGCACTGTCCTTCCAGTCTTCCGGCAGCGGCTTATCCCACTCTGAGAGCGGAGCCCTTCCTCGAGCGACAACGACTGCGCTCAACAGCGCGTGCAAGAGATCGTCGCGGCGGACCAGTAGATTGAGCTCCACCGCCCTCTTGATGGAAGCGACGAGGCTATCGATCTCCTTGACCGGCGCCATGGCGTTGGCCCGCTGGCCCAAAGTCAGATTCCTGTCCGATTCATACATCAGGGCAAGCTGTTCGCCGTCGCTAGTCTTGATCGAGAGCTCCACGTTCTTGTGCTCGACGTCGAGCGTGGCATGCCGGGTTGCGGCCCGGGTCGCCTCGACCTCTGCGTTGCTCGCAGCGGCCCGAAGCAAAACCAGAGCCTCTTCTTGGCGCCGAGCGTCGCGCCGAAATCTCTCCCATTCCAAGCGAGCGATCTGCCAGCCGCTGGTCGCGATGATCCGCTCGTTTTCGACGGCGCGGGCTACAATGCGGAGGATCCCGGCGAGGCTCGCGCTCTGGGCCTTCAACTCCTCGATGCGGCGAGTCAGCGAACGCCAATGCTCGATGCCCCGCCGCAGCCTGTCGACCTGAATCGGCTGAACATCGAGAACATAGTTCCGCACGAACTCGGTCGGGTTGTCCACGGGCTTCAGCAACAGCGCATTCCGGAACGCCCTCTGGAAGCGCCTAGGGTCGAGCGGGAAGCCTGACGGCGACAAGGCCCTGAGCGACTCCGCCACGAATTCCGTCGCACTCGAGAACGCGTCGTCGACTTCGATCTTTCGTGCGCGCAAGCCGTTGCGCACGGCGTGCCACTGTAGCGCCTCGACCTCGTCATCGCCGACGCCAACGAGAATATCGTCCTTGGTCAGCGCCCCCTTGGCGATGAAGCGCGCCTCGCACGCCTCCTCGCTCCTCGATGCCGATGCCGAAAATGCCACCCCAAGGCTCACTGCCGAACCGTCGGCCAGATCCTCGAAGACCAAGACGACGTAGGTGTAGGCATGCTGGCGCGTCGGCTCCGAGCGCTCGCCCTTCTCGTCGAGCGAGACCACGCCGAGGCAGTAGTCACGCAGCGTGCGCTTGCTCCTGACGTTACTCTGGGCGCTCGGATTGAACCGGATGCTGGCCATGCTTGCGCCGGAGAGCACGGTCTGAACGGCGTCGATGATCGCCGATTTTCCCGCGCCGTTCGGGCCGATGATTGCGGTCATGCCGCGCATGTCTACCTGCTGCGCGCGGAACAGGTACCAATCGATCAGGATGATGCGACGGAGTTCGATCACGCCTGCACCTCGCTCGCGGCGTCGGCCTTTGCCGTCGCCGCGGTGGAGCGCGACACGAACTCCTCCAGAGAGCCAAGGGTGTCTTTGGAGACAACGATCGGCAGGGCCGGCCGCAGGAATAGGGTGAAGTTCCGGTCGTCACGATCCTCGATCCGGACGAGGCCGCGCTGCCTGAAGCCAGCCAGGATTTCCTTGACCCTCCCGAAATTCGGCCGCTCGCGATGCGTCCGGTCCTCGTAGATCTGGAGGATCTGCTCGCTCTCGACCTCCACCTCGCCGAATTCCTTGGCCTCGAACCGCGTAAAGGCCTCTTCGTAGTGGAGCCGCAAGACCAACAGCAGCAGACTCTCGTCGAGCTTCATGCTCTGACGGGGAGGCAGCTCATTCGCCACCAGGCCGACATAACCGTCGTTCGGCCTCCCGACTACGCGGTAGCCGAGCGCGTCGAACAGATTCTCGAAATAGCCCATGTAGCGGCGGAGCACCTCGTAGGAGGTCTTCATGCCCCAGTCGTTCTCGTAAATGAACTGAGCGCGCCAAAGGGCTTGCGCCGCCTGTCGCAACTCCTTCTGCAGATGATCGCCATCCTGACCTTCGGAGTCCGCATCGTCGATGATTTTGGAGAGATCACGCAGCATCGGCCGTGGTCTTCGTTCTCTCGATCCGGAAGGCGGTCACGTCGATCCAGTCGTTGGCGGTACGCGCGTTCTCCAGCGTGATCGTGAATTCGCCCAGGCGCACGGACCGGCCAACCGCCGCCAAGTTGGGAAGGGCGCGGTAGGCGAAGAAGTCCGGAATGCTCTCGATCGCGATCTCGGCAGAGGACAGAACATCCCGACCTTGCATCTGCCGGCGAGCGAACTCGAGTAGCTTCTGGTCCGACACGCGCACCATCCGATCGAACTCGGTCGTGGCTTGGACGTAAGCGCGGAGATAGGGATCCTGTTTCGGCACCTTGAAGCGCGTCCGCTCCGGCGGAGCCTTCGGCGGCGGCGGGGTGTACAACGCAAGCGAGGTGATCGGCAGGCCGACATCCGGCGACCTCAGACGGATCTCCACCTCATCGCTGCCGATCTTCGAGAGCTGCTCGATCAGCCGGACGATCCGTTCCGCCGACCCCTCTCCCATGACGTCCATGTAGTGGACAGTCGTGCGGATGCGGCGTTCGAGGCGGTCTCGGAAATCCTCGATCTTGTCCATGAAGGGACCGACGTCCTCAAAGACGCTCTTGATCTTTCCGAGCTCCGCGATGACGCGCTCTTCGGCCGTAACGATCGTGGCGCCAGGGGCCATGACCCCCTGCTCGATGTAAGCGCGCGAGATCTTGCCGATGACCCCGGCGTCCGCGAGCATGTCGGCCGCCAGAGAGGCGATGGTGCGGCGGTGACGGTACGGGTTGTTGGACGTCTTGAGCTGCTTGTAGTCGGCGATCAGCAGTCCGTCGACGAAGTCCTGGAAGAACGTGCGAAGGATAGCAGCCGCATTAGGGTTGCCCAGAATTCGATCCTCGACCTCGCGCATGCCGGCCAGGATGCGTCGCATGCTGCGGGCGAACCGAGCAGCCGTGTCGTGCGCGTTGGCGAGACCTTGGGCCATGGTCTCCGGCTCTCGGAACGCAGCCTCCAGGTTGTTCTTGACGTCGACCACCGCTCCGGCGACACGGACCCGGCTGTTGCCAAAGTCGGTGATCGCCCCCAGCACCATGAATGCGTCCGGGTTCATGTCGACGTAGGTGCGCCACTTCTCGATCTCTTCCGTGAGCCAGCCGGTATCGCGCAGGCGGTAGTAGGCCAGATAATGGGCCTGGCTCGTGGTCTGATCCTCATCCGGATCTCCCTCGGTGAGATCGCCCATCGATCCGATGCCGAAGTCGGACAGTCCGATCTCGATCTGCTTGACGACCTCTTCCCTGAGCGGGGTCTCAAGAATGCGAGCGGAATAGACCCGGTCGTACAGCCGCATGAGCAGGCGGGCATAGACGTGCTTTTTCGGCCCGGACAAGGGCTTGAACAGGGTCTCCGGAAGGTAACCAAACAGCTTCATCTATCGGTTCCTCAGCCAGTGGATTGAACCGCGGCGACTGCGCAACCGCAAGAAAAAACTGAGGATTTTCAGGACGTTCTGTTCGCGTCGACCTTTGAATAATTCCGGCGGTCCGGTTCATCGCACCCTGACGGTGGTAACATGCTCCGCAATTGCGGCTGGCTTCGTCTCAAGCGGGGCTGGACTTATTGTTTTGCTGAGCAACAGGCGTCTTCAAGCGACATCGACGACCTGCCCGGTAGTCATGAAGACCAGCAGCCCCCGCTTGGCCTTGGTCTGCTTACGATAGTCGGCGATCTGCTGCCTGTAATGGCCGATGCTGGAGGCGTCCGGAGCCACGTCGCTCTTCCAATCGACTACGGCGTCGATGGCACCGGTGTCATCGAACGCGATCGCGTCAACCTGGCCGGAGAGCAGGATTTCCCTGCCTTCGTGGGTCTGGGCTCCGAACAGCGGGAGTTCGGGGACGAGGCGCGGCCGTAGCGTCGCGACGTCCGGAAGGGCGAGCGTCCGCAGCACCGTAGAGGCCAGCTCGATGGCGCTTATGCCGTCCTTCGGATCCGCCGCGGGCTCTTGCCCCACCTGACGGACCAGTTCGGCGGCCCGCGTTTCGAGGTCCGCCCTGGCGTCGGAGGTTTCCCCGGTCAACACTTCCTCGACCAGCTTGTGAAGGACGGTGCCCCGCGTCGAACTGCCGAGGACGGCAGCGGGTTCAAGGATGGCGCTTTCCGGAAGGTCGCCGCTTTGGATCTTCACATCACCCTCGCCCGCCTCACCCACTTCGCTCCGACTAGGGCGATGCCAGACCACGGTCCGACGCGCATCGAATATTGCGGTCGCCTCCGCGGCGAAGGCCTCACGCGTCTGGCCGTTCTCCCGGTGCGCGATGTTCCGTTCCTTCACGGCGCCCACGTCCTCCGGCTTGATCGCCGGTAGACTGGCGACGTCCAGATCGACGAGCTTCGCCCAGCACTTGTCCGACAGACCGGCGGAGTGCCGGGGCAGGACCAGCAGGTCGCGCGCTCGGGTCGCGGCCACGTACCAGAGACGCACGCGCTCCCGCCGCTGCTCCTCGTCAGCGCGCGCCTCGAGGTCCCCATGATCCGCCGGGCAGACGCCGAGGATCGGAATCGAGAATAGGTTTTTCGAGCGGTCCTGAACGAGCCCCGATTCTGCCTTGGGCGTGCCGGTCATGTTGATCGGGATGACGATAGGCCATTCGAGGCCCTTGGCCGCGTGGACGGTGATCAGCGAGACCGCTTCCTGCTCCGCGTCGGGCCGACCCTCGACCTGACGGACCGCCTCCTCCCAGTTCGCCCGCATGTCGCTCGCGAACGCCCGCAGGCCGCGAACGTCGTAGGCCCGCGCCATGTCGAGGAAGAGATCGACATTGGCGACCGCCCGTTCGGCGCCCGCCTTGAACCGCTGCCGGATTTGCGCGCGGACATGGAGCGCCGCGATGGCGTCGGCCAGGAGCGCGTACGGCGTCGTGGTACGCACCCGCTTCCGCAGCGAGGACAGCTTGGCCAGGACGTCCTTGGCAAGCGCATGAGTCACGCTCCCCGGATCGGTCCGGATCGTGAGCATCGGCAGGCCTTGACGATCCGGATCGGACGGAAGCGCCTCCGAGATGTCGAGTAGGTCGGTTTCCGAGAGACCAACCAGAGGTCCGCGTAGCAGCGAGCCGAACGCGAGGGTGTCGCGCGAATCGGCAAGCGCGCGGGTCAGCGCGATCAGATCCTGGATCTCCTGCCGCCGAAAGAATCCTTTGCCTGCCTGGGTCGAGACCGGGATCGCCAGATCCTCGAGCGCCTCCTCGAAGCGCCAGAGTTCGGTGCCGACGGGTGCCAGCAAAGCGATGTCGCCGAACCGGCAGGGCCTCATCTCGCCTGTGCGATGATCGCGGACTTCCAGATTTCCGACCATCCTGTCGCACAGGCCCGCGACCGCGACCGCCTCGGCGTCGCGGATAGCAGCGGCCTTGGGCTTTTCGCCATCGACTACCACGTCCAGTGCGCATACGCCGGGCCGGCCTCCGATCGCAGGATGGATCGGGGAAAGCTCGGAGAATCCCGGCTGCCCGGCTGCGGAAAGAGCCGGCTCGAACCGTGTGTTGACGAAATCGAGGATCGGCTCCACCGACCGGAAATTGGCGGTGATCTTGATCTGCGAACCGGCCTCGACCGCCGAACGAGCGGCGATGTAGGCGTTCACGTCGGCGCCGCGGAATCTGTAGATGGCCTGCTTGGGGTCGCCCACCATGAAAAGGCTGCCGTGTCGAAGCGGACGTGCAAGCGCATCGCTTCCGGCGCAATCATCCCCGCAGATCAGCCATAGGATCTCAGTCTGCAGCGGATCGGTGTCTTGGAATTCATCGACCATGACGTGCTGGAAACGCTGTGACAGGGCCTGTCTCACGGGTTCGTGGTCGCGCAGCAGGTCGCGCGCGGTGTAGAGCAGGTCGTCGAAATCGAGGAGCGCGGCACTCCGCTTGTAGTCGCGCCAATCCTCCAGGAGTCCACGCGCTTCCTCGCACAGCCGTCCGAGCAGTTCGCCGGCGACGGCTCCGAGCAATACCTCGAGGGCGTCGTGACAGGCACTGTATCGAGGGAGGACCGCATCGAACGCGGCGGTTCCGCTGGCCTTTGAGAGGCCCGCCTTTGCGGCGGCATCCTGCCACTTGGTCTTCGTCTGCAAGACCCTTCGCCCGCCCGCTTGGGTGAAGCAGCTTTCGTCGCGCTCAAAATCGAGCGCAGCGATCAGGGCGGCGTTGCTCGGCGCGGGCTCGGCCAGTCCCGAGCCGCTCAGTAGATCGGCGAGCACACGCAACGCTCGACAGGCTGCCGCCGTCTTCTCCTCGGCGTATGCGTAGCCGCGAAGGTCCGTTTCGAACTGCTCTGCCGCTTTTGCGAAATCCCCCATGATCCGGGAAGACCATGCCGTCCGCGCGCAGCTGGCGTCCCTATTCTTGCGCAGGAACTGCACCACCTCCTCGATGAGCTTCAGCCCGCCGGTCTCGTTTGCAAGAATAATCTGGGCGACCAGTCCATCGCCGGCGTCGCCGGAAAGTCTTCCCTTCAACCAGGCATCGTAGCGCTCCCTGAAGGCAAGATCTGCTTCAGTGGGATCGACAATGTCGGCACCGGGGTCGATGCCAGCCTCGGCCGGATAAGGCTTAATCAGCGCCTGCGCGAAGCCGTGGATGGTACTGCAGGTGAGTTGATCGAAAGACTGGTAGGCGCGATAGATGTTCGCCTTCTCTGCTTCGGGAACGCCTCCCGGAAACGCTTGGGCCAAGTCGCGAGGCACCTCGCCGTTGGCAAGCGCCATCGTGAACTTCTCGATCCGGAGACGGAGCTCACTGGCGGCAAATTCGGTGAACGTGATGGCGGCAATGCTCTTCGGAGCGACGCCGCGCGCGAACAACACCGCGACCCGGCCGGCCATGATCGACGTCTTGCCCGAACCGGCGCCTGCTTCCACTAGCAGGGTCCGGTCGACGGCCGTCAGCGCGGTGAGGCGCGCCGCGAGATCCGGGATGATCTTCATGGCTCCCCCCACACCGCTGCGGCGGGTCCTAAGGCGGTTATCGCGAGTGGCAACTTGCGTGGCAGGTACCCCGCGTTGGCCGGCAGCGCGAAGGCATGATCGTTGTAGTCGCTTGCGGCGTCCTCCCCTGGAGGAGCCAGGCCGCCCAGCATTGCGGTGCGGGAGGCAACGGCTGCGGTCGACACCTTCGCCAAGGCTCCATCGAGGTCCGCCAACGGGAACAGCGCCTGATCGCTTTCGGGGGCGTTCGGATAGAGCAGCGAGGCCTCTATCGTCACGCCGTCGCCGAGCAGCGTCTTGACCGCGAAGGCGTAAAGACACCGCTGGAGCTCGGCACCTCCCTTGATGACCACCTCGTCCATCTTCTTGGAGAGCTTGCCTGTCTTGTAGTCCGTGACGCGTGCGCGCGCGCCGTCGCCCGACAGGTCGAGGCGGTCGATCTGTCCTTCGACCAGCAAACCGGTCCCCGGGATCTCGACAGGGGCGCCCAGCGACCAGGGCAGCTCGCGGCCCTCGCTCTTCGGGTCGACCTTTCCGAACGGGATTTCGCACCAAGTCTTCTGGTTCGGTAGGGGCTCCAGTCCGTACGCCAACGCAGCAGCCGCGAGCGCATGCCCGCGTGCTACGGCGTTGCGCCAGATCACGTCCGGCGGGACCGGTTGGGCGCTCTCCCACAGGGCGACGGCGCGCTCGCGGGCGCCGACAAGCGCAGCTTCAATCTGTGCCTGTTCAGCCGCGGCAATCCCGCCATTTCCTTCCAATTGTTCAACTGCGTCGCGAAGCAGGGCGTGGACGAAATTTCCGAAGGCGTTCGCTTCCAGCGTCAGTGGCTCGTCTGCATCCTCCGGGGCTTTCCAACCGAGAGCATAGCGCCAGACGAAGCGGATCGGATCCCGCAACAGCAATTTGAGCGAGGTCGCCGACAACGGCCGCTCCAGCAATTTCTTCAATCGCGCGTGCTCCGCCGCGATCAAGCCGTCGTGCGCCGTGATCTCGCTGCGATGCCAGTCTCGCCAGCACGACAATCCCGAAATGGCGATGGGCAAGGTCGAGAACTCGGAAGGACGAGCCAGAAGGCGATCAGCTTCGCTGAAGGCATGCTCGGGAGCGCCGGCGCGATCGAGATATGTCTCCGGATCAGGAATGTCGGAGATGATCGGCGACCGGCCGAGCATGCGACCCTCGGCGTCGCGTCGACTGAAGGAAATGGCAACGCTTTGCGCCGTGCCTACGATCGTCTTGATATCGCGCTTGTCGCCATCAGCAACTGGCAAAGGATCAAGCTGGTCGATCGGCAACACGTGATCCGGGATGAGCCTATCCTCCGAAATCCGCCGCGGCCAGCGGCCAGCGTTCAACCCCAGCAACCACACGTGCGGTCTGGGTGCAGAGGCAAGTGCGATTGCCGACGTCCAGATGGCGTTCGCGGCGGGCTCGATACCGTCCTCGATGCGCAATCCGGCCAATGTGACAGACAGAGCCTGCGCTGGTCCCTCGCGCAGCGCCCGACGCCACAGTGATCTCTGAACGCCAATCAGCAAGGTTTCGCCAGCCAACTCGGCCGCATCGGTGCCCTGACCCAGCAGCCTGATCACCTCCAAGACCTCGGCAGTCCGGTTCTTGCCGTCCGGCCAATCCGAGTCCTCCGGTTGCTTCAGTACCCTTTCCCAGCGCTCCTCGGAGGTCAGCGGGGCATCGACCGGAAGAAGTCGCATCCAGCCGCCAGGCAAGTCGCTGAGCGGCCCCCCTCGCATAAGCGTGAACAGGCGCCGTACCCGTTCCTGAGACAGCCCCTTGGTTAGCACCTCCGCCAAAGCTGCGGTCGCCTGACCGTCGGCGCCGGTCAGCGCCTTTATCCCGTGCACGAAATGGATCGGGATATTGGCGTCCCGGGACGTCGAGAATACGTGGTCGTCGTAGTCCCCCGGACTGGCCGCCACGATGGCGATGTCCGAAGCCGATATCCCTTTAGCCAGCAGCGCCCTCATCCAGCGGAAAGCCTCGCCGACCTCATGAATCGGATTCGCACAGGAGAAGACCCGCGGTTGTGGATCGGTCGCCGGCGCGGCCAACACCTCGACTTTCGTGCTCTTCAGCCAATCCGGCACATGTCTCGGACCGGCGCTCCATGACACCGGAATGGTCTCCGCAAGCGCGGTCAGGAGGGGCCGCCAGCACGGCGACATTTCGCTATGCCCTTGAACTTCCAGAGCGCCGACTATGACCGGGGCATGCCCCATGCGTCGCAGCGCCATCTCGATCAGATCAGACGGGCGCTTCATCGATGCGGGCAAGCGATCGATGACCACCTGCTCCAGCGCGGCCAACGCGTCGGTTCGAGGATGGCCGACCTTCGACAGATCAATCCCGGCACGCCAGGCCTTGTCAAAGGTGGAGCAGACGGCGGCCGCCATTCCCGGCAGACCCTTGATGGGCTCGAGTTCGCCCATCAGGATGTCCGGGAGCGCGGCGCCGATGACTTCCGTGAGGACGTTCAGATCGACTGGTTGAAGGAGGCCCCCGGCAAGCCTCGCGGCGAGTTGCCCCATGGTCATGACCTGCACGCCGGCTTCGTTCCGACGCGCCGCATTCACCCG
Source organism: Bradyrhizobium sp. R2.2-H (assembly GCF_004346455.1). Lineage (NCBI taxonomy): Bacteria > Pseudomonadati > Pseudomonadota > Alphaproteobacteria > Hyphomicrobiales > Nitrobacteraceae > Bradyrhizobium > Bradyrhizobium sp. R2.2-H. Next base: position 126,939 of record NZ_SMBR01000018.1, read on the forward strand.
CACCATGTGACCGGCGAGAGTCGTATGGACGACCACCGTTCTGCGCACTTGCATCTGCTGACGAAAAGCCTCGCGCTAGGTGCGCCCGGAGAATTATCTGGCGCAGCCTGAATCCTTGAAAAACGCGCGATGCTCTCACGGGTTGAGTCTTTCAGCAACTTCGCTCAAGCGCGAAGGCGCTGGTTTCCACCACTTTCAAGGAATCCATGTCACGGTAAGAAAATGCCGCTCCTCTCGCCGGACGGTCCGATCTACCCTCCGCGCGTTCCGTCAGCGCAGAGTCTTAGCGATTGCCGTGGCCGTGCCGACGAACTGTCCGTTCTGAAGAGCCCACTGCTTCTGAGCGAGCGCCTCCGGTACGAAGTCCTGAAACTTGCCTGCTCGTACGTTCTTCACAAAAGCTGCGACGTCCATCGGGTCGAGTGCGGACATGCTGCCGAGCTTCTCGAGAATGGGCAGCATCTCCGCCGACGTGGTCTTTGGCACGGTCACCCCCAAATCGTGGACGCCGCACTCCAAGCCGGCCATTCCGAGCGCCGCGCCGAAAACGGCAGTCGTCTGCGAGCCCCTCCAGACGAAGAGGTGGAGGTCGCGCTCTTCCTGGATGAGGGAGCGCCGATCGAGATCGAGCGCCCGGAAGGTATCGCGCCCTTCCGCCAAGAGTTCTTGGGCTGCCTTATCCAGGTATTCCGGAACATCGTTGTCGAGGTAGACCGCTCTCATCTCGGCCAACAGTCGGTCATGCGCGGGCTCACCACTGGACGGCTCGAACCGTGGCACCATGCCTCCCGGGTGCGGGGCCACGGACAAGACCTTGCCGCCTTCGTCGACGTCGAGAACGATCCACCGCTGCCCGGCGAATACCACCAGGCTGTCCTTGTGAACGGGGAAGGAGATCGGGAGGGTGCCGAGCGCGCGTCCGGCCGCCGTGAGACGCCATTCCTCCGAGCTCTCGAACACAGCGAAGAAATCGCGCGACTGCACGATCTTCTCGCCCTGCGGACCGAGCATCAGGACACCGTCCGGCGCCTGCTCGAGCATCCGAACTTCAGGAGATCCAAGATGACGCAGCAGCTGTGCGAAATCCGCCGGTTCGATCGAATTGAATGGCCCCGGTCCGCACAGCAGATCGAACAACGGCTTCGCACGGATGCCGCCCCGCTCGGCTATAACGGAAAGAACCTGATGGATCAGAGTGGAGACCGTCTCCGGACTAGGCCCGGCAGGCTCGACAAACCCGGCCAGCAGCAAGCGGACCACGGCCACCGATCGGATGGTGTTCGGACGCAATTGGTCGAGAATACTCGACTTGACGTCGACATAGGGCTCGCGAACGTAGACCCGAAGGATGGAAGGGGTGCCGAGCCGCCGGCCCGTTCGCCCGAGACGCTGCCGCAGCGATGACAGAGAGCGAGGGGCGCCGATCTGCGCGACCGATTTGACGGAACCGATATCGACGCCAAGCTCCAGGGTCGACGTGCAGACCGCGGTTGTCGGTAGACTTCCATCCTTCAGCCGGACTTCGAGATCTTCCCGGAAGGTCTTCGAGAGACTGCCGTGGTGAGGATAGAACTCATTCGGAACCCCCGCCTTTTCGCATCGGCGCCTAAGTCGATCTGCCGCCGACTCGACCGTGCGACGAGAACCGCCAAAGACCAGATTGTTCGTCCCACGCAAGGTCGGAAACAAATGGTCGCAAATCGCGTCCAACGCAATTCGCTTGGGCATCTGGACGTCTTGCCCGGCTCCTTCCGCATGATCGGGGTCGTCGAGATCCGGCGGCTCTACGTAGCCGCGTATCTGAAGCCTCAACTCGGGCGCGTCAGCCTTTGCCAGGAGGAGATCAACGGTCTGCGGAGCCGTCGGACGAAGCCAGGCCATAGCTTGATCGAGATCGCCGATGGTGGCCGACAGTCCGACTCTGCGAGCCGGCTTCTGAGCCATTGCGTCGATGCGTTTCAGCAGGCTGGCGACGTGCAACCCGCGAGGCCCCTGCAGGAAGGCGTGGAGCTCGTCGACGACGATGAAATCTGCCGATCCGAAGAGGCGAGCCGCGTCGCCCGGGCGCCGCGCCAACATGGCCTCGATGGACTCAGGTGTTATCAGCACTATGCCGGAAGGCTTCGCGAGGGCCTTCTTCTTCTCCGCCTGGGATGCGTCCCCGTGCCATTTGACGACGGGTAGCTCCATCGCTTCGCATAGCTCGTCCAGCCGCCGAAACTGGTCGTTGATCAACGCCTTCAGAGGACTGACGTAGACAGCGGAGAACCCCCCGCCCTTCCTTTCCGCGATCAAGGTGAGGATCGGAAGGAATGCCGCCTCGGTCTTTCCTGCGGCGGTTGCAGCAGCGATTACGACATCCCCGGTCCCGTCTAGAATGGTCCCGATGGCGCGCGCCTGGATCTCGCGAAGTTCATCCCATCCCTGTTCGCGTATCCAGCGGCGGATCTTCGGGTGGAGCCGATCGTAGGCCCCTTCAGCTACCGATCCGGAGATTGGTGAGTTCATCGCCTTCCCCTCCGACTGGCTGCGCCTCCTCGGTGGCGGCGATATCCGGCGCATCGGGCGCGATCTGGATTCCGCCGATAAGGTCCTGCCAGCGTGCGCCAGGATTCTGTTCGAGAACGGCGAGCATTTGGACGAATGCTCGCACCGTCGTGCGCGGCGTCTTGAAATACGCCTCCCCGATGCGGCGATTGCAGTGGTCCATGAAAGCGGTCAATGCCTCGTCCGGCACCAGGAACATCGCCGGGTCCCCGCCAGCGAAGACGTTCCGGATGTTGGATAGCAGCACGAGAAGATCCTCCGGCGTGAGGCTCTGCAGCCGGATGACCGGTCCGCTATAGTCGACCAGCCCGTTCGCGGCGAAGCGGTTTTCGGACAAGCGCGACTGAAGCGCTTCGTAGCTGTAGAGGCCGCGCCGAGTATCGAGGAGAAATTCCGGCGTTCCGCACATCATGAAGCCGATGCCGGCCGTATTGCCCTGCAGAGCGTCGTTCACGATGCGGAGGATCTCCTCGAAATTCTGATTCCGGGCCTGAGAGTTCTGCAGCTTGTAGATGTTGACCATCTCGTCGAACATCACGACCAGGCCGGCATATCCAGCCAACCGCGTCAGGCAAGCGAGAGCTTTCAGCGAGTCGTAGACGTTGTCGTCGTCAATGATGGTCCGCACCCCAAGGGCCTGACGGGCTTCCGTCTTGGTCGAGAACTCCCCCCGGAGCCACCTCAAGGCCGCGGTTTTCAAAGACTCGTCGGAATGTTCGCTGCCGCGCCAGTACGCCTTCAGCACAACGGCGAAATCGTATCCTCCGACAAAATCCTGAATGGGAGCGAGTTTCTGATCGATCACGGTTTCGACTGGAAGCTGCCTATCGGCGGCCTCCTTAACGGAGTCGGTCACCAGCCGCTCGACCACCGGCCCAAGCGCGCCGCCGTCGGGCTTCGTGCGAGTGGCCATGTTACGAATGGCCTCGGAGTACAGCGCACGCGCCTGTCCGCCGCTCGCGTGGATACGTCTATCGGGCGCGAGGTCGGCATGGACAGTGACGCACTTCCGCTCCAACGCGATGAGGCGGATAAGATTGGCGAAAAAAGTCTTGCCGGCGCCGTATTCGCCGATGACGAAGCGGACACCGGCCCCGCCCTCGGAGATACGTTGGATGTCGCGCACCAGCGCAGAGATCTCCGCAGCACGACCCACCTGGATGTGCGGGAGTCCTATGCGCGGCACCACGCCGGCGGCGAGCGCCTGGATGATGGTGTCTCGATCCTTCGCCTTGATGGGGCGTGCAGTTGGTGGATTCATGCCGCTTCTCTCAGTTCAACCAGCCTCTCGCGGATGTGCTCTATCATGACGACGTCATGGCCGTCCTCGATGATCGCCTCTTCGAACCGGTCGAAGGCCCAATCGTTGATCCGCTCGATTGCACCATCCGGGAGCAGCTTGAGATCTTTCGCACGCTGCTCGAACTCGCTCCGCGGCAGAGATCCCCTGATCTCCAGAAGCTCGACCAGTTCGGTATGGGCGGCGTCGAGACCGTCGAGCGAGCCCGTTGCGACCGGCGCGACTGCGGCCGTCTCGGGCGGAGACGGAACATCTTCCTCGAAGATGTTCGCCAGCAGCGCGGACACGGTCTGGGTCTCGCGTTGCGTGCGCGCGAGCCGAGCGGCATCTATGCGGATCGTCGATGCCGGCGCTGCCTCCACCTCCGGCACAACAACAGGCGCCTTCTCCGAGACGGGTATCGGCACCGCCTTGGCACGGACCTCTTGTGAAATGGCGACGGGCTCGTCGACTTCCTGGGGCGGACTTGCGCGGTGCAGGGCGGAATACACACGCTCCTTCGGAAGCCCGAGCGCCTTGTGGAGTCGCTCCAGGAACCGCACTTCGCCGGCGTCGACACTGTCGTTTCCGGCGATGATCGCGAGTGCGGCGTCCGCGATGGCCGTGCGCTCATCTGGACTGCGCTCGCCGAGCTTGCGCATAACCCGGTCCTGTTTGGGCGGACTGTTGAACACCGTCGCGGCATAGGCGATCAGCCTCGCCTGCTCGATCGGGGACAGACCCGGCGCGTCTCGAACGCCCGCGACCACGCGCTTCAACTCGTCGGCCGAGGCATCTCCGTCAGCCGCCGCGGCCAACACGGCCACCTCCACTTGGGCCTTCACGGCTCTGTAGCCAGGCCGTTCGGCATCGACCTTTCCGCCGCCATCCGCCTTGAAAATGATGACCTGGTCGTCGAGCTGGGGAACGCCACTTCCGTAACGGCGATCAGGCTCGATCGCGATGTCGATGCGGTCCAAAGCCGAACCTAGCTGGTCGGCAAGCCCAGGCGTGACTTTGCCATTGGCCGGCATATCGAAGCCCGCCGCATCGAGCATATTGCGCATCTTCGTGCTGGCGCGCTTATGCTCGCCCATCGAGCGATGCATCTTCTGGCCGAAGAGATGAATGCGTCCATCCGCCGGGTCCCGCTGCAGCGGCTCCGGAAGCAAAAGTGCGGCCTGCATGGACTCGCGGGAATCCGGGCGCCGCCCCACGAACCGGCTGAAGCCGTCGAGTTCGTCCGTGCACTCCTGGACCATCCTCTTCAGATCGTCCTGAGCCTTTCCCGAAACCTGACAAATGTCCGGATACCGCTCATGGCTGCCCGCTATAGGAGCCTCGAACGCGCCGCTGGCAGCCTTGTAGCTGAGGCGGATGTTGCCGGTAGCCCGAAGCGCCAGGCCGCTGGGATAGCGCTCGTTGAATCGATAACGAAAGAGCCGTCCAAACTCGTCGAAGCACCGGACTGCGGGCGTCCGGAGATAGACGTCCGGAATTGCGAGGACCCACAGCAAGGCATCATCCGGCCCCAGGACTCTGTTCTGCTGAAGCGCCCGCCCCAAGTGCAATCGGGTAGCCACGTCCATTTCGGAAGAGGCGGCCCGTTCCGACGAAGGAGTTGGCGGCAAGATCGGAATACCGGCGGCTGTCCTCGCATAGCTCAAAAAGCGCGTGGCGTAGCCGCGGAAGGAGTTGTTGTCCGCGTAGATAGCCAGCAGCCGTTCCACTTCTTCAATTAGCGCAGGTAAGGACGCGGAATCCGTATCGATGAAGGCGCGATGCTCCAGGCCGTAGAAGAAAAGAAAAACGTGCCCCAGACCATAAGATCGGCTGCGGCGCCCTTCGGCCATCCAGTTGATGAAAGCCCTGCGGGCCGCAGGTGTGATGCCAGCAAAGGAGGGCCAATACGGCATAGAGCTTCCGTCGATGTCCGGTCGAGCTGCACTTGCTGAAAGCTTAGGATTGATCGCGTACTGATCCGTCGTACGCCCGTCGTCGAACTGCACGAAATCGCCCAGATAGAACAATCCACCCACGATCTGTGAGCCCTGAACGACGACAGGCTCCGAAGGACTCACCCACCGCGCGGGAATCCGCTTCGACGATGCTCGGTTCATCGGTGCGGCAGTCGAACCCCGCTCGGTCTGCGCTGGTAATGGCGGGGGAGCCTTACCTGAAGATAGCGCCCGTGAGCCGATCGACCAAATCAGGAGTATCACCCCGGCAACGATCGCAAACGCTGCGATGGCCGCGCCATGCTGCTGGACGAAGTGATACGCCTCGCTCAGAGCCCAGAAAACGAGGCCCACCACGACGAGTATACCCATTCCAAGGGAATTGCTGTTGCGTCGCCCCATCGCTCTATTCGTGATGCTATTCGGTCCCGCTGAACGCGGGTCCGCGCGGAAAGTCCCATGGAGTTGCTGGCAGCCGCAAGTGCAATCGCGGGAGGTCCCTCCCGTTTCCACGCCTTTCCATAAGCGCGACGATATTATCGTGTTGACTTAGCAGCGGGATTTAGGCCCGCCCACTGCCTGCGGAGCGCCTCTTCCTTCGCTTCAAGAACTCCCTCGCCGCCTGCTCCAAGATGTCCCAAGCGGCCCTGTGCTCTTCATTCGCAGCCTGCTTGATGTCCGCGATCACGCGTCCGGATGCATCATCGTCAGAAACTGAACCCTGTTCCCGATTGGGGGGTTCGCTTTCCCCGTTTCGGCGCCTTCCTTTTTCCGACCATCCATCCGTCCGCTGCGCGAGAAGTCTTCGTTAACCCATAGGCCCGCAGCCAGATCGAGCCGCCGTGGCTCTCATAAGAGATGTTCTCGACGAATTTGGCGACACGTGCCCCGAATGCGCACAGGACATGGCAAGCTGGCATCCCGACTAGGACCACTTTCGAGTTCCATCATCCAAGCGGACTCGACATTTGTTCTCTTTATGTTCTAGTTCGGTGATGAGCGACCGACCCGCGAGCTGGCGCATGCCGACCAAAGCCCAAATGGAGAAGATGGCTGCCGCCGTCGGCAGAAAGGTGCCTTCCGCGCGCGGATTGGCGCCGGCCGACGACCTGCCGCCTGAATACTGGCAGGCGCTCCTAGACGACCCTTGCGCCGACCGGGCCAATCCCGCCCCCCGTGCATCCGGCCGCGCGCTGCGGCTGGACGAAATTCCCCAGCACGTGCTGCGGGTCGCCTGCCCGCGCTGCGGCCGGACCGTCGAGATTCAGAAGGCGGACGCCGCCCGGCTGTACGGTCCGGACGCGGTCTGGAAGGACGTCGGCCAGCGGCTGCTGGACAATACGTGCAGGGTCCCGACCGGGCGGCATGAGGAAGACGGCTGCTGGCCGGAATTCGAGTAGGCGCCGAGATGGCGCCTAAGCATCACCCGACGCCGCTTTCCGGAGGCGACCGCAAGGCGCTGGCCAAGGAACTCGGCAAGGCTCGGGCGATGACCTCGATTTTGGCAGCCCAGTCGGCCGAAGCCCGTGCCAAAGGCGAGGCCCTGATCCGGCAGGCCGACAGGCTTCTCTGCGAGTCCTGGAATGAGCGGATGTGGGCGGACGGCGGTCCGATCGATCCGTCTCTCACGATCGACCAAGCCGTGAACGGGACCTATTCATGGCTCGAGATCGAGTGCTCGCGTTGCAAGAACAAGCGCGACGTGGATCTGGCTGCGCTGCGCCATCCGCCGACCACGTTCGTCCATGATCTGGCGAGCCGGCTTCGCTGCAGCAAATGCGCCAAGACCAATCGCCGACCTGCTGCCACGCTGCTACAGTTGGCGCAGCGCCCTCGCCAGGCCGCTCCGGAGACCTGACGATGTGCAACCTCTACTATGCCGACCTCTGGATTATGCCGACCATTGGCTAAGAACGGGCTCAGGCGGCGGCGATCGCTGTGATGGAGTCGGCATAATCACAGTGCCTCCAGAATGCGAGAAGCTTGTCGTTCGGTCGAAAACGACCGGGAGTGGCGAGCGCTGGAGCCGTCGCGGCCAGTTGCGCGATGTCCGCCGTGCGGGCAAACCACCGGCGGGCCGCTCGGCCGGTCGGTTCATCTTTCCCAACATCTCCAGCGTGGGGCGAACAGGAATGCGGCCATCTTCAGTCCGTCGTATTTGCCGCGGATATGGAGGACCGAACGCACGATCAGATCGGCCAGAACCGCTCCATGCGTCGCGCGAGCTTGAATCAGCCTGGCCGGGCGCTGCCTTCGTACATGAAGGTCATGGGCTTCGGTCCCGCTATGTAGCCGGTCTCGATCCGGTCGATCCGAAACCCTGCATCCTCGATGAGTGAGCCGATCGGACGGTTGAGGTGACAGCCGCCGCTGATGCGCCGCCATGGCGGCGTCAAGCGGTCCTGCCACCAACGCACGCTCGCACTAGGCGCCAGGCCATGCTCGGCGAACAGGAGCTTGCCGCCGGGGCGAAGCACCCGACGCATCTCGGCAAGCGCTACAGCAGCCTGCGGAACGCTGCACAAGGTCCAGGTGGTCACGATGCTGTCGACGGTGCCATCGTCGAGTGGAATGGCTTCGGCGGAAGCTTCTGGGAATTGCACGGGCAAGCTCGCATGCACGGCTCCGCGAGCCATGGCGACCAGCTTCGGAGAAGGTTCAAGCGCCAATATTTCCTTCGCCGGCGAACGATAGAACGGTAGGTTGCGGCCCGAGCCAACGCCGATCTCCAACACGCGACCCCCGGCGGCACTGATCACGCGTTCGCGAAAAGGCAGGAGCTGCTTGTTGCTCATCGCGAGATCGAGAAGCCTCGGGAGCACCAAGTCGTTGTAGAAACCCATCGAACGCTCCCGGAGCTTGTAACCGCGGTTTCGGAGACGATTGGAGTGTGCACCGCCAACGCGCCCGAACCGAGCCGCTCGGGATGCCGGCAAGGCTCAGCACCGCGGCTCGATCATCTTGCTGATCTCCTCGGGCGCCGCGAAAATCACATCGGCGCGATCGCCCATCATTCCGGCCGGCACGATGGCCGGAGCCCCGCTCTCCGGACCGTCCTTGCTGGAATCTGTCTTGATCCGGAGATTGCGTTCCCAAAACGCGCGCGTCTTGCCGTCGGCCGTAGTCACACGATAGGTGTCCCGGCAGTGAGTAATGCCAGTGACGCGCTCGGAAGCTTGAATGCTCCTCAGATTTGGAACGCGACCACCTCCCATCATTCCGCCCATCATGCCACCGCGCATCATGCCACTCATTCCTTGCGCCGATTGCCGCGGCGCTGCACCTGGCTTGGTCGCCTCCTTTAGGAAGGCGAGCAGATCGGCGCGCGCGCGCGCATCCTTGATGCCCTCGAACGGCATGGCGTTGTCCGGCACCATGCGTTCCGGGTCTGTCAACCAGGCATCCAGCGAGCGGTCATCCCAAATGATCCCCGAAGCTTTCAGGGCGTCGGAGTAGCGTTCGAAGCTCGGCAAGCTGCCGGCCTTCCTGCCCCATAGGTTTGCAAGACTTGGCCCCGTCATGTTGCGGTCGGACTCGAGCGAGTGACATGCTGCACAGGCCCGAAAATCCTGCTCCCCGCGAGCTACGCTGTCCTGCGCGCGAGCCGGCGGCGAGACGAGGACAGCAGCGAGGGCCGCAAGTAGAATGCGATGCATGATCAATCTCCTCGGCCTGAGAAGAACAGGTACTTGATCAGCGCGGCCGCGCCCAGCGCGAGCACGACGACGACCAGGACCCAGATCAGCGCCATGCCGCCCATCATTCCAGACATCATATCGTGCATCATCGGCTCACCTCATTTGGCAGGCTCCGGGACTCGGAATTTCGTGACGACCGCGTTCGACTTCGCCGTCAGTCGTGGTTTCCCAGCAGGAGGCAGACGGAAGCCCTTGATCAGGCCGAAGATCGCCGGGATCACGATCAGCGTGAGCAGGGTCGAAGAGATCATGCCCCCGATCATCGGCACCGCGATCCGCTGCATGATCTCCGAGCCGGTACCGGTGCTCCACATGATCGGCAGCAGTCCCGCCATGATGGCGACCACGGTCATCATCTTCGGCCGGACGCGCTCGACCGCGCCCTCCATGATGGCCTCGCGGAGGTCGATCCGGCTCAATGTCCAGCCCTCGGCGGCGCGGCGCGCCCTGATCTCCGCAAGCGCCTGGTTGAGGTAGATCAGCATCACCACGCCGGTCTCGGCAGCGACGCCGGCGAGCGCGATGAAGCCGACGGCGACCGCGACCGAGAGATTGAACCCCAGCCACCACATCAGCCAAAGCCCGCCGACGAGCGCGAACGGCAGCGACAGCATGACGATCATCGTGTCCGTCACCGACCTGAAATTCAGGTAGAGCAGCAGGAAGATGATGAGCAGCGTCGCCGGTACGACGATCTTCAGGCGAGCCATGGCGCGTTCCAGATATTCGTACTGGCCGCTCCAGACCACGTAGTAGCCTGCCGGAAACTGGATGCTGGCCTGGACGGCGCGCTGCGCCTCCGCGACGTAGCCGCCGAGATCGCGGTCCCGGATGTCGACGTAGATGTATGTCGCAAGCTGGGCGTTCTCCGTCCGAATCGACGTCGGGCCGCGCGCGAGTTGCACGGTCGCGACTTCTGCGAGCGGGACGGCGCCGCCGGCCGGCATGGGAACGAGGACATCGCTTGCGATCTTCTTCGGATTGTCCCGGAGGTCGCGCGGGTAGCGCATGTTGACCGTGAAGCGCTGCCGGCCCTCGACGGTGGTCGTGACCGCCTGCCCCCCGAGCGCCGTCGCGATGGTGTCCTGGACGTCCTGGACCATGATGCCGTAGCGCGCGAGCGCCGACCGATCCGGCGTGATCTCCAGGTAGTAGCCCCCGATGGCTCGTTCGGCGTAGGCGGACGACGTCCCGGGCACGGTCCGCAGCACCTGCTCGATCTGCTTGGCGAGCTTGTCGATCTCCACGAGGTCGGTGCCGATCACCTTGACGCCGACGGGGGTCCGGATGCCGGTCGAGAGCATGTCGATGCGCGCCTTGATCGGCATGGTCCAGGCGTTGGAGACGCCCGGGAACTGCAGGGCTTTGTCCATCTCTGCGATCAGGCCATCGATGGTGAGACCCGTCCGCCACTGCTCCTTGGGCTTCAGATTGACCACCGTCTCGAACATCTCGGTCGGCGCCGGATCGGTCGACGTGGAGGCCCGGCCCGCCTTCCCGTAGACGGACGCGACCTCGGGGAAGGAGCGGATGAGGCGATCCTGGGTCTGCATCAGTTCGGCGGCCTTGGTGACCGAGATGCCGGGCAGTGTCGTCGGCATGTAGAGCAGCGTGCCCTCGTTGAGGTTCGGCATGAACTCGGTGCCGAGCTGACGGGCCGGCCAAACCGTGACGGCGAGCGCGGCGAGCGCAAGCAGAATGACAAGCGTCTTCGCGCGCAACACCCCCTTGATGACGGGGCGGTAGATCCAGATCAGGAAACGGTTGATCGGGTTGCGGTGCTCCGGAACGATTCGTCCCCGGACGAAGATCACCATCAGCGCCGGCACCAGGGTCACCGAGAGCAGCGCGGCCGCCGCCATCGCGAAGGTCTTGGTGAAGGCGAGCGGGCTGAACAGCCGCCCTTCCTGCGATTCCAGCGTGAAGATCGGCATGAAAGATACCGTGATGATCAGCAGGCTGAAGAACAAGGCCGGCCCGACCTGCGAGGCCGCCTCGATCAGGATCGCGATCCGCGGCTTGCCCGGTTCCGCGCGCTCGAGGTGCTTGTGGGCGTTCTCGATCATGACGATGGCGGCGTCCACCATGGCGCCGATCGCGATGGCGATGCCGCCGAGGCTCATGATGTTGGAGCCGATGCCGAGCAGCTTCATAGCCCCGAAGGCCATCAGCACGCCGACGGGTAGCATCAGGATGGCGACCAGCGCGCTGCGGACGTGCAGCAGGAACACGACGCAGACCAGCGCGACGACGATGCTCTCCTCGACAAGCGTATGCTTGAGCGTGTCGATGGCGGCGTAGATCAGGTTCGACCGGTCGTAGACCGGCACGATGTCGACCGACTTCGGCAGGCTGGTGGCGATCTCCTTGAACCGCTTCTTGACGTTTTCAATGACGTCCAGCGCGTTCATGCCGAAACGCTGCAGCACGATCCCGCTCGCGACCTCCCCCTCGCCGTTGAGTTCGGTGATGCCGCGCCGCTCGTCCGGCCCCAGTTCGACGCGGGAGACGTCCCGCAGCAGCACCGGGGTGCCCTTGTCCGTCTTGAGGACGATGTTGCCGAGATCGTCGATGCTTTTCAGGTAGCCCCGGCCCCGGATGACGTATTCGAACTCCGACAGCTCGACCGTACGCCCGCCGACATCGGCGTTGCTGGCGCGGATCGCGTCCCGGATCTTCTGCATGCTGATGCCGAGGTCGCGCATCCGCTGCGCGTCGAGGATCACGTTGTACTGCTTGACGAAACCGCCGACGCTCGCGACCTCGGCGACACCTTCCGCCTTGGCCAGCGCGAATTTGAGATTCCAGTCCTGAATGGTGCGCGTGTCTGCGAGGTTCAGCTCTTTCGACACCACCGCATACTGGTAGACCCAACCCACTCCCGTGGCGTCCGGACCGATGGTGGGCGTGACACCGGCAGGAATGCGCGCCGTGGCGGCGTTCAGGAATTCGAGCACCCGCGAGCGAGCCCAGTAGATGTCGGTGCCATCCTCGAAGATCACGTAGACGAACGAGACTCCGAAGAAGGAGAAGCCGCGCACCACCTTGGATTTCGGCACGGTGAGCATGGCCGTTGCGAGCGGATAGGTGACCTGGTCCTCGATCACCTGCGGCGCCTGACCGGAATATTCCGTGTAGACGATGACCTGGGTGTCGGAGAGGTCCGGAATGGCGTCGAGCGGCAGGTGGACCAGCGCGTAGATTCCGGCCGCAGCGGCGAAGCCGGTGCCGAACAGCACCAGCAGTAGGTTGCGGGCGGACCAGGCGATGACGCGGGCGATCATGGGCGCGCTCCGGTGCTGCCAACCGATTGGGCAGGTTGCGTACCCTCGGGAGAGGCAAACCCCTTCAACGCGGCCTTCAGGTTGCTCTCGGCGTCGATCAAGAAATTGGCCGAGGTGACGACGGCCTCGCCCTCCGACACGCCTTGGGTCACTTCGACGAAGCCGCCGCCGCGACGGCCGAGCTTCACTTCACGCGGCTCGAACCGGCCTTCCCCCTTGTCAACCAGAACAGCCTGGCGGCTTCCGCTGTCGAGCACGGCGCTCTCCGCCACCGCCAGCACCGGTCCCGGCGTACCGGCTTCGATCTCGGCATCGACGTACATCTCGGGCCGCAGCAGTTCGTCGGGATTGGGCACCTCGATTCGGATCCGCGCTGTTCTCGTCGCGGCGTTGAGGTGCGGATAGATCAGCGCCACTGTGCCACTGAGGCTCTGGCCGACGAGCGCGCGTGGCCTGATGGTCACCTTCGTGCCGACGGCGATCTGCGGCAGGTCGCGCTCCGCGACGTCGATGAGCACCCAAACCAGGCCGTGGTCGGCGATCCTGAACAATACGTCTCCGGGCCCGGCACGCATGCCGGGCACGACGTTGCGCTCCAGGATCTCGCCGTCCTGCGGTGCAAGCCACGCAATTGAGAGCGAGATCTCCTTTGTGCGTTCGAGCTCCTTAATCGCCGCCTCCGGCGTCGCGAGGTTCTCCAGTCTGCGGCGTGCGCCCTTCAGTTCTTTTCCGGTCGCGCCGGCGTTGAAGGCTGAGAGATATTCGGCGGCGGCGCTCGACAACGCCGGGCTGTAGACGTTCATCAGGACTTGCCCCTTGTGAACGTGATCGCCGGTCGTCACGTTGGCCACGCTCTCGACGAATCCCTCGAAGCGCAGCGCGACCACCGAGACGCGCCTCTCGTCCTCCTGGACGGTCCCTGGAGCCCGGATCAGCGACGTCACGGGCCGCTTCACGACCGGCTCGGATCTGGCTCCAGTGCGCTGGATCTTGCCCGGCGAGAGCTTCACGGAGCCGTCGTCGGTGTCATCGCCTTCGTAGACGGCGATGTAGTCCATCCCCATCGAATCCTTCTTCGGCACCGGCGAGGTGTCGGGCAGCCCCATCGGGTTGCGGTAGTATTTGATCTTGCGCTCCGCTTTCGCGTCCGCCGCCTTGGTCTGCGCCGGCGCCTCCTCGGGCTCCTCGAAGCTGATATCGGCACGCGCGGGCACGGCGCGCCAGGCGCGCCCATCCGACGTCTTCTTCGGCTCGAGCGAATAGAACGGCTTCCCGTCCGGATCCTGATAGTAGATCGTCGCACCGACCTCGGCCGCCGCGGCGACAGACGTCAAAGGGCCGGCGAACGGATTCACGCGCGGGATCGCGCCCACGTAAAGGCCGGCGCCGGCCGCTGCGCAAATCGCAGCGGCCGCACCTATCGCGATGGCGCGCCTCATTGCTTCGCCGTGACGACGAGCTTGTTTTCGACCGTGCCGGTCTCGCCCTGTACCTTGGCGCCAAGGGACAGCTGCCAGCGTCCGGCCATGCTGAAGTTGGCCTTGAACCGGTATGTGCCGGGCTCGGTCCCCGGCATCGAGGTCACCTTGGTGACCATCTCCTGCATGCCGTCCGGAGCCATATCCAATCGGCTCGCGAAAATGACGGCATCCGGAACCGGCTTACCGGTCTTCTTGTTCACCAGCCGCACGGTCACGACCTTCTCGGGGCCGGTCTGAACCGTCGGCTCGACGAGCTGGAATTCGTAGTCCTTGATGTCGGCGAAGGCGAACTTCGGCGCTGCCGTAAGCGAAAGGCCGACCAGCGCGGCGGCCAACCCGCGCGCAGCAGTGGAGATCTTCATGATGTCTGTTCCTCGAACGTCTGTTGAACCGCCGAAGCGGCATGCGAGATGCGCGCGATGGACGCGCGCCAGCGTTCCGGCGCCGCAGCGCCGGTCAGACGATCGATCGAGGGGGCTGGTCTGGAGGGGGGCGGGTCAGGCCGTCGGCAATCATTTCATCGCGCGGCCGAAGCAGTTCACGCACAGGCTGCCTTATGCTTACCGTCCCTGACGAAGGCCCAGTCTGGAGTACCTTCAACATGCAGATCGCGATGAGAGGACAGTCCTGGCATTGCTTGCTGTTCTGCTTGTCGGGGCAGCACGCCATGTCATCCGGCATGTCTTGCGCGTCTGCCATCTGCATCGCGCCCATTGAATGCCCCGCCGCCGCCGGTGTCACAAGCGGCGCGACCGTCAGTCCCACGGTCACAAGGACCGCGAGCGGGAACCTGAGGAAGCGGCGAGCATTCATCGTGTCACAGTCTCACAGGGGCGGAACGCTGGAAAGTGCCCCGATTCACAAATGCGCGAGCCTGGCGCCTGGTGGTTAAACCTTTTCAAACGATCAGCCGACGGCTTCCTTGCCGACGAAACGCATGAACGTCGTCCGACCTGCCGGTCCAAACTGCACGACCGCGTAAGGCTGCGGGTGTCCACCTTCCATCCCGGGCGATCCTACGGGCATGCCGGGTACGGCAAGCCCCAAAGCCTTCGGTCGCTCCGTCAGCAGCCGCCGCACCGCCGGCGCTGGGACGTGTCCCTCAAGGACGTAGCCATCCACCTCTGCAGTGTGGCACGCGGCCAGATCGGCCGGGACGCCCAGGCGTTTCCGGACGCCCGGAAGGTCGGAAGCATCGTCCACCTGGACCGTGAATCCTGCGTCGCGCAAGTGTTGTACCCAGCCCGAGCAACAGCCGCAGTTCGGATCCTTGTGGACCTTGATCACGGATTCAGCGGCAACGGCGGGGCGAGCTGCTGCTCCAAGCGTCGCGGCAGCGATCAGGGCCAAAAAGGATCGTCGCGCAAAGCCGTCCTTCTCGGCGCTTCGTTTTTGGTCAGTCATCAGACGCCTCTTCGAGAAGGTAGAGGGATTGCGGACCTTATTGTATCCGCGATCCCTCTACGGGCCAATCAGCGACGTCGGCCACGGAAACTAGCGGGATTTGGGTCCGCCCTGATAGCGCCAGGGGGATTCACCGGCCATCGGAGGGGTTGCGGACTGATATCCCAACGTTCCGCGATCATAGGCGAACGCCGAATATGGACTGCGCGGCAGGACGGTGGTTCTGGCTTGCGCAGTTTGCTTGGCCTCGTCTGGCCAATAGCTTCTGTCGGAAATCGTCGAGCCCGCCTGGGCGCTCGCGGACAACGCCGTCAGAAGCGTGATTGCGAGAAGGCTTTTCGTCAACATAGTCCCGGCTCCATCATTTTGCTGAAACGCATGCGTTGCGCTTCTAATGAGGAGTTCGGAGCCAATCGTCCGACGGTTACAAGCTCACGCCGACGTGAGAGGGGTTACCAGCGCAGGATCCGCGGCCCCAGGATTGCGCCCGCGAGCGTGCACAGCACGATCGTGCCGCCATACCAGAGCGCGACGAAGGGCAACGAGTCGTCGGTGCAGTGAAGCGCATAGCCGATCGCACTCACACCACCTGCGACAAGCCCGCTGAACGCGCCTGTGCGCACCAGGTTGGTCGGAGCCGCCTGCCGCACCGCCCAGATAACGACCGCAAACGGAACGACGGCAATGACCGGAATGGAAATGAGGCATTCAAGCCAGTCTTTCCCCATCACCATCTCGTCCCAGTGCGAGCTAGGCGCCTGTCCAAGACGGACGCCGGCGAGCAGCAGGATCGCCACGAACGGTAGCGCGGCGAGTCCCGGCGAAACTTTTCGCTCCCCTCCCGGACGGGCAAGTCGCACCAAATAGACAGACGCCGCGCCCGCCGTTCCGATCGCGAACGCGAGCTTCAGGAACAGGAAAATCGCGGCGCGCGGCGTAGCCAAGTCGGCACGCACGCCCAGCGCGGTGAACGTAATCCCGATCGCAATCACAATTCCGACGGCCAGCGCGATGCCCACGTTCCGATTGACCAGCCGCCGATTGACCGGCTCGACATTCGTGCTGAGTGCCGCGATCAATTCGTCTGTCTTCATGTTCGCGCTCTCTGGGCGATCAACGTCGCCAAGGCTTTCAATCCACGATGAATATTGACCTTCACGCTCGATTCCGAAATCCCGCACCTTCTTGCGGCTTCGGCTACGCTCAGGCCGTCCACCTTCACGGCCTCGATTGCGCATCCCATCTTTTCCGGCAGCCGCTCTAGTAGACGCCGGAGGTCAAAGCTGCTCTCTGCGCTGACGTGATCGTCCCGCGCCGTGAGCTCGCCGGCTTCGTCAATTGGCACATCGGCCGCAGACGCCCGGTTCCGGCGCAGGAAATCGATCAGCTTGTAGCGCGCAATCGCGTGCACCCAGGGCGTCAACGGCTCTGCCGGATCATAGGTATGTCGCTGCGTGTGTATGGCCAAGACGGCCTCCTGAACCAGATCCTCCGCTTCCGTTGCACCTCGACCGAGCTTCGTGAGCTTGCCTTTGTAATAGGCGCGCAAATGCCGGCTCAGCCGCTCAAGCAGCATTCGATGCGCGGCCGCGTCACCCTCCTGACTGGCGAGCATAAGCTCCTTCAGCTCCGTTTCCGCTGTCATGCTCGCCATCTATGTCTAAGTTCGGTTACGCCGTCGTTTCGGTTACAGCCCGACCGCAAAATCTTACTGCCGGGAACCACGCGGGGCAGCGTCAATTTTCCGCATCTAGCATCAGGCCCGCCTCAGGCATCTGAAACGACAAGCGACCCGATCGTTTGCGGCAACCTCTGCTATGACGACCATTGGCTCAGAACGGGCTCAGGCGGCGGCGATCGCTGCGATGGAGTCTGCATAATCCGATTGATGGCTACAGCGTATAGCCTCCCTCTCGCCAATCGAAAGGAGGCTTTGATGTTGATTGATCTGTCACGAGTTAGGGTTTCGGGTCCGCTTTCGGCATTCGCGACTGGGTTTGCCGACCACATGACACGACAAGGCTATGGCCCACAGCAGGCCCGCTTTCATTTATTGCTGCTAAATCACCTGAGCAATTGGCTTGTGAGAGAGGGGCTCAATGTAGGGGAACTATCCGCAAAGGAAGTAGAGCGGTTTCAGCGCAGCCGTCATGAAGCGGGTTACAGTTTTCTTCGCTCTATCAGAGCGATGCAGCCGATCCTCGGATACCTGCGCGGTCTTGGGATCGCACCTGCGGCTTTGTTGCCTCCCGCCAGCGGAGTGCTTGAAGAGGCCCTGGCGCGATACCGAGGTTACTTGATACTTGAACGTGGCATCAAGGATGCGTCAGCGTCCAGGTATATTGAACTGACGCGTCCCTTCATTCAAACCAGGGTCTTGCCGGACGGCCTTGCTCTGGACCTTCGAAGTTTGACAGCGGCGGACGTTATTTCCTATGTGGTGATAAAGTGCTCCCGCCTCAGCCCTGGGACGGCCGGGCTGACGGTGACGGCCCTTCGATCACTACTCGGCTTTCTTTACGTCGACGGCGCTATCGATCGGTCGTTGGTGTCTGCGGTACCGACCGTTCCCGGTCGGCGATTAACCGGATTGCCGAAGGGATTGGCCTCTGACCAAGTGCAGCGCCTTCTGGCTTCCTGCGACACCAGCACCCGAAGCGGGTGTCGTGACTTCGCGGTCCTGACTATGCTTGTTCGCCTGGGCTTGCGGGCAGGCGAAGTCGCCAAACTGCAACTCGAGCACATCGATTGGCGAGCCGGCGAGATCGTGATTGCCCACAGCAAAGGCAATCGCACCGAACGATTGCCTTTGCCCGCGGACGTCGGCAAAGCAATTGCGGCTTACTTGCGTTACGGCCGTCCCGCAAGCACGCAAAGCCGCACAGTGTTTGCACGGATCACAGCTCCGCATCATGCTCTCACCACCGGCGCGGTAACGCAGATTGTTCGCCACACTGCCGAACGGTGCGGCTTTGAACCGATCCATGCTCACCGGCTGCGTCACACCGCGGCGACTCTGATGCTACGCGGCGGTGCCTCGCTGCCCGAGATCGGACAACTCCTGCGCCACCGCAACGCCATTACGACATCGATTTACGCCAAGGTTGACCGCGATGCTCTGCGGTCGATCGCCCGTCCTTGGCCGGGAGACGAGGCATGAACGCTCTCCGCAAGGCTCTCGCAGACTATTTTGCGGTTCGCCGGGCCCTCGGCTTTAAGCTCTATCGAGCCGAGAAACTCCTCGGTCAGTTTCTCACCTTCGTCGAGGATCGCGGCGAAGAACATCTGACAACCGAGACGGCGCTCGCTTGGGCGACATTCCCTCAGGGCGGTCGAACCTGGGCGTTTGCCCGCCTTTCCGTTGTTCGCCGCTTCGCCAATCACCTGCGCGGGATCGATCCCGCGACCGAGGTGCCCCCGACCCACTTGCTGGTGCAGCAAAAAGGCCGAGCCACGCCTTACCTATATTCGGAGTCGGATATCGCGGCTCTCATTGCCGCAGCCGGGACGCTGCGGACACCGCATCGAGTGGCGACATTTCGTACATTGATCGCTTTGCTTGCAGTGACCGGAATGCGAGTCGGGGAAGCCATCGCTCTCGACCGCGACGATTTTGACCCCATCATTGGACTACTCACCATTCGGAACGCAAAGTTCGGCAAGTCTCGCCAATTGCCGCTACATCCAAGTACCGTGGTCGCACTGGTTGATTATCTGCGTAGAGACGACCGACCGAGAAACTCGTCGAATACTCAAGCATTGCTGGTCACTACGGTTGGCACTAGGCTCCACTACATGAGTGTCCAGCCCGTCTTTCGTCAAATTGTCGACCGCGCCGGCCTCAGGCCGCGCTCGGCGTCATGCCGTCCGAGGCTGCATGACCTACGGCATGGATTCGCCGTCAATACCATCCTTGACGGATATCGAGATGGCAGGGAGCCGGGGAACCGGATCGCGTTGTTGTCGACCTACCTCGGCCACGTCGATCCCGTCAGCACATACTGGTATCTCTCGGCTGCGCCAGAGTTGCTGACGTTGGTTGGTAATCGTTTGGAGCGGCACCTCGGAGGTGCCGCATGACGGCACTTGCCGGCCTACCGGGACACGCTGCGGCTGCTGCTCGTCTTCGCATCCGCGAGGAAGGACGTCGAGCCGTCGAAGCTGGACATCGGCGATCTTGATGCGCCGCTCATCGGCGCCTTCCTCGACTATCTTGAGAAGCAGCGGGAAAATAGTGCGCGCACCCGCAACGCTCGACTTGCGGCCGTCCGTTCGCTGTTCCGGTACGCAGCGCTGCGACATCCAGAGCATGCCGCCGTAATCGAGCGCGTGCTCGCCATTCCAAGCAAGCGTTTCGACCGAAGGCTCGTCACCTTCCTGACCGAACCGGAACTCGATGCGCTGTTCCGCGCGCCCGACCGCTCGACCTGGACGGGGCGGCGCGACCATACCTTGCTTACGCTCGCGGCTCAAACGGGCCTGCGTGCGTCAGAATTGATCGGCCTTCGCATCAGCGATGTTCATCTCGGCACTGGCGCACATGTCAGTTGCATGGGGAAAGGACGGAAGTTGCGGGTTACACCGATTACCTCGGGTATGGTTGCCCTCCTGCGTGTTTGGCTCGCCGAGCGCGCTGGTCAGCCGACGCAGCCACTTTTCGTCACCCAGTCGGGGACGTCACTCAGCCGTGACGCCGTCGAACATCGGCTCGCCAAATACGTTCAGATCGCCACCCGCGCCTGGACACAAAACCATCAGCATGCATGTGTTGCGTCATAGCGCCGCGATGCGACTGCTGCGGGCAGGAATTCAAACTTCGATGATAGCACTTTGGCTCGGCCATGAGCAGGTCGAAACCACCCACATCTACCTACACGCTGATATGGGATTAAAGGAACGCGCACTGGCCGCCACAGCTCCAGCGGTCGCCACTCCCGGTCGTTTTCGACCGAACGACAAGCTTCTCGCATTTCTGGAGGCACTGTGATTATGCCGACTTCCATCGCAGCGATCGCCGCCCCTAAGCCCGTTCTGGGCCAATGGTCGGCATAATTCAGAGGTCGGCATAGTAGAGATTATGCCGATGTCGGCATAACCTCTATTCAATCACTACCAACCAGGCGGCCATCAGCTCGCTGTTCCGCGTCGTCAACCGGTACGTCGGCAACCTCGCGCCGATGCCCGGCGTGTTTCCGGATTATAGGGCACCGATCGTCCGGACCGGTGCCGAGGGCCGCGAGCTCGCGACTGCGCGCTGGGGTATGCCGTCGTCGTCGAAGGCATTGATGGACGCGACGAAGAAGCGCGCCGAGAAGCTGCAGGCCAAGGGCAAGACCGTCGATTTCAAGGAGCTGCTCCGGATGGAGCCGGATTCCGGAACCACCAACATCCGCAACGTCAAGAGCAAGCACTGGACGCGCTGGCTGGGCGTCGAGAACCGCTGCGTGGTGCCGTTCAACAACTTCTCCGAATTCAACAAGGCCGAAGGCGGCGACATCTGGTTTGCGCTCGACGAGTTCCGCCCACTCCTGTGCTTCGCCGGCATCTGGACCAACTGGACATCGGTCCGGAAGGTGAGGGAGGGCGAGACCACCAACGACCTTTACGCGTTCCTCACGACCGAGCCGAACGCCGAGGTCGGCGCCATCCATCCGAAGGCGATGCCGGTGATCCTGACGACACCTGATGAGGTCGAAACTTGGATGACCGCGCCCGCCGAGGAAGCCCTGAAGCTGCAGCGGCCTCTTCCGGACAAGACGCTCCGGATCGTCGCTCGCGGCGTGAAGGAAGCCACGGCGCCGATGGACGGCTCTTGTCACCCGTAGCCTGTCGAGGCGCTTGACTCTGAGGGTGGCCCTCGAACAAAAATAGAACGAACGATTCTGCCCCGAAGGTCCGCTTGGCCAAATTGCCGCAACTGCCCCCCTACTATTATCTCGACCACTTCGCCGAAATGCTAGGGTTCGTGCGGCGGACGTACGCCCCCGTGCTTGGTCCGGAGCATCACGCCTTCATAGGGCGGTTCGAGGGGCTTTCGATGGATGCGAGATGCCTGTTGGTCCGCATGATCAACCGGCGCGGTGCCATATTCAACCGATCGCTGTTCAACTACCCCGAGATCGATGACGTCGAGCGGGCGGCATCGGATCTGACCGCGGCCGGTCACGCCCGCGCGCTTGGCGAGACCGACTATGCGGCCTTCGTCTCGTGTCTGTCGAAGGACGTCCTCGTCACTGGGGCGCAAGCTGCTGGCCGAGGTGATGTGCGCAAATCCTGGTCGAAGCCGAAGTTCATCGACTACTATCTGGAGCGCATCCCCTTTTCGGTCGCCGCGCAGCACTGCGGGGCCCGGAACTTCATCGCGCTCGACGGGACGCGACCGATCGAGTTCCTGCTCTACCTCTACTTCGGTAAGACCGAGGTGAGCCTGAAGAACTTCGCGCTGCGCGATTTGGGAATCCTACGCACCAACCGAGAGACCTCGTTCAGCGCGCGCTTCACCGATGCCGTGGAGGCGCTGGCCTCGTTCCATTACAGCCAGGTTCTGGACAGTCTGGAGGACGGATCGGAGGCTGCCCACAGACGGGCGGCCATCGACGTGCTCGGCGGACCCGCCTGCACGACCGAGTTCGCCGCCGATCTCCGCAGCCGAGCCGCGTATCAAACTGGGCTTTTCTTCGAGACGGGCGAGAGCGATCTCGCTCGGCAGCTCTACCGTGCAGGGCCGTCGCCGGACTGCAACGAGCGCTTGGTTCGCCTGCTCTACAACACGGGTGAGAAGACAGAGGCCGAAGCACTGCTGCAGCGGATGATCGACGATCCCGCCAGCGATGGCGAACACCTCTTCGCTACGGACTTTTATGCCCGCAAGTTCGGCGGCTGGCGTACAGGGCTCTACACCGAACTTCTGCGGTCCGGCCGCACGATCACCGTCGACGACACCCATCGCGGCAATCCCGAAGCGGGCGTCGCCGGCGTGCTGCGGCGCGAAGGCACGAAGGTCTACTTCACCGAGAATGTGCTGTGGCACACCCTGTTCGGCCTGCTCTTCTGGGACGAGCTCTTCGAGAGCACCCGGATGCCCAGCGGGTTCGATTGGCTACCTCACTGCCTGAAGGACCGCAGCTTCCGTCGGCTGTTCGCCGCGACGATCGACGAGAAAATAGCGGCCATCGCGTCCGGATCCGCCCTCCCGCTGATCCTCCGCACCGTCGCAGCGAGATGGGGCCGCCCGAACGGGATCTTCAGCTGGGATCACGTGCAAGTGGAGGCGCTGCGCGCGCTGCTCGAGGGATCCGATCCGGCCGGTATCGCCATTATCGTCCGCAGCATGTGCGACGATTTCCGCGGGATGCGAGACGGCTTTCCCGACCTCATGTTGGTTCAGGACGGCAAGGCGTCCTTCATGGAGGTCAAGGCCGAAGGGGACGTGATCCGCCGCAACCAGCTGACTCGCCTCCGCCAACTCGGCGACGCCGGCATTGTGGCCGAGATCGGTCGGGTCGACTACCGCTTCGACCCCGAGCAGGATTACGTGGTGGTCGACATCGAGACCACCGGCTCATGGTCGAACGGCGACCGCATCACCGAGATCGGCGCGGTGAAGGTCCGCAACCACCAGGTCGTGGACGAGTGGCACTCTCTCCTCAACCCGCAGCGTTCCATTCCCGCCAAGATCGTCCAGCTGACCGGCATCACGAACGAGATGGTTCGCGACGCGCCTTTGTTCGCCGAAGTCGCGGATTCCTTCATGCAGTTCATGGCCGACGGCATCTTCGTCGCCCATAACGTCAGCTTCGACTACGGTTTCCTCTCCTACGAATTCGAGCGGATCGGGCGTCGCTTCAGATTTCCGAAGCTCTGCACATGTGCCGGGATGCGGCGGCGCTTTCCGGGACACAAATCCTACGGACTAGGAAAGCTCTGCGAGATCTACGGCATATTGCTCGACAATCACCATCGCGCCCTATGCGACGCGCGGGCCTCCGCCCAGTTGTTGAACCTCATCAATCAGAAGCGGAGTGAGGAGAGATATATCGGCGAGGCCGCCTAGGGGTTCAAGCCGATGGGGTGGCTTGGAAACGGCTCCGGAAAAAATTCCGATAAGACGAAATTTGTCTTGCTCCGTCGGGCAAAACAGTGGTTCATAAGACGCTGGTCCTAGCGAGACGAAGGAGCCAGCCCGATGGCGAATGACGTGGACACCTCCTCGGAATTGTCCAAGATCGCGAAACTGAACGGTGACTTCCGAAGGAATTACGGCACTCTCATCGGTGCGATTTTGTACCTCCGCACCGTGAGCGCCGCCCGCCGAAGCCCTTGGCTTTGGGCTGGCCTGATCTCGATCGCTTTTTCGGCGGTGCTGAGCTGGTTAGGGCGGCACGGGTGGTCTTTGCCAGCGTTGCTTTGATGGCGGCGAACAGTGCCCCCCTTTCCCCTGTAAAGCGCCCGCGATGGCGGCGAAGGGAGCCTGATGAGAGCCAGACGTAGCGTCCCAACCTCAGCGAGCCAGGCAGTAGAACGTAATCCTCGATCTCGCGATTTGCCGCATCCAACCGCATCACGGCAAGGAGGCCCGATGAAATCTGCCTTCGATAGGCCTTCCATTGCGCAGCGTGATCCTCTCCCCGTCGCGCCAGCCGTCTCGCGACGAGAAACGAAACTACCCGCCTGCCTTCGACATCGACGCCGATCCCGTCCGGAGCGAGCTCCGGCCGAAGACCAAGGTCGTTTCGCAACACCTCCGCGAGCTCGGTTGCGAGCTTCGCCTGTTCGGCAGCCCAAAACTCCCGGGTGTCGATCCAGTCGCAGTCGCGCGGCGACTCGTA
Organism: Bradyrhizobium sp. R2.2-H; assembly: GCF_004346455.1. Classification (NCBI taxonomy): domain Bacteria; kingdom Pseudomonadati; phylum Pseudomonadota; class Alphaproteobacteria; order Hyphomicrobiales; family Nitrobacteraceae; genus Bradyrhizobium; species Bradyrhizobium sp. R2.2-H. The sequence continues at coordinate 151,418 of NZ_SMBR01000018.1, forward strand.
TCCGATCAGCGCATACGCCTTCCGCAGCGATCCGAAATGCTTCACGTACGCCGAGACGTGATTGAGACCGAGCGTCGTATTGATGATGCGCGAGTTGAGCTTTCCGCGCCGGCGCAGCGTGAGGCGCAGGCGCAACAACATCTCATTTTCGGGAATCTCCACGCGCCGTTCGGCCAGCAGTTTCTGTGCGCGTGCGAAGATGCCGGGGTCCACGATAGGCTCGATCTGCGCAGCGCCCCGGACCCAGGCATGATCCGGATTCTTGACCAGCTTCTGCCCCAAGCGTCGCGAGGTGCGATTGTAGATCGTCTTGCCGATGTAGTTTGTCAATCGGCGTCTAAACTAGACCCTCGCATTGCCTCACCCAGAATGTTACTGGACAACTTCTCGCCGATGATTGGGTCGATGCCATCGAATTGGTTCGGTGGCGTCTATGGCGGGAAAGA
>NZ_SMBR01000019.1:0-147633 GCF_004346455.1 Bradyrhizobium sp. R2.2-H
CGGACCGAACCATGAACGACTGTTACCTATCCATCCGGTCTGGTTTGTTACCCATCCATCCGCTGGACAGCGAAGCGCCGGATGAGGGGTATCCACACGCACATTCCAATGAGAGTTGGACTCGCTGAGAGAAACCCCTCACCCGTCTCGCCCACAAGGGGAGAGGGGAAGAAGCGCGCGCGACGGACAGCCTACTTCGTCTTGAACTTGCTGTAGGCTTCGCTGGTCGCGATGATCACGTGCTCGGCGCAGCCGTTGATGCGATGCGGATCGGCCTGCGTCTCGTAAGCCTCGGACGTCATCATGTCGAGGAAGGCCGCGACCGTCGGATAATAGACCAGCGCCACAAAGTCCCATTCGTTGCCACCGTGCGGACCGAGCGCGACCGCCTTGGCCTCGCCGGTCCAGAGCAGCGTGCCGCCGCGTGCCCTGATCATCGGCACCGTGATTGCGCTGTAGCGAAGATAAGCGTCCCAGCCGGACCCGTTGCCGTCGCGCGAACGCGCATGGAAACGCATCAGGTTCAGCATCACCACCGGCGCCTGCGGATCGAGTTGCTCCAGGCCCTCAACGTTCAACATATTGACCGCCAATGGCACCTCCTCGGGTCATGCCTGCATTGTAGCATTGCGACCCTGTGACTTGTGTCACAACGACAATCCGGCGCAAGCTTTCATGCAACGCCAATGACGACCGCCTCGCCCGCGCCACCGGCCTCGAATCCGGCCAGTTGGCTCAACAACCAGCCTTATCTGCTGCTCAGCCTGACCTCGCTGTTCTGGGCCGGAAACATCGTGCTCGCACGCCATGTCGGCGCGCATGTGCCGCCGCTGACGGTGACCACGATCCGCTGGTACGGTGTGTTCCTCATCCTGTTGCCGTTCGCCTGGCCGCATCTGAAGCGCGACTGGCCTGCCCTGCGCAAGAGCCTGCCGCTGATGCTGTTCCTGTCGCTGGTCGGCTTTGCCTTCAACAACGCGATCTCGTACTGGGCGATGCAATACACCGAGGCGCTGAACGCGCTTCTGATCCAGTCGGCAGGTCCCCTGTTCGTGGCGTTGTGGTCGCTGGTGCTGTTCGGCGTGCGGCTGACGGGCGCGCAGCTCGGCGGCATCGCGATCTCGCTGCTCGGCGTGCTGATCATCATCCTGCGCGGCGATCTCGCCGCGCTCACGAGCATCAGCTTCAACAGGGGCGACATCATGTTCGCCTCCTCGCTGGTGGCGTTCGGCATCTACTCCGCCTTCATCCCGCGGCGGCCGAAGATCCATCAGCTCTCCTTCCTGTCCTTCACCACCTGCTGCGGCGCGACGATGCTGCTGCCGACGGCGATCTGGGAGGCCGCAAGCGGCCGCGTGCTGCAATTCGACGCGATCACGCTGGCGACGCTGGGCTACATCCTGATCTTTCCCTCCACGCTCGCCTACCTCTTCTTCAACCGCGGCGTGGCGCTGATCGGGCCGAACCGGGCGGCACCGTTCTTCCATCTGGTGCCGGTGTTCGGCTCGGCGATGGCGATCCTGCTGCTGGGCGAAAAGCTGCAAGCGTTCCACCTGATCGGCTACGTGCTGGTGCTCGCCGGCGTCGTGATCGCATCGCGCCAGGGCTCGGCGGTGAAGTAATTCCACGTGACGGGCGGCAAACTCACGCCTTTCGATTTCATTGAAGAGACGCTAGGTTCCCCGCCAACGAAAAAGAGGGAACGACTCAAGATGATTTCAGGGCTGATTCGAAACTTGCGCACCATCGGCGCGGCCGCGCTGTGTCTTGCCGCCGCATCCACCGCTCAGGCCGACAACTATCCGAGCCGCAACATCACGCTGGTGCTGCCGTTCGCGGCCGGCAGCGGCACCGACACCACGACGCGGCTGATCTCGCAGCATCTGTCGCAGGCGCTCGGCGTCGGCATCGTGATCGAGAACAAGGCCGGCGCCAACGGCATGCTCGCGGCGACTTATGTCGCGAAGGCGGCGCCCGACGGCTACACGCTGCTGGTGACGACCAACACCACGCATTCGGCCAACCCCTATCTGCTCAAGAGCCTCACCTACGATCCGGTCAAGGATTTCACCCCGATCGCGCGCACCGGCGACCTGCCGTTCATGCTGGTCATCAATCCGGAAGTGCCGGCCAAGTCTGTCGCCGAGCTGGTCGCGTACGGCAAGGCCAATCCGGGCAAGCTCAGCTACGCATCGGGCTCGTCGTCGGCGATCGTCTCAGGTGCGACCTTCGCGCACAATGCCGGGCTCGACCTGTTGCACGTGCCCTACAAGAGCTCGCCGCCGGCGCTCAACGACGTCATGGGCGGCCGCGTCTCGATGATGTTCGTCGACATCCTGACCGGCCTGCCCCACGTCAACGGCAACGCCCTGCGCGCGCTCGCCGTCACCACCAAGGACCGCTCGCCGCTGGTGCCGCACCTGCCTTCGATGCAGGAGGCCGGCGTGCCCGACTTCGACATCTCGTCCTGGCAGGGCTATTTCGGGCCGGCCGGCATGCCGAAGGAGATCGTGACCCGGCTCAACACCGAGATCAGGAAGATCGTCGAGAATCCGGAGATCAAGGCCAAGCTCGCCACGCTCGGCATGGACGCGTTCTCGGGGACGCCGGAGCAGCTCGGCACGTTCGTGAACGAGCAGCTCGTGCTGTGGGAGAAGCTGATCACGAACGCGAAGATCGAGAAGCAGTAGAGTCCACGGCACGGCTCTCGTAGGGTGGGCAAAGCGTAGCGTGCCCACCGACATCTCGACGAGCTCAAAAAGATAAGGTGGGCACGACGCTTCGCGTCTTTGCCCACCCTACGAATTCAGCGTACTCCACATCTTCCGTCATGGCCGGGCTTGTCCCGGCCATCCACGGATATCCGTGCGCGCGGTGCTCGAGAACGTGGATGCCCGGGACAAGCCCGGGCATGACGACCGCGTAGAGTTCTTGCGCGACGAGTTACGCCGCCCGCACCTTGGCGAGGAAGCCATCGACGGCGTTGCGCAGCGCGCCGGATTGGCTATCCAATTCGCGTGCGTTGGTGAGCACGTCGCCGGCCGCCGTGCCGGTCGCTTCCGCGGCCGAGGTGACGCTGCCGATATTGGCGTTGATCTCGCTCGAACCGGCCGCGACCGACTGGATGTTGCGCGCGATCTCGCGCGTCGCCTCGCCCTGCTGCTCGATCGACGCGGAAATGCCCGCGGTGATCTCGCTCATCTCGGCGATGGTCTGGGTGATGCCGGAGATGGCCGTGACCGCGTCGCTGGTCGAGGTCTGCATTGCCGCGACCTGCGCGGAGATCTCCTCGGTCGCCTTCGCGGTCTGGTTGGCCAGCGCCTTGACTTCGGAGGCGACGACCGCGAAGCCGCGGCCGGATTCACCGGCACGTGCCGCCTCGATGGTGGCATTGAGCGCGAGCAGGTTGGTCTGCGCGGCGATCGAATGGATCAGCTTGACGACTTCGCCGATCTTCTCGGCGCCGGTCGAGAGCACCTGCACGGTGGCGTTGGTGCGCTCGGCGTCGCTGACGGCGCGGCTCGCGACCTCGGTCGAGCGGGTGACCTGGCGGGAGATTTCCGCAACCGAGCTCGACAGCTCTTCGGCGGCCGCCGCGACCGTGCCGACATTGCCGGAGGCCTTTTGCGAGGCAGCGCCGACCGTCGCGGCACGCGAGGAGGCGTCGCTGGCGGTTGCCGTCATCGACTGCGCCGTCGTCTGCATGCCGGCGGCGGCCGAGGAGACCGAGCGGACGATGCCGTTGACGCTGCGTTCGAAGTCGTTGGCGATCTCTTCCATCGCGCTGCGACGTTCCGCCGCGGCGCGGTCCTTGGCATCGGCCTCGGCTTGCTCGATCTCGCGGATGCGAACCGCGTTGTCCTTGAAGATCTGCACGGTCGAGGCCATCGCGCCGACCTCGTCGCCGCGGCCGACGCCCGGAATGTCGCCCTCGAGCTTGCCGTCGGCGAGGTCCTTCATGCGGGCGCCGAGCAGCGCCAGCGGGCGGCTGATGCCGCGACCGATCAGCCAGGCAACGCCGCCGGCGACAATGAAGATGCCGAGCATTGCAATGCCGAGCATCCAGTAGACCGGCCCCATCTTGGCATCGATGTCGTCGAGATAGGCGCCGGTGCCGAGATACATGTCGAGGCCGGGCACCGCGACCGCGTAACCGATCTTGCGGATCGGCTTCTCCTGACCGGGCTTCACATATTCATAATGCAGCAGGATCGACCCGTTGGCCTTGACGCCGTCCATCAGCTCGACCGACAGCTTGCGGCCGTTGGTCATGACGTCCATGCGGTTCGCGCCGATCACCTTCGGATCGGGCGCGAGCTGGGTGATGCCGTCGTAGGACGTACCGAACAGGTAGCCGGCGCCGTTGTCATAGGTCATCGCGTTGCCGTAGCGGCGAAGCTCGGCCATCGCCGCGTCCTTCGTCATCTCGCCGGCATCGACGCGCTTCTTGAGCGCGGCAGCATAGTTGCGCGCCATCTCCACGATCGCCTTGGCCTGGTCGATGCGTGCGTTCACCATCTCCTGCTTCATCAGGTAACCGGCGAGGAGGCCGGAGATGCAGAGACCCAACAGCGTGACGCCGACGAGGATGCCGAGCTTCGGGGCGATCTTCAGATTGCTCAATTTCACGGGTTGGCTCCGGCAATGATGGGTACGGGCGCGCGACGGAATCGACTAAATCGAATCAACTTTTAGTGCGGGAGCCCTTAGCAAGTTACTTACGTGCCTCCGTAGAAGCCCGGACCGCGCACGGGAAAACGGAAATATACCTTGCTCACGACAACCGGGAATTGTACGCAACCGCCCCGATTTCGCGTAAAAGGCGCAAAGGCCCGCCACGAAGGCGGGTCACAACAAGAAACCAAATCGGGAGCATGACATGCCGAAATACAGGGTGGTGACGCCGAAGGGTGCGAGCTTCACCGTCGCGGGCAGCGATTATTCCTATGAGCGCGAGGCGCTCGATCCGATCGATGCCGAGATCGTCGAGGCGCCCGCCGACGAGGCCGGGTTCATCGCCGCCGCAAAGAATGCCGACGCCATCTACGCCAAGGGCATCCCGATCACCAAGTCGATCATCGACGCGCTCGAGAGCTGCAAGGTCATCACGCTCGGCTCGGTCGGCGTCGACAGTGTCGACGTCAAGGCCGCCACCGCGCGCGGCATTCCCGTCACCAACATCCCCGACACCTTCATCGAGGAGGTCGCCGACCACGCCATGATGCTGCTGCTCGCGGGCTTCCGTCGCCTGGTCGAGCAGGACAGGATGGTGCGCGGCGGCCGCTGGGCCGAGGGCCGGCCGGCGCTGCTCAAGATCCCGCGCCTGATGGGCCAGACGCTCGGCTTCATCTCGTTCGGCCGCGTGGCGCGTGCAGTTGCGAAGCGCGCGGCGCCGTTCGGCCTGCGCATGATGGCTTATGATCCGTTCATCCAGGAAACCCTGATGTACGACCACGGCGTGATCCCGGCGACGCTGAACGAGGTGTTGTCGCAATCCGACTTTGTGTCGATGCACGCCCCGGCCCGGCCCGAGGTGCATCACATGCTGACCGAGAAGCATTTTCGGCAGATGAAGAAGGGTTCGATCTTCATCAACACGGGTCGCGGCGCCACCGTGGACGAGGAGAGCCTGATCAAGGCATTGCAGGAGGGCTGGATCGCGCACGCCGCGCTCGACGTTCTGGAGAAGGAACCGCCCTCGCACAACAATCCGCTGCTCGGCATGGAGAACGTGACCCTGACCGCCCATGTGGCGTCGGCCTCGGCACGGTTTGACGAGGCACGCAAGCGCCGCGTGGGCTACGAATTGTCACTGGTGCTTCAGGGCATGTGGCCGGTAAGCTGCGTCAATCCGTCGGTGCTGCAGAACACCGCGCTCCGCCGCTGGCAGCCCGTCAGCATGGACCGGGGACCGAACAGCTAGGCGGGCGGCGTAGAACGCGCCGACGACCGAAACGGCCCTTCACCGGCGATCAACGCCGGGGAGGGAGACATCATAGGGAGGAACCGATGAGGAACGACATCACACGTCGTGACGCCTTGGCGCTGGGCCTGTCCGCTGCAACGCTCGCAGCCACCGGTGCTGCAGCGCAAACATCCAATATCAAGGCCGCCGACGTGGCGGCACCCAAGCGCGAGATCGAGAAGGGCGCGTCCCTGCGCATGCTGCGCCCGGTGCGCTTCGTCCAGGCCGACGAGGACGTGTTCCGCGCCAACGCGGCGAAGTTCACCAAGGAGACCGGGGTCGAGGTCAAGGTCGACTTCGTCGGCTGGGAAGACATCAACCAGCAGACCGCCGTGACCGCCAATTCCGGCGCCGGTCCCGACATCATCATCGGCTTCTCGGATGCGCCGCACATCTACATCGACAAGCTGATCGAGCTGACCGACGTCGCCGACTATGTCGGCAAGAAGTATGGCGGCTGGCTGCCGCTGGCGCAACGCTATGGCAAAAAGAACAAGAGCGACGCCTGGATCGGACTGCCGTTCGGTGCCACAGCGGGGCCCCTGATCTACCGCAAGTCGATCCTGCAATCGGTCGGCTTCGACAAGGTGCCGGAAGACCATGCCGGGATTCTCGACCTGTGCCAGAAGCTGCACAAGGCCGGCAAGCCGGCCGGCTTCGCGCTCGGCAACGCCAAGGGCGACGGCAACGGCTTCGCAAACTGGGCGCTATGGTCGCACAACGGCTCCCTGCTCGACGAGGAAGGCAACGTCGTCATCAACAGCAAGGAGACGATCGCCGCGCTGAACTGGGTCAAGCAGCTCTATCCGACCTTCATCGCCGGCACGCCGTCATGGAACGACGTCAGCAACAACCGCGCCTACTCCTCGCAGGAGATCTCGCTGACCGCCAACGGCGTCTCGCTGTACTTCTCGCTGAAGAACGACCCGGCGACCAAGGCGATTGCCGAGGACAGCGAGCATCAGCTGCTGCCCAAGGGTGTTGCAAAGATCTCGCCCATGGCCGGCCTGACCCTGAACGCCATGGCGTTCAAGCACAGCCAGTACCCCAACGCCGCCAAGGCCTTCCTGCAATACATGCTGGAAAAGGACCAGTACGAGCCGTGGCTCAATGCCAACTCCGGCTACTGGTCCCAGCCGCTGGCCGCCTATGCCGAGGCTGCCGTGTGGTCGCAGGATCCCAAGGTGAAGCTGTTCAAGGACACCATGAACAGCACCTATTACGACGGCTACAAGGGCCCGATCTCGACGGCGACGGGTGCCGTCAGCGCCGACTACGTGCTGATTCAGATGTTCGCGTCCGTCGCAACCGGCGCTGCCACTCCGGAGGCTGCCGCAGCAGAGGCCGAGCAGCGCTGCAAGCGGTACTTCCGGCGGCAAGCCGCGAAGTAACGTCCCGATAATGCGGCCGTCATTGCGAGGAGCAATGACGAGCCGTCATTCCGGGATGGTGCGCAAGCACCAGACCTCAGGTGCGCAAATGCGCACCGGAAAATCTCGAGATTCCGGGTTCGATGCGCGCATCGCCCCGGAATGACCTTGGAGCCCTGAAAAGACGAAGGTCCGATGTCCGTAACCGCTCTTTCAACGCACAGCGCGCTGGCCCGGCAGCCGAACTGGATCGTGCGATTGTTCGACTACAAGCCGTTCCTGATCGTGATGTGCCTCGCGCCCGCGATCGGGCTGCTCACCGTGTTCCTGACCTATCCGCTCGGACTCGGCATCTGGCTCGCCTTCACCGACACCACGATCGGCCGCCGCGGCATCTATGTCGGCCTGGAAAACTTCCAGTATCTGCTCACCGATCCCTTGTGGTGGAACGCAGTGTTCTACAGCGTGGTCTATACGGGAATCGCGACCTTCGGGAAGTTCGCGCTCGGCTTCTGGCTGGCGCTCCTGCTCAACAACCATTTTCCGTTCAAGAGCCTCCTGCGTGCGATCATCCTGCTGCCGTGGATCGTGCCGACGGTGCTCTCGGCGCTGGCGTTCTGGTGGATCTACGATCCGCAGTTCTCGATCATTTCCTATCTTTTGGTCGACGTGCTGCACTGGCGGTCGAGCAATATCGACTTCCTCGGCTCGCCCTGGCCGGCGCGATTCTCGCTGATCGCCGCCAATATCTGGCGCGGCATTCCCTTTGTCGCGATCTCGCTGCTGGCGGGCCTGCAGACCATTTCGCCCTCGCTCTACGAGGCCGCGATGCTCGACGGCGCCAGCGCCTGGCAGCGCTTCCGCTACATCACCTTCCCGATGATGATGCCGATCCTCGCCATCGTCATGACCTTCTCGATCATCTTCACCTTCACCGATTTCCAGCTGGTCTACGCCATCACCCGCGGCGGCCCGGTGAACTCGACGCATCTGCTGGCGACGCTGGCCTTCCAGCGCGGCATCGCCGGCGGCGAGCTCGGCGAAGGCGCGGCGATCGCGGTTTCGATGATCCCGTTCCTGGTGTTCGCGACGCTGTTCTCCTATTTCGGCCTGGCGCGACGCAAGTGGCAGCAGGGAGAGGCCAATGACTGACACCGTCGCGCAACCGACCGCGGACGCCAAAGCCGCGCCCGACACCATGGCCTGGGATTCCGGGCTGCGGCGGCTGATGATGATCTACCTGCCGCTCGGCTGCTTCGTGCTGATCCTCTTGTTCCCGTTCTACTGGATGGCGATCACCTCGTTCAAGCCGAACGCGGAGCTGATGAACTACAAGGACAACAACCCGTTCTGGATCTCCTCGCCGACGCTCGCCCACATCAAGCACCTGCTGTTCAACACCGCCTATCCGCGCTGGCTGACGACGACGATGCTGGTCGCGGTCGGCTCGACCACGCTGTCGCTGATCGCGAGCACGCTGGCCGCCTACGCCATCGAACGGCTGCGCTTCCGCGGCAGCCCCTATGTCGGCCTCGGCATCTATCTCGCCTATCTGGTGCCGCCGTCGATCCTGTTCATTCCGCTCGCCACCGTCGTCGTGCAGTTCGGCCTGTTCGACTCGCCGCTTGCCCTGATCCTGGTCTATCCGACCTTCCTGGTCCCGTTCTGCACCTGGCTGCTGATCGGCTATTTCAAGTCGATTCCCTACGAGCTCGAGGAGTGCGCGCTGGTGGACGGTGCGACACGGCTGCAGATCCTGCGGCGGATCACGCTGCCGCTCGCGGTGCCCGGCCTGATCTCGGCCGGCATCTTCTCCTTCACGCTGTCCTGGAACGAGTTCATCTACGCGCTCGCCTTCATCCAGAGTGGCGCCAACAAGACCGTGCCGGTCGCGATCCTGACCGAGCTCGTCACCGGCGACGTCTATCAGTGGGGCGCACTGATGGCGGGATCGCTGCTCGGCTCGCTGCCGGTCGCGATCTTCTATTCGCTGTTCGTGGACTATTACGTCTCCTCGCTAACCGGCGCGGTGAAGGAATAGCTGGCCGCCTCGCACAAACGATCGTGCTATCGTGATAGATCGCATGCCTGCTCCGATGCTACCCGCTGGACCGGCGGCGGGGGAGCGTTGGCGTTATCGATACTCGCTCCAGAAAGCGAGGATTTCATGGGATCGTCAAAACTCCCCTCAATGTCCAGACGAGGCTTTTGCCTGTGCTGCGTCGGCGGTGCTTTCGCCGCCACGACAGGTTGGCTTACACCGAGGCAGGCATATGCCGAGGCCCGCGGTATCGTCAGCCTGATCAAGGACAGTGCTGCGACATCTCCGATCACGACCTACAAGCTGCCCAACAACATCAGTGTGCTCGATGGGTCCGGCGGCAATATCGCGGTGCTAACAGGCCCGGACGGAAAGCTGCTGGTCGACGCCGGCATCGGCGTCTCGCGCCCTCAGCTCAGTAAGGCCCTCGCCGAACTCGGCGGCGAGCCGGTCACGCATCTGGTCAACACGCACTGGCACTTCGACCATGCCGACGGCAATGAGTGGCTGCATGCGGCAGGCGCGAAGATCGTAGCCCACGAGAACACCCGCAAGCATCTCTCTGGCATCCAGCGGGTCGAGGACTGGGACTACAATTTCCTCCCCGCTCCCGCCGGCGCTCTTCCGGCCGAGGTCTTCGCCAGGGAGCATGAGCTGAAGCTCAACGGGGCGTCGATTTCGCTAAAGCACTACGGACCCGCGCACACCGATAGCGATATCTCCGTCTCGTTCGCCGAGGCCAACATCCTGCATGCGGGCGATACCTACTGGAACGGCATCTACCCCTTCATCGACTATTCCACCGGCGGCAGCATCGACGGCATGATCTCGGCATCCGACGCCAATCTCGCCGCGACCAAGAGCGATACCATCATCATTCCTGGCCACGGCAAGCCCGTCAGCAACAAGGCCGAGCTCCAGGAATTCCGCGACATGCTCGTCGCCATCCGCGACAATGTCGGCAACCTCAAGAAGCGGGGAAAGACCAGGGACGAGGCTGTTGCCGCCAAGCCAACCGCAGCGTTCGACGCGAAATGGGGGCAGTTCGTCGTCGATCCCGGCTATTTCACCAGGCTGGTCTACGAAGGCGTGTGAAGCGCTGCGGCCAGCTGCGGCGTTTGGCCCAGCTTTACAAAACTGCAACGTGCCGTCCGAAGGCGTGCGTCCGCCAAGATGGAACGCACATGCGGGACTTTTCTCAGCACCGTCGCAACGACCCTCACCGCCAGTTCTGCGCTGGCGCGGAGCGAGGGCGAATTCCCGGCCAAGCTCGCCGGCCACGTGGTAATGCCGGCCGGGTCGTTCATCGACGCGCCGATCGATCTCGAGGCCCCAGGCAAATACACCACCGGCAAGCAGGTCGACGCGCTCGTCACCGGCGACGTCTACCAGTGGGGCGCGCTGATGGCGGGATCGCTGCTCGGCTCGCTGCCGGCCGCGATCTTCTACTCACTGTTCGTGGATTACTACGTCTCGTCGCTGACCGGCGCGGTGAAGAGAATAGCTAGGCGAGCCGCGCCTTGAGGCGCGGCGTGGCCCAATCCAGAAAGGCGCGGAGCTTGAGCGGAGCGGGCTTTCGCTCCGCGTAGACGATATGCACGGGCCAGGGCGCCTGCTCGAATTCCTCCAGCATGAGGACGAGCTTGCCGGAACGCCGCGCCGCCTCCATCTTGTAGGACATCACCCGCGTGACGCCGGCACCCGCGACGGCAGCTTCGACCGCCGCTTCCGAGTCGCTCACAGTCAATCTCGACCGTATCGGCACCGTGACTTCGCTGCCGTCCTTGACGAACTTCCAGCTTTTCTGCGCCGAATGGCTATCGACGCCGATACAATCGTGCGACGCGAGTTCGGCGGGGTCGCTCGGGTGCCCCCGCTTCGCCAGATATCCGGGACTGGCGCAGAGCACGAACCGGACCGAGCCGACCCGGGTCGCGATCAGGTTGCTGTCCGGCAGACTGCCGATTCGAATCGACACATCGATATTCTCGTGGACGGTGTTGACGATGCGATCGGTAAGGACGAGCCGCAGCGCGATCTCGGGATAAGCCTCCATGAACTCGAGCGCGATCGGCAGAAGATGCATGTGGCCCAGTCCCCACGGCGCCGTGACCGCGAGATCGCCCCTCGGACTTCTGTATTCGCCGGAGACCTCCCTCTCGGCATCGTCCACCTGCTCGATGATCCGCTTGCAGGCCTCGATATAGGATCGTCCCGCATCGGTCAGCATCATCTGGCGCGACGACCTCTGAAACAGCTGGGCGTTCAGCCGCGCCTCCAGCTCGGCAACCGTCCGGCTGACCGTCGCGACCGGCATCCTGAGGCGCCGGGAGGCTGCCGAGAAGCTTCCTGTTTCATTGACGGCGATGATCACCGACATCGCCTCCAGCCGGTCCATCAGACGCGTCTTTCCGTAACCTGAGAAGTTGCTTCTCGATCATATGGACTGATCCCGCCGCTCGCAATCGGCTACCCGAAGCTCGCCGCGGACTTTGGAAATGCGACGGCTGGAAGCTTGCCTGGAAAATGATCATGACTACCGAGAACATCACGCGCCCATCAGCCGGCCTCGATCGCCGGCACCTCGTCCTCGGTCTGTCCGGGGTTGCCGTTGCCGCTACTACGCCGGCTGCGGCGGCGAAACCGCAACACGATCGCTCCAAGACGGGGAGCGGCTATCCGGTCACGTACCATCGGACCAAGACGATCGACGGGATCAACATCTTCTACCGCGAAGCCGGGCCGAAGGATGCGCCCGTGGTGCTGCTGCTGCACGGTTTTCCGACATCGTCGCACATGTTCCGGAACCTGATTCCGGCCCTGGCCGACCGGTACCACGTGATCGCTCCCGATTATCCCGGCTATGGCCAGAGCGACATGCCGCCGCGCGCGACATTCAAGTACACGTTCGATCGCTTCGGCGAACTCGTCGACGGCCTGCTCGACCAGCTCGGCGTCAAGCGCTACGCGATGTACGTCATGGACTACGGCGCGCCGGTCGGCTGGCGGCTGGCGCTCAAACATCCCGAGCGCATCAGCGGCCTCATCGTTCAGAACGGCAACGCCTACGACGAAGGACTGAAAGAGTTCTGGAATCCGATCAAGAAATACTGGGCCGACGGGTCAGACACCAGCCGTCAGGCGCTGATGAAGCTGCTGACCCTGGAGACGACCAAATTCCAGTACACCGACGGCATGTCCGACGTGAGCCGCATCTCGCCCGACAACTGGGTCCATGACCAGGCGCTGCTGGACCGGCCCGGCAACAACGAGATCCAACTGGACATGTTCTACGACTACCGGACCAATCTGCCGCTATACCCGGCAGTGCAGGCCTACTTCCGCAAGCACAAGCCGCCGACGCTGATCGTGTGGGGCAAGAATGATTTCATCTTTCCGGCCGACGGCGCCCATCCTTACAAGCGCGACCTTCCCCAGGTGGAGTTTCATCTCATCAACTCCGGCCATTTCCTGCTCGAGGACAGGTTCGACGAGGTAACGCCCCTGATCCGCGATTTCCTCGCTCGCAAGATTGCCTGAGGCGCAACGAGATCGGATCAAGCGTCACCGAACCCGATTCCGATCTCCTCGCCGCCAAACAGCAGCCGGGCCTGCGGCCTTTGGCCCGGCTTCACAAAACTGCAATGCACCATCCGCATAAGGCATGCGTCCACCAACAGGAGACGCACATGCGCGCGACCCTTCTCAGCACCGTCGCAACGATCATTCTCACCGCCAGTTCTGCGATGGCGCAGGGCGAAGGCGAATTCCCGGCCAAGCTCGCGGGCCACGTGGTGATGCCGGCCAGCTCGTTCATCGACGCGCCGGCTGACGCACCCGCCGATCTCAAGACCGCAGGCAAATATACCACCGGCAAGCGGGTCGACGCGCTTGGCACCGTCATGGGCAAGTCCTACGAGCGACCGACCGGCGTGTCGCTGCCGTTCAAGGGCCAGCCGCTCCAGGGTCATTCGGGCATCAAGACCATGCCCGACGGCAGCTTCTGGGTCATCACCGACAACGGCATGGGTGCGCGCGCCAACTCGCCGGACTCGATGCTGTACCTGAACCGCTACAAGATGGATTGGGCGAGCGGCAAGATCGAGCGACAGGAAACCATCTTCCTGCACGATCCCGACAAGAAGGTGCCGTTCCGCATCGTGCATGAGGATACCCAGAAGCGCTATCTCACCGGCTCCGATTTCGACACTGAAGGCTTCCAGATCGTCGGCGACACCTTCTGGATCGGAGACGAGTTCGGCCCCTATATCCTGAAGGCCGACAAGTCGGGCAAGATCCTCGGCGTGTTCGACACGGTTGCCGACGGCAAGCCAGTGCGCTCGCCGGACAATTGGGCGGTCGCGACGCCGGGTGCGCCGGGCGCGACCTATACCAACGTCAATCTCCGCCGCTCCAAGGGTTATGAGGGCTTCGCCGCGTCGAAAGACGGCAAGTTCCTCTATGGCTTGCTCGAAGGACCGCTGTGGGATGCCGAGAAGAAGGACTGGGAGAAGGTCGACGGCAAGGAAGCCGCCCGCATCCTCGAATTCGACGTCGCCGCGGAGAAGTTCACCGGCCGCTACTGGCAGTATGTGTTCGAGCAGAACGGCAACGCCATCGGCGACTTCAACATGATCGATCAGGCCTCCGGCCTCATCATCGAGCGCGACAACGGCGAAGGCACCGCCGACAAGGCCTGCCCGCAAGGCCAGCGCGGCGAGAACTGCTTCCCTGACCTCGCCAAGTTCAAGCGCGTCTACAAGATCGAGCTCTCCGACGCCAATGTCGGCAAGCCCGTGCGCAAGATCGGCTATATTGACCTGATGAAGATCAAGGATCCCGACAAGAAGGCGCGCAAGTCGCTCAACGACGGCGTCTACACCTTCCCGTTCTTCACCATCGAGAACGTCGACCGCGTCGACGACACCCACATCATCGTCGGCAACGACAACAATCTGCCGTTCTCCTCCAGCCGCGATCCCAACAAAGCCGACGACAACGAGTTCGTTCTGCTCGAGGTCGCGGATTTCCTGAAGGCGAAGTAGCCTCTTTAGTCGTGACATACTCCGCCGTCGTCCCGGCGAAAGCCGGGACCCATAGCCCCAAACGGAAGTCGTGGCGCGAGATGGTGCTGACGAGTCTTCGTCAAACCTGATCCTGTGAGTATGGGTCCCGGATCAGCGCTCCGCTTCGCTGCGCTTGTCCGGGACGACGGCTGAGTTTGCGGGGATGGCACGTCACCTCACCGTAAACTCCACCGGGATCGTAAAACTCATCGAGCCGTTCCTGATCTCGTCCGGGATGGGTGGGAACGGCGAGGCTTGGCGGATCATCGCCATGGCCTGGGCGTCGAAGACGGCGACGCCGGACGAGCCGCCGAGGCGGCTGGACGTGACTTGCCCGCTGCGGCTGAGAGTGAAGCTCAGCCTCGCGACGCCGCGCTGGCTACCCCCACCTGACGGATATTGGTGGAAGCGCATCAGATGCGCGCGGACGCGTTGATTGTAGGATGCAATCGCGGAGGCCATCGCACCCGCACTCATGGCGGACGCCATCGGCGCCTCGCGCTCGGCGCGCGGCGGTGCGCTGGTGCGCGGCGCGGGCGTTGCCTCCGACGGCTTCTTTGCCTCGCGGCGAACCACCTTCGGCTTAACTGGAGCGGGCTTTTCGACCGGCACGATCTTCGCCGGCTCGGGCTTGGCCGGCTCGGGCTTGGCCGGCGTCGGCTCAAGCTTTTGCTCCGGTGGCGCGACGACCTCCGGCTTCTCCTGCGGCGGCGTCGGCGCGATGGCTTCCTCGACGGCCTGCTGCTGGACGGGTTCCGGCGGCGAGGCGTCGGCCTCTTGCATCACCGGTCCTGGGGCGACGTCGTCCTGCGTCGGCTGCGGCGCCGAGGTCACGGGGGCCATGTCGATCATGATCGCCGGCAGGCTGACGCCCTGTTCGGGCTGCGACTTGAGCCAGTTCGCCGCAAGCAGCGCGGCGGCCACATGCAACGCCACGATCACGGCCGCCGAGACACCCCAGCGCGCGCCCTCGCGCTCGCCCAGCGGCTCGTGCAGGGCGAAGACGTTCGCGGCCATCAGCTGCGTCCGTCGAGGCCGACGAGGGCGACCTTGAGATAGCCGGCATTGCGCAAGCTGTTCATCACCTCCATCAGGTCGCCATAGGAAACGGCCTTGTCGGCGCGCAGATAAATGCGCTCGTCCTTGCGGCCTTTGGTGGCTGCATCGAGCGCGCCGCTGAGCGCGTCGCGGCCCACGATATCCTCACCCACCGCGATCGAAAGATCCGGCTTGACGGTGACGAAGACCGGCTTGTCGGGCCTCGGCGCCGGTTCGGCCGCGGTGGCCGGCAGATCGACGCCGATGTCGACGGTGGCAAGTGGAGCCGCCACCATGAAGATGATCAGGAGCACCAGCATCACATCGATGAACGGCGTGACATTGATCTCGTGGGTGACGTCGAGATCGCCGGGGTCGCCGCGCTTGAGCGCCGATGGCGAACGTGCGCCGAGCTTGGTGGCCATGGCCTACTCCGCAGCCCGCGCCAGGCGGAGATGGCCGTGGTCGCGCTGGCGGCTGACCAGCAGCATGAGCTGCGCCGAGGCGTCGCCGAGCAGGGCGCGGTAATTGGCAATGCCGCGGACGAGATGATTGTAGATCACGACCGCCGGAATCGCGGCGACGAGACCGAGGGCGGTCGCGAGCAACGCTTCCGCAATGCCGGGCGCGACGACCGCAAGACTGGTGGTGTGGCTCTCGGAGATGCCGATGAAGGAATTCATGATGCCCCAGACGGTGCCGAACAGGCCGACGAAGGGCGCGATGGCGCCGATGGTCGCAAGCGCGCCGGTGCCGCGTGCAATCTGCCGCGACATCGCCGCCTCGACCCGCTCCAGCCGTAGCGCCACCCGCTCCTGCAGGCCGTCGTCGAGAATGCCGCCGGAGAGCTCCGCTTCCCTGGCGCATGACTGGATGAGCTGGGCGACTGCGTCGCGCGCGTCGCCAGCCCTTGCGGATGCCTCGGCCAGCGTCATGTTGCCCTCGAGGGCGCGCGTCCGCCGCAGGGCGAGCGAGCCCTTGCGGCGCAGCTCGATGGTCTTGGCGAGCCACACCGTCCATGTCACCAGCGAGGCAATGGCGAGCCCGACCATCACGATCTTCACGATGATGTCGGCGCCGACGAACATGCCCCAGGGCGAGAGATTGCGCGGCAACAGCGCTTCGTCGATCGCGAAGGCCGGCGCCGGCGCCAAGGCCAGCGCGATTGTGAGGATCACGTGCCGAAGCCTGGAACTGCCCTGCATCCCGATCTCCCGACAAATGGAAGTTACGTCGAAGGCTTCGCCGCGCTGCGGTCAGCCAGCCGGCGGAACCGCGCCAGCTGGTCTGCGCGCAGCGCCCGCGCCTCGTCGCGGCCGACGAAGACCTTGAACATGATGCCGCCGTCGGCGTTGACGAACGCGACGAAGGCCGAGGACTTGCCCATGAAGGGCCGCTCGACGAAGGCGATGCCTGCGCAGCGCTCGTGGCGGAGATGGCCATGCAGGCCCTTCGGCTGCATCAGGTTGAAATAGCCCCGGCCGATCTCGCCCGCGGGAATTGGGCCCGTGAACTCGAAGATCGCATCATCGGTGTGGACGATCAGCGTGACCTCGCCCCATTCCGCGATGTCCTGCATGGCGGCGGCAAAGTGCTCGCCGCCCCCGATGCGCATCATGGAAGGCGGCAGCGCCTCGATCACCGCGCGCGGGGTGACCTTGCGCTCGCGCGCAACGTCTTCGATCACCGCACCGGGATTGTCGGCCATATACGCCTTGAGATCGGTGCTCGGCATGTCCTGCTCCCTTTCGTGATCGGCCGCGATCTAGGCAGCCGCGCTCGCCTTGCGCTCGGTCATGATGACCTCGAACCCCTCGAACTTGGGATGACCGAGATAGAGGCTCTCGCCGGTCTTGTTGTCGGCACGCGCATGGGCGCGGCGGAATTCCTCCGAGCGCGTCCAGGCCTCAAACGCCGCCTTGTCGATCCACACCGTGTGCGAGGAATACAGCGTGTGGTCCTCGGCGACCGGCCCCTTGAGCAGATGGAATTCGACGAAACCCGCCATGCCGCCGAGATAGGACTCCCGCGTCCGCCAGACGGTTTCGAACGCGGCCTCCGAGCCAGGTTTCACCTGAAAGCGATTCATAGCGATGAACATAACGGTCTCTCCTTGCTATCAAGACGAAAACGCGCCGAAGCCGCGCTGGAGCATCAGCGCGGCCCGGCGGTGGTTGTGGAGCTGCGGGGCCGATCGGCTTACGCACCTCCAAAGTGGATCTTCATTCCGGCCTTGTAGACTCTGCCCGGACCCGGGCTCGACCACAGCACGTCGTTCTGCGAGGTGCCGTCAGTCGAGCTGCCGGGAACGGCGTAAGGCCGGTAGTACTGGTTCAAGAGATTGTCGATCGACGCCGTGAACACGATGTCCTTGGTCGCGTTGTAGGTCAGGTACAGGTTGACCAATTCGTAGCCGGTTGCGGGCAGATAGCCGGCGGGCACGTCGTTGTTGGCGCCGAACGAGGCCCACTGCGCCGACAGGATCAGCGTGCGATCGAGCAGGCGGACACCGCCGGTCGTGACGACCTTACGTGGGGTGATGGTCGCAAGCCCGATATTGGTCTGGACGTTCTTGCCCTGGATGTAGTGCCCGGCGACGCCGATGAACCAGTCGCCGGCATCGTACATCGTCTCAGCCTCGAAGCCCTGGATGCGAGCATTGGCGATGTTCTGATACTGGTAGTACTGGCTGAACGAGCCGAACCCGGTCGGCACCGGCGTGGACGCAACGAGGTCGATGTAGTCGCTGACGTCGTTGCGGAAGAGATTGATCTTGCCGCGGAAGGAGTCGTTGGCGCTGAAGATGTTGTCGTATTTCAGGTTGAAGCCGACTTCCTTGTTCTTGCCGACCTCTGGACGAAGGCTCGGGTTCGGCAGGAAGCAGAACAGCCCCACCGTGCCGTTCGGGCAGACGAAGAAGGCCGGTCCGCCACCAGTCGCATGTGCGCCGGAAATCACCGTCTCGGTGATCGAGGGCGCGCGATAGCCTTCGGCGTAGCTGACATAGGGCTGGAAGCCTGGCACGGGCGTAACGCCGAGAGTGATCTTCGGCGAGAAGCGGTCGCCGCCGGCGCTGGTCCGCCCCGAATCGAGGTCGTAGCGGTCATAGCGGATCGCGCTCACCGCCTCGAACCAGGTGCCGTAGTTCTGCTTCAGCTGAAGGAAACCGCCCGACACGGTGCGGATGCCGCTCGGCGTCGTGATGTTGGAATTGCCGCGGCTGTCGGTAGTGATCACATCGTCCTGGAAGGCGTCGATGCCCCAGGTGACGGCGTTGCGCCAGTCGCCGACGTTGAAGCGCGTGGTGTTGTTGACGTCGATGCCGTAGGTATCGAGGACATAGCCGCGCTTGTCGCCGACACAGCCTGAAATGTTGTTGCCGAAATTGCCCGTCCCGCAATAGGCGCCGCCGGACGTGGAATAGTGATAGGTCTTGGTCTGGTCGTTGTCGACGCGATTGCCGTAGATCGACATGTGCCAGTCGAACAGGTTGTCGCTCGGCAGCGAATAGTTCCAGGTGATGGTCCCGGTGTAGTTCTTCGCATCGGAAGCGTAGACCGACGAGCCTTGATAGAGCGCTCGCTGCGCCGCCGTTGCCACCGGACCGCGGTTGAACTGGCCGATATCGTATTGATAGTCCTGGAAGACGGCGCCGAACTTGACCTCGTGACCGAGGGCCGGCCGCACCGTGAGCTTCATCAACCCGGCCTCGACCTGGTTGCCGGTGTTGCCGATCTCGGTGCCGTTGCCGTCCTTGTAATTGCCTTGGGTGCGGTAGACCGCGCCGCCGAAGATATCGACGTCGGGCGTGGCGCGCACGCCGCCGAACACCGAGCCTAGACCGCGATTGTTGTTGGAGCCGTAGGAGCCCGAGAGATCGACGCCCCAACGCTCGCCGGGGCGCAGCACGTCGTTGATGTCCTTGGTACGGAACGAGACCAGGCCGCCGATCGCGCCGGAACCGTAGATGTTGGCGGTCGGTCCGCGCACCACATCGACCCCGCCGATCAATTCAGGATCGAGGAAGAAGGAGCCGTTGGCGTTGTGGCCGGTGCGCTGGTAGTTCTGCCGCGCGCCATCGACGACGACCGCGACGCGCCCGAAATCCTGCAAGCCGCGAATGTTGATGACGGTCGCGGGATCGTCGCCGCGCTCCTGAAACGACACGCCGGGAATGGCGTAGAAGATGTCCGACAGGCGGTTCGGCTGGAGTCCCTGGATCTTGTCCAGCGAAATCGCGCTGACGGGCGCGAGCGCATCGATCGCCCGCTCCGGGGTCTTGGTCGCGGCGACCGTGATGGTATCGAGCGTCTGCACGGGTGCAGTACCGCCAACCTGCGCGTGCGCATTCATGACGTCGGGCGTCGCCTGCTGCGCGACCTGCGGCTTGGCCGGCTTGCGCTTTGCCGGCTTCGGCCGCTCCGACGCCGCACTTTCGGCTTGCGGCGATGCGGTCTGCGCGAGACTGCTCTCCGTCACCAATGCTGCAATTGAAACCACCGACGCGCCCAAAATCAGGGCGCGCGAATACCTAGCCCCGTCAGCCATATCAGCCCCAGCCTGCACTTCGTTTTAGTTTTTGATGTCTTCTGGCTGGCGCGCGCTCGCAACGCGAGCGACTGGCTGGCTGATCGTCTCGATAGGCGGGCGAGTTCCCCGCTGTCAGAAATGGTTACGTGGCAACACTCTGACGGTCAATGACATCGGGTTGCAGTTTATATCGATTGTAAACTGCGACGGTTGGAATGCGCTTGGCGCCGCCTATACAAACGGACGGTACTCCAGGTTCGAAAGCGCATCACACCGACAATGTCAGCAACATCGGGAGACAGCAGCGGCAGCGCGGCAGGGCCGGCACAAAGCCCTTCCCCAGCAACGCGGACTCTCACCATGCGAGGGGACCGGATCGACAGCCGCGAGCTGTTTGCCGCCGAGCGCGAGATCATCATTGCGCATGGCGAGGACAGTTATCGTCTCCGTCTGACCTCGCAGAACAAGCTGATCCTGACGAAGTAACTGCAATGACATTTTTCCGCACCATCGCCAGTGTCCTGCTCTCCGGCGGACTCGCGTTCGCGTCTGCTGCGCACGCCGCGGGCATCACCGTGCATGACGCGCGGGATCGCGAGGTCGCAGTGAACGACTTCGGGCGCACCGTCTCGATCGGCGGTGCCATCACCGAGATCCTCTATGCTCTCGGGCTCGAGAGCCGCCTGGTCGGCGTCGATACGACGAGCCTCTATCCGCCGGCGGCGCTGCGCGACAAACCCAATATCGGCTACATGCGCCAGATCTCCGCCGAGGGCGTGCTGGGCCTCAACCCCACCCTGATCCTGGCGATCCAGGGCTCGGGCCCGCGCGAGACCATGGACATCCTGGAGACGGCGAAGGTGCCGCTGGTGCTGGTGCCCGAGACCTTTTCCGAGCAAGGCCTGATCGACAAGATCAAGCTGGTCGGCCACGCCATGGGCGTCGATGCGCGTGCCGAATGTCTCAGCGCCGCGGTCGGCGCCGATCTTGCGCAACTCCGTGCCCTGCGCGCCAAGGTGACGAAGCCGGTGCGGGTGATGTTCGTGATGTCGCTCCAGAACGGGCGAGCGATGGTGGCAGGCCACAAGACCGCGGCGGATGAGATCATCCAGCTCGCTGGCGCAACCAATGCGGTGGGCGATTACGACGGCTACAAGGTCATCAGCGACGAGGCGATCGTGGCCGCGAAGCCCGATGTCGTGCTGTCGATCGAGCGCGGCAAGGATTCGCTGCAGGCCGATGCAGTCTACACGCACCCCGGCTTTGCGCTGACGCCGGTCGTTTCCAACAAGAGCTTCATCACCATGGATGGGCTTTATCTGCTCGGCTTCGGGCCGCGCACCGCGACGGCGGCGCGCGATCTCTCGGTCAAGCTCTATCCAGCCTTGGCCGAGGGCGGCGCGTTCACGTCGGCGCTGTCGGCGGCGAATTGCCGGCAATGAGCGTGGCGGTCGGGATCGAGGCACGGAGCCCGCGACGAAGCGCGAGACGGCGGTCCGCATCACTCGCGATTCCTGTCCTGATCACGATGCTCGCGGTGACGGCGATCGTCGCGCTGACCGTCGGCGCCGCCGGCATCCCTCTCTCCCGGCTGCCTGCGGCGCTGGGCTTTGCCAGCGAAAGCACTGCTATGACGGCGCGCGACCAGCTCGTGCTGTGGTCGATCCGCATTCCCCGCATCGCGGCGGCCGCGATGGTCGGCGGCCTGCTTGCCGCGGCCGGCGCGATCATGCAGGGGCTGTTTCGCAATCCACTCGCCGATCCCGCCCTGGTCGGCGTCTCCAGCGGCGGCGCGCTCGCAGCCGCAAGCGCGATCGTCTTCACGGATTCGCGCTTCGGCGAGGCGCTGCGCTTTCTCCAGACCGAGCTGTTGCCGCTCGCCGCCTTCGCGGGATCGCTGGCGACCACCGCGATTCTCTACGGCATCTCGAGCCGCTCGGGGCGGACCTCGATCGCGATCTTCCTGCTCGCCGGCGTCGCCATCACCGCCATCGCCAATGCCGGCATCGGGCTGCTCGTGTTCATCGCCGACGACCGCCAGCTCCGCGACATCACGTTCTGGATGCTCGGCTCGATGAGCGGCGTGACCTGGACCAAGAGCGCCCTGCTCGCGCCGGTTCTCGTCATCGGGCTGGCCGCCTGCGCCTTCATCGCGCGCGGCCTCGATCTGCTGGTGCTCGGCGAGGCCGACGCTTTCCACGGCGGGGTCGACGTCGAACGCCTGAAGCGGATCTCGATCGTCATGGTCTCCGCCATGACCGGCGTCGCGGTGTCGATCAGCGGCGTCATCGGCTTCGTCGGCATCGTCGTGCCGCATCTGCTCCGCCTCGTGATCGGGCCGGCGCATCGCCTGCTGCTGCCGGCGTCGGTGCTATCAGGCGCTATCCTGATGGTCGGCGCCGACACGCTGGCGCGCACCATCGTGGCGCCGGCGGAGATGCCGATCGGCATCCTGACCGCCGCCGTCGGCGCACCCGTCTTTCTCTTCATCCTGCTGCGGCAGCGCGGGCTGACTGCGCTATGAACGCGGTGATCGAGGCACGAGCGCTGGGCAAGCGCGCGGGCCGCGCGACGCTGCTTGATGGCGTCGGCCTGACGGTTGCGGCCGGCGAGATGGTCGCGATCATCGGCCCTAACGGCGCCGGCAAGTCGACGCTGCTGCGGCTGCTCTCCGGCGATCTTCGCCCGAGCGCAGGCGGGGTGCGCCTGAAGCAGCGCGACATCGGCAGCTTCACGCCGCGCGAGCTCGCCGCGCGCCGCGCCATGCTGTCCCAGCACATCAACGTCACCTTCCCGTTCACGGTCGAGGAGGTGGTTCTGATGGGCGCGGGCGAGCGCAGCTTGCGCGAGGCTGGACCGCTCGTCGATGCGGCGCTGGACGAGGTCGCCCTCGCACATTTCCGCGAACGGCAATTGCCGACATTGTCAGGCGGCGAGCAGCAGCGCGCCCATTTCGCCCGCGTGCTGGTGCAGCTCGCCTGCGGCGAGGCCGAGCACGGCCCCGGGCTCTTGCTGCTGGACGAGCCGACCTCGAGCCTCGATCTGCGTCACCAGATCGACCTCGTCGAAGCGGCGCGCCGCCGCGCGGCGGCCGGCACCGCCGTCATCGCGATCCTGCACGATCTCAATCTCGCGATCCGCTTCGCCGACCGGCTGATCGTGCTGAATGGCGGCCGGCTCGTCGCCGACGGGCCGCGCGCGGAGGTCGTCACGCGGGAGAGGATCCGGGATATTTTCGAGATCGACGCTGTCGTCCATCAGACCGATGGCGTGCCGTATGTTTTGCCACAGTCGATGTGCGCGCCGCCTCACCTCTCCCCGACGGGGAGAGGTCGGATTGCTCAGCAATCCGGGTGAGGGGCCGCAGCGTCCGGTGGGAGCCTAACCCCTCACCCGGATCGCATCTTACGATGCGATCCGACCTCTCCCTACGGGAGAGGTGAAGAAGCCGCACCGCCTACCCCGCTGGCACGATCACCATGCTCTTGTCCTTGGGCCAGCGGATGCGCCAGGCGAAGTTGATGTCCTTGACCTCGCCGGGCCTGGCGTCGAAGGACCATTCCAGCACGCCGCGCCTGTCGCGGATGTTGCTCGCGGTTGGCTGGGTGCTCGAGGGCAGCATCTCGACGACGATGTCCTCGTTCTCGCTGACCGGCAGCTGATCCTCGATCGCGACCTTGATCGGGAAATCATGGCCGTTGCGGATCGTGGTCTTGAACGAACGCTCGTCGGTCTTCGACGTCGTCACGAGCAAGCCGGCCGAGCCCTCGTTGCGCTTGAGCACGGCGCGCTCGATTCTGACCTTGTCGTCGGCACCGAAGCCGAGCCGCACGATGTCGTCCTTGGCGGACGCCGTGATCTTGCCGCGGCCGACGAATGTGCCGTCGCGGTAGATCGCGACCTTGCCCGGCAAGAGACTGGCATCGTCGGTCTGCTTGAAGCTGGCTTCGAGGAAAGCGGTCGGGTCCATCACCGGTGCCGCGCGAACCGCGAGATCGGCCGGCACGGTCATGGAGGTAATGCGCAGGCTCTTGGCGCCCTCGGCAGCGCCGAGGCTGACGCGGCCGGGAATTCTGAAGGTGGCCTGGAAATCGCCGATCTCGGCGATTGCCTGTTGCTCGTCGGCGCGCTCGGTCGCCTCTGCGACCTTGGACATGGGCTCGAACTGCGCCGAGCGCTGGCGGGCGGTCGGCGCGGGCCGCGCCAGGTCCGAGGCGCTGCCGAGCGCAAGGGGCTTCGGTACGTGCGGAAATTGCGCGACCAACGAGTTCAGCTCCGGCGCGCTGCCGCCGCGGCCGATGCGGACCGTGGAGACGCCGAGCGTCACGTTCGACCAGTCCTCGCCGGTCGACTGCGTGACCTCGGCGCGGCGGACGAGTTCGAGCTGCGGCTTGCGATCCTTGGCGCCGGTATCGAGCCGGGCGTCGTAGAGCGGCACCCAGCGCGCGTTGCGCACGGCGTAGGTCACCCGCAATGTCGCTTTGGTCGCAGTCGCCGAGGCGACGTCGATCCGCACTTCCAGCTTGCTTGGCGGCTTGGCCGAGCGCTCGGCTTCCAGTTGCGCGATCTGTCGGTCGAGCTCGCGCTGCTTTCGCGTGGCATCGCGAATCGCGGTGTCGGCGATCGCGATCTCCTCGGCAACCGCCGCGAAAGCCGCGCGCCATTCGGTGATCGGCCGCGCCTCGCCCTTCTCGCCGAGGCCGGCCGGGGAGTCTTCGGCGAAATGCTGCGCAAATTTACGCCGGGCGTCGGCAGAGTCGATCGCACCTTGCAGATCGGCCCGCTGATCTCTCAGTGCTTCGATGCGCTTGTCGATCTCGGGGAGGTTGGCTGGCTGCGCCGCCCTCGGCGGCCGCGCGTCGATCGTGCCGATCGTGAGCTTGGCGCCCGCCTCGCCTTCGACGCGGAGCGACGACGGATCGAGCGAGAGCGGAAAATCCTTGGCGACCAGTGTCGAGTCCCCGGAGGCGAGATCCACCGAAATGACGCGGGTGACGGTGGCGCCGTCGGGATAGACGGTGACCGTGTCGATCGCCGACGTGGCGTCCACGGCGGCCGCCCATGACGACGAAGCGACGGCCATGGTCGCCAGGACCAGGCTCGTGGTTACCAACCGTTTTGCGGTGATGCGCATGAAGTCCCTCCTGCCGGTATCGCCGCGCCGCCAGCCGGACGCGCGCGATGAAATGCCTCGCCATCGTGATGAGACGCGGCGGGGAAGGAACTGGTTCGATTGGGGTTTCCTTGGGGCGTAGCCGCGGCAGCAGTATGGCCGCGGAACGTATCCGCGCGCGGCCTCGGCGGAGCCTCAGGCCTGCGTAGGTGAACCCTGGCCGAAGATGCGCCGGAGCAGATCGGTCACGTTGCGGGCGCCGGCCTTCTTCAGGATGCTGGCGCGGTAGCCCTCGACAGTCCGCGCGCTCAGATGCATCCGCCGGGCGATCTCCTTGTTGGTGAGGCCGGCGGCGAGATGCTCGAGCACGTCGCCCTCGCGCGCGGTCAGGGGCTCGCAGCCTGTCAGCCAGCGTTGCCGGCTCGCGCCGGGTTGCGCGAATTCGTCGATGGCGGCATCGATCCGGCCGACGATGTCGTGGGTGCGGAACGGCTTTTCGATGAAATCGGCCGCTCCGCTCTTGATGGCGTCGACCGCCATGGCGATGCTGCCGTTCGCCGACGTCACCAGCACGGGCGCCATGCAGTTCTCCCCCCGCAGCCGCTTGAGCACGTCGAGGCCGGACCGATCAGGCGGCAACTCCAGCAGCACGCAGGCCGGCATCCGCGCCCTCGCGGCGGACAAGAGGGATGCACCGTCGGCGAAACAGATCACCTCGTAGGCGTTCTGCTGGAGCGCGGTCGAAAGCTGTTCGCGGGAGGCAGCGTCGGTGTCGATGACGAATATCTCACCCTTGGAAAGCATGTTTCCCGGCATGATCCCGATCCAGCAATGTCTTGGTCAAAAGGCCTGAGACGGTAGCGGGCTCCATCGCCCTGTCGCGCCGTCGTAAGCACGGCATTCACGCCCGTGCTTCGGTTTCCCCTATGTATGTTCCGCAGGGTTCCTGGATTTGACGGACCGGGACAGAAATTTTACATTTCGGGACATCTGCGTGAGCAGCTGACAGGAACGGTTCGCATGACCGACCTCATTCGCAGCTCGAGCCTGAGTTATTATCCGGAGGTCGCCCGGTCGGTCGGGCTGGACCCCAGGCAGATGATGCGCAAGGCCAGGCTGCCGCCAGCCTGCCTCGACAAGCCCGACACGCCCATTGCCGTCGCCGGCCTGCGCCGTCTGCTCGAATTGTCCGCGGAGGCGTCCGGCGCCGAAGATTTCGGCTTGCGCCTCGCCGAACGCGGCGGCCTGACCAATTTCGGCACGGTCGGCTTGATCGTGCGCGAGCAAGCGACCGTCGGCGAGGCGATCGATGCGTTCTCGCGCTTCATCCATATCCATCACGATGGCATGCGGCTGAACGTTGCGCGCGGCAAGCAGACCGTGACCATCACGATGCATCTGCGCGGCCGGAAACCGAGCGCGCCGCGGCAGTCGATCGACGTGGCGCTCGGCAGCGTCCACCGCACCATCCAGTCGCTGTTCGGGCATGACTGGCGGCCGCGGGAGGTGCACCTGCATCATCCGCCTCCGCACGATCGCAAGCGCTATCGCGAATTCTTCGGCTGTCGCGTGATCTTCAACGCGAGGGATGACGCGATCGTCTTGTCCGCGCATGATATGGAACGTCGGATCCCGAGCGCGCATCCGCTGATTGCGAGCTATCTGCGCAAGCGGATCGAGGCGATCGAAACACGGCCCGCAAGCTGGGAGCAGAAGGTCGACGAGGTCGTACGTCTCCTCCTTGCCGGCGGCGACTGCACGATCGAGCGCGTCGCCGAGCATCTTGCGTGCACCCGCCGCACCATCCACCGCCGCCTCGCAGCATCCGGCACCAGCTTCTCGGCCATCCTGGACGCGCAACGCGCCGATCTCGTGATCCAGCTGATCGACGCTCCCGGCCGGCGGCTGGCCGACATCGCGATGCAGCTTGGCTTCTCC
Organism: Bradyrhizobium sp. R2.2-H; assembly: GCF_004346455.1. Classification (NCBI taxonomy): domain Bacteria; kingdom Pseudomonadati; phylum Pseudomonadota; class Alphaproteobacteria; order Hyphomicrobiales; family Nitrobacteraceae; genus Bradyrhizobium; species Bradyrhizobium sp. R2.2-H. The sequence continues at coordinate 27,062 of NZ_SMBR01000019.1, forward strand.
GCGCAGAGCGCCATGGCGCGCTGGTTCCGCAGCCGGTTCGGCTGCACCATCACCGAGTGGCGCAAGGGCGTGCGGCCCGAGATGGCACCGCCCACGGCGACTGCAGCTTGAGTTCAGCGCGCGGGAGCGGGCACGCCCATCGTGGCGAGGCCACGCCGCCGGCTGCCGGCGAGCAGCGGGCCGAACGCGATGGCGAATCCGAGGAAAGCGACGATCCAGCCGCAGGCGGCGATGTGCAACAACACATCGCCATGCGCGGGCAACACGACGGCAGCGATCCGGGCCAGAGCCGCGATGATGATCGCAGCATAGATTCCCTGGATCGCCGGCGAAGCCGTCAACGCCTGTCCGGTGTGGCCGAGACTCGCGCGGGTCATGACCGCGAGCGTCATGGTTCCCGCCGCACCTGCCATCCAGGCGTGGATGCCGGCGCTTGGCGGCAGTACACCGAAAACCGCGAGGGCATGCAGGATGAAACCGAACGGCACGAAGACGTAGCCGACATGCAGGATCACGAGCAGCCGCTCGCGGAAGGTGCGATCGCCAGCCCAGCGCGCGAGCCGCACCAAGTGCAGCCCACCGACAAGTGCCATCAGGACACCCGTGACGGCATTCGACGGCGCCACGATCCACGAGACGAGCGCGACCGCGCTGCATCCGATCACGGCGCCGTCGAAGCGTCCGAACGGCACGGGCAATCGGCCGGGATTGAACTTGACCAGCCAGTTACGGGTGAAGCTTGGGATGATGCGGCCGCCGATCAACGCAATCAGCAGAATGACCACGCTGATGCCGACGCGGATGCTGACATCGGCCGCGCCCTGCTCATGCGCTTCGACATGAAAGGCGACGTTGCCGGCGAGCAGAACGAGCACCAGCCCCACCACGGGCAGGTTGCGCCAGTTGCCGCCTGCGATGATCTCGCGCATCGCGGCGGCGACGACCAATGCGAGGAAGGCGGCATCGACGATCAGCGCAAACGCCCAGCCGACATCGGCCGACATCGTCAAGGCGACGCGCCCGGCGAGCCAGACCATCAGCAGCGCCCCCAGCGGCATGCCCTGGATCGGCAGCCGCCCGGTCCAGTTCGGGATGGCCGTGAACAGGAAGCCGGTGATGACGGCGGGCAGGAAGCCATAGAGCATCTCGTGGATATGCCAGTCACGCGGCCCGAATGCGGAACTCACGGACAATTCGCCATGGAACATCGGCACCCAGACCAGGATCGACAGCGCCGCCTGGATCGCGGCAAGCAGGAAAAAGGGCCGAAAGCTGTTCGCGAACAGCGGCCAGCCCGCAAAGTTACGGGATCGGGCGCCAGCCATGGCATCAACTCCGATGAAATCCAGATCGTTGTCTGGAAAAATACCGCCAGCCGACCGGCCCGTTTTGCGTTACCGCAAACACCAGGACGATTGCAGGTGCCATCACACTCCCTGATGCCAAGGAGGCAGAATGGCCAAGGTCGACACATCGCTGGTTGCGCATTTGCCGCTGTTTGCGGGGGTGACGCCGGAGGCTCTGGACGAGATCCTGCGTGAGGCCCGCTCGGCCCGCTTTTCCAAGAACAGTGCCATCTTCGAGCAGGGGGCCGACGCGCAATCCTTCTTCCTGCTGTTGCACGGCCATGTCCGCGCGGCCAAGACCACGCCGACCGGTGAGCAGATCGTGGTGCGCTATGTCGCGCCCGGCGAAACATTCGGGCTCGCGATGGCGATCGGAGCCGCGCGCTATCCGGCGACGGCGATGGCGGTCGACGACAGCGTGGTGCTGATCTGGCCGACCTCGGCCTGGCCGCGGTTGATCGAGCGGTTTCCGGCGCTCGCCGCCAACACGCTCCAGACCGTCGGCACCCGGCTTCAGGAGAGTCACACCCGCATCCTCGAAATGTCGACCCAGCAGGTCGAGCAACGCATCGCGCACGCGCTGCTGCGCCTCGCCAAGCAGTCCGGCAAGAAACTCGACCACGGCATCGAGATCGATTTCCCGATCAGCCGCCAGGACATCGCGCAGATGACCGGCACCACGCTGCACACCGTCAGCCGCATCCTGAGCGGCTGGGAGAACCAAGGCCTCGTGGAGAGCGGCCGCCAGCGCATCATCCTGCGCGAGCCGCACAAGATCGTCGTGCTGGCGGAGCGGAATGCCGACGGCGGCGCGGCGTGAGAGCCGATGCCGGGATGCCTCCACTGACAGGGATGAGGGGCGCTTCCGCTTACGGCGAAAACGCTCCCTCATCCGGGAACGCGCGCGCCCGCGCGATTCCAGACCGTTTCACGCCGGCACGCAATCGCTCAATGCAGCGAGGAATTTGTCGCGCTCGATTCCATGCTCGCGGCAGGCATCATCCACGGTGTGGAAGGTCGCGATCGGACAGCCGACGCAGGCCATCCTGAAGGCGAGAAACACGCGGATCGTGTGCGGCGCCGTGCGCATGATGTCGTCGACCAGATCGTCGGATCCGAAGGGCATGGACAACTCCGTTCCGAATTGACGATAGCTGAGCGAGCGGAAGCCTCTTTGTTGAAGCGCAAGCTGGCTCGTCATTCCGGGGCGCGCGCAGCGCGAACCCGGAATCCATCGGGCAGCAACCAGTGCAGTGAAATGGATTCCGGGTTCGCACCAAGAGGTGCGCCCTGGAATGACAGGAAGCTACACAGCCCGGCTGTGCAGCTGCTTGCCGGGATCCAGATGCGCATCGAATGCGGCGGCGACGCTGCGGACCAGGAAGCGCGAATCCTTGGCGACCGCGAGCCGGTCGCCGTCCAATCGCACGACGCCGTCGGAGATCAGCGGCTTCAGACGGGCCGCCGATTTCAGCATCGCTCCGGCCTCTGCGCCATGACGGGCGCAGATGTCGCCGAGATCGGCACCGAACTCGCACATGATGCGTTCGATGATGTCGGCGCGCAACCGGTCGTCGTCGGTGAGCCCGTAGCCTTTCGCGGTGGCGAAGCGGCCGGCGGTGATGCTCTGGGCATAGGCGCCGATCTGCACCTCGTTCTGGACATAGCCCTGCGGCAGATGTCCGATCGCGCTCGCGCCGAAGCCGAGCAGGACTTCACTCTTGTCGGTGGTATAGCCTTGAAAATTGCGCCGCAACGTCCGCTGCTCGTACGCCACCGCCATGGAATCGTCGGGCCGTGCGAAATGATCGAGCCCGATCTGCACGTAACCGGCCTCCTTCAGGGCATTCGCGATCGCGCAGGCCTGGTCGTGGCGTGCAAGGCCGTCGGGCAGCACGGCCTCGTTGATCATGCGCTGGTGCTTCTTGAAATCAGGCACATGAGCATAGCCGAACACCGAGAAGCGGTTGGGCGCGAGCGCGAGGCTGCGCCGCACGGTGTCCAGGCACGAAGCGACAGTCTGGTGCGGCAGGCCGTAGATCAGGTCGAAATTGATTCCCTCGATGCCCGCGCCGCGGAGCATGTTGACCACGGACGCGGTCTGTTCGAAGCTCTGCACCCGGTTGATCGCCCTCTGCACCACGGGATCGAAGCTCTGCACGCCGAGGCTCGCGCGGTTGACGCCGGAGAGCCGCATGGCCTCGACCATGTCGTCGGACAACGTGCGGGGATCGATCTCGACCGCGATCTCGGCCGAAGGCAGCACGAAGAATTTCTGGCGCATCGTTGCCATCAACTCGACAAAAGCCTCCGGCGCCATGATCGTCGGCGTACCGCCACCGAAATGGATGTGCTCGACCTTGATGCGGCGGCCGATGGTTTCGGCGGTTAGCGCGATCTCGCTGCGCAGCGTCCGCTGATAGCCGGCGACGAGATCATCGCGGCGGACGATCTGGGTATGGCAGCCGCAGTACCAGCACATCTCCCGGCAGAACGGCACATGCAGATAAAGCGACGCGCCGGCGCCTGCCGGCAGTTCCGCCAGCCACCGAGCATAGGTGTCTGGACCGATCGCGGGCGAAAAGTGCGGTGCGGTCGGATAGCTCGTGTAACGTGGCAGGCGTTCCTCGCCGTAGACCGCCGCAAGATCAGCTCTCATATCTTATCCATTCGTAAATTTCCGCCGCGCGCAAACATCACAGCAAATCACGGAATGCGTGTTAGTTAACCCGGATGCGCGGAAACGACTTTGCGCTCGCGCAAAGCGCAGCGGCCGGTTCCCGGCGATGATTTGCGCAATTCGCGTCGCCATCCGGAGCGCTGGCCATGAGGCTTCTTGCACTCGAACTCATTCTCTCCCTGCTCGACATCCGCGGCCATATCCCGCGTTTCGACGACTTCCGGCCGGCCCCGGCCACACCAGCCGCCGGCGGCGTGGTGCGCGCCCTGGCCGCAGCAATCGCCGTCTTCGTCGTGCTGTCGCTGGCGATCTGGGGAACGGTCGGGCTTGCCATGTATCTCCCCTAAGCCAGTCGCCTCTTCGCGAAGGTCTTTGCCGGTGCGGGCTTCCCAACGTCCCTGCCCGGACACGCCCGGTCCCGCCGGGATCGCAATCCAACTTGAAGATGCGAACGAGTGGCCGCTGAGCGCCGATGCGGTTGCGGTCACGCTCGCCAATCCGTGTGGCATCACCGATCCAACTCCGCCGAGCACCTAAGTACTGTTGCGGAGGTGAATCCGGCCGAAGCTTGTCGCAGCGCAAACACGCTTGCCGCGACCGGCGCACACTGCATTCCGTCATCAAACCTTTTCATGAAGGATGCTTCCGATGTTCACCCGCAGAGCCGCATTGATCAGCGCCGCCGCGACCGCCCTGATGCTGGCGACCCCAGCTTTCGCCGCCGGCGATCTCAAGCTGCCGCGTCAGAAGGTAGAGCTGGTCGCTCCGCCCTTCGTGCACGCGCACGAGCAGGCCACGACGCAGGGGCCCAAGATCGTCGAGTTCAAGCTGACGGTCCAGGAGAAGAAAGTCGTCATCGACGACAAGGGCACCACCTTCCAGGCGATGACGTTCAACGGCTCGATGCCGGGACCACTCATGGTCGTGCACGAGGGTGACTATGTCGAGCTGACGCTGGTCAATCCCGCCACCAACACCATGCCGCACAACATCGACTTCCATTCCGCGACCGGCGCGCTCGGCGGCGGCGAACTCACGCTCATCAACCCCGGCGAACAGGTCGTGCTGCGCTGGAAGGCGACCAAGACCGGCGTGTTCGTCTATCACTGCGCGCCGGGCGGCCCGATGATCCCCTGGCACGTCGTCTCCGGCATGAACGGCGCCGTGATGGTGCTGCCGCGCGACGGGCTGAACGACGGCAAGGGCCGAGCGCTGAAATACGACAAGGTCTACTATATTGGCGAGCAGGACATGTACGTGCCGCGCGACGAGAAGGGCAACTTCAAGTCCTACGAATCGCCCGGCGAAGCCTTCACCGAGACCGAAGAGGTGATGAACAAGCTGATCCCCACCCATGTCGTCTTCAACGGCAAGGTCGGCGCGCTCACCGGCAAGAACGCGCTCACCGCCAAGGTCGGGGAGAACGTGCTGATCGTGCATTCGCAGGCCAACCGCGACAGCCGTCCGCATCTGATCGGCGGCCATGGCGATTATGTCTGGGAGACCGGCAAGTTCGGCAATGCGCCGGAGGTCGGGCTCGAGACCTGGTTCATCCGCGGCGGGTCGGCGGGAGCTGCGCTGTACAAATTCCAGCAGCCCGGCATCTACGCCTATGTCACGCACAATCTGATCGAGGCGGCCAATCTCGGCGCCACCGCGCACTTCAAGGTCGAAGGCAAGTGGAACGACGATCTGATGACCCAGGTGAAGGCCCCTGCCGAAATACCGCCTGCCAGCACCAACTAGACGCGACAAGGGGCCGGTGATTGATCACCGGCCCCTTCTTCCTTCGGGGGGATCATCATGCTGATCGCATTCAAGCTCAAACTGGTGCTCGCCTGCGCGGCCGGGCTTGTGGGGCCGCTGGCCGTTGCGCCTCTGGTTTCCGAGATGGCGACGCATCATGCGGGAGGCGAGCCGGCCATGGTCGAGGTCGTCCCCGGCAGCTTCTCATATCGTGAGGCCGGCGACTTCACCCGCGGCGGGAAGCAGGCGGAAGCGCCGCTGCGCACGATCCGGATCGACCGGCCGCTGCACATCATGCGGAATCAGGTCTCCTCATCCGACTATCAGCTTTGCGTGAAGGATGGCGCCTGCCGCGCGCTCGATCGCGACGTGGCGATCGCCCCCGATCGCCCCGCAGTGCAGGTGAGCTGGCACGATGCCGAGGCCTATGCAGGCTGGCTGTCGCGCAAGACCGGCCGGCATTACCGCCTGCCGAGCGACGAGGAATGGGCGTTTGTCGCCGGCTCCAGGTTCAGGGATGATGGTGTGCCGGTCGATGCAAGCGACCCTTCGAAGCGCTGGATCAGCCGCTATGAGCGTGAATCCGAACGCGGCCTCACCGACACCACAGCCTATCCGTTCGGCAAATTCGGCCCGAACGAGCACGGCGTCGAAGATCTCGCCGGCAACGTCTGGGAGTGGACCTCGAGTTGCTTCGTGCGCTCGCGTGTCGACGACGCCGGAAATGCCGGCCGCCCGACCGTGAACTGCGGGGTGCGTATCGCCGAAGGCGCCCACCGCGCCTATGTCACCGATTTCATCCGCGACGCCCGCGCTGGCGGCTGCGCCCAAGGCGTGCCGCCCGCCAATCTCGGCTTCCGCCTGGTGCGCGAGGAGACGTCATGGCTGGTCAGCGTGTCGCAGCGCCTGAGCAAGACGTGGCCGGCAAGATCATAGCGGCGCGCTTTCCCGTCAACGCCTCCATCCATTAATTAGAATCGATCTAAAGACAATATTGGAATCCCTCTAAGTCATGACCCTCGCGACATCGCGTCGCTGACGTTGCCGCATCGCCTGCGCTACTCAATCGGGCGTTCAATCGCGCGCCTGGAGCAGCCCTTATGATCAATCTTCGCGTCCTCGCCGCGTCCGCGGCGGTGTTGAGCCTGACTTCGTCCTTCGCGTCGAAAGCAGCCGCCAATGGCGAGGTCAACGTCTATACCTATCGCGAGACCAAGCTGATCCAACCGCTGTTCGACGCGTTCAGCAAGGATACGGGCATCAAGGTCAATGTCGTCTCCGCAAGCTCGGGTCTGGAGCAGCGCATGAAGGCGGAAGGCGCCAACAGCCCGGCCGACGTGCTGCTGACGGTGGACATCGGCCGCATCGACGAAGCCGTGCAGGCCGGCGTCACCCAGCCGATCAAGTCGGAGGTGGTCGACAAGGTCGTGCCGGCGCAGTATCGCGATCCGGACGGACACTGGGCCGGCATCTCCATGCGCGCGCGCGTGATCTATGCCTCGAAGGATCGCGTCAAGCAGGACAAGATCACCTATGAGGAGCTCGCCGATCCCAAGTGGAAGGGCAAGATCTGCATTCGCTCGGGCCAGCACATCTACAACAACGCCCTGTTCGCGGCCTACACGGCCAAGCACGGCGAGGCCAAGGCCGAGGAATGGCTGCGCGGCGTGAAGGCCAATCTCGCGCAGAAGCCGTCGGGCGGCGATCGCGAAGCCGCCCGTGACGTTGCCGCCGGCAAGTGCGACATCGGCATCGGCAACACCTATTACTGGGCGCTGATGATCAACAACGATCCCGAGAAGAAACCGTGGGCGGAGGCGACCCGCGTCATCCTGCCGACTTTCGAGGGCGGCGGCACCCACGTCAACCTCTCCGGCGTGCTGCTCGCCAAGCACGCGCCCAACAAGGCCAACGGCATCAAGCTGATCGAGTGGCTCGTCAGCGAGCAGGCGCAGCAGATGTATGCCGACCAGAATTACGAATATCCGGTTCGCGCCGGTGTCGCCATCAACTCTACCATCGCGGGCTACGGCAAGCTCGGCCCGGATCCGTTGCCGATCGCAAAGATCGCCGCCAACCGCAAGGCTGCGGCCTCGCTGGTGGACAAGGTCGGCTTTGACAACTGATCTCTGGCGGCCCTCGTCACTCAAACTAGCAGAAGCTTCGGGCGCACGGCCTCGTTTGAGAGGCCGCGCCCACGCCGGGCGCGCCGCGACCGCAATCGCGATCGCAACCGCGATCCTGGTCGCGGCGCCCGTGATCTCGATCGTTTCGCTGGCTTTGCAGCCGGCGCCCGATGTGTGGCACGACCTGATCAACTACGTGCTGCCGGCCGCCCTCCTGGACACTGCGCTTCTGCTCGTCGGGGTCGGCGCGCTCACACTTCTGATCGGCGCCGGCACCGCATGGGTGATATCGCGCCACGATTTTCCCGGCCGGGGCATGCTCCTGTGGCTGATGCCGCTGCCGCTGGCGATTCCGACCTATCTTGCGGCTTACGTCTATGCCGACCTGTTCGAACCGCTCGGCCTGGTGCACCGTACCCTCGCGATCTGGCTGCCGCTGCGCGATGCCCTCGGCCATCTGCCCAACCTGCGCTCGCTGCCGGGCGCCATCTTCGTGATCGGGCTCGTGCTCTATCCTTACGTCTATCTATCGGCGCGCGCGACGTTTCAGGTTCAATCCGCCGAATTCGCCGAGGCGGCTACGACGCTGGGGGCCGGCCGATGGACCGTTTTCTGGCGCGTTTCATTGCCGATGGCGCGGCCGGCGCTCGCGGTCGGCGTGGCGCTGGTCGCGCTGGAAACGCTCAATGACATCGGCGCCAGCGAATATCTCGGCATCCGCACGCTGACGGTCTCGATCTTCACCACCTGGCTCAACCGCGGCAGCCTCGCCGGGGCGGCGCAACTCGCATGCCTGATGCTTGCGATCGTCGCCGGCCTGATCGCGATGGAGCGTTACGGCCGTCGCAACGCCAACGCCGAATTCTCCGCCGAAAGCCCGCATGTGAGGCAGCGAACCCCGCTTTCGGGCGCAAGAGCATGGATCGCGTTCGCGGTCTGCGTGCTGCCGGTGCTGATCGGCTTCGTCGTACCGCTGTTCTATCTGGCGCATCAGGCTCTCGGTCGCGGACTGCTTGCAAATTTCGACCCGCTGCTGTGGCGCCACACCTTCCATTCGTTTGCCTATGCAGCGCTCGCGACGCTCGTGGCGCTGATGCTTGCGCTCGCCACGACGATCGCGCACCGCTTTCGGCCGGATCCTCTGCGATATGTGGCGATGAGCATCGCGCAGACCGGCTACGCGCTGCCGGGTCTCGTGATTGCCCTCGGCCTGCTGACCCCCGTGCTGGCGGTCGACAACGCGCTGAGCGCGGTCGCGGCCTGGACGGGACGTTCGCTGCCCGGGCTGATCCTGGTCGGCTCCGGGACGGCCGTCGTCATCGCCTACACGATTCGTTTTCTGGCCGTGCCGGTCGGCATGATCAAAGCCGGGTTCGACAGCATTCCGCGCGACTATGACGAGAGCGCGCGGACGGTCGGCGCGGGCCAGGCGGTCATGTTGAGGCAGATCTATCTGCCGTTGCTCCGGCCCGCGATGCTTGGCGCCGTCATCATCATGTTCGTCGACTGCCTGAAGGAGCTCCCGGCAACGCTGCTCTTGCGGCCCCTCAACGTCGAAACGCTGTCGACGTCGATCTACCAGTTCGCAAGCCGCGGCAATTTCGAGGACGGCGCGCTCGCGGCCCTCCTGATCATCGCCGCCAGCATCGGCCCGGTCGTCTGGCTGACCCGGTTCTCCGAGGTGCCGAGCGGCCCCGCTTGAAGGCATGGGTACATCGTTCGCGCATCCGTGGTGCTTCGACCAATCGCGTTGCCGTCAACCAACCTGATCGCTGAACCAAAATCCCAAGGACGCGCAGACCGTATCGTCATGCGCGCCCCATCAGTTTCCCGATTACGTATTCTTCAGCGCGACGCGGAATTCCGCTTCGGTCTTGGACTTGACCTCGTCGAGCGAAACGCCGTCGGCGAGCTCGATCAGCGCCATGCCGCCGCTGCCGTGCTTGTCGATGGTGAAGACGGCCAGATCGGTGACGACCATGTCGACCACGCGCTCGCCGGTCAGGGGCAGGTTGCACTGCTTCAGGAGCTTCGGGCCGTCCTTGGCCGAATGCTCCATCACCACGATGACGCGCTTGACGCCGGCGACGAGATCCATCGCGCCGCCCATACCCTTGACCATCTTACCGGGGATCATCCAGTTGGCGAGATCGCCGTTCTGGGCCACCTGCATGGCGCCGAGGATCGACAGGTCCATGTGGCCGCCGCGGATCATGCCGAAGGAATCCGCGCTCGAGAAGTACGAGGTCGAGGGCAGCTCGCTCACGGTCTGCTTGCCGGCGTTGATGAGATCGGCGTCTTCCTCGCCCTCATACGGGAACGGGCCCATGCCGAGCATGCCGTTCTCGCTCTGCAGGCTGACGTCCATGCCGTCCGGGATGTAGTTCGAGACCAGCGTCGGGATGCCGATGCCGAGATTGACGTAATAGCCGTCGCGCAACTCCTTCGCGGCGCGCGCGGCCATCTGTTCACGGGTCCAGGCCATCGTTGTGCTCCTGTCGATTCTTTAGTGGCGCATGATCTGATCGGAAAACCGGTGTCCAGTTTTCCGGATCATGCGCTCGGGCGCGGGCGGGTGTTGCGGAATTCGATGCGCTTCTTGGCCGTGCCGACCTCGACGATGCGCTTCACGAAGATGCCGGGCGTGTGAATGTGGTCGGGATTGAGTTCACCGGCCGGAACCAGATGCTCGACCTCGGCCACCGTGATCTTCGCGGCGGTCGCCATCATCGGGTTAAAATTGCGCGCGGTCTTGCGGTAGATGAGGTTGCCGGCGGTGTCGCCCTTCCAGGCGTGCACGATGGCGAGGTCGGCGAACAGGCCGCGCTCCATCAGGTACTTCTCGCCGTCGAATTCCTTCACTTCCTTGCCTTCGGCGATCAGCGTGCCGACGCCGGTCTTGGTGTAGAAGGCCGGGATGCCGGCGCCGCCCGCGCGGATGCGCTCGGCCAGCGTGCCCTGCGGATTGAATTCGAGTTCCAGCTCCCCGGCGAGGAATTGCTGGGCGAACAGCTTGTTCTCGCCGACATAGGACGAGATCATCTTCTTGATCTGACGGGTTTCGAGAAGGCGGCTGAGGCCGATGCCGTCGACGCCGGCATTGTTGGAGACCACCGTCAGGCCCTTGACACCGGACTCCCGGATCGCGTCCGACAGCTCCTCGGCAATGCCGCAGAGGCCGAAGCCACCCGACATGATCATCATGTTGTCTTTCAGAATGCCTGACAGAGCCGACCTGGCGTCGGGATAGACCTTGTTCATGCAAAAAACCTCGACTGAACCTTCGGCTTGCTGGCCGTCGCGCCTTATTGGCGGCGATTATTAGGCGAAATCGTCCGAAGCCGTCAATGATACGGGGTTCTCCGCTGCGCCGCTGGGTGGTAGAAGCTGCCCACGCCGTGGGCATAACCGTGCAGCGGCCTTGAAAGCGTCAAGAAAACCCATCAAGTTGCGGGGGTTGGGTGTGGGCGCGCAGGTTTCCCGGCCCGCCCTCTGGCTCCAACGACCAACCCGATCAGGACATGCCATTGACCATGGCCCAAGGAATGAAGCGCCTCGGGACGCCGATCGCGGCGCTGCTCGGCGTCGCGCTGATCGCCTTGATCGCGACCTCCTGGCTCATCAACCGCGACGCGCTGCGCAAGGCGGTCGAAGCGCAGATCCGCGACGTCACCGGGCTGGAGCTCAATGTCGCAGGGAGCATCGACATTTCCGTGCTGCCGGCGAGCTACATCTCCTTCCACGACGTCGGCCTCAAGGGCGGCGGCACCAGCACGCCAGCACTGCAGGTCGACGTGCTCACTGCAAATCTGCGGCTGCTGCCGCTGCTGCTGCAGCGTTTCGAGATTGCGGACCTCGCGCTGCTGCGTCCGCGCATCCATGTCAGCCTCAAGCCGGACGGCGAGAGCAACTGGACTCCCTTCATCCAGACCATCGCGCGCACCATGAAGCCCGGGGCCGAGAACCAGGTCTCGTTCTCCGAAATCCGGATCCAGGACGGCGTGCTCGACTACGAGGACGCCGCCACGCGTGCCACCGAGAAGCTCGAGGACATCGACCTGTCGCTGGCCTGGCCTTCGATCTCGCGCTCCTTTGCCGCGACCGGACAGTTCGACTGGCGCGGCGAGCGTGTCGACGGCTCGATCAGCTTTTCAGATTTCGTCGCCGCCCTCTCCGGCGACCGGTCCGGCCTGAAGGCGCGAATCGCCAGCGCGCCGCTCAAGCTGGCCTTCGACGGCAGTGTCGCCAATCGCACCAGCCCCATGATGGAAGGCACGCTCACCGTCGACAGCCCGTCCTTGCGCAACGCGCTGCGCTGGACCGGGCAGCCGCAGCCCGGCAGCGGCGGCTTCGGCCGCTTCGCGCTGAAGGCACGCGCCAACGTCGTCGGCGCCTCGATCGCGCTCACCAATGTCAACGTCGAGCTCGACGGCAACGCCGCCGAAGGCGTCATGACCTACGCCAATAATGGCCGGCAGACGCTGCAGGCGACGCTCGCCGCCGATGCGCTCGACTTCACGCCCTATATCTCGACGTTCCGCCTGCTCGCGAGCGGCGCGCGCGACTGGAACCGGCAGCTGTTCGATCTCCAGGGATTGTCGACCACCGACCTCGACATGCGCCTGTCCGCGGCCAAGCTGACGGTCGGGCCGACGAAGCTCGGCCGCACCGCGATCGGCGCCAATTTGCGCAACGGCACGCTGGCGCTCTCGGTCGGCGAGGCGCAGGTCTATGGCGGGATCGCAAAGGGCTCGTTCGGCATCGCCCGGTCCGACACCGTCGCCGACATCAAGGCGCAATTCCAGTTCACCGACGTCGACCTCCAGGCCTGCGCCACGGAGCTGTTCGGGCTCAACAAGCTGTCCGGCCGCGGCAACATCAACGTCTCGCTTCTCGCCTCGGGATCGAGCCCGTTCGGCCTCGTGCAGTCGCTCGACGGAAGTGCCACCGTGACCGGGCACGATGGCGCGATCTCCGGCTTCAATGCCGAGCAGCTCCTGAAGCGGCTGGAGCGGCGACCACTGTCGGGCGGTGGCAATTTCCGCAACGGCTCGACGCCCTACACCAACCTCACCATCGCCGTGAAATTCTCCGACGGGATCGCCACCGCCGAGGACATTCGCGTCGAAGGGCCGGCGACGAAGATCACGCTCACCGGCACCGCCTCGGTGCCGACGCGCGAATACGACATGAAGGGTGTGGCAAGCCTCAACAGCGCCTCGGGATTCGAATTGCCGTTCGTGGTGCAGGGGCCATGGGACGATCCGCTGATCTTCCCCGATCCGGAAAGCCTGATCCGCCGCTCGCCGGCCTCCGCGCCGCTGCTTGACATGCTGAAGGACCGCAAGGGAGGCGATGCCGTGCGCTCCGCGATCGAGCGCATCACGGGAAGCGGAAAGCGTCCCGCGCCGGCGGAAGCGCCGACGGCGGAAAATTCTAAAGAGACCGCCAAGTCCAACTAGCAAGTCCAGCTGAGCTGACGTCCGACTCAGGTGAAATTCAACTGAGGACGGCGCCTCTCTGGTGTTGGCCGACCATCGCGAATTGATCCGGCCGAATTGATGCGGCGATTGGATCGATCCACGCGTTGAGCATCTGCTCTGGCCCAACACCTCCACGACCCGGGTCTGACAAGATGCGTTGATTGCGCTACCATCCTGCGCTAGTGTTTTATACGACCGGTTAAAAACACCGGCCGTTTGAGGGAGAAAAACGTGAGATCCAAGGTAATTGGCGCAGTATCATTGGCGGTCGCTGCGGTTGGGCTTTTTGCCACCACTGCACCCGCCTTTGCGCAGCAGAAGACGATCACGGTCTGGTGGGGCAAGGGCTTCTATCGCTCCGAAGACGACGCGCTGATCGAGACGATCAAGAAATTCGAAGCCAAGACCGGCATCAAGGTCGAATTGTCGCAATACGCGATCCAGGACATGATTCCAAAGACGGTCGCGGCGCTCGATGCCGGCACGGTTCCCGATGTCGCCTATTCCGACTCCTATGACGTGCAGGCGCAGGGCAAGTGGGCCTATGAGGGCAAGCTCGAGGACCTCACGGACGTCATGGAGCCGATCAAGGGCCGGTTCGTGCAGAACACGCTCGATGCGTCGATCCTCTACAACGACGTCGCCAAGAAAAAGGCCTATTACGGCTTCCCGCTGAAGCAGCAGAGCATGCACGTCCAGATCTGGAACGACATGCTGGAGAAGGCCGGCTTCAAGCAGAGCGACATCCCGAACGACTGGACGGGCTATTGGACGTTCTGGTGCGACAAGGTGCAGCCGGCGATCCGCAAGGCCACCGGCCAGCGCATCTACGCCGTCGGCCAGCCGATGGGCGTGGAATCCACCGACTCCTTCCAGTCGTTCTACACCTTCATGGATGCCTACCACGTCAAGCTGGTCGACGACGACGGCAAGTTGCTGGTCGACGACCCGAAGGTCCGCGACGGCCTGATCAAGGCGCTGAAGGACTATACCGACACCTACATCAAGGGCTGCACCCCGCCCTCCTCGACCACCTGGAAGGATCCCGACAACAACGTCGCGTTCCACAACAAGACCATCGTGATGACCCACAACTTCACGATCTCGATCGCAGCGAAGTGGTTCGAGGACTCGCAGAACCAGGCGCTCACCCAGGAGCAGCGCGACGCCGGCAAGAAGGCCTATGAGCAGGACATCATCACGGCATCCTTCCCGAAGGCGCCGGATGGTTCGACCATCCGCTACCGCTCGGACGTCAAGACCGGGCTGGTGTTCACCGCGGCCAAGAACAAGGCCGAGGCCAAGCAGTTCATCAGCTTCCTGCTCCAGGAAGATAACGTCCGTCCCTACATCGAAGGCGCGCTCGGCCGCTGGTTCCCGGTGACCAAGGAAAGCCAGGAAAGCCCGTTCTGGCAGGCTGACAAGCACCGCAAGGCCGTCTACGCGCAGTTCAAAGGCGGCACCGCCGCGTTCGATTTCACCAAGAACTGGAAGTTCACGATCCTCAACAACGAGAACGTGTGGGCGAAGGCGATGAATCGCGTCGTCAGCGAGAAGGTTCCGGTCGACAAGGCCGTCGACGAACTGATCGCCCGCATCAAGCAGGTCGCGGGCTAAGTCGCCCGCCCCTTTTCCCGCGCTGCGGGGAGAGGATGTAAGAACAACACCGGCCGCGTTTCGCGGCCGGCTTCTCTTTGAAGAGTTCGAAAGAATGGCGATCACGCTCTCTGGCGATCAGGCAATCCCCGGCCCGCCCTTGTCGTCGCGGCTGACCCCGGCGCAGGTCTGGGGCATCATCCTGCTCGCGCCCTATCTGCTCGTTTTCCTTGCCTTCGTCGTCTATCCCGTCTGCTACGGGCTGTGGCTGGCGCGGGCCCCGTCGAATTATGTGGCGCTCTACAATGATCCGATCTTTGCGCGCGCCGCGGTCAACACGCTGATCTTCCTGGTCATCGGCATCAACATCAAGATGCTGATCGCGCTGTTCCTGTCCGGCTTCTTCGCCCAGCAGCGCACCTGGATCAAATGGCTCTCGGTGATCTTCATCCTGCCCTGGGCGGTGCCGTCGATCCCGACCATCCTGTCGGTGCGCTTCATGCTCAATCCCGAATGGGGCATGATCAACCACTACATCTTCTCCTTGACCGGCGATGACGGCCCGAACTGGCTGAACGATCCGACCGTGGCGCTGACCATGGCGATCGCCGTGCACATCTGGAAGTCGCTGCCGTTCTGGACGCTGATCCTGATCACCGGGCGCCTCGCGATCTCGCACGATCTGTTCGAGGCCGCCGAGGTCGACGGCGCGAGCTGGTGGCAAAAATTCCGCTACATCACCTGGCCGTCGATGCAGACGCTCTACGTCACCTGCACGCTGCTCTCGATGATCTGGACGCTCGGCGATTTCAACAGCGTCTACCTGCTCACCGGCGGCGGCCCGGCCGACCTCACGCACGTGCTGGCGACGCTCGGCATCCGCTATCTCCGGCTCGACCAGCTCTCGCTGGCCATGGCATCGATCGCCTGCGCGATGCCGTTCGTCCTGCCGCTCGTGTACTTCATGATGAAACGGTTGTCGCGATGAAGCTCCCCGGCGTAAGAGAATTTACTTGGCGCGAAGTCGGAACCGAAGCGCGGCTGCTGCTGATCGGCATTCCCGTCTTCCTTTGGACGATGATCCCGATCTATCACATGTTCCTGTTCGCGATCTCCCCGAAGGAGGACGCGTTCTCGGGCAAGCTGTGGCCGGATCACCCGACGCTGCACAATTTCGAGATCGTGTTCAAACAGCAGCATTACTTCCTGCGCGACTTCTACATCCAGTTCTGGAATTCGACCGTGATCGCGGTCTCCGTCGGCGTGCTGACACTGTTCATCGCGACGGCGGCGGCGTTCTCGATCTCGCGGCTGAAGGTGCCGGGCGGGCGCACGGTGTTGAACCTCGCGCTCTTCACTTATTTCATTCCCGCGGCGTTCCTCGCCGTGCCGATGTACCGCACCATGGGCAATTACGGCCTGCTCAACAATCACTGGTCGCTGATCCTGGCGATGGTGACGATCGCCAGCCCCTACGCGATCTGGGTGCTCAAGCAGGCCTCCGACAAGCTGCCGGTCGAGCTGGACGAAGCCGCCGTGATGGACGGTGCCACGACGCTGCAGATCTTCCGCCTGGTCTACCTGCCACTGATGATGCCCTCGCTGGTCGCGATCGGCACCTATGCGGTGCTGCTCGCCTGGAACGAGTATCTCTACGCGTTCCTGCTGCTCTCGAACGACCGCGAGATCACCCTCCCCGTCGCGCTCGGCAACTTCCTTGCGGCCGACGATTCGCCGTGGGAACTGCTGATGACCACGGGCTTCATCTACGCGCTGCCGCCGGCCGCGGTCTACTACGCCTTCCGCCGCTACATGGTGGGCGGGCTCACGGCGGGTGCGGTGAAGTCTTAAATAGGCTGTCATTCCGGGATGGTCCGAAGGACCAGACCCGGAATCTCGAGATTCCGGGTTCGATGCTTCGCATCGCCCCGGAATGACGCTCTCTCCTACAGCGGCGCCGCGCTCTCGCCCTGCGAGCTCGATAGCTTTGAAGCCAGCGAGGCGATGACGATGACGACCGCGATCAGGGCGATCACCAGCGTGCAGATCGCGTTGATCTCGGGCTTCACGCCGAGCCTGACCTCCGAATAGATCCGGATCGGCAGCGTCGCCGAGCCGGGGCCCGTGGTGAAGCTCGCGATCACGAGATCGTCCAGCGACAGCGTGAAGGCCAGCATCCAGCCTGCGACGATCGCGGGGGCGATCAGCGGCAGCGTCACCGAAACAAAGGCACGGACAGGATTGCAGCCGAGGTCCATCGCGGCCTCCTCGAGCGAACGATCGAGCGAGCCGAGCCGGGACTGCACCACCACGGCAACGAAGCACATCGTCAGCGTTGTATGGGCGATCGTCACGGTCCAGAAGCCGCGCTCGGCGTTCAGCGCCACGAACAACAGCAGCAGCGACAATCCGGTGATCACCTCCGGCATCACCAGCGGCGCATAGAGCATGCCGGAGAACAGCGTGCGACCGCGGAACCGCTCGCCGCGCGATAGCGCCACCGCGGCGAGCGTCCCGAGCAGCGTCGCGATGGTCGCGGAGGCAACCGCGACCCGCAGGCTCATCCAGGCCGCCTCGATCATGGCGCGGTCGTTGAAGAACTCGTGATACCAGCGCAGCGACCAGCCGCCCCACACCGTCACCAGGCGCGAGGCGTTGAAGGAATAGATGACGAGGATCAGGATCGGCAGATAGAGGAATGCCAGGCCGAGCGCGAGCGAGGCGATGTTGAAACGGGACAGGCGGGAGATCTTGCGCATCGCCTCACCGCCCATGTTCGAGCTGCCGCTTCTGCAGCCGTTCGTACAGCAGCAGCGGCAGCAGCAGCACCACCAGCAGCACGATCGCCGCGGCAGAGGCGACCGGCCAGTCCTTGTTGGTGAAGAATTCGAGCCACAGGGTCTGGCCGATCATCAGCGAATTGGAGCCGGCCAGAAGGTCGGGAATGACGAATTCGCCGACGATCGGGATGAAGCACAGCAGCACGCCGGCGCCGACGCCGGGTAGCGACAGCGGA
Source organism: Bradyrhizobium sp. R2.2-H (assembly GCF_004346455.1). Taxonomy (NCBI): domain Bacteria; kingdom Pseudomonadati; phylum Pseudomonadota; class Alphaproteobacteria; order Hyphomicrobiales; family Nitrobacteraceae; genus Bradyrhizobium; species Bradyrhizobium sp. R2.2-H. Next base: position 45,055 of record NZ_SMBR01000019.1, read on the forward strand.
AAGGTGACGAGCCAGAACACCTGCCACGGCGGCGCGCCGAGATCGCCGGCCGCCTCCTCCAGCGCCGGCTCCATTTTGGCGAGGGTGGCGTAGAGCGGCAGGATCATGAACGGCAAATAGGAATAGACGATGCCGATATACATCGCGGTGTCGGTGGAGAGCCACACCACGGGCTGGCTGACCAGGTGCAACGCCAGCAGTATCTGGTTGAGCAGGCCGTCATGCTGGAGGATGTTGATCCAGGCATAGATGCGGATCAGGAACGAGGTCCAGAACGGCACGATCACCAGCACCATCGCCACCGCCTGCCAGCGCTTCGGCAGCCGCGCCATGCCATAGGCGATGGGATAGCCGATCAAAAGCAGCAGCGCAGTCGCGATCATCGCGACGGTGAGGCTGCGCACATAGGCGAACACATAGATGTCGTCGGAGACGAGCAGTCTGAAATTGTCGATTGATAGCGCGGCAAAGGCGCCCTTGAGCGCGTCCCATCCCGCCGTCAGGTCGAAGACCGGTTCGTAGGGCGGCTGTGCGATCGCCGTCTGCGACAGGCTGATCTTCAGCACGAAGGCGAACGGCACCAGGAAGAACAGCACCATCCAGACATAGGGTGCGATCGCGGCAAAGCGCGCCGGCCGCGCGAAGATCCGGCGGGAGCTCATGACGGCAGCACCACGCAATCGTCGGGCGTGAACCAGGCAACGACGTGCTGGTTCAGGCTGTAGGCGTCGACGTCGATGCGTGCGCTGTTGGCGACCGAAGCCTGCACCGTCCCGCCGGTGTCGAGCTTCACCTTGTAGGTGGTGGTGCCGCCGAGATAGCAGATGTCGGCGATGACACCGTCGAGCCGGTTGATCGCCGTTTCACGACCGGCCTCGCTCACAGGACCGCGGCGCGACAGCTTGACTTTTTCGGGGCGGATCGCGACAGCCAATCTTCCCGCGCCGACCGGCTCGCGCGGCTCGGCCACCACCAGCGCACCCGCATCACGCGTGCCGATGACCAGACGGTGACCGTCGCGCAATTTGGACTCGCCGTCGAACAGATTGATGTCGCCGACGAACTCCGCGATCCAGCGCGAGCGCGGTGCTTCGTAGAGCTCGCGGGGGCTCGCGACCTGGGCGAGCTTGCCGGCCTTCATCACGCCGATCCGGCTCGCCATCGTCATCGCCTCCTCCTGATCGTGGGTGACGATGATGAAGGTCATGCCGAGCCGCCGCTGCAGCTCCATCAGCTCGCCTTGCGTGCTCTCGCGCAGCTTCTTGTCGAGGGCTGCGAGCGGCTCGTCGAGCAGCAGCAGTTGCGGCCGGCGCGCCAGCGCGCGGGCCAGCGCCACGCGCTGGCGCTCGCCGCCCGAGAGCTGATCCGGCTTGCGCTTCTCGAGCCCTTCGAGCTTCACCAGCGCGACCATTTCGGCCACGCGGGTGGTGATCTCGGCGCGCGGCATGCCTGCGCGCTTCAGGCCGAAGGCGATGTTGTCGCGCACCGACAGATGCGGGAACAGCGCGTAGTTCTGGAACATCATGTTGACCGGGCGCTCGTGCGGCAGCGCCTGCGCGATGTCCTTGCCGCCGAGCAGGATGCGTCCCTCGTCCGGCGCCTCGAAGCCGGCTAGCATGCGCAAGAGCGTGGTCTTGCCGCAGCCGCTCGGACCGAGCAGTGCGAAAAACTCGCCGGCCTTGATATCGAGTGAGACGCCATCCACGGCGCGGAACGTCCCGAACGTCTTGGCGACGCCCTCGATCCGCAGCAGCGGCTGCCCTGCCGCCGGATACGGATCTCCACCGGCCGCACTGGCCGCGGTGTCTGTTCTGGGCAACTCGTCCGTCATGGTCCCCGCCAACCCCGATTCCGCCGCACGCTAGCGGCCGATCGTCCCTAGCTCAACCAGTTCGGGATGAATCGTTCACATCCGCCATGAACGCCGCCAGCGCGTCACGGTCCGCCGCGGGCATGGTCAGGCCGAGCTTGGAGCGACGCCACAGGACGTCCTCGGGGAAGCGCGCCCATTCGCGGCTCATCAGGTATCGCACCTCGGCGCCGGTCAGCTCGGGGCCGAAGGCAGGGCCGAGATCGTCGCGGGTCTTGGCGTCCCCGAGCACCGCCGGCAATCGCGAGCCATAGACCGCAACCAGGCGCCGGGCCTGCGGCTCCGAGAGGAACCACCAGCGCTCGCGTGCGCGGTCGACCTCGGTGTCGAAACGGTCCCAAGCGAAATCTCCACCCGGCAGCGCTGCGCCCGCGGTCCAGGGCGGCGAGATCGGATGGAACGGCGTCAGCTTCGTCACCGCACGCTCCGCGCGCAGGCGCGACGTGGTGACATCGCCGCCGAACATCGTGAGCAGCGGCGCCTTGCGCCGGCGCGCGTGGAACAGGGTCGTGCCGTCACCTCCTCGCACCGACGCCGGCCTCAAATTGACGCCAGAGACCGTCCGGACCACGTCGACCGGAACGATGCGCTCGCGGAAATAGCGGCTGGCCGCTTCGCAGAGATAGCTGACGTCGGATCCGGCCATCGCCACGATCGCGGGATCTCCGGTGAAATCACGCGTCACCGTGCCGATCAGGGTGAAGTCGCGCTCGAACGGGCTCGCGAAGATCAGCCGGCCGTCGCTGTTCTGGAAGACGTAGACGTTATCGGACTCGAACAGCCGCGGCACGATGATCTGGCTCATCTGCGTGGCGGCCATGGCGGGCTGCGGATGCCGCAGCACGGTCTCCGCAACCAATGGCGTCCAGGCCCCGCTCGTGTTGGCCAGCGCCCGGGTCGTGATGGTACGGCGATGGCCGCGATCGACCACGGCGAGCCGCCAGATGTCGGTTCGATCGGCACGGACGCAGCGTGCCCCGGTCCGGATCGCCGCGCCACGTTCGGCCGCATCCATCGCCGTGAGCACCACGAGGCGGGAATCGTCGACGACGCAGTCCGAATATTCGAACGCCGTGCCGAAAGGGCGCTTCAGCGCGTTGCCGACCGGGTGATGAGTGATGTCGAGGGTCGCCGACCCAGGCAGGCCGCTCCGGCTGGCGAGGCTGTCATAGAGGAACAGACCGGCACGCAGCAGCCATGGTGGACGCTCATCCGCATGCGCGGGAACAACGAAGCGCATCGGCCGGACCAGATGCGGCGCGATCCGGAGCCAGGTCCGGCGCTCGGCCAGAGCCCGGCGCACCCGCCAGAAGCCGCGGCGCTCCAGCACCGAGATATCGCCGTGGATCAACCGCGGTGTTGCCGACGATGCCGCGCCTGCGAGATCGCCCTGCTCGAAGAGGATAACCCGCAGGCCGCGACCTGCCGCATCGCGCGCGAGGCTGACGCCGTTCAGGCCACCGCCGATGATCGCGAGGTCGTAATCCGCCATGAAGCCGTCGAATGGGAGCGAAGCACTCCCATAACTAGCCGGTCTTCAGCGCAAGCTCCATGGCTTCGGCGCGACCGACGAGGCCGGCATATTTCCCGATCGGCAGCGGCTTGCCGAACAGATAGCCCTGCACGCCGTCGCAGCCCTCCTTGGCGAGGAAGGCGAGCTGGTCCACCGTCTCGACGCCTTCGGCGATGATCGACATATCGAGGCCGTGGCCGAGATCAATCACCGCCCGCACGATCGCCGCCGATTGCGGATTGCGGCCAAGATTGGTGATGAAGGCGCGGTCGATCTTGATCTTGTCGAACGGGAACGCCTGGAGGTAGCTGAGCGAGGAGTAACCGCTTCCGAAATCGTCCATGGAAATGCGCACGCCAAGCGCCTTCAGGCGGCGCAGCAACGCAAGGCCGCGATCGAAATCCTCGATCAGCACGCCCTCGGTGATCTCGAGCTCGAGCCGGCCCGGTGCAAGGCCCGTCTCGATCAGGATCGAATGGACCAGTCCGACCACGTCACCGTGCATGAACTGCGCCGGCGACAGATTGACCGCGACCTGGAGCGGCTTCGGCCAGGACGCCGCCTCGCGGCAGGCCTCGCGCAGGATCCACTCGCCCATCTCGACGATCAGGCCGCTCTCCTCGGCGATCGGAATGAATTCGGCGGGCGAAACCTGGCCGCGCACCGGATGCTGCCAGCGCGCCAGCGCCTCGAAGCCGATGATCTCGCTCTCGGCAACGCTGTGGCCCGCGGCCCCCTGCGGCTGGAAGGCGAGCGAGAGCTCGCCGTTCTTGACCGCCATCGAGAGGTCCTGATGCAGCACGCGGCGATCGCGGATCTGCTGGTCCATCTCCGGCTGGTAGAGGCTGATCGTGCCGCGCGATTTCTGCTTGGCGCGGAACAGCGCCGCGCCGGCATTGGCAAGCAGCGAGGCGCCATCGGTGCCATTGTGCGGGAAGACCGACATGCCCGTGGTGATGCCGGCGCGGACCGGCCGGCCGTCGATCTGGAATTCCCGGGCGACGGCTTCGCCGATCTGCCGCGCCAGTGCGAGGCCCGCCTCAGGCTGCTTGCCGTCGATGATCAGGCCGAACTCGTCGCCCGACAGGCGCGCCACCACGCCGCCGCGCGCGGAGTCCTGGAGCCGATGGGCCACCTCGATCAGGAGCTTGTCGCCGAGCGCATGGCCGAAGACGTCGTTGACCTCCTTGAGGCCGTCGAGGTCGACGCAGAGCACGGCGAACTCCTCGCCGGTGCCTTCGCAGGCCTCGATCATCTGGGTCAGCGCCTGGAGGAAGGCGGCGCGGTTCGGCAGATCGGTGAGGCCGTCGTGATAGGCCATGTGCGCCATGCGCGACTCGGTCTGGCGGCGGTCGGTGACGTCCTCGTGTGTCTTGATCAGATATTGCGGTTCGCCGGCATCATTGAGCACGGTGGCGCGGCGGGTGAGGAACAGCCGCAGGCCGTCCTTGGTGGAGATCGGATGCTCCTCGGTGATCATCCCGCGCTTCTTGATCGCGGCCTCATCGCGCGCGATGATCAGCTTGGCTTCCTTGGCGTTGAAGATGTCGGAGGCGGTCAGGCCGGTGGTTTCCTCGCGCCTGCGGTTGAGGATCGTCTCCGCGCTGCGGTTGGCGAGCAGATAGCGGCCGTCCTTGACCTGTTCCACGATCAGCGCGACCGGGATGTTGTCGACCACGAGCTCGAGGAACTTCTTGGTGCTCTCCAGCTCCTGCGACAGCGAGCGGCGGTCGGTGATGTCCTCGAACACGATGAGCAGAAATTCGGGCTTGTTGCTCTCGTTGCGGACCACGATCCGGACCGAGGCGACCATGCGCCGCACACCGGCACGGTCGACCTCGAACTCATTGCGATATTGGCCATCCGGCGAATTGAGCGCCGCCTCGTCGGCCGCCTCGATGCTGGACGCCGAGCTCGGCGCAAACAGCTCCCGCGCATTCCTGCCGACGGCGAAGTCCCGCGACAAACCCCAGAACCGTTCATAGGCGCTGTTCGCGAAGATGTAGCAGCCGTCCATGTTCTTGGCTGCCACGCAGGCCGGCACATGGTCCAGCACCGATTCCAGGAATTGCTTGGTCGAGGCAAGCTGCCGCGACAGCCTGCGCTGCTCGCTGACGTCGAGATGCGTCGCCACCGAGCCGCCGTTCGGCAGAACGAAATATTTCACCAGGATCGCCCGTCCGTCGGGCAGTTCCGTGATCAGACCATTGGCGCTTGCGGCCTTCTGGTAAAATTCGTCATCGGTGACGCCGAGCACTCCGCGCTCGCGGCGCAACCTCAAGATGTCGTAGCCGGTCATGTTGGGCCGGAGGTCGGATCGCGTCAGGCCATAGATCTCGAGATAGCGATCGTTGCAGAAGATGATGCGGCGCTGCGCATCCGTCATCACCACGCCCTGGTTGAGATTGTTCATGGCGGAGGAGATGAAGGCGTTCCGCCGCAACTGCAGACGCCTGGTCCGGCGCAGCGAGGAATGGATCCACAGCGCGATCGCGGCGAGGAACGAGCACACGACGATGACCGCAATCAGGGCTTCCCAGATCACGTTGGGATCGAGCTTGGTGAGATCGCCCGGAGCAGAGCTGTCCGATAGCGCAAAGGCACGCACAGGCGTGACCGCACCGGCCAGGCATACGACGGCCTGCACAGCAATCAGAAGCGCGCTGCCCACCTGCCAGTTCTTCTCAGCCATCAGCCACCCGCGATTTCAACGTCGGATTGTCTGGCCTCGCGGGTTTGGATCGGGTAAACGCCTGTAGGCGCAACAGAAAAATGCGACGCTAAAATCGGCAATTGCCCTGACATGATAAATGCTTGCTTAATGGAAAACGGGCCCTCGCCCTCGTTCTCGGCTCCAATGCCACCGGCACCTCCAGCGAACATTCTGCGCAACCATGGATAGGGTCGATTGCATTGTCATCGGAGCCGGCGTGGTCGGGCTCGCGGTGGCCCGGAAGCTCGCCCAGGCCGGGCGCGAGGTCATCGTGCTCGAGGCAGCGGAGGCCATTGGCACCGTCACCTCCTCGCGCAACAGTGAGGTGATCCATGCCGGCATCTACTATCGCGCCGGGAGCTGGATGGCGCGCATGTGCGTCAGCGGCAAGCACGCGCTCTACCGTTACTGCGCCGAGCGCGGCATCCCCCACAAGAATTGCGGCAAGCTGATCGTTGCGACCAGTGCGAAGGAAACCGAGAAGCTGCAATCGATCAAGGCGCATGCCGAGGCCAATGGCGTGCTCGACATGCAGCTGCTCACGGGGGAGGCCGCGCGGGCGCTGGAGCCGGCGCTCGCCTGCGATGCTGCGCTGCTGTCACCGTCAACGGGCATCATCGACAGCCACGCCTACATGCTCTCGCTGCGCGGCGAGGCCGAGGACGCCGGCGCGGCCTTCGCGTTTCACACCCCGCTGATCCGCGCCAAGGCGACTGCCGGCGTCATCGAGGTCGAGGCCGGCGGCGAGGCGCCGATGACGCTGCAATGCAGCCTCCTCGTAAACGCCGCGGGGCTGTCGGCGACGAATGTCGCGCGCAACATCGACGGCATGCCGCTGGACCGGATTCCACCGGCCTATCTCGCCAAGGGCAATTACTTCAGCTGCAACGCCAGGGCGCCGTTCTCGCGCCTGATCTATCCGGTGCCCGAGCCCGGCGGGCTAGGGGTCCATCTGACGCTGGACATGGCGGGGCAGGCACGTTTCGGGCCCGACGTCGAATGGATCGAGACGATCGACTACGAGGTCGATCCGTCACGCGCCGAGCGCTTCTATCCGGCGATCCGCAAATACTGGCCGACGCTGCCCGATGGCGCGCTGATGCCGAGCTATTCGGGCATCCGCCCGAAGATCGTGCCGCCGGCCGTGGCCACGCAGGACTTCTTGATGCAGGGCCCGCACGATCACGGCGTCGCAGGCCTGATCAACCTGTTCGGCATCGAATCCCCGGGACTGACGTCGTCGCTCGCGATCGCCGATCACGTCGCCGAGCTCGCAGACATCTAGCGCGTGTTCGCGCGAGGTGGATGACGGTTGGCGTCGAGAAAACGGTCCCGACAAAGCTGGCGCCAGACAGACGTCTTGCGCCATCTTGCAGCAGGGATGAGCACGAATGCTCTCATCCCTGCGTGAAAGGATGTGATCAACTCTACGATGTTACGGGGGTCGCTAGTGGAGCGTATCGCCGTGCTTCAGACGCTCGATCTGGTCCTTGACCATCAACTTCCGGCGCTTCAACTCAACAATTTGCAGGTCGTCTGTTGAAAGGTGCACGAGAGCTTCGTGCAATTCGTTTTCGAGAAGTTTGTGCTTCCGTTCCAATTCAACAAGATGTGCCTGAATTGTCATTCGAAACCTCCTCGGTAGGGTTGAACCTCAGGATTCGATCCGGACAAGCAAGTCTACATCAGCGATCCGTTCTGTCGATGGGTATCCGTCGTCGCAGTGTCATTTTTGAAAGTTCATATGTAACGAAGCGTGACTAGGGGAACCGCGCGGGAAAAATCCGTGATATCAATGCGCCTGCGCGACGCCGCACCCGCCTGCAGAAATATCTTGCGGGAGATCGGCGAGCGGGGATCGCAGATCGCTTGCGATCACGCCGCGCAAGGACGATAATTTCCACAAGGCATCCACAGCCTTAATCTCACGCTTATCGGTTTTCGGCCACCGCAGACATGACCAATGAAGACGAGCGTGAGCTCGAAGCCGAGCTCACCCGGTTGCAGCAGGAACACCGAGATCTGGACGCCGCGATCGATGCACTGCATCAATCGCCCGCCCCCGACCTATTGCGGTTACAGCGGTTGAAGAAGCGCAAGCTGTTGTTGCGTGACCGCATCGCGTTCATCGAAGACCAGATTACCCCAGACATCATCGCCTGATCCGTGACCGGCGGCACCGCGGCTGGCCCACATGAATCCGCTTGACTCAATAAGAACAAAATAGGAACATTTTGGAGCGCCCAAACCTCCGAAATGCAAAGCCACGACACGAGGACAACGCAGATGTCGGCAACGCCCCTTCTCGACAACAGCCATTATGAACAGGCCTGCGATCAGGCGATCGCGATGTGCGACGGCAATCTGCGCAGCACGATCAAAGCGCTGATCATGGCCAATGAATATCTGGAAACCGAGCTGGAGGAATTACAGGCGGCGATTTCCGCCGGCTGCATTCCGGAGACCTCGCGCAGCAAGATGCGGAGCAAGAGTAGCGCCGCCTGATTTTCAACAACCGGAGCAACGCCATGTCGGATGTGACCTACTACGTTGCAATGCCCTTCTTGATCGATGCAGACGGCTCGCCGGTCGCGGGCACTGCCGAGGAATGCCAGACCTCGACTGCGGCGCTGCGGCGCGCCGAGATATTGGCCCACGGTGCCGGCCACATCGGCGCGGTCGCATTCAGCCGCAGCGGCGATCCCGTGACCGGCGAATTCGGCGACGCCAGGCTGCTGCGCAAATTCGGCAACGTGCCGGAAGATCTGGGGACACTGTAAGCTCAGCTGCTGACCAGCCTGATCTGCGGCTCGTGCCGCCGACAGGCCTTGCGCACGTACATGGCGGCGTCCGCCTCCTCCAGGGCGCGGCCGGCGTCGGACTGCGCCCCCAGCAGCGCGACGCCGGCGGAAGCGCCCGCGGTCACGTGCTGGCCGCGAAAGACGAAGGACAATTCGTCGATCGCCTGCTCGAAGGCCACGGCCTTCGCCTTGGCGTCCGTCTCACTGAGATTCCAAAGCAGGAGGGCGAACTCGTCGCCCCCGAGCCGGCCGACCACGTCGGAGGCACGGACCTGTCGCGTCAGCGTGGCGACGATCGCCCTGAGCACCTCGTCGCCGGCGGCATGACCGAACGAATCGTTGATCGGCTTGAGCCGATCGACGTCGAGCACGATCAGTGCCCCGCTGGCGCGGTAGCGCTTCATATAGGCGATGGCGCGCGCAAGCTCGCGCTCGAAGCCGCGCCGGTTGGGAATCGCGAGCAGGAAATCGGTGTCGGCCACAGCTTCCAGTTCCGCGACCCGGAGTTGCGCCTCCTTGAGCTTGGTTCGCAGGCCCCGGATTGTCGCCCTGACGTTTTCCTTGGCCCCACCATCGCCCGAGGCGGCGCGCCGGGGCGGCTTCGCCGGACGCTTGGTCACCCGTTTGGGGGCGGATCGGCTGGCGCTGGTCTTCCGGCCCTTTTTGGCCTTCGCAGCGCTCGCCCTTCTTGGTTTCTTCATGGGCATCCTGCTCAATGAAGGCTTGCGGGGATTCACCAAGACAGGATAGTGGATTCCCTTCTCCTTGCCACCGCCTTGCGAGCCGCCGGCCGGAACCGTAAATCTGGCCTATCTTTCTGTTTTTCCGGGCACAATTAACGTCATGACCGCGCCGATCGCCATCATCATGGGAAGCCAGTCGGACTGGGACACGATGCGGCATGCTGCCGACACGCTTGACGCGCTCGGCATTGCCGCCGACAGCCGCGTCGTCTCGGCACATCGCACGCCCGACCGGCTGTTTGCTTTCGCCAAGGGCGCCAAGGCTGCGGGTTACCAGGTCATCATCGCGGGCGCCGGTGGGGCTGCACATCTGCCCGGCATGGCGGCGGCACTGACGGAACTCCCGGTATTCGGCGTTCCCGTCGAATCCAAGACGCTCAAGGGCGTCGATTCGCTCTATTCGATCGTCCAGATGCCGGCGGGTGTCCCGGTCGGCACCCTCGCCATCGGCAAGGCCGGTGCGATCAACGCCGCGCTGCTGGCGGCCGCCGTGCTGGCATTGTCCGACCCGGCCTTGTCCGATCGCCTTGCCGCCTGGCGCAAGGCGCAAACTGAGACGGTCGCCGAGCGCCCGGAGGACAAGGCGTGACCGACACCAGGCATGTGAAGCTGAAGCCCGGTGACACCATCGGAATCCTCGGCGGCGGACAATTGGGGCGGATGCTGGCCATGGCTGCGGCCCGGCTCGGCCTGCGCTGTCAGGTGTTCTCGCCCGATCCGGATTCGCCGGCCTTCGACGTCGTGCTGAACGCGACCTGCGCCGAATATGCCGATGTCGAAGCGCTCGAGCTGTTCGCGAACGACGTCGACGTCATCACCTATGAATTCGAGAACGTGCCCGCGGCAGCCGCGATGGTGCTGGATGCGCGCCGACCCGTGCTACCCAACCGCAAGATCCTCGAGACCACCCAGGACCGTCTTGCCGAGAAGGATTTCGTCACGCGGCTCGGCATCGGAACCGCAGCCTATGCCGACGTCACCTCCGTCCCTTCCCTGCGCGAGGCGATCGCCAGGATCGGCCTTCCGGCCGTGCTGAAAACCCGCCGCTTCGGTTATGACGGCAAGGGCCAGGTCATGATCCGCGACGGCGACGACATCGCGAAGGTGTGGACCAGCCTCGCCACCAAATCGGCGATCCTGGAGGCCTTCGTGCCGTTCGAGCGCGAGATTTCCGTGATCGCCGCGCGCTCGGCCGCAGGCGAGGTCGAATGTTTCGACGTCACCGAGAACGAGCACCGCGACCACATCCTGAAGATATCGCGCGCGCCCGCGCCGATTCCGGATGCGCTCGCCGAGGAAGCGCGCAGCATCGCCGGAAAGATCGCAGGCGCGCTCGACTATGTCGGCGTGCTCGCCGTCGAGATGTTCGTGCTCGCCAATGGCACCGGACCGAAGGTGCTGGTCAACGAGATCGCTCCGCGCGTGCACAATTCCGGGCACTGGACGCTCGATGGCGCCTCGGTCTCGCAGTTCGAGCAGCACATCCGCGCCATCGCCGGCTGGCCGCTCGGCAAGCCCGTGCGCCACGGCGAAGTCGTCACCATGACCAACCTGATCGGCGACGAGATCAACGACTACGAAAGGTGGCTGAGCGTGCCGGGCGCGACCGTGCACATCTATGGCAAGGGCGCAGCGCGCCCCGGCCGCAAGATGGGCCATGTCACCGAAGTCCGGCCGCCACAGGGCGAATGAGGGGACCGCAGCTGCTAGCCGCGATCCCGTTTTGCGATCACGCGGTCTTCACGCCCGCAACGACGCCGGCGGGCTCCTCGCTGAGCCAGCGATAGATCACCCCGCCCAGCGCGCCGCCGATCAGCGGTGCAACCCAGAACAGCCAGAGTTGCGACAGCGCCCAGCCGCCGACGAACAGTGCCGGGCCCGTGCTGCGCGCCGGGTTCACCGAGGTGTTGGTGACGGGAATGCTGACGAGATGGATCATCACCAGCGCGAGGCCGATCGCGAGCGGTGCGAAGCCCGCCGGCGCGCGGCCATGGGTGGCACCCATGATGATGAACAGGAACATCATGGTCATCACCACCTCGGTGAGGAAGCACACCATCATGCTGTACTGGCCAGGCGAATGCGCATCATAGCCGTTGGAGGCAAAGCCCTTGCTGACGTCGAATCCGGGCGCCCCGCTCGCGATGACATAGAGGAGCCACGCGGCAACGACCGCGCCCACCACCTGGGCGATCACGTAGGGCAGGATCTGTCCGGCCGGAAAGCGCCCGCCGGCGGCAAGGCCGACCGTGACAGCCGGGTTGAGATGGCAGCCCGAGATGTGGCCGATCGCGTAGGCCATGGTGACGACGCTCAGGCCGAAAGCCAGGGACACGCCGACCAGACCGATTCCGACCTGGGGGAAGCCGGCCGCGATCACTGCGCTGCCACAACCTGCGAATGTGAGCCAGAAGGTGCCGATGGCTTCGGCAGCATATTTTTTCATGTCCATTGTGGTCCCCTGATTTCGAGATTCCGGAACAAAGCTCCGGTCGCGGCCTCGCCATTGGCGTCGAATCGCCCAAATCGGGGCCGCATGGAGGTATTTTCGCCGCATTTAATGGCCGAACTTGGCCCGAAAACCCGCTTGGCCGGTGGACATCCAAGGTTTTGTCTGATACATCCGCGCCCTCAAGGCCAAGGGCGCCCGGCTTTTTGCCATCCCCTTTGACTTACCAGAATTCAAATCCGATCCACTGAAGAGGATGCCGCGTGCAGGTTCTCGTTCGCGATAACAACGTCGATCAAGCTCTCAAGGCGCTGAAGAAGAAGATGCAGCGCGAGGGCATTTTCCGCGAGATGAAGCTCCGCGGTCACTACGAGAAGCCCTCCGAAAAGAAGGCCCGCGAAAAGGCCGAAGCCGTGCGCCGCGCGCGCAAGCTGGCCCGCAAGAAGCTGCAGCGCGAAGGCCTGCTGCCGATGAAGCCGAAGCCGGTGTTCGGCGCAGGCCCGGGCGGTGATCGCGGCGGTCGTGGCGGCCCCGGTGCAGGTCCGCGCGGACCGCGCTGATTTGCCGAACCTTTAAGATATCGGTTTTCGATGACGCGGGCCCTTGGCCCGCGTTATTGTTTGTGAGCGGTGCCTTCGCGGGACGGGGCACAACCGATGCGGCGCTAAAGCGCGATAAGATTGGATGAATGGTCATCGCGCTTTAGGTAGTTGTTTGAGCACGATCTCCGCGCAAACGCGTTCCGCGTTTGTCGCGAGAGGAAACCGCGGCACACCTTGCCGGATCATGCTTTAGCGCGAGCGAACCGTAGATGGCTCCCCCATTCCCTCAGCGCAGCTTGGCGTGGCGACGCCGGATCTGGCAGCAGCCGCTCGCGTTGGGTTTGATGGGGATCGCGCTATGCGGCTGCTCCTTCGATCTGGGATCGTTGATGCCGGCGAAGGACAAGCCCCAGGAGACGCCCAAGGCAGAGGCGCCTGCCGAGAGTACGGTGAGCGCCGGCAACGTCACTGAAGCTCAGGCCCACACTGCAAAGGCCCAGTCCCTGGCGAAGTCAGGGGAGACCGCGGCAGCGCTCGACGAGTTCAATCGCGCCGTCGGGCTCGATCCCTACAATGCGCAGGCACTCTATGGCCGCGCCCTGATCTACCAGGGCAATAACCAGCACAACTTCGCGATCGCCGATTTCGGCGCCGCGAGCGGGCTCAACCCGCAGAAGGTCGAGCCTCTGCTCGGCCGCGCCACCAGCTATCTCGCGATCGGCAAGCTCAAGGAGGCCGCGGCCGATCTCGATGAAGCCTCCGAGGCGGATCCGCACAATGCCCAGGTCTGGACCACGCGCGGGCAGGCCTATGAGCGGCTCGGCGACAGGGCCAAGGCGGCAGCGTCCTACACCAGGGCCGTCGCGCTTCGTCCACGCGATGACGCCGCCCGCAGCGGCCTCGCCCGCGTCGGCGGCTGACGGTTCGGCCGCAGCGCGGACGCAGTCCTAATCGGGGGTGGTGCTTTTCGGCAGAACGGAGTTGAACATCGACTTCATGCCCGAGAGCATCTCGTCGGCGACATTGGCCTTCTTCGGCCGCGGCATGGAGGCACCAGCATCGGCACGCAGGTCGAGCGGGGGCGCGATTGCCGGCACGGGAATGTCAGCCGGAGGTGTCAACCGATTCGGATCGTCGCTGCCGACCGAGGCCGTGTAGGGCGGATTGGGGCCGCCATTGCCATAGGCCTCGGGCGAGGGCGTCGATACCGTGATCGGCGGCGGCAGCGGTCGGACCGTGGACGGCTCCATAATAACGACCCGCGGGGCCTCCGGCGCGCGGGCGGCTTCCCGCACCGCAGGCTCCGCGGACCTCTCCGCTGGCTTGGCCTCGGACGACCTGACCTCGACAGGCTTGGTTTCGGAAGATCTGGCCTCGGCAGCAGACCTGCCCTCAGGCGACTTCCGCAGTCGCTCGATCGCGGCACGTACGAGATCGTTGGCATCGGGGGCTGCGGCCGGAGCGGCCGCAGCTGGCGCTGAATTGGCCTCGACCACCGGCGCAGGCGCGGTCACGGCCGGCGTAGACTTGGCGACCGCCTTTTCGCGGGCGGACGGCTTGGCGCGCGGGCTCTCAGCCGGCGCCACATCCGGAGCCTTCTCGGCGGCCTTCGACCCCTTGGGCTCGGCGACCGGCTGATGATCGGCCGCCTTGTCGGCTGCCGGCTTGTCGGTCACGTTCTTCTCGGCGATGCCCTTGGCCTTGACGCCGGGCGCAGGGAGGTTGGCAACATCAGCCTTGCCGTTCTGGCCGGCGTCGGCGGGGGCAACAACGGCCGCGGGGGCATCAACCGCCGGCTTGGCGTTGATGTAATGATTAACGATGTACGCCCCGATGATCGTCGCGAGCACCGAGGGGAAAATATCCATCGAGATTTTAGCGAGGTATTTCAGCATTCTCGGCCACTCCCCGCGCGATCTGATGCGGGAACTTTAGGGCATTGTGAGGGATCAACTGCGACGGATCAATGGCAAAGGGTAACGCCGGATCTATGGCTTCAGCTCGATCTCAAGGAACACGATCTCAGTTGAGGTTTCGTTAAGTACGTCGTGTTGGACGCCGGCCTTGCGGAAGTAGGATTTTCCGGCGGCGAGCTGCGCCTTGGACCGTTCGCCACCGGGCGCCACGATGGTCATCTCGCCGGCAACGACCGGAACAATCACGTAGTCCATCCCATGGGTGTGATGCCCGGTAGCGCTACCCGGGGCGAGCCGCCATTCGGTCACCCGGACCTGCTCGTTGTCGACCTGAACCTCGGACTTGGCGGCAAGCATCGAAACTCTCCTTTAGCGCTTCACGGCACGAAAACCATAAACACGTAGACGGCAAATACCACCATATGGACCAGTCCGAACAGGACATTGGTCCTGCCCGTGCCGAAGGTCAGCATGCTCAGGAAGAAGGTCAGCAGCAAAAGGACGCTGCCCTGGGCGTTCAGGCCGAGTTCGAGTTCCTTGTCGAGCGCATAGGTGGCGACACCGACGGCAGGGATCGTCAGACCGATGGTCGCCAGCGACGAGCCGAGCGCGAGATTGATGCTCTTCTGGAGGTCGTTCCTGCGGGCCGCTGCGATCGCCGCCACGCCCTCGGGCATCAGGATCAGCAGCGCGACCAGAAGCCCGGCGAAGGCAGATGGCGCGCCGATCCTGGCGCCGACGGCATCGACCACCAGCGAGAATTTCTTGGCCAGTAGCACGACCGCCAGAAGCGAGACCAGGAGCAGCGCCAAGGTGAGCGCAAGCGCCCCGGCGGACAGATGCGCCTCCCCGGCCTCGCCCTCGGCCCGTTCATGAACGAAGTAATCCTTGTGCAGGACGGTCTGGGTGTAGAGAAACACCCCGTACAGTGCGAGCGTGACCACGTCGACGAAACCGAGCTGAACCGCCGAATAGACCGGCCCCGGCGCGGTCGTGGTGTAGTTCGGCAGAATCAGCGTGATGGTCGCGAGCGCGAACAGCACGCTGAGATAGACGTTGGCCCCCGAGAGCTGGAAGCCCTGCTCGCGATAGCGCAGGCCGCCGATGAAGATGCAAAGGCCGACGAGACCGTTGCAGACGATCATGACCACGGCGAATACGGTGTCGCGCGCCAGTGCCGGGGCAGGCTTGTCGCCCAGCATGATCGTGGTGATCAGCGCCACCTCGATGATGGTCACCGAAAGCGTCAGCACCAGCGTGCCATAGGGTTCGCCGACCCGTTCCGCGATCACTTCGGCATGATGAACCGCGGCGAACACGGTGCCGAACAGGATGACCAGGAGCACGACGGCGAAGACGAGCCCGCCGAGCGACAGCGTGAACACATAGTCCGTCGCGCTGACGGCTGCGAACAGCAGCACGGCCAGCCCCGGGAAGATCCAGGCCGACCGGGGCATCGGACTATGCGCGCTCATCCACCTCTTCCATTTGCTTGAATGAGCAGTAGCAAATCAGGCGCGAGATTCAATGCCAGTGCAGGATCGGCGCCACCGGCAGCAGCGTCAGCAGCAGGAACAGCGGGATCAGTACGGCGCCAGCGCGCAAGAAATAGCCGAAGAAGCTCGGCATTTTGATGCCGCTCTCGCTGGCAATGCTGCTCACCATGAAGTTCGGCGCGTTGCCGATATAGGTGAGCGCTCCCATGTAGACGGCCCCCATCGAGATCGAGGCAAGCGTGCCCGAGAGCTCGTGCATCAGCACTTGCGGGTCGCCGCCGGCGAGCTCGAAGAACAACAGATAGGTCGGAGCATTGTCGAGGAACGCGGACATCAGGCCGGTGAACCAGAAATAGGCGACCTCGCGCGGTGCGCCGTCCGGCCCCGTCACGGCGGAAAGCAGCCATGCGAACGCACCGTCATGGCCGGCATTGAGCATGGCAATGACCGGGATGATGGCGACGAAGATGCCGGCGAACAGCTTCGCGACCTCGCGGATGGGCTCCCAGGTGAAGCCGTTGGCCTGCCTGTGCTCGTCGGGCGTCAGCCACACCGACAGCGCCGCAATGGCCAGCAGCGCCAGATTGCGGGCGACCTCCTCCAGGTGCAGCTCGGTGCCGAGAATGTCGAAGGCCACGTCGGGCTTCCACATCGCCGAGGTCAGCAGGCTCGCAACGATGGCCGCGATCAGCACAAGATTGACGAGGCCGCGGATGCGAACCGGCTGTGCAGGGCCGGCGTCGCCGGGTGGCGGCTCTCGGCGGAAATGCCAGACGTCGACGGCGATGAAGATCGCGAGCAGCAGTCCTGCCACGATCGCGGTCTGCAACCAGATGGTTTGCGTGGTCCAGAAGAAGTCGACGCCGTGCAGGAATCCGACGAAGAGCGGCGGATCGCCCAGCGGGCTCAGCGCGCCGCCGACATTGGCCACCAGGATGATGAAGAAGACGACGACATGGGTGTTGTGACGGCGCAGCCGGTTGGCGCGGATCAAGGGGCGGATCAGGATCATCGCGGCACCCGTGGTGCCGACGAGGCTCGCCCCCAACGTGCCAAGCGCGAGGATGCCGGCATTGGTCGCCGGTGTCGCCTTGATGTCCCCGGTGATGAGGACGCCGCCGGCCACGACATAGAGCGAGAACAACAGCACGATGAAGCCGAGATATTCGGCGAGCACGGCGTGAACGAGCGCCGCCAGCGTCGCCATGCCGCCGGCAAAGATGACGAGCGAGGCGAGCGCCAGCAGCGACCAGGCCGCGGCGATCTTGCCGTAATGGTGGTGCCAGAATTTTGCGAACAACAGCGGGCCCAGTGCGATCGACAGCAACAGGCCGGCAAAGGGCAGCGCATAGGGCCAGCGCATCGCCGCGCCGTCGAGCCCGGTCGCAGCCCACGCCTGATGCGGCAACAATGTCAGGATGGCGGCGAGGGCCTGGCTCCAGAGCCGCGTGACGAGCCGTTTAGTATCCAATGAATTGCCTTGCCTTTTCGACCGCACCGAAGGCGTCGAGATTGTCGTGTCCGCCACCCGCAAAGCGAACGAATTGCTTCGGTTCGCGCGCGAGCGCGAACAGACGCTCTCCGAACATGATCGAAATGACAAGGTCATTGGTGCCATGCATCACCAACAGCGGCACCGTGACGCGCGCGATCCGTTCGTCGGAACGAAACTGGTCGCGCATCAGGAGGCGCACCGGCACGAACCGGAATGCCAGTGCAGCGATGTCGACCGTCGAGGTATAGGGCGCCTCCAGGATCAGCCTGCCGATCGGGAGCTCGGATGCGAGCGCAACTGCCACGCCCGTCCCGAGCGAAAAGCCCCAGACGACAATGCGTTCCGCTCCATAGCGCGCAGTGGTGAAAGCATAGGCGGCTGCGGCGTCGCGCAGCAGGCCCCGTTCGCTCGGTGTCCCGCTCGAGCCGGCATAGCCACGATACGACAGGGCAACGAGGCCGGTGCCGTCGGCGATCATCGCCTTGAAACGGCTGACGCGGCCGGCGAGAAAATCGCCATTGCCGGGGAAGTACAGAATCACGGAATGACCTGGCTTGGCCGGCACGTGCCAGACGACGATTCTCTCGCCGTCTGACGTGGTCAGCACGTGCTCTTCCGCCTCGGGAAGGCCGGCAGCATCAGGGGCGGTGCGGCCGACGGGCGGGATCGGAAACAGCATCTCGCGCTGCCGGACATACAGCACGAGGAGGCCTGCGCAATAGACGGTCACCAGCGCAATGGCGATCCACTTGACGATGGTCATCATTGCGCGACCCGCCTCTCGATTGAGACTTACGGCTTGCGACGGCTCCGCAGCAATTTCATGACATCGGTCCGAAGGCTCGCCGGAACATCGCGGCATCCGCACGCCTGCTTGTGAGCAGCGTGCCAGACGACGCGCTGCTCGCGCGTCGCTTTGGGGGGCATGGGATGGGACCGGTGCCATTCCTCGTTGATGGTCACGGTCGGCGCGTCTCGCGCTACATCGCCTTGACGATGTTCTCCGTGACCTTCTTGGCGTCGCCGAGCAGCATCATGGTGTTGTCGCGGTAGAACAGCGGATTGTCGATGCCCGCGTAACCCGAGGCGAGCGAGCGCTTGATGAACATCACGGTGCCGGCCTTCCAGACCTGGAGCACCGGCATGCCGTAGATCGGCGAGGACTTGTCCTCTTCGGCCGCGGGGTTGGTGACGTCGTTGGCGCCGATCACGAAGGCGATATCGGCCTGCGCGAATTCGGAGTTGATGTCCTCGAGCTCGAACACCTCGTCATAGGGCACGTTGGCTTCCGCGAGCAGGACGTTCATGTGGCCTGGCATGCGGCCGGCCACCGGATGAATGGCGTATTTCACCTCGACGCCTTCCTTCTTCAGCATGTCGGCCATTTCGCGCAGCGCGTGCTGCGCCTGCGCCACCGCCATGCCGTAACCGGGCACGATGATGACCTTGGAGGCGTTCTTCATGATGAAGGCTGCATCGTCCGCCGAGCCGAGCTTGGCCGGCTTCTGCTCGCCGCTGCCCCCGCCGGCCGCGGCGGTCTCGCCGCCGAAGCCGCCGAGGATGACCGAGATGAAGGACCGGTTCATCGCGTGGCACATGATGTAGGACAGGATCGCGCCGGAGGAGCCGACCAGCGCGCCGGTGATGATCAGCGCGGAATTGCCGAGCGTGAATCCGATGCCGGCCGCTGCCCAGCCGGAATAGGAGTTCAGCATCGAGATCACGACCGGCATGTCGGCGCCGCCGATCGGGATGATCATGAGCACGCCGAGCGCCAGCGCGAGGATGACGATCATCCAGAAGTCGAACGCGCTGCCTGACAGCACGAGGCCGACGATGAAAAACACCAGCGCCAGGGCCAGCGCGATGTTGATGATGTGGCGGAACGGCAGGATGATCGGCGCGCCGCTCATGCGCGCCGACAGCTTCAGGAACGCGATCACCGAGCCGGTGAAGGTCAGCGCGCCGATGGCGACGCCGAGCGACATCTCGACCAGGCTCTGCGGATGGATGTTGCCGGGGGTCCCGATGCCGAAGGCCTCCGGCGCGTAGAACGCGCCGGCCGCGACCAGCACTGCGGCCATGCCGACCAGCGAGTGGAAGGCGGCGACCAGTTCCGGCATCGAGGTCATCGGCACGCGGCGGGCGATCACCGCGCCGACGCCGCCGCCGATCGCGACCGCGAGGATGACGAGGATCCACGCCACGCCGTCGGCCGGCGGATGGCTTGCGAGCGTGGTGGCGACCGCGATCGCCATGCCGATCATGCCGAACAGATTGCCCTGGCGCGAGGTTGCCGGGCTCGACAGCCCGCGCAGCGACAGGATGAACAGCACCCCCGCCACGAGATACAAGAATGCAGAGAGATTGGCGCTCATCTCAGGTCCCCATTGATCCCTTCAGCCCGAGGTGGCCGCTCACTTCGACTTCTTCTTGTACATCGCCAGCATGCGCTGGGTGACGAGGAAGCCGCCGAAAATGTTCACGCAGGCGAAGACGAGCGCGACGAAGCCGAAGCCGCGCGCCCAGCCCGAGCCGCTCGAAATCATGCCGACACCCACCGCGAGCAGCGCGCCGACCACGATCACCGAGGAGATCGCGTTGGTGACGCTCATCAGCGGCGTATGCAGCGCCGGCGTCACCGACCAGACGACGAAATAACCGACGAAGACGGCGAGGACGAAGATCGACAGCTGGAAAATGAAGGGGTCGACGAGCTGTGCTGCATGCTCCATGGCGGCTCTCCTTAAACCCGATTTAAGATGATTTGGGCTGGAAGTTCGGGTGGATCACGGCGCCGTCTTTCGTCAGCGCGGTGGCCTTGACCAGCTCGTCGTCCCAGTTGACGGCGAGCTTCTTCTCTTTCTTGTCGACCATGGTCTCGATGAAGGAGAACAGATTGCGGGCATAGAGGCTGGAAGCCGAAGCCGCGACGCGGCCGGCGACGTTGGTGTAGCCGACGATCTTGATGCCATCGAGGTCGACCACCTCGCCCGGCTTCGCACCCTCGACATTGCCGCCGCGCTCGACGGCGAGATCGACCAGCACCGAACCCGGCTTCATCGACCTGACCATGTCGGCGCTGACGAGCTTGGGCGCCGGCCGGCCCGGAATCAGCGCGGTCGTGATCACGATGTCCTGCTTCTTGATGTGCTCGGCGGTGAGCGCGGCCTGCTTGGCCTGGTATTCTTTCGACATTTCCTTGGCGTAGCCGCCGGCGGTCTGTGCGTTCTTGAATTCCTCGTCCTCGACCGCGAGGAATTTCGCGCCGAGCGATTCGACCTGCTCCTTGGTGGCGGGACGCACGTCCGTGGCTGTGACGACGGCGCCGAGACGGCGCGCGGTCGCGATCGCCTGGAGGCCGGCGACGCCGACGCCCATCACGAACACCTTGGCCGCGGGCACGGTGCCGGCCGCGGTCATCATCATCGGAAAGGCGCGGCCGAACGCCTCGGCGCCCTCGATCACGGCGCGGTAGCCCGCGAGATTCGCCTGCGAGGACAGCACGTCCATCACCTGCGCGCGGGTGATGCGTGGCATCAGCTCCATGGCGAATGCAGAGATGCCGGCATCGGCCATCGTCTTGAGCGCCGCGTCGTTGCCGTAGGGATCCATGATCGCGACGACGAGCGCGCCGCGCTTGTACTGCGCGAGCTCGGACGCCTCGGGGCGCTTCACCTTGATGATGATGTCCGCGTCCTTGAGCGCGTCGGCACTGACGGTGGCGCCAGCCGCGGTGAATTCGGAATCCGGCAGGCCCGACTTGATGCCGGCACCCGGCTCGACGGCGATCTCGGCCCCGAGCGCTTTGAATTTCTTCACCGTGTCAGGCGAAGCGGCGACGCGCGGCTCCGACGGATCGATTTCCTTGGCAACGGCAATCTTCATGAGGCCTCCGGCGACGCGGGAAAAAGCGCGCACGCGAACTTAGCGTTACTCCCGCAACGTTGGATACCGGTTTTGGGACCGGCTTGAATGCAAATTTTATGGGCACCGACGACGCTGGCGGTGCGGCAGTCGATGGGTCAGGTGAGGAAGATCGCCATCAGGATCACGATGAGCGCGACCGAGGCCGTGCCGTACTTCACCAGTTTGATGAAGCCCTCATAGGTCTGCTCGTGGGCAACATAGTCGTTGCCGTCGGCGGTGGTGTACGCCACTTCACTATGGTCAGCCATGAATGTCCCCAGTCGAACGTCGAATTCTCGGGCTGGGATACCTTAAAGATTTGAACAGGGCAACGGCACCGAGGCGGAGTTTTCCCGCAAATCGGGTCATTTGGAATCCAGATTGTCGCGGATCCAGCGCGCGAGGCTCTCCTCGCTGACTTCACCGGCAGCGAGAGCGAGGATGATGGTCGTCGCTTCCGCCGGATCGGGACTGAACGCCACGCCATTCTTGCGAAGGAAGACCATCATCGCCATGAAGGCGATGCGCTTGTTTCCGTCGACGAATGCATGGTTCTTCGCGAGCCCGAATGCATAGGCTGCGGCAAGCTCGTCCAACGGCGCCTGCTCGTAGCGCCATTTATTGGTCGGGCGATCGAGCGCCGACCGCAACATGCCTTCGTCACGCAGTCCAGGCGCGCCTCCGAAGCGTCGGAGTTGCCGGCTGTGAATGGCGACGGCCTGCTCGTAAGTGATCCAGAGCGGCTCCTGAGGATCGCTCATTGCATGGCCGACTATTTTGCAAGCGCTGCGAGGGTGTCGCGATACTTGTCCATCACCTCGTCGGCGATTTCCATCGTCCGCTCGAAGTCGGGATCGTAAGGCAGCGCCTGGAAGCCACCGCCGGGCAATTCCACGATGTGCAATTGCTGCCCGCGCTTGAGATCGAGCCGCTGCATCAATTCGCGTGGCAGCAGCAGTCCGTCTGAATTGCCAATCTTCTTGATCTCAATTTTCATGGCCTACGCTCCAACCTGTTATACATGTGTATAACATCATCGGAGACCTAGTTCAACAGATGTTTTACGTACCACGAGCGGCGCCCTCCTACCTCAGCCCATCGCCTCCAGCTCGTCGATCATCCCGGCGATGACGCTGAGCCCGCCGTCCCAGAACTTCGGGTCCTTGGCATCCAGCCCGAACGGCCGCAGCAACTCGGAATAGTGCTTGGTGCCGCCGGCGGCGAGCATGTCGAGATAGCGCTCGGCAAACCCTTCCGCCGCATTCTCGTAGACGGCGTAGAGCGAGTTCACGAGGCAGTCGCCGAAGGCATAGGCGTAGACGTAGAACGGCGAATGGATGAAATGTGGGATGTACATCCAGTAGTTCTCGTAGCCCGCCTTGATCTCGATCGCGGGCCCCAGGCTCTCGCCCTGCACCGACAGCCAGATCTCGCCGAGCCGCGTCGCGGTGAGCTCGCCATTCTTGCGCTCGGTGTGGACCGCGCGCTCGAAGGAATAGAACGCGATCTGCCGCACCACGGTGTTGATCATGTCCTCGACTTTGCCGGCGAGCAGCGCCTGGCGCTGTTTCGCGTTCTTGGTCTGGGCCAGCAGCCGCCGGAAGGTCAGCATCTCGCCGAACACGCTCGCGGTCTCCGCCAGCGTCAGCGGCGTCGGCGCCATCAGCGCGCCGTTCTTGGCGGCGAGCACCTGATGGACGCCATGGCCAAGCTCATGCGCGAGCGTCATCACGTCGCGCGGCTTGCCCTGGTAGTTCATGAGCACGTAGGGGTGCGCCGACGGCGTGGTCGGGTGCGAGAAGGCGCCCGGCGCCTTGCCCGGCCGCACCGGCGCGTCGATCCAGCGATCGGTGAAGAAGCGTTCGGCGATGTCGGCCATCTTGGGCGAGAAACCACGATAGGCTGTCAGCACCATGTTCCGCGCATCGGGCCAGCCGATCACGTCGGTGGCCGCAAACGGCAGCGGCGCGTTGCGGTCCCAATAGGCCAGCCGCTTCTTGCCGAACCATTTCGCCTTCAGCGCATAATAGCGATGCGACAGCTTCGGATAGGCCGCGCGCACCGAGGCGACCAGCGCATCCACCACCTCGCGCTCGACCCGGTTGTTGAGATGGCGGGAATCCGCGACGTCCTTGAAGCCGCGCCAGCGGTCGGAGATGTCCTTGTCCTTGGCCAGCGTGTTGGTGATCAGCGCAAAGGTACGCTCATTGGCCTTGAAGGTTTTCGCCAGCGCTGCCGCCGCGCTCTTGCGCTTGGCGCCATCGCGGTCCTGCAGCAGAGTGAGCGTCGGCTCGATCGCGAGCTCCTTGGAGCCGATCTTGAAGCGCAGGCCGGATATGGTCTGGTCGAACAGCCGGTTGAAGGCGGAATAGCCGGTCTGCGCCTTCTCCAGGAAGAGCTGCTCGAGCTTGTCGTCGAGCTGGTACGGCTTCTCCTTGCGCAAGTCTTCGATCCACGGACGGTAGTAGGCGAGCTCGGTGGCCTGCATCGCGCGGTTCAAAATATCGTCATCGATCCGATTGAGCTCGAGCGCGAAGAACAGAAGATGCGTCGACGCCGCCGTCAGGCGCTCGGACACGTCGCCGTAAAACTTTGAAATCGCGGGGTCAACGCTGTCGCCGGCATGGACGAGACCGGCATAGGAGCCGAGACGGCCGGCGAGATCGTCGATCGCCTCATAGCGTCGCACGGCTTCGGCGAGCCATTTTCCGCCATCTTCGTTTGCTGTCCCTGTTGCCAGCTTGCCCTTGTAGTCCGTCTCGAAGGCGACGCAGTCGATATCCAGCTTTTCGAGATCGCGTGCCACTTCCGGCGCGTCGATCCCGGAATAGAGATCGGCGAGGTTCCACTCCGGAAGCTTGCCGGTCTTGCTCGCAGCCTTTCCAAGCGAAGGCTCGGCGAGCGAAGGTTTGGAGGATCTTTTCTTGGCGGAGGATTTCTTGGTGGCTGGCTTGCGGAGTGCCGATTTTGTGAGAGCGGTCTTTGAGCGCGAAGTCATTGTGTGGAAAACCTGTGTTCAACAATCGCGACGGCGGGCGGGGGCATCAAGGCTTAAGCATGCGTTAATCGGCTTCGGCCAGAGTGCCCCGATTCGAGACAGATAGTAGTAGCGTGCGGGGAACACCATGGCTGCCAGTATTTTGATCGCCGACGACGACGCTGTAGCCCGCCGGCTGGTCGAGAACATGGTGCAGAAATGCGGCTATGAGACGGTCGTCGTGGACTCCGGGGACGCCGCAATCGCCACCCTCACCGCCCCCGACGCGCCGGCCGTCGACGCCGTCATCCTCGATCTCGTGATGCCCGGCCTCGACGGCATGGGCGTACTTGCGAAGATCCGCGACGCCGGCCTGAGCATCCCCGTCATCGTGCAGACCGCCCATGGCGGCATCGACAACGTGATCTCGGCGATGCGCGCGGGCGCGGCAGATTTCGTCGTCAAGCCGGTCGGCGTGGAGCGGCTCCAGGTCTCCCTGCGCAACGCGCTCAACACGTCCGCGCTCAAGGGCGAATTGCAGCGCATCCGTCACAGCCGTGAGGGCCGGCTGACTTTCTCCGACATCATCACGCGCGCCGAGGCAATGACCCCGGTGATGCGCGCCGCGCAGAAGGCGGCGAATTCCGCGATCCCCGTGCTGATCGAGGGCGAATCCGGCGTCGGCAAGGAAATGTTCGCGCGCGCCATCCATGGCAGCGGCGAGCGCAAGGCCAAGCCATTCGTCGCGGTCAATTGCGGCGCGATTCCCGACAACCTCGTCGAGTCCATCCTGTTCGGCCACGAGAAGGGCGCCTTCACCGGCGCCACCGAGCGGCACATGGGCAAGTTTGTCGAGGCTCATGGCGGCACGCTGTTTCTGGACGAGGTCAGCGAGCTGCCGCTGACCGCGCAGGTGAAGCTGCTGCGCGCGCTGCAGGAAGGTGCCGTGGAGGCCGTCGGCGGCCGCAAGCCGGTCAAGGTCGACGTCCGCATCATCTCGGCAACCAATCGCAAGCTGCTGGAGCGGGTGAAACAGGGACATTTCCGGGAAGACCTGTTCTATCGCCTGCACGTGCTGCCGCTGACGATTCCCTCGCTGCGCGCCCGGCGCGAGGACATCCCGCATCTGCTCAGGCATTTCCTGGCGCGCTTTGCCGCCGAGGAGAACCGCCCAATCACCGGCATCACCGGCGAGGCGGTGGCGCACCTGGCCCAGCTCGACTGGCCCGGCAACATCCGCCAGCTCGAAAACGCGGTCTACCGCGCCGTGGTGATGAGCGACGGCGACCAGCTCGACATTGGCGATTTTCCCCTGCTCGCCTCGCAACCGCATCCCGCCACTGATATTCCGACCGCACCGCTGATGCTCGAGCCGGCGGCGATGCCTTCGGTGGTCTCAGGTAACGAAATACCGATCGCGCCACTCCCCGCCGTGGGAACTCTCGCCATGCTCACCGCGACCGGCGATGTCCGCGCGCTGGAGGACATGGAGAACGAGATCATCCGCTTCGCGATCTCGCACTATCGCGGCCAGATGTCTGAAGTGGCTCGCCGCCTCAAGATCGGCCGGTCGACGCTCTACCGCAAACTCGACGAGGCCGGGGTTCCCGGACATGGCGGCAAAAGCGGTGAGGAGACGCACTGAGCCGGGTGCGAACGGAGGTTCGCGCGACGGTGCGCGACAGCGGTAAGCTGTTCGCATGACGACAGAATTCGACCGTGATTTGAACCGTGACCCGGAAGTGACAGACAGACGGAAAACCGCGTGGCAGAAGCGCACAATCCGTTGCCAAGAGGCTCCCTTGAAGTCAGTTTGTCGTGAGTTGTCCCGGGTAGCGCTGGCCGCAGAATCGGGGCCTGTATATCGTCTGCGTAGGAATCGTTGCGTGCAGGCGTGCAACTTTCGAGAGGCCGGCGCAGTTTAGCCGAAGCTCATCAATAGGCGATAACGAAGCTGTTCCACGAGGGGACAGCTCACCCGAGGGGTGCGACACAATGCGTGACTGTTTGAACCACCGTGCGGGCTTTGACCGTGTCTTGATGACGGTCGCAGCGACCTTCCTCGCGGTGTCCGCCAGCTCGGCGCTGGCGCAGGACCAGGCGCGCAGCAGCGCCGCCGAACTCGCGATCGAAGCTGCGATCCCGCGCCCCGAGCCGGCAAACGTCCCGCCCCCCACTGCAGCCGACATCAAGCTCGACACCACCGCCACGGTGCCGGATCCCACCAAGGAAATCGCGAAGGAGCCCGTCAAGGCGGACGCCGCGCCTGCGCCGGACAAGGTCGAGACCAGGCCGTCCGACGTCGCCACCACGCCGGCGCCCGAAGCGCCGAAGAGCGAGACTGCGAAGACCGAGCCCGCAAACACCGAGCCTGCAAAGGCTGACACCGCGACCGCCACGCCGGCGGCTCCCGCGGCACCTGCTGCAGCGGCTCCCGCCGCCGAGCCGGTGAAGGCCGCGAGCAACGTGCCCGCCGCCGACCAGCCGGTCGCGGACAAGCTCAAGGACATCATCGGCGCCAAGACCTCGCGCTATTTCGACCGCAAGAACGAGCGCGCGGCGATCGAGAAGTTCTACGCCGCACGCGATTTCGCGCCGGTCTGGACGCAAAGCGGCAGCCCGACCGCTGCGGCGAAGGGCGTGATCGCGCGGCTGAAGGACGCGGCCTCCGACGGCCTCAATCCCGCGGACTATCCGTTGCCGGATTTCGCCGCCGCCACGACGCCCGATGCGCTCGCGGATGCCGAGCTCAAGCTCACCGCCAGCATGTTCGACTACGCACGCCATGCCCAGAGCGGCCGGATGCATTGGTCGCAGGTCAGCGGCGACATTCTCTATCCCGAGCATCCGGTCGACCCCAACGAGGTGCTCGCCAAGGTCACGACCGCGGCGGATGCGTCCGCAGCGCTCGACAGCTACAACCCGCCGCACAAGCTCTACAAGGAGCTGAAGGCCAAGCTCGCCGAGCTGCGCGGCCAGGGCAACGGCCCGGTGATCGAGATCGCCGACGGCCCGGCGCTGAAATACACCCGGGCCAGCAAGAAGCGCGCTGAAATCGTCGTCGAAGATCCGCGCGTGCCGCAGCTCCGCGCCAAGCTCGGCCTTGCCGAGAACGCCGGCGACACCCGTTACGACGCGGCGGTCGCCGAGGCCGTGCGCAAATTCCAGAGCGGCGCCGAGATGAAGCCGACCGGCATCCTCGACGACAAGACGGTCAAGGCGCTCAACACCCCCAAGCGCGACAAACAGATCGACGTGGTGGTGGTGAACATGGAGCGCTGGCGCTGGCTGCCGCGCGACCTCGGCGCGCCTTCGCTGGGTGATGCCTATGTCATCCTCAACATTCCCGACTTCACGCTGAAGGTGATGCAGCGCGGCCAGCAGGTCTGGACCACCCGCGTCGTCACCGGCAAGCCCGGCCAGCACGCCACCCCGCTGCTGACCGAGACGATGAAGTACATCACGGTCAATCCGACCTGGAACGTGCCGCCGTCGATCGTCTACAACGAATACCTGCCGGCGCTGCAGCAGGACCCGACCGTGCTTCAGCGCATGGGCCTCAAGCTCGAACAGAACCGCGACGGCTCGGTGCACATCTCGCAGCCGCCCGGCGAAGCCAACGCGCTCGGCCGCATTCGCTTCAACTTCCCGAACAAGTTCCTGGTCTATCAGCACGACACGCCGGACAAACAATTGTTCGCCAGGGACGAGCGCGCCTTCAGCCATGGCTGCATGCGCGTGCAGAATCCGGATCAGTACGCCTCCGTGCTGCTCAACATCACCATGCCGAATGAGAAGTACACGCCGGAGCGCGTGCGCAGCATGTACGGCAAGAGCGAGATCGATCTGAAATTCCCGACCCCGATCCCGGTCAACATCACCTATCAGACTGCGTTCGTGGATGACGCCGGCAAGCTGCAATTCCGCAAGGACATCTACGGTCGCGATGCGGCCATGATCAACATCCTGAAGAACAACCGCGGCAAGGACCTCGAGGCTGTCGTCGCCCATTCCCAGCCGAACTATTCGCGCCCGCCGACGACGCTGCCATCAGGGGTCGCGGTGGCCAACAATGGCGGGGGCTTCGGCTCGTCTGGGCTAAACTTCTTCGAGCGGCTGTTCGGAGCGCCGACCCCGGCCCAGCCGCCGGCGCCGGTCGGCCGTCGTCCGCAGCGAGTGTTTACCCGCTGAGGCCGGCTCAGCGCCAGGCTCACAAGAATTCTGCAATGAAATCAGCGGCCCCGTCCTTTGGATGGGGCCGCTTAACGTTAACCATGCGCCAACCCGCGCCGGGGCGGCGGGCGTTTTTTTGCCACAGTCAACCGCTTAGGATCGTACTCTGACTTGGTTTGGGGGCGGGAAGGTCAACCTCGAATTAACCTTCTTGCTTTAAGAAAGCGTTCATCCTCTTCGCGCTGCTAACGGGGTTGGCGGGAGAGTCCATTTTGAACGCTCGTCGACTGGGTGGGCTCATACGTGCTGACTGGTCTCGCACGCCAATTCGCTGTGCTGTCGTTGTCCCATGCGGGAGTGAAGGCCGGATCCCGGATCGGCCTCGCCTCCGTGTTGCTGCTTGCCGCCGCAGGTTCGGTCCACGACGCCGCGGCGCTGAACGAGACCAAGACGCTCTCCTTCCACCACACCCATTCCGGTGAAGACCTCACCGTCACCTTCAAGCGCGACGGCCGCTATGACGAAGCCGCGCTGAAGCAGCTCAACCACTTTTTGCGCGACTGGCGCACCCAGGACGAGACGGTCATGGACCGTCGCCTCTTCGACATCCTCTGGGAAGTCTATCGCGACGTCGACGGCAAGCAGCCGATCCAGATCATCTCCTCCTACCGCTCCCCCGCTACCAACGCCATGCTCCGCCGCCGCTCCTCCGGCGTGGCGCGCTCCAGCCAGCACATGCTGGGACATGCGATGGACTTCTACATCCCGGGCGTGCCGCTGGAGCAGATCCGTTTCGCCGGCCTGCGCCTCCAGCGCGGCGGCGTCGGTTTCTATCCGACCTCCGGCTCGCCCTTCGTGCATCTGGACACCGGCAGCGTGCGGCACTGGCCGCGCATGACGCACGACCAGCTCGCCCGCGTTTTCCCGGACGGCAAGACGGTGCATCTGCCGACCGACGGCGTTCCGCTGAAGAACTATGAGCTGGCAAAGGCCGAGATCGAGCGGCGCGGCAGCGGCGACGACGCCGGCAGCAAGCCGAATTTCTTCGCCGCCTTGTTCAGGAGCAAGCCGGCTCCTGCCGCGAGCAGCGACGAGGATGACGAGGGCGCGCCCGCAACGGCCGCGAAGCCGTCCGCGCCGACCGTGGTCGCAGCCGCCGCCAGGCCCGCCGAGCCGGTGCCGACGCCCCGCGCCAAGCCGCAGATCGCCGCAACCCTCCAGCTCGCTTCGGCCGATGCCCAGATCGTTGCGCCGCCGCCGAAGCCCGCGCCCGTGGCTGACAAGCGCGCGACCGGCAAGTCTGTCGAGGGCAAGCTGGAGACGCCGGCCGACATCATCAACGCCCGCGGCTTCTGGGATGATGTCCCGGCCGCGCCGCAGCAGGCGACGCCGGCTCAGGTCGCAGCGTTGAAGGCGCGTCAGGCGCTGGCCGCCGCCACCGATCCGCAACCAACCGCGAGCGTGACCAACGCGGCCTTCCAGGCCCTGGCCTACGCGCCGGCGGCCTCCCCGGTCGACCGCGCCAACGTCGTCGCAGCGTCAGCACCGATCCCGCGCACCGCCCGCCCGTCTGCGGCCTCCCGCAGCGTGGCCCAGGCGACGGAGATCAACATGGTGGTCGGCAAGAGCATCGACGGCAGGGTCGCAACCGCCACCCGCCTCTCTGCGGCCAAGGGCGAAAACATCTGGCTCAAGATCGTGATGCTGTCGCCGAGCGCCAGCCGCGCGATGTCGGTGACGCTGATGGGCGAGCTCGACATGGTCGCGCTGCGTGCCTATTTCGTCAAGCCGCGCGCGGTCGTCGCGATGGGTTTTGTCGACGATCCGATGCAGGGCCTGTCCTGCGACAGCTTCTCGGGCAGCGCGACCGCGAAGCTCGAGACCACGTCGTTCGTCATGCGCACCGCGGCGCTGCGCTGAGGCCGGTAGCCCCTCTCTCTATCCACGAACTCGGCCTCGTAGCCCGGATGAGCGCAGCGACATCCGGGAAAGCAGCGCGCGCTGAAACAGCCCGGATATCGCTTCGCTCATCCGGGCTACAGGTTCACAGCATCTATTTATTTCGCTTTCCCGCCCCGCCGGTCCAGATGATAGGTCAGCGCCAGCGACAAGCAGACGGCGAGCTCCCGCTTCGGCAATTTGCCCGCCACCGGCAACAGCAACGCCCTGGTCTGCCGATACTCGAACTCATCTGGAAAGCGCTCGCGAAAGGTGTCGATCAGTGTCGTCTTGCAGTTGAACAGAATGGCGGCGTGATCGGAATCCTTCAGGCGGCCGAGCCTGATCGTTGAGCCGCTGCCCGTCTCTTCGGTCAGGTAGGCGGGTTCACCCCATTTCAGGGTTTCGCTGAGCTGGCCGACCTCCTCATGCGCCGCAGCGGTCGCAAAGATCAGCTCGCGTACCTGAAGAAGCCGCTTGCGCATCGGCGTCGGAAAGGCGTCGAAGGCCCGGCTCACCTCGCGCGGCAATATCGGCTCGGTCACAGTCTCACTCTCGATGGAGAGGCAATCGGTCTCCGCGCCAAGTCAAGCCGGCAGGCCTGCCCGGAGAAGGCCTGCCTCATAGCGCTGACGATCGACCTCCCGCTTATAATGCTGGGTAGCGAGATGACTGGCCACCGAAAATGCCGGCTCGCGCTTGAGAACTTCGGCCGCGTGCGCGCCAGCCGCCACTGCATTGCCCATCTGCGCGAAGATCCCGGCAAGGAAGGCGTGATGGGTGTGATCGGGGCGTGAGATCCTCGAGAAGGCTTCGGCGGCTTCGGCGTATTTCTCGGCACAGTAATAGGCGCGCCCGAGATGGCTCCAGAAGCGCTCTGGATGATAGGGGTTGAGGCGCATCGCTTTCCTGATCCAGTCGATGCCCTCCTCCGGCCGCCCCAGCCAGGTCAGCAGTTCGCCCTGCTGCACCACCACGAGGTCATAGTTCGGGTTGAGCGCGAGCGCGCGTTCCTGATGATAGGCGGCCTTGCCATGGTCGTCGCGGTTCAGATTGAGTGCCGCGAGGATGCGGTGGACGTCGCTGTCATTGTCGTCGAGGCCCAGCGCGGTTTCCAGCTCTGCAGCCACCTGCTCGAAGGTGGCGTCGCGATCCGCGCACCAGTTATAGACCCAGGTCTGGCCGAGGACGCACGCCTTCCACGCGTGCGCGTGAGCATAGTTCGCGTCGAGTTCGAGCGCCCGACCAAGCAGAAGTTGCGCCCGCGCATTGTCTTCGCGATTGGAGCGATGGTGCAGGATCTTCGCGGCCAGCACGCATTCATAAGCTGCCATGTTGTCCGTCGGTTTGCGGTTCGCTCGATCGTGCGTCGCAGCCTCGACACGGCCCGGCAACGTGGCGGCGATCGCCCGGGTCATCTCGTCCTGGATCGCGAAGATGTCCTTGAGCTCGCCGTCATAGCGCTCGGCCCAGATATGCCGATCCGTCTCGGCATCGATCAGCTGCACGGTGACGCGGACGCGATCTCCGGCCTTTCGCACGCTTCCCTCGATGACGTAGTCGACACCGAATTCGCGCCCGACATCCTGTACCTTGACCGACTTTCCCTTGTACACGAACGTCGAGTTGCGCGAGATCACCAGCAGGTCGTGGAAGCGTGAAAGCTCCGTGATGATGTCCTCGGTCAAACCGTCCGCAAAGAACTCCTGCTCCGGATCGCCGCTCATGTTGGCAAAGGGCAGCACGGCGATGGACGGCTTCTTCGACTTACCAGTCGCCTTTGCAGCGGCCGTCGTGCCGGCTGTCGCGCTTGCCAGCCCATCCTCCAATCGAATCCGGTACACGCGGATGGAACGCGCGATGTTCTTGACGTTCTGCTCGCCGATGTCCTCGAATGCGACACCATCGAGACGCTGGCCCAGCTGGTCGCGCACCGCGCTGGAGATGCAGATGCCTCCGGGTTCGGCCAGCGCCTCCAACCGTGCCGCGACGTTGACACCATCGCCGAAAATGTCGTTCTGGTCGACGATCACGTCGCCCAGATTGATACCGATGCGGAATTGGATCCATCGCGGCGGCGGGACATCGGCGTTGCGGCGCCCCATCCGGCTCTGAATTTCAGCAGCGCACAACACTGCATCGACGACGCTGTGGAATTCGACGAGCAGGCCGTCGCCCGTGGTCTTGATGATGCGGCCGTGATTTTTGGCAATCGCCGGATCGATGAGCTCGATCCGGTGGGTCTTCAGACGCGCGAGCGTGCCACCCTCGTCGACCTCCATGAGCCGACTAAAGCCGACCATGTCAGCCGCGAGGACCGCGGCGAGCCTGCGCTCTGGTCCAGGCACATCCATTGCTCGGTCCCTTCACCGAGCATTCTAGCAGACCAGCGGATTTTACCCAAGCGCAGGCCGTCCGCAAATTGCGCCCGGCGAGGTACTCTTATGGATGAGGCGCGGGCCCGTCGCCTTCAGATCATCCCCAGCGCCTGCATGTAGGTCTCGAGAATGGTCTCGGCCTCGGCGCGCTCGTTGGGGTCCTGCTTGCGCAGGCGCACGATGGTGCGCAGCGCCTTGACGTCGTAGCCGTTGCCCTTGCTCTCGGCATAGACGTCGCGGATGTCGTCGGAGATCGCCTTCTTCTCTTCCTCCAGCCGCTCGATGCGCTCGATGATGGACTTGAGCTGGTCCTTGGCAAATTTCGTCGCGGGCTCGTCGTCGCGGACGGCGGCGGAGGTGGCCATCTTGTACTCCCAATGGAACTGGCAAAACGAGGTGACGCCGGCATCCCTCACCGCGCGTGCTGGGTAGACCCTTAGGGTTGGGGCCAGCTGCATTCAAGCAAGCATCGCGCTCGTCCACAGCGCGCCCACACCTTCCTGCGCCGCGGCGAAGAAAGCTGTTGTCCGGGTGCGACTCGGGCGATGGAGGTCGGGCCGTTCAATGCTCGTGGGGATGGACCTTCTTCATCGTCTCGAGCTGCTCGGGCGTGGCCGTGCCCTGGTACTTCGCCTTCCAGGTCTCGTAGGGCATGCCGTAGATGGCCTCCCGGCTCTCGTCCTTGCTCAAGGGCACGCCCTGGGCGTCCGCGGCGTCCTTGAGCCAGTTGGAGAGGCAGTTGCGGCAGAAACCCGCCAGATTCATCAGATCGATGTTCTGGACGTCCGTCCGCGTCTTCAAATGGTCGACCAGGCGCCGGAAAGCCGCCGCCTCGAGCTCCGTTCTGGTTTTGTCGTCGATTGCCATGGCTGTATTCCTTAAGGGCCCGTCCCGATGGCGGTCACCCTTACGGGATCAGGTGGGTCCTGTCACAGATTTTGCCATATCGCGGCGCAAACGGGCCAAAGCCCGGCTACGGGGCGCGTCCCCGGCCCAACGCCAAATCGTCAATGATCTGGTATAGCTTCCGCGACAATGATTGCCGAATCTCCCCGCTTCCCGCTTCGCCTGCTCGCCCGGTTGGTCCCGGTGCTGGTCGTCGCCCTGCTGTGCCTTTGCGCCAGCCCCGCCTCGGCCGATTTCCGCCTCTGCAACAACACGTCGAGCCGGGTCGGGATCGCGCTCGGCTACAAGGATGCCGAGGGCTGGACCACCGAGGGCTGGTGGAACATCTCCTCGCGCTCCTGTGAGACGCTGCTCCGGGGCACGCTGGTCGCCCGCTACTACTACATCTACGCCATCGACTATGACCGCGGCGGCGAATGGTCGGGCCAGGCCTTCATGTGCTCGCGCGACAAGGAGTTCACCATACGCGGCACCGAGGATTGCCTCGCGCGCGGCTATGACCGGACCGGCTATTTCGAGGTCGACACCGGTGAGCAGCGGGCCTGGACGGTGCAGCTGACCGACGTGAACGAACAGCCTGGACAGCAGCGCGTACCTGGCCTGCCCGGCCCGGTTGGCCCGGGTGGGGTTCCCGGTTTGCCCAATGGTCCGCCCGGTGGTACGCCCCCCGCCGCGCCTGGCCTCCCGCCAGCGCCCTCGTCCCCGTCTGGAAATAAGCCATGAGGCGTCTTCGCCGTATCAAGATTCTCGCGACCCTGGGACCGGCTTCTTCAGACCTCGCGATGATCCGCCGCCTGTTCGAGGCCGGCGCCGACCTGTTCCGCATCAACATGAGCCACACCTCGCATGACAAGATGCGGGAGCTGGTGGCGACGATCCGCAACGTCGAGAGCAGCTATGGCCGGCCGATCGGCATCCTGGTGGACCTCCAGGGCCCCAAGCTCCGGCTCGGCGCCTTTGCCGAAGGCGCGGTCCAGCTCCAGAACGGGCAGACCTTCACGCTGGACTCCGACAAGACGCCGGGCGATGCCACGCGCGTCAATCTCCCGCATCCGGAGATCCTGGCTGCGTTGCGGCCAGGCCATGCGCTGCTGCTCGACGACGGCAAGGTGCGGCTGATCGCGGAGGAGACCTCGAAAGAGCACGCGGTGACGCGTGTCGTGGTCGGCGGCAGGATGAGCGACCGCAAGGGCGTCAGCCTGCCCGACACCGACCTGCCGGTCTCGGCGATGACGCCGAAGGACCGCGCCGACCTCGAGGCGGCCCTCGTCACCGGCGTCGACTGGATCGCGCTATCGTTCGTGCAGCGCGCCGACGACGTCATCGAGGCCAAGAAGATGATCCGCGGCCGCGCCGCCGTGATGGCCAAGATCGAGAAGCCGCAGGCGATCGATCGCCTCGCCGACATCATCGAAGCCTCCGACGCGCTGATGGTGGCGCGTGGCGATCTCGGCGTCGAACTGCCGCTCGAGCGCGTGCCGAGCCTGCAGAAGCAGATGACGCGGATGGCCCGCCGCGCCGGCAAGCCGGTGGTGATCGCGACCCAGATGCTGGAATCGATGATCCAGTCGCCGGTGCCGACCCGCGCCGAAGTCTCCGACGTCGCCACGGCCGTCTACGAGGGTGCCGACGCCATCATGCTGTCGGCGGAATCGGCGGCCGGCAAATTCCCGGTCGAGGCGGTCTCGACCATGAACCGCATCGGCGAGGAGGTCGAGCGCGACCCGACCTATCGCTCGGTGGTCACGGCCCAGCGTCCCGCGCCGGAATCCACCGCGGGCGATGCCATCGCGGACGCCGCCCGGCAGATCGCCGAGACGCTCGACCTGCCCGCCCTGATCTGCTGGACCAGTTCGGGCTCGACCGCGGTGCGCGTGGCCCGCGAACGGCCGAAGCCGCCGATCGTGGCGATCACGCCGAACATCACCACCGGCCGCCGGCTCGCCGTGGCCTGGGGCGTGCATTGCGTGGTGGCGGAAGACGCGCGCGACCAGGACGACATGGTGAGCCGCGCCGGCCAGATCGCGTTCCGGGACGGTTTCGTTCGCGCCGGCCAGCGCGTGATCATCGTCGCCGGCGTCCCGCTCGGCATTCCCGGCACCACCAACATGGTGCGCATCGCCTCGGTCGGCCCCGAGGGCGACGCCAACATGTGAGGCCCGCCGGGGCGGCCAAACAAAAAGTCGAAAAACAACCCCATGCACAGTAGCCGGCCAGAACCGGCCGGCTTGCTGGGATGTCGCGAAAAAGCATGCGCGGGCAATGACCTGAATGCGATCAGGTCGACACCTCGCGCGCAGCGCGATTTTTCAAGCCCCGACCAGCGCCTTCGTCGTCGGCAGCAGCGTCTGCTGCACCACGAGGCCGCGGGCGCGGGCGTCCATGACGCCGACCGCGCGGAGCGCCAGCAACGTCACGGTCTGCACCGCATCGCGCATCTTGACGGGATCATCGAGATTGTCGGGCGCGAGCGGGCCGACCAGGGCCTCGTGCAGCGCGCCGAGCAATGCGGTGGCGGCGAGCGCGGTATCCTGCGCTGGCAGGTGACCGGCCCGCACCGCAGCGTCGATCCGCGAGGCGATCTCGCCGGCGATCTCGCGCCGGCTGGCAAGGCGGGAGGCGCTGACATCGACATCGACAGGTTCGGCCAGGATGCCCCAGGCCAGTCTGCGCTGCGACAGGGTATGGACCGCCACGGTGGTCACGGCCGCCGCCAGCGCCGAGGACGGCCCCGGCGCGGCGTCGGCTGCCCTTCGGATCGCCGCGAGCTCGTCGCGGGAGACCTCGGCAATGAGCTCGGAGATCAGGTCGGCCTTGGAGGGGAAATAGCGATAGACCGTGCCGGCCGCGACATTGGCCCGGACCGCGACAGGCGCGATCTGCACCGCCGCCATGCCGCCTTCCGCTGCCGCGTCCCGCGCCGCCGCCAGAATCGCGCTGCGCCGCGCCGCAAGGCGCTTCACCACTTGATGCGTCCGCCGATAAACCATGGCGCGCTTCCTGTCCCACACGCCGGCCACACGCCCTGCGGCCAAACGCTTCGTCACGTCAAAAGATGCAAATCGCCCCGCAAGGACTGAACAACTATTCAGGGTGAATGACAAGATGGGAAATGCGTGAAGCGTCATTGCGAGCGGACGGAGGCGCCAAGCCTGCATCGACGGCATTTTGTCGCGGCCGCCGTCCAAACGCTGGGAGTTTGCCCGGAGCAGCGCCGGATCAACGTCACACTTGGCCAGCCCGTTCGACGTGCAACTAACCCATCGCGCGGCCGAACGAGTATTCTTCGACGGCTTGGACCGCCAGTTTACAATTTGAGTTCAGTGGTCGCTCTTCCGTCTGTGAGTATTTCGCCTGGGATTGCGCTACGATCATAAACTTATAGGTTCATTTATCCTGTTCACAGCCGGACGTTGACCTCAGTCGCGCGCAGTGTGCTGATGGCGTCGCCCCTCACTGCCGGGCAATTTCGAGAGTTCGAGCGAGATCGGCGCTGTCGAGCTGCGGCGTGGGGGTCTCATGGACGAACGGAGCGTGCGACATGAATCGGCTCCTGGGCCTCGCGCTCACTTGCTTTCTGATGCTGACGTCAGACCGCGCGACAGCCAGCGACTCATTTTCGGTGCGGTGTGAAGGTGGCGCTCCGGTCCGCCCCTACTTCGCAACGTTCGACATCGACGCAAAAGCTGTCGTCTTTGAAACGCCGCCGATAGACGTCGAGACAAATTTCGGCATCAATGCATATTCAGGAGAGATCATTTCCACGAACGATGGAAAGATCGAATTCATGCTGCGCGTCCGTCCAGGACGACTCGACCTGATCTTTGATCGCAATCAGAAGATGTTGACTTGGCCGGGATTCGACGACCCCACCTTTCGGCCGACATTGACTCATCAGTGCACCGTCACACCGCCGAGAAGCATTTTGAGCTTCCGAGTTCGCGAACCAATTCAGCATCCGATCTCCGTTCGCTGCGAAGACGCGGGGTACATGTATTTCACGATGGATGCCGCATCAAAACAAGCGATCTTCGAGCGCGGCAAGGACGGACGGCTCTACCGAGGTGAGGTTACCGACGTCCGCGATGATGAGATTACGCTGTCGATGAATTTTGATGTTCCTCGTCAGGTCGTATGGAACAAAAGTCGTCAGACCATCACAATTGAAGGCATTGACGGCGATGCATCGCGGCCGCGGGGTGTCATGCAATGTCAAGAAGTCGCGCCCCGAACGATGATGGTCTACCATGCGAGACTCTGGCGACGTTGAGCGCCAGTCCCCGGCCATGCCCCTCAACCGGTCATCCCGCTGCCGACCCCCTCCTACAAAAAAGCACCCTGCCAAAGACGGCATTCTCGAATCAAGGTTCCGCCTTCACGCGAGCAGGTAGTAAACGCATCCTTTCACCCTCTGGCAGCGCAGATCTCGCCCGGTTTACCCCAACTTAAAGGCGATCATGCTCAGGTCCTGATGCGCCGTTGCGCGATCGCCCAACCCCGAGCCTCCAATGTCGATTTCCGTCATCAGCAGCGTTCCGGTCCGCGGCGTCGCGCGATGGCTTTTGCCGGTCTGCATCGGCGTCGGTGTCTACCTGTTCTTCCTGGGCGTCGGCGACATCATGCTGCGGGATTCGGATACGCTGTGGCAGATCAAGATCGGGCAGTGGATCCTCGAACACCGCGCGATGCCCTACACCGACATCTATTCGTTCACGCGCGCCGGCGAGGCGTGGATCTCGAGCTCCTGGCTGTCGCAAGTCCTGTTCGCACTGGTCTACGAGCCATCGAACTGGTCCGGCGTGGTCATCCTGACATCGCTCGCGATCGGCGCGACCGCGGCGATCTTCGTTTACCTGCTCGAGCCCTATCTGGAGCCAGCACGCGCTTTCGTGCTCGTCACCCCGCTCCTGTTCATGTCGATGGGCCATTTTCTCGCGCGCCCGCACATGCTGGCGCTGCCCGTCATGGTGGCCTTCGTCGGCGGGCTGCTGGCGGCCGCCGATCGGCGTAGCGCGCCGTCCTGGCTGTTGCTGCCCCTGATGGCGCTGTGGGCCAATCTTCACGGCGGCTTCGTCATGGGCCTCGCCCTGATCGGAGCCATCGGCCTCGATGCGATCGCGTCCTGCGATCGCAAGGACCGATTTGCACTGGCGACGCGCTGGGCCGTGTTCGGCCTTGCCGCGCTCGCTGCAAGCTGCTGCACGCCCTATGGCTGGAACACGCTCCTGGCGTCGACCAAGATCCTCAGCCTCGGCAAGCTGCTCTCCCTGATCTGGGAGTGGATGCCGGCCGACTTCAGCTCGCTCGACCTGTTTGGCGCCAGCCTGCTCGGCTTGATCGCCATCGGCTATTGCAGCGGGGTGGTGCTGTCATGGACCCGCATAT
This sequence comes from Bradyrhizobium sp. R2.2-H, assembly GCF_004346455.1. NCBI lineage: Bacteria > Pseudomonadati > Pseudomonadota > Alphaproteobacteria > Hyphomicrobiales > Nitrobacteraceae > Bradyrhizobium > Bradyrhizobium sp. R2.2-H. The sequence continues at coordinate 84,259 of NZ_SMBR01000019.1, forward strand.
TCCTGCTGCTCGGGCTGATCTGGGCGGCACTCAACCACGTCAGAAACATCGAGGCCTTCGCACTGTTGACGCCCCTCGTGCTGGCAAAACCGTTCGCCGAACATTTCGGAGTGACGAGAACGCTCGCGCTGAAGGAAAGCGAGGCGCGCCCCTCCTTTGCCCTGACCGCAATCGCGGCGCTGGCCATCGTCGCGGCCGGCTGGAGCATCACGCGGTCCTATGCCACGCCGAGCCGGTATGCGTTCATCGGCAATCAATCACCGGCGGCCGCGGTCGACGTGCTCGAAAAACGGCGCGCGCAACGGATCTTCAGCACCGCTCCGATCGGCGGCTACCTGATCACCCGCAACATCAAGAGCTTCATCGATGGCCGCGCCGAGCTGTATGGCGAGCAGTTCGTGCTCGACTATTTCGATGCCGTCGAGGGCAAGAACGTGGACACCCTGCTGCGCCTGCTCGAGACCTACCGGATCGACGCGACGCTGCTGAACACCACCGTTCCCGCCGCCAGGATCATGGACCATCTGCCGGGATGGAAGCGGCTCTATGCGGATGACATCGCCGTGGTTCACGTCCGCGACGACGCGCCAGTGCAGTCACCCTCCGCGTCACGCTGACTGCCGAACGCGACCCGTCAGCCTTCGCGCGTTGCGCAAACGAACAGACGGGTGCAGAACCGTTCGCCACGGCCATCCTTTGCGAAGCCTGCGGCGGCTCTCAGGTCGCTTTTGCGGCGAAATGTCCGGCTCACGAAATGTCCGGCTCACAATGAGGCGCTGGCGAAGCTGCGCCCAGGATCATGCTCGCGAAAGCCATCCGGCTGCAGGAGCCTCGTACGAAAAAGAGCCCCGCCAGGGACGGGGCTCTCGAAAATTCGCAGCTCGTCCTGGCCTTACTTGAGGCTGGTCGAGATCGAGGTGAACTTGGTGTTCAGCGTGGTGCCGAGATTGTTGACGACGGTGATGATCGCCAGCGCGATGCCGGCAGCGATCAGGCCGTATTCAATGGCGGTGGCGCCGGATTCATCCTTCACGAAACGCGCAACGAGGTTCTTCATAGAGTGCTCCAAATGGGTACACGAGGCTTACAACTGATCTGGTCTTTTCGGCTTCCCAGCGCCGCCCGACCATGGAACCGAACGTAGAGGCAAAGAATTGCGCCGCAGTTAATCCGACTACGTAAACATCGGGTGGTTTGCGAGTATTCGCCGATGGTAAATCGAAATCCAAAACAACCCGTTAAATTGTCGGGACACGGCCCGGCGCGGCCGATTTACCCGAAGTTATGACCGCCATGGTCCAATGCCGCCCGCTCGGACTGAAGCGCGATGAGATGACCCGTTCATCGTGCTTCAGGTGATTGTTTGAGCGTGATCTCCTCGGAATACCGCTACGTACTTTGCGCTAACGCGGCCCTCCGGGTCCGGATCATGCCCGACCCGACGAGAACAACAGGACAACGAGGCGGCATGTCCCTTTCCCTTGCCAACAGCATCGCGGTTCAGAGCCGCGCACGGGCTCTGGTGCCCCTGTGCGTCGGTGCCGGCGCGTACCTGTTCTTCCTCTATCTCGGCGACACGCTGCTTCAGGATTCCGACTCGTTCTGGCAGATCAAGATCGGGCGATGGATCCTCGATCACGGCGCCGTGCCGTACACCGACTTCTGCTCTTTCACGCGCACCGGCGAAGCCTGGATCTCGACATCGTGGCTGTCGCAGGTCTTGTTCGCCTTCTCCTACACGCACTGGGGCTGGGCGGGCCCCGTCATCATCACCGCGATCGGAGTCGCGCTCACCGCCGCCATCTTCGTCCATTTCCTCGACGCGCAGATCGAGGCACCGCGCGCGGTGCTGTTCGCGATGCTGGCGCTGCTGCTGTCGATGCATCACGTGCTCGCCCGTCCGCATATCCTGGCGCTGCCCGTCATGGTGGCGTGGGTCGGCTTGCTGATGGCCGCCGCCGACCGCAAGAGCGCGCCGTCCTGGACCTGGCTCCCGCTGATGGCGCTCTGGGCGAACCTGCACGGCGGCTTCGTGCTGGGCCTCGCGCTGATCGGTCCGATCTCGCTCGAGGCGGTCGAGCATGCCGAGAAGGGGCGGCGACTTGCTCTGTTCATGCGCTGGGTGCTGTTCGGAATCGGTGCGTTGATCGCGAGCTGCTGCACACCCTACGGCTGGCGGACGCTGCAAGGCGCGACCAACATTCTCAGCCTCGGCGAGCTGCTGTCGCTGATCTTCGAATGGATGCCGGCGAACTTCGCCACGTTCACCTCGTTCGAAGGCGCCCTGCTCGGCCTGATCGCGTTCGGCTATTATCGGGGCCTCGTGCTGTCGGCGCCCCGGATCTTCCTGATCCTGTTCCTGACCTGGAGCGCGCTGACCCATGTCAGAAGCATCGAGGCATTTGCGTTCCTGGTGCCGCTGGTGCTGGCAAAGCCGCTCGGCCAGATGTTCCCGCGCCCGGCGCCCGACGCCGCAGATGCCGACCGCTGGCCGGCCCGCCATGTCGCTACGCTCGGTGCGCTGATGATCGTGGCGGCAAGCTGGACCTCGACGTCGCTCTATCTGGGACACCACCGCTTCACCTTCACGATGACGCAGACGCCGGTGGCGGCGGTTGATCTGCTCGAGCAACGTAAGGTGCGGCGCATCTTCAACGCCTACCAGTTCGGCGGCTATCTGATCTCGCGCGACATCCCTGTGTTCGTCGACGGCCGCGCCGAGCTCTATGGCGAGAAATTCGTCGTGGACTTCTTCAAGGCGACGGAGGGCAAGAAGCCCGAATTGCTGCCGCGCTTGTTGGATGAGTACAGGATCGACGCGACGCTCCTGGTCGCTGACGCGCCGGGCCCGCAGATCCTCGACCAGCTCAAGGGCTGGAAGCGGATCTATGCGGACGACATTGCGGTGATCCATGTGCGGGACGACGGGCAGGCCGGCGTGGCGCCGGGAGCTGAGATCCCGAAGGATGCCCGCAAATGAGCATGCCCCTTCAATCGCCGACATCCGCTCCGGCGCGTCGCCGGATCGAAATCCCCCTGATGTTCCTGCCGGCCTTGTCGATCGCTGCGCTGTTCGGCTGGGGCATCCTGATCTCGACCTTCGTCCATCCCGGATGGATCGGACTGAACCACATCGCCCCCGGCACTGACTGGATGGTGTTCTACGGCGCCATCAGATCGATGCTTGCCGGCAAACTCGCGCTGGTCCTCGATGCCGAGGCATTCACCGCGCATCTCAACCAGTCGTTCGCATCATGGCTCACGGTGCCCCTGGAGTTCCGCCCGTGGTTCTATCCGCCCAGCTTTCTCGTCCTGCTGCTGCCGTTCGCTCCGCTCGGTTTTGCCGGCTCCTATGTTGCATTCCAGGCTGCGACCGCAGGCCTCCTGGCTTGGGCGCTTCGCAACCGCGCCGCGCAGCCGCAACTGACGCCCTACATCATCGCTGCCGTGCTGGTCTCGCCGTCCGCATCGCTCAATCTGGCCGATGGACAATGCGCGTTTCTCGTCGCTGCACTGCTGGTGGCGGGCGTCAGACTACTCGGACCGCGGCCGCTCCTTGGCGGCGCCATCCTCGGGCTCCTGAGCTTCAAGCCGCAATTCTTTCTGCTCGTTCCGTTCGCGTTGCTGGGTCTGCGCCAATATCGCGGCCTGTGTGCGGCTGCATGCTCGGCATTCGCACTGGCGCTCGCAAGCGTCATGATCTTTGGCATCGAGCTGTGGATTCGGTGGATACCACAGGCGTTCAACAATCTGGTCAGCCCCGACGAGAAATGGCTGGCCTATGGCCGCATCTGGGGTCACAGCGTATGGGCCTGCGCGGTACTGCTGGGCGTGCCGGAGCGGATCGCCTCGATCCTGCAATTGGGCGCGATCGTAACGAGCGCGGCAGCGACGTTCGTGGCGTTTCGCTCCTCGCTGAACAGCGACAGCAAGTTGATCGTGTTGCTTGCGGCAACCGTGCTGGCGGCCCCGCATTCGGGCCCCTATGATGCGACGCTGCTGGCGGTCGCCATCGTGCTGTGGCTCGCCGCATCGATCGATGCGCCGCGCCTTCTCGACTGGCTGATCGGGCTCGGCATCTGGATGGTCCCGCTGCTCAGCCCTGCGGTTTATGTCCCTGCGGGACGTCTATCACCGCTCCTCACCATCGCTCTCATCGGCCTCGTGTTCCGAAGGTTGCATAGCCGGGCGAAGTCTCGCGAGTCGGGAATTCCGCCGCTGTCTTCAATTCGATCGACCGCTTGCGATTAGGCCCGCGGCCGGGACTCCGTGCAGGCGTCCGGATCCGGGCGACGGCCGGTCCTTGCAGACGTGACGCAGACAAGACCTCGCACACCGCTCAGACCCAACGATCCCACGACATGGTTTCTTCCAACAGGCCGACCTTGACCATTCCGGATCGTCTCCGCTCGGAGCGATCCGTGGTGATTGGCGTTCTTGCAATGCTGGCGGCCGTCTCGTTTCTTCCGGTGCTGCTGACCCCGATTCCCGCGATGGTCGATTATCCCAATCACCTCGCCCGCATGTACATTCTGAGCCAGAACGGCACCTCCAACGCCAATCCGCATTACGAGGTGGTGTGGGCGTTCTATCCCAATCTCGGGATGGATCTGCTGGTCCCGCAGATGGCGCGGCTGATGAGCGTCGAGAACGCCACACGGCTGTTTCTGCTGCTGAGCCAATTGCTGGTCGTCGGAGGCGCGCTGCTGCTCGAATGGACCCGAAAGGGACGGATTCATCTTGCCGGCTTCGCTGCGCTCGCTTTCCTCTACTGCCTGCCGTTCAGCTGGGGTTTCGTGAATTTCGAGTTCGGACTGGGCCTCGCGCTCTGGGGCATCGCCGTCTATCTGATGCTGGCAGAACGCCCATGGCCGCTCCGTTTCGCCGCCAACCTGGTCTTCGTCGCTGCGCTGTTCGTGGCGCACTTCTTTTCACTCGGCATCTACGGCGCGACGCTTGGTCTTTATGAGCTCTGGCGCCTCCGCCATCAGCGAATTACGTACCCGGTCGCCGCCGCGCGGCTTGTCGCCCTTGCGCTACCGGCGCTGGCGCTGCTCACGGTCATGCATTTGGCTGCCGGCTCGATCGGGGGGCAAGGTTCGAGCTGGTTCCTCGAGTTCAAGCCGATTTGGCCGCTCCGCATCATGAACGGCTACAATCTGACGGCAGCGGCAGCGACCGGGCTGACGCTTGCGATCCTGCTGTACTTCGCCACAAGACGCGGCTTCCTCAAGCTCGAGCCAGCCGGGATCTGGATCGCGATCGGCCTTGCGCTGCTGTACCTGGTCATTCCGTCGAGACTGTTCGGAACCTCGTTTGTCGACCTCCGCATCATTCCCGCCGCGGCCCTGATCCTGCCCGCCTTCTGCTCGCTGTCGCTGCCGGGACGAGCGTGGAACATGGCTGCGCTCGCCGCGATCAGCTGCATCATATTGATCAATCTCGCCGTCGTCCTCGCGGTGTGGCTGCCTTACCGTGCGGACTATGCGGCCATCATCGAGTCGTTCCGCAAGCTCGATCGCGGCTCGCGCGTCCTGGTTGGCAGCACCGGCGACAATGGAGATCCGCCCTTCGCCGACCTCACCTCGTATCCGATGTATTATGCGCCGACGCTGGCCGTGCACTATGCCGACGCGTTCGTGATCAATCTCTTCACGGAAACCGGCAAGCAACCCGTACGGACACGCGAGGCCGTGCGCCGTCTTGCGCTGTCCGACGGAGGAATAGTGCCGTCAGGGCTGCTTGTTGCGATTGCGGCAGGCCAGCCGCCGGCGAACGCCCCGCCCCTCGTCCGCACGTGGTACCGGGACTACGACTATCTCTATTTGGTTGGGCCGCCTGCCGCGAATCCGCTGCCGGATCTGCTCCAGCTGTTGGACAGTTCGGACCGATTTGTCCTCTACAGGATCCGTCGCCGGTCCTGAAGCGCGACGAGATCGGGATTGGATCGTCCTCGTGCGCTCGGCACAACGCGGACAATCAGGCACCATCCAGCTGCTCCGTCCTTTGGTCTCCGGTAGTTCAAGCCCGCGGCATGGGCCCCGGAGCAATAGATCCTTAATCGTTGCGACAAGGCGACCTTAACCACCGGCGCATTAGAGTCCCGCTCCTGAAACACAGTTGGAATCTTTCGCATGGCGGCCAGGCCCAGATCGATCCGCTACAGCCTCGTCATCCCCGTATTCAACGAGGAAGCCGTGCTGCCGGTCCTGCTGCGCCGTCTCGAGCTGGTATTGTCGCGGCTCGACGGGCCGGCAGAAGCGATCTTCGTCGACGACGGCAGCCGCGATTCCAGCTCGATCGTGCTGCAGGCGCTCGCCACGCGCGACCCGCGCTTTCGCTATATCGGCCTGTCGCGCAATTTCGGTCACCAGGTCGCCATCACCGCCGGTATGGACGCCGCGCAAGGTGACGCGATCATCGTGATGGATGCCGACCTGCAGGATCCGCCCGAAGTGATCGAGCAACTGATCGCGAAATGGCAGGAAGGCAACGACGTCGTCCACGCCCGCCGCCTGTCGCGCGAGGGGGAAAGCCGTTTCAAGCGTGCGACCGCGCATCTGTTCTACCGGCTGCTCGGCAGGATGTCCTCAGTCGGCATCCCCGCCGATGTCGGCGACTTCCGCCTGATCGATCGCAAGGTGCTCGACGCCCTTCGGCAAATGCCGGAGCAGGATCGCTTCGTGCGCGGCATGATCGCCTGGCTCGGCTTCCGGCAGGCCGAGGTCGCCTTCCACCGCCTCGAGCGCGCGGCGGGCGAGACAAAATACCCGCTGTTCAAGATGGTACGGCTCGCGATGAATGCCGCACTTGGCTTTTCCGACCTGCCCTTGCGGCTGGCGATCTGGTGCGGATTGTCGGTCTCCGGACTCGCGATGCTCTACGGCGGCTGGGTGGTGCTGATGTGGCTCAGCAACGATAGCCACCTCGTGACCGGCTGGTCCTCGACGATCGTCCTCGTGTCGCTGCTGTGTGGAATCAACATGCTGATGACGGGCATCGTGGGGCTCTATGTCGGGCGCATCCACGCCGAGGTGAAGCGCCGCCCGCTCTACGTGGTGCAGACCCGCGCCGGCTTCGACCGCAACGAGGCGGCGGCCCCACCCGCGATCCACGCCATCAACGAGTGACTCGACGACGCGTGACCAGGCGCCGGACGGGCGTGTCATGCGGATGCCTATAAATCAGATACGCCCTTGGCCTATCTTTGTGGCGCATCCCGCCGCTTGTGCACGACCGCCACGTCGTCGCTATAGACGCGCTGCCACGCGGGCAGCCGGTCAAGCATGGCGACTGCCGGTGTGTGCGGTGCGAGCAACGTCGCTCCGATGCGGTATTCCTCCAGCAAGTTGAGAAAATCTCCGAGGTCGATCAGCGCCAGGGCACGATTGTAGCGCTCGATGAACGGTCCGCCGTACAGTTCGGCGCGACCATCGATGAAGGTCGGTATGCCGGCAAAGATCAAATAGCCGCCGAAGGAATAGTCGTTGAGCACGGGCCCAGTCTTGGCGAGATCGGCTCCAGCGATGGCTGCCTGAGGCGTGATGGTCGGAGCCGGCCTGACGTCATGCGCCAGGGCCACCCCGCTCGCCGCGATCAACACGCCGAGTCCGGCCAGAGTGAGGCCGCGCGACGCGACGGCCGCATCGTCCGCAGCCGCGCCGCCGAATCTCCGCCCCAGAGGGGCTGCCAGATAGAGCGGCGCCAGCATGGCCAACAGATCGGCATTGCGCATCTGCGCCAGCGCGAAATGGAGCAGGCCCAGCACCACAAGAACCCGCACGACCGGCAGCGTCACGCCGCGCGAGAGCGCAAAGATTCCAGCCAGCAGCAGCAACTCGAAACCGCCGACATGGCCGAAATCCTGCGGTCGCCATTCCGCGATCCAGGCGAGCGCGGGGCCGAGGCCGAGTGTCGTCAGCGGCATGAGCAGCGGCTCCGGCCCATGGGGCGTCAGGCAGGAGGCTGCGACTGCGAGTGCCGTGAAGGGTAGCCACCGCAGCAGCACGCGCGGCCATTCGCTTGGCTTCTCGCGCAGCAGCGCCTCGAGCCCTGCAGGGCCGATCAGCCCGAGAGCCAGCACCCCACTGCCGTGAAGATTGGCCCACAGCACCAGCAGCGGCAGGGCCCAGTAGGGCGGAGGCCCTCCACGATCCATGCAGCGCACCAGGGCGGCCGCCCAAATCACCATGACCGGCAGGACGAGGACGTGCGGCCGCGCCAGCATATGCGGCGCCAGCAGGATGACGGCGGCGATCACCATGAGCAGCGTCTGGACCGGCGAAAGCTCACGCAGCAGGAAAAAGGTCAGCAAGCCAAAGGCGAGCGCTATCGCCGCCGCGGCGACGACGACGACGCCCGGCCAGCCGGAAATTACGTACGCGGCCGCGTAGATGACCTCCGAGAGCCATTCGAAGGTGATCCAGGGCGCGCCATGCCTGGAAAACGAAAAGGGATCGCTCGTCGGCAGGGCGCCATGCGCCATGATCCAGCGCCCGAGCTCGACATGAGAATAGGTGTCGGGATCGCCGAGCAAGCGTGGCCCGGCAATGAGCAGCGCCGCATAGACGCTGAGGCCCACCAGCCAAGGGAGCGCTGCACGTGCCGAAAACGGTTGAACCGCGCTGTGGACGACCTGGTCAGACATGGCGGGCCAAACTAGAACGCAAGCGTTAAGTTCTTCTTGAGTGTTCTCGCATTCGCCTAGGGTGAGCCGACGATTCCAGCGTTCCTGTGAACGGCAGCACCGATTGACGTGACCGGAACGCATCAAATGCAGCCACGGGAACGAAGCACAGCAAGGACGAATGAGCACCTGAGGTCAGCTCTCGAGCGTTTGCGGCCAGCAACTCGCCGACATCAAACCTCAACAAGCCGCAGGAACATCATTTCCCAAGCGGTTGAAGCGGACCACAATGCGAGCGGCTCTCTGGCGGCTCTCGGCTCGGCAGGCGACCGCGCCTGAAGCCGGCGCTATCCGAAGAGATCGACCAGGAGCAATGCGGCACCTGTAAATAGCCCTGCAAGCGGCACCCAAACGGGCACGACGAACACGCCTGCCGGAGGCTTTGATTCGTTTGCCTTGATTCGAAGCAGTGCCAGATTGACCAAGGCGAAAATCCCAAGCGTCAATCGCGAGGTCCATTCCGCCAATCCCGTCAGCGGAACGCCGAGCGCGAGGATCAGGATGGCGCCGACGCCGAGGAGGGTCGCGACGACCGGCGTCCTGCTTGTGGCATTCACCCTCGCGAGAAGAGCCGGAAGGCTGCCCCGGTCCGCAAGGCCGTACAGCACACGTCCGATCATGATCATGTGAACGATGATTCCATTGACCGTCGCCACGACCGCAATCGCGCTCAGAACCGAAATAGGAAGCCCGGTCAGACGCTGAAATACCAGCGCAAGAGGGGCTGATGAATGCGCGAGCTCGGCCGGCGGCACGGCGACCACCGCAATCCAGGCAACCGCCATGTAGAGTAGCGCCGTCACGCCGAGGGTGATGAAGAGGGCCCAAGGCAGAGTCCGCGAAGGATTCTTCATTTCCTCGGAGATGTTCACCAGGTGCTCGAACCCGATGAACGCAAACACGGCGAGCAGCGAGGTCTGTGCGATCCCGGTCCAGGCTGCCAGGTCGCTCATGGGAGCCCACAATTCGGGCAGCCGAGAGACCAGAGATTCACCCTCGAATAGGCCGGCCCCGATGATGAGGATCAATCCTCCGATTTCCACCACCGTCATCAGTCCAGCGAAGCTGATGGACTGAACCGCGGACCGGCAGGCGATCGCTCCCATCGCAAGCACGACGCCGGCGATGATCCAGGCGGCAGGCAGCGGCAGAAATACGCCGATGTAGCCGGCGCTTCCGACCGTGATGGTAGCCCCTGAAATCGTCGCCGCGGCCACCACGAGCAATCCTGCGACACCGCCGAGCCACTTGTGGTGAAATGCGGCTTCAACGTAGGCCGCCTCGCTCGCCGCAACCGGCAGCCGCGTGCCCAGTTCAGCAAAGGTCCCGGCCGTGATGCCCATCACGACGGCAGCAGCGAGGAACGCCAGAGGCGCATGCATCCCGCTGCGTGCGGCGGCAGCTCCCACCAGGACGTAGATGCCGGCTCCGATCGTGACGCCGAGCCCGTAGAGCACCGCGTGCGTCAGCGTGAGCGATCTGATCAGCTTTGAAGACTTGTGCGGCGTTGTGCTGCTGCCCGTTCGACAAGTGGCAGCATCTGTTCTCACCTCTTGCATGAACGACCGTCAATGCGAGAACAGAATCGGGATCGGCGGTTTAGACAACAGACTTCTCGTCGCACCGCCAAGCACGAATTCGCGCCACCTGGACGTTCCGTACGCGCCCATCACAAGCACGTCGATGCCGTGAGATAGCACGTACACTTCGAGGACCTCGCCGATCGGCTTGCCTTCGGCGTCGATCTTGTCCAGCACAACCTCGATGCCGTGACGGGCCAGGTTCTTTGCCAGTTCTTCGGCGGAACGTTTGGAATCCAAAGCCTTTTCATGCGTGACGGTGACGACGCGCACGTTTTTCGCCCTTTCAAGCAAAGGAAGCGCGTCAGAAACCGCTCGGGCGGCGGTGCGGCTGAAGTCCCAGGCCACGCAAACAGCATCGGGCCGGAATGGACGCGATCGCGGAGCCGTAGGCAGGATCAGCGTCGGCCTGCCGGATTCGAAGATCACCTCCTCGGCATCCCACCGCTCGTGGGATTCCCGCATCGGCATGATCGTGAGATCGCGAAGCCTTGCGTAATCGACCAGCAGCCCCGGCTCGCTTTGGGTTGCACATTGCTCGAAGATGGTCTCATGCCTAATGCCCGACTTTGCGGCCGCCGCTTCGAACGCCGCGAGCAGCGCTTGCGCATTGTGGCGGCTCCTGGCGGCCTCGCGCGCGATCATGGCAGGGATGTCTATGATCGCATTCCCAAGCAAGCTCTCGCGTACTTCCAAATGGACTTCGCAGGAAATGGCTGCGAGGTGCGTATCCAGGACGGCGGCTAGCGAAACCGCATCGTCAATCACCGAGACCGACGTCGGTTCCGGATAGCTCGTCAGGGTCAGCAGAACATCCTTGAAAGCCATGTTTCCCTCCTTAAGGACTTGAGCCTAACGCTGTCGAGGTCCCCCTTCTTGACCCACCGCAACAGGTTCAGCCGAGTTGGCTGTGACAAAACGGCCAAGGCTCGAGTGAAGGGCAGGCGGGAGCAGGAATGCACCGGTTCGGCGGAGCTCACTCCGCTGAGGGATTCAGCGGAGTGCCAGCTCACGAACGCGCGTTCGGGCAAAAAAAAACGCGGCGTTTCCGCCGCGTTCTTCCATTCGGTCTGCCGCTTGCGATCAGGCCTGCGGCTGCGGCTCCAGGCCGGGATCCGGATCGGGACGCGGGCGCGGCTTGCCGGCCGGGGGCACCGCGGAGGCGCGCGGGGTGGTCGGCTCGAGCACGGATTCGCGGTTCGGCTTCTTGCCCTTGAGCAGGTCGACGATCTCGTCGCCGCTCAGCGTCTCGAACTCCAGCAGTCCTTTGGCGAGGGCCTCGAGGTCGGCACGCTTCTCGGTGAGGATACGCGTGGCTTCCTGATAGCCCTCCTCGACCAGACGCCTGATCTCGGAATCGATCTTCTGGACCGTCGCCTCGGACGCGTTCTGCGTGCGCGACACCGACATGCCCAGGAAGACCTCGTCCTGGTTCTCGCCATAGGAGACGGTGCCGAGCTCTTCCGACAGGCCCCAGCGCGTCACCATCATGCGGGCAAGGCGCGTGGCCTGCTCGATGTCGGAGGCGGCACCCGAGGTCACCTTCTCGCGACCGAAGATCAGCTCTTCGGCGACACGGCCGCCCATCATGATGGCAAGGCGCGAGGTCATCTGCTCCAGGGACATCGACAGCTTGTCGCGCTCCGGGAGCTGCATGACCATGCCCAGCGCACGGCCGCGCGGAATGATGGTCGCCTTGTGGATCGGATCGGTTGCGGGCACGTTGAGGCCGACGATGGCGTGGCCGCCCTCGTGATAGGCCGTCAGCAGCTTCTCTTCCTCGGTCATGACGAGCGACTTGCGCTCGGCGCCCATCATCACCTTGTCCTTGGCCTCCTCGAACTCGGCCTGGGTCACCATCCGCTTGTTGCGGCGGGCGGCGGTGAGCGCAGCCTCGTTGACGAGGTTCATCAGGTCGGCGCCGGAGAAGCCCGGCGTGCCGCGCGCGATGGTCTTGAGGTTGATATCCGGCGCCAGCGGAACTTTACGAACATGCACCTTCAGGATCTGCTCGCGGCCGACGACGTCGGGGTTCGGCACCACGACCTGACGATCGAAGCGGCCCGGACGCAGCAGCGCGGGATCGAGCACGTCGGGACGGTTGGTGGCGGCGATCAGGATCACGCCCTCGTTGGCCTCGAAGCCGTCCATCTCGACCAGCAGCTGGTTCAGCGTCTGCTCGCGCTCGTCATTGCCACCGCCGAGGCCGGCGCCGCGGTGACGACCGACGGCATCGATTTCGTCGATGAAGATGATGCAAGGCGCGTTCTTCTTGGCCTGCTCGAACATGTCGCGGACGCGGCTCGCGCCGACGCCGACGAACATCTCGACGAAGTCCGAACCGGAAATGGTGAAGAACGGAACGTTGGCTTCGCCCGCGACCGCACGCGCGATCAGGGTCTTACCGGTGCCGGGAGGACCGACCAGCAGCACGCCGCGCGGAATGCGACCGCCGAGGCGCTGGAATTTGCCGGGGTCGCGCAGGAACTCGACGATCTCCTGCAGGTCCTGCTTGGCTTCGTCCACGCCGGCGACGTCCTCGAAGGTGACGCGGCCATGCGCTTCGGTGAGCATCTTGGCGCGCGACTTGCCGAAGCCCATCGCCTTGCCGGCGCCGCCTTGCATCTGCCGCGACAAAAAGATCCACACGCCGATCAGCGCGATGAAGGGCAGCCAGGAGACCAGCAGCGAGACGAACCAGGGCACATTGTCGCCCGGCGGCTTCGCGGTGATCTGCACCTTGCTGTCATAGAGGCGCTTCACCAGCGTCGGATCGTTCGGCGCGTAGGTCTGGAAGCTCGAGCCGTTGGTGAAGGTGCCGTGGATATCAGGCCCCTGGATCACGACGTCGCGCACATTGCCGCGGTCAACTTCGCTCAGGAGCTGGGAGAAGGCGATGTCCTGCGAGGAGGCCCGCTGACCCGGATTCTGAAACAGCGTGAACAACGCCAACAGCAGCAAGACAATGATGACCCAGAGGGCGAAATTGCGCAGATTGGCGTTCATTGATCTTCCTTCGTGGTCGCGCGGATCGCAACCCTGATCCTTGGGCAGTGGCTTTGGTCAATGCGAGGAAATCCCAAGGAATCCTCATCGTTAGACGGATACAATTTAGGTGCCGCCCCGGTCGCTGCCAAGGGAACGCGATGGGACTATTTATCCCATCTTAGCGCGATTCCCGCGGAAATAATGGCGCCCGATCGGGGGTTTTCCGGCCTGGTTAAGGTGGCCTGACGGCGCGGATGCGAAACGGCCGGTGCCATGATCCGCCCTCATTCGTGCTCATCTCCCGGTGCGCCGCCGGGCCGGTGCCGGTGCAATGTGGATACGCCCGCCGGCAAGGCTGATCAAGGCTCCCGCGAGGGTCTGTTTCAGGACCGGCCGGCCGGTGGCGCGGGCGCGGAGACTTGCGGCCACCGCCTGGTCCAGTGCGGACATCAGGGTTTCAACCTTGCCGAGTTCCGCCGGCCCTTCATGTCCGAGCGCGTTGATCGCCCGCAGCAGGAGCCGCAGCCGGACCTCCTCCGGCAGGGCGGCAAAGGCCGAGGCCTCGAAGCTTCGGCCCCCCGCCTGCGGCGCAACGCCGCGATCCCGCAAACGGAGGAAGCGCTCGGCGCCGTCGGCCAGCACGTCGACCGCCGCATTGGCCCGCGCCAGCCTTGTCGCGAGCCGCGCCAGGTTGCGCGCATCGCCGCCCTCGGCCGCGAGCAGCGGCAGCAGCGCGCGCAGCCGCGGCCGGGTGAAGGCGGTGTCCCGGTTGGTGGGGTCCTCGGCAAAGCCGACCTTCGCCCGCCTCAGGGTCGCGATCAGCTGCGACTTCGGAACATCGAGCAGCGGACGCACCAGCACGATTCCGTCGCGCTCGCTGAGGGGAGCCATGGCCGACAGCCCGGCAAGTCCGCTGCCGCGGAAGAGGCGCATCAACAGCGTCTCGGCCTGGTCGTCGCGGGTGTGGGCCGTCAGCACATGACTCGCGCCCGCGGCACGCGCGGCGTCGGCGAGCAGACGGTAACGGGCCTCGCGCGCTGCCGCAGGCAGCCCCGCCTTCGGCTTTGTGCCGCGCCAGCGCAGGGTCCGGTGCGGCAGCCCGAGCCCGGCGGCGAGCCGCTTGACCTCGCGCGCCTCGCGCGCCGCCTCTCGCCGCAAGCCGTGATCAATCGTGACGACGGTGAGAAGCGGACCGCGTGCGAGGCTGCGCCGCCAGCGCGCCGCAAGCCACATCAGCGCGACCGAGTCGGGCCCGCCCGAGACCGCGAGCACCAGCGCCGGCGCAGCTCTCAGGCCGGCGAAGAGCCGCTTCGCCTCGCGCGCCGAGATCGGAGAATCATCGTCTGACATGACCCGGCCCAGCATCCTCGGCGGATGATCGCGATGTTTAGCGCAGCACCACCCGCGTTGTCAGGATAGAAACGCCGGGCCTCAGCACTTCACCCGCTTCTGCTCGCGATCGACCGCCGCTTTGACGCCGGCGGAGGCGCGCGGATATTTGCGGCCGACCTCGCCGAAGGCGGCGCAGGCGGCCTCCTTCTCCTTCAGCGCGGCGAGCGACTGCCCGAGCCGTAGCAGCGCATCCGGCGCCTTGGCCGATTTCTCGTATTTGGTGGTGACGGCGAGGAAGGCTTCCGCGGAGTCGCGGTATTGCTGGCGCTGGAAGTAGCTTTCGCCGAGCCAGTATTGCGCGTCCCCGACCAGCGGATCGCTCGGAAATTTCTGCGCAAAATTCTTCATAGTCTGCTCGGCAAGCGCATAGTCCTTGCGCTGCATGTAGCCGATGCCGAGGTCGAACTCGTCGCGCGGCGTGGCCGAGGGCGGCAGGGTGGTCAGGCCCGCGCTGCCGGCGGCCGGCGCGGGATAGCCGGATTGGGCCGGCGGATAGCCGGGCTGTGCGGCTGGCGGTACGCCTTGCTGATACCGGGGGCTGGTGTTGGCGAGATCGAGCGGCTCGCCCGGGTTGCGGCCGCCGGCACCGGTTCCCGCCGGCATCGGCTGCTGCCCGCCGCCGAGCGCGCGCGGCGCGCCCGGCGCGTTCGGGTTCTGGTTCGGATCGAACGCATCGCCGCGGCGGCGCGTGCCGGGTGCGCCGGGCGCCGGCTGCTCCTGAATGATCGGCGCAGGGGCGGCGATCTGCGGCTGCTCGTAATTCGGCTGCGCGGCCGGCTGCTGGCGATAGCCCGGCGTGACCTGGGTTGGTGCGATTTGGGCGGGCGGCATCGCCGCAACGTTCGGTGCCTGGCCGGACGCGGCTTGCGCACCGCCTTCGAGCGCCCGCAGCCGCTCCTCGAGCTGGCGATTGCGATATTGCAGCTCTTCGTTCTGGCCGGTGAGCTGGCGCAGCTGGTTCTCCAGCCGCTCGATCCGCATCTCGGGGTCGGCGTCATCCGACTGCGCGAAGACCGGTTGCGCAAGTGCGGGCGAGCACAAAGAGAGCAGCGCGGCGGTCGCCACGGTGCCGGTAAAGACCTTAATTCTGGATGACATCTTGCCCTGACGACAAAAGCGAAATGGCCTGCGACGGAACATTCGACGCGCCCCACATTGAAGTGGAGTACGCCAAAAATGTGACTGCTACCAAGCGGTTTCTGTCACAGAATGCTGAAACGAAACCGGCGCCCGAGAGGGCGCCGGCATAGTCCATTTACGAAGCTGAACGGCGGCTGACTGAAGCGTCAGGAGCTCGCGTTCAAGACGGTGACGGCGCGCCGGTTCTGCGACCAGCAGGAGATGTCGTTACAGACGGCGACCGGCCGTTCCTTGCCGTAGGAGATCGTGCGCATACGGTTCGGATCGATCCCGCGCGAGGCGAGGAACGAGCGCACCGACTGGGCTCTCCGGGCGCCGAGCGCGATGTTGTATTCGCGGGTGCCGCGCTCGTCGGCATGACCTTCGATGGTGAAGCTGTAGCGCGGATAGGTCTGGAGCCACTGCGCCTGCTTCTCCAGGGTCACGATCGCCTGCGGGGTCAGATCGGTCTGGTCGCTTTCGAAGAACACGCGGTCACCCACGTTGACGACGAAATCCTGCTGGCTGCCGGGCGTCGCCGCATTGGCCATCGCATCCGTCGCAGCATTCTTGTTGGCGCAGGCGCCCATCGACAGCGCGACGGCGAGCACCGCGGCCAGCTTCAATCCCTGGAGGATACGCATAGGATGTTTCATTCCGGAGCCTCCACGCTCACGTTAGTCCACTGCTGTCCGGTCTACAGGGGGTTGGTTAAGCGAACGTTCCGTCAACCTTGACGGAACCTTGCCTCAGCCGCTCAAATGCCCCCAGTCAGCGAAAAGCAACCGTCATGGTTAATGATTTGTAAATGTGGCGCGAGGGTGAAGGCAAGCCGCGCCGGCCGGCAAAAGCGTCGGCTTCTGCTGGAATTTTGAGCTGAATCGAGAGGGGGACCGCCTTAGTAGGCCGAACCGACCACCGGAGCCGCCACATCCCGGTTCCGCGGCGTGGTCACCAGCGCGGGACGCGTTGCAGCCTGGCGCGCGGTGCTGCGTGTAAACAGCATGCGTCGCTCGAACGCGCTGGAGCGCATGATCGGGAAACGCGTCAGGATCTTTTCCCGGACCTTGGGATAATCCGAGGCCATCAGCACGGCCTTCTGCGTCGGCCAGCCCGGAAATGAACGCGGCTCGGTGAGAGTCTCTGACAGGAACACGCGGCGGTAGAACGCCTGATGATCGGTCCGCACCATCGAGAGCCCGACATCGGCATTGAAATGCTCGCAGGCAACGAAGGGAAGCCGGACCGTCAGATAAGGCAGTTCGGGGAACCGCTGTTGCATTTCGGGATCGGCAACGAATCGACACGGATCGACAAAGACCTCGCCCCGGTCCAGCCGAGGATGCAGGACGTCGCCGAACACCTCCGTGGTGTAGGACATCCGGCATTCGGACGTCAGAACGTGGATGCGAACGGAACTGCAGAGCTCGTCGTCGACGTAGACGCCGAAATTCCAGACGTTGGGCGCGTCGTCGAAACGGTCCGTCACCCGCTGCGACTCCGACGGCGGGATCAGTCCGGCCTGCAGATAGGCGCGGTAGCGCATCAAGTACAGGTTGTCCTTGTCCTCGGGAGTTTCGATGAGTCGGTAATCGATGCGATCAAACAACGCGGCGCCGCGTGGAAGGAGCGCCGCGCTCGGTTCGGCTCCGGACTTCATCTGCTACCTCTAAACACCAAGCAACTTCCGCGAGTAGTAGCAGATTAATGGCTCCTTAACGAAATTGCAAAGCCTTAGAATTGTTAGGGTTAACCTTTTGGGGCCCGCAATACTACGGAGCTGGCGGGGGCCGGTTGCAATAAAGGAGCCGCGACGAAGGGATCAGGCCGATCGCGACGACGCGATGACGAGCTGGTCGTCAGGCATACGACGGCCATGCGAGGCATTGAGCAATTGACGGACGCGCACCGCCGGAACCGGCCGGCTGAACAGGTAACCCTGCCCTTCGGTCACGGTGCCGTCGGCGCTGATCAGTTCGAGCTGTTCGTTGGTCTCGATACCTTCGACCACGACGGACATGCCGAGGTCGGCGGACAGCCGCGCGACGCCGCGCAGCAGCGTCAGCGGCCGGTCGGTATCGATTCCTTCGAGGAAGGAGCGGTCGATCTTCACTTTCTGCATCGGGAAATTGTGCAGGTAGCTGAGGCTGGAATAGCCGGTGCCGAAATCATCGAGCGAGATACGCACGCCGAGCGCGCGCAGTTGCGACAGGATGTCGTGGGTGAGCTGGGTGTTGCGCAGCAGCGAGGACTCGGTGATCTCGATTTCCAGTCGATGTGCCGGCAGGCCCGACACTTCGAGCGCGTAGCGGATTTCGCTCAGGACGTCGCGCTGATGGAATTGCTGCGGCGAGAAATTGACGGCAACGCTGACGCCGTCCGGCCACTTCATGCATTCCATGCAGGCGCGGCGCAGGATCCAGCGCCCGAGATCGACGATCAGGCCCATGTCCTCGGCGACCGGGATGATGTCGACCGGCGAGACCGTGCCGCGCACCGGATGATTCCAGCGCAGCAGCGCCTCGCAGGTGGTGATCTTGCCGGACTTCAGATTGACCAATGGCTGGTAGAACAGCTCGAATTCCTCGTTCGAGAGCGCCTTGCGCAGGTCGAGCTCAAGGATGCGGCGGGCCTCGACGGTCGCCGCCATCTCGTCGCGGAAGAAGCAGAAGGTGCCGCGACCGTCGGCCTTGGCTCGGTACAATGCCATGTCAGCATTCTTGAGCAGCGTATCGGCGCTGATCTCGCCCGGGGAAGTCAGCGCGATGCCGACGCTGGCGCCGATCTCGACCAGATGGTTTTCGATACGGTAGCGCTCGCTCAGGCGTTCGACGATACGGCGGGCAAGCGCCGAGGCGTCCTCCGGTGAAGAGATGTTCTGCTGGAAGACGACGAACTCGTCGCCGCCGAAGCGGGCGACGAAATCCTCGGGGCGCAGCATCTCGCGCAGGCGATTGGCGACCGCACACAGAAGCTGATCGCCGCAGGGATGACCCAGCGTATCGTTGACTTGCTTGAACTGGTCGAGATCGACGAAGAGCAGAGCCGACAGACGCTCCGAATGGCGCGCGACTGCGAGCAAACGCTCGATCTCGTCCCGAAAATTGACACGGTTCGGCAGCGCCGTGAGATCGTCGTAGCGGGCCAGATGGCTGATCCTGGCCTCGGCGTTGCGGCGCTCCGTGATGTCCTCGAGCAGCAAAACCGCACCGCCATCAGCCATCGGCTGGACGGTCCATGACAGCGAACGATTCCTTTGCGGATCGGGGTCGGCGGTGATGATTTCGTTCGCCTGGGCGGTTTCGATGTCGGAGATGATCGCCTCGCCGCTGGCCGCCGAAATCGATCCCGCTTCGACGCATGCGGCGATGATGTCGCGCGCAGTCGTGCTGGTCTGGGTGAGATTGTCGGGCAGATTCATCATCGCGCCAAAGCGGTGGTTCATCACCGCGAGCTGGCCGTCGATGCGAAACATGCAGAGCCCGTGCGGCATGTTGTTAAGGGCCGTGTCGAACTGGCCGGCGAGCGCGGCCTCGCGCTCGCGCGCGACAACGGCGCGCAAGAATATCCTGTGCAGATTGCCGGAGAGCCGCATGACCGAGAGGAGGAACGCGGCGCACACGACCGACATCGCCATGTAGTAAGGCGTGGCGTGAAGCGCCAGCGCGATCACGGCCGGTCCGAATATCAAGGTGGCCTGCAGACGAAATATCCACTGCCGTCCGTAAGCTCTCCCCGCTCCTCCCGCCACGATTCCGGTGGTGACCGAGAGGGCAATCATGTGAGCGATGGCGTCCTCATTGCTCAGCAGGGTCGTGGAACACCATAGACCGATGGCGGCGGCCTGGATGAGCGCTCCGATCTGGTAGCGCTGCTGCCAACGCGCCGCTTGTTCTGCGCTCAGAACGGATTTTCTGGCCTGGTACCGGCTCAAATCGAAGGCGCGTATGGCTCCCGCAAGAATGAGCAGCGGGACAAATAGCCAAAGCAGCGTCTGTCCCGTCTTGAGCGCCGTCAAGGAGGCCGAGAACGCCGAGAACACTATGCCGGTAAGCACCGTGCCGGGCGCCTCGAACAGCGAATCGGTCAGCGCCGCCGAAATCGTCGGCGAGGCCTGTTCCTCCTGCTCTCCGCTCTGGCTAGCGAACTGCATGTTGGTGTGTACGCGCGTCCTGGTTGGGCGCGTAGTTCTAACCCAACTGAGATGAAGCCTTTCTGAGGGAACATCGTTAAAGTCGGGTTGTTTTTCGGCAATAGCGAACCGATTTTCGCTTAGATATCAAGCAGCTAGGCAAGCCTTGCCGGGCACAAGGTGAAGGAAGTCTTGCCGTGCGCTGCGAACTCGAAAAAATCGGCGCGTTTTTTCGAAAACATCGCGCGTCTGAACACGCGATGTTTTAGCTGCGCTCCCGTCAGCCCGACGTCGAGGACAGCAGCGGCGACCATGCGGGGTCCGAGGCAAAGCCCGGTGTCGGCACCTTCAGCTCGTTGCGGCCGGAGATGTCGACCGTGTACAGCGACGGCCCGCCATTGCCGCCGGGATCGCGGAAGAACATCAGCACGCGGCCGTTCGGCGAGAAGGTCGGGCCCTCGTTGTGGAAGCCGGAGGTGAGCAGCCGCTCACCCGAACCGTCCGGCTTCATGACGCCGATCGAGAACTGCCCGCCGCCTTGCCTGGTGAAGGCGATGTAGTCGCCGCGCGGCGACCACACAGGCGTCGAATAGGTGGCGTTGGTGTCGTCCTTGGAGAAGGAGATGCGCTGCGCAGCACCCCCGCTCGCAGCCATCACGTAGATCTGCGAGCGGCCGCCGCGATCGGACTCGAAGCAGATGCGGGTGCCGTCGGGCGAGTAAGACGGAGACGTGTCGATCGCCGGCGTGTCGGTGAGACGCGTGGTCGAGCGCGAGCGCAAATCCATCACGAACAGGTTGGAATTGCCGCCCTGCTGCAGGCTCATGATGACGCGCTGGCCGTCCGGCGAAAAGCGCGGCGCGAAGGTCATGCCGGGGAAGTTGCCGACGATCTCGCGCTGGCCGGTCTCGATATTGTAGAGATAGACCTTCGGATCGCCCTGGCCGAACTCCATGTAGGTGATCTCTTGAGAGTTCGGCGAGAAGCGCGGCGTCAACACGAGGTCGGAACCGCGGGTCAGATAGCGCACATTGGCGCCGTCCTGATCCATGATCGCAAGCCGCTTGACGCGGCGCTCCTTCGGCCCGGTCTCGTCCACGAACACCACGCGGCTGTCGAAATAGCCCTTCTCGCCGGTCATCCGCTCGTAGATCTGGTCGGAGATGATGTGGGCGATGCGGCGCCAATATTCCGGCGAGGTGAAATATTGCTGGCCGGCGAGCTGCTGACCGGAGATGACGTCCCACAGACGGAATTCGGCCTTGAGGCGGCCGTCCTGCTGCCGCGTCATGCGGCCGGTGACGAGAGCCTGCGCGTTGATGGTCTTCCAGTTCTGGAATTGCGGCGCGACGTCGATGTTGCTGATGCGCTCGATGAAGGCGGCCTGGTCGATCGGCGCGAACAGGCCCGAGCGCTTCAGATTGTTGGTGATGACCTGGGTGACACCGTTGCCGACGTCGCCGTCGGAGGGCGAGCCCGGCACAAAACTGGTGATCGCGATCGGGACTGGCTGAAACTCGGTGGGATCGATGCGCAGTCGCGGCTGCCCCTGAGCGAAGGCGTGTCCACCGCCGAGCATCGCGAGCGTCGACCCGGTCAGGGTCATGAAGCGGCGGCGGTTCATCGATCGGGCGTCATTCATCGCAAAATTCTTTGGTTCGGATGTCACAACATATCTTTCAGACCGAAAGTCATCGGAATGAGCTTCCAGCTCTCGTATTGCTGCTTCGGCATGAACGAATAGACCTGGCACTGCACGATGGCGCGCTTGGCGCTCTCCGCCACCGCCTGCGCGATCGACCGCGACGGTCCCCGCACCGCGACGACGATCGGCTCGGCAGCCAGCGATCCGTCGATCTTCATGGGAATGTCGATGTCGGCTTCGTACTGATCGGCATCCTGCCCGTTATAGGTCGGCGTGAAGCAGCGCTTGACCGCGCCCTGGAAAGCACCGCGCCAGGTCGCGACGTTGGCGACGGCCGTCCCGGTCGCCGCTCCCAGCGACGCCGACGCATTCAGCGCCGATCCAGTCAGCTCGTGCCGTGTCGTGGCGCGCTTGTCGAGGTCGCGCTGGATCTGCGCGGGGTCGAAGGTGCGCTCCTTCGGCTTCGGCTGCTGCTGCGGATGCACCGCCGCGACCTTCTGCTCCACGGGCTTGGGCGGCGGCTTTTTGGTGTCCAGCTTCTTCTGCAGCTCGGCAATCGGATCTTCCTTGGCCGGATCAGGCTTCTTTTCCTGCGGCTTAGGCTCTTCCTTCGGCTTCGCCTCGGCCACGGGCTTCGGCGGCTCGGGCTTCTTCTCGACCGGCTTCTCGACGGGTTTCGGCGGCGGCTCGGGCGTCGAGTTGGTCTTGATCAGCTCTTTCTTCTCGGTGACCTTGCCGACGGCGTCTTCCTCCGGCTTGGGCTCCGCGATCTTCTCGACCTTGGGCTTCGGCTCTTCCTTCTTGCCGGTCTTCTGCCCAGCCATCATCTTGGCGAGCTGATCGGTCGAGATGATGTCGACCGGAAGCGACTCTTCCGGGGCGATGTAGGCCTTGCTGCTAAAGGTGACGAGGCCCCATCCAAGCACGAGGACATGGAGGGCAATCGACGCAACGAGTGTCTTGTCGACGTTCACCTTCACCGCTTACCCCTGATCCGCTTCGGTGACGAGGGCGAGCTTCTTGAATCCGGCGCCGGACAGTAGGCCCATGACCTTGGCCACCGTCCCGTAATCGGCCTTCTTGTCGGCGCGCAGATAGATGCGTTCCTCGAGCCCGCCCCGCGCATCCGTGATCGCCTTCAGCTTGGGTATCAAGTCATTGATCGCGATCTCGGTGTCGTTGATGAACACCTTGCCGTTGATGTCGACCGACATCTGGATCGGCTTCTGGTCGTTGTTCTCGAGGCTCTTGGCCTGGGTCTGGGGCAGGTCTAGCGGCACACCGACCGTCAACATCGGCGCCGACACCATGAAGATGATGAGCAGCACCAGCATCACGTCGACCATCGGCGTGACGTTGATTTCGGCCACGACGGGCTTGCGCCGGCCGCGGCGCCCGCCGCCTCCGGATGAGCTCGCAACGTTCATCGCCATGATCGAGTGCCCAAATTGCCCTTCACAGTAGAGCCAATTCCGTTCCGATGAAATCCGAACGGGGCTCTGGATTCTTGTCTTGACGCGTTTTCTTCACGCGAACCGGTATCCACTTCGCTCGAAAACGCTCCATACATGCCGTCCGTCAGCCCCGCTCGTCGATCTGACGCGACAGGATGGCGGAAAATTCATCAGCGAAGCCCTCCAGCCGCTGGGCCTGCCGGTTCACCTCGGACGTGAACTTATTGTAGAAAATAGTGGCAGGAATGGCGGCGATAAGGCCGACGGCGGTCGCAAACAGCGCTTCCGCGATACCGGGGGCAACAACCGCCAGAGAGGTATTTTTCGACGCCGCGATCGACTGGAAGCTCGACATGATGCCCCAGACCGTGCCGAACAGGCCGACGAAGGGGCCGGCGGAGCCGACGGTCGCCAGCACCAGCAGGCGTCGTTCCAGCCGTTCGACCTCGCGGGCGATCGAGACGTTCATCACCTTGTCGATGCGCATCTGCAGGCCGGCGACCGAGCGCGCATGGCTTTCAAATGAACGCTTCCACTCGCGCATCGCCGCCACGAAGCAGGCTGCCATGGAGTGCGTCGGCTTGGCCGAGAGCGTGCGATAGAGCTCCTCGATCGACTCGCCGGACCAGAACGCCTGCTCGAACCGGTCCATCGAGCGCCGGGTGCGCGCGTAAAGAAAGATCTTGTCGATGGCGATCGCCCAGACCCAGACCGAGCAGGACAGAAGTCCCAGCATCACCGCTTTCACGATCCAGTGAGCCTGCCAAAACAGCGCAATCAGCGACACGTCGGCGGAGGCGGCAACCGGAAGGGCTGACTGAGCCACGTCGGCCGGATTCATAAGCAGTATCCTCTCAAGGCGATCGTTACCTGATGTCCTGG
The DNA here is from genome assembly GCF_004346455.1 of Bradyrhizobium sp. R2.2-H. NCBI lineage: Bacteria > Pseudomonadati > Pseudomonadota > Alphaproteobacteria > Hyphomicrobiales > Nitrobacteraceae > Bradyrhizobium > Bradyrhizobium sp. R2.2-H. Next base: position 108,137 of record NZ_SMBR01000019.1, read on the forward strand.
CCAACGATATGGCCGGTTCCCAACAGCCGCGCTAGAATCGGCGCGGCCGGCAAGCCCGCTCAAAGCCTTGTTCTTCTGGGGTGCAGGGCTCGTCCAAGCCGGCCGCCTGCATTCCCCGCCAAGATGTCAAAACTATGGGCCCCGACACGGCTTTGGGCGCGACTGTCCGCAATTACCAGAGCCCGGCGTTGGTTAATGCGCGGTTACCGGCGGCAAATTTGGCTGCCGGAAAGGCTGGCGGGCCAGGGATTTGGCCCGGGCAGCCCCCGGAGGCGGCGGCATCTGGCGGGGAAATCGAGGACAAGACCCGCGGTCCCGGAACCGGGTTTCGAACTCCGCTCAGGCCGCATTCGTCGCTGCACTGCTGCGCCCGTTCGCAATGGCCCGCTGTAGGGCCTCGACGAACGTGGCGAGCCGCGCTCCGTGGTTCGTCGATGCGACCTCGCGCGCAGTGAGGGAAAGACAATCAAGAGGCTGCTTGCCGACGAGCTCCCGCATCTGGCCGAAGACCTGATCGCTGCCGGCCCCGCCAAGCGTGCAGAAGAACGCCACCGCAGGGAGTTTCGACCTGTTTGCGAGCAGGTAGGCACGGACTGGCGAAGACAGCGACCATGCCCAGACCGGGGTTCCGATCACAACGAGATCGTAGAGAGATGGATCCCTGACAGTGGCGTCGATGCGCGATGGGATCTGCCGTCGCGCTTCAACGGCCGAGCGCAGATAACCGAATATCCCCTTGCGGCTACCAGCCTCGGTGATTTCCTCACTGTCACAGGACAGCGCAGCCGCCAGGGATTGAGCAACTTTGCGCGTCGTGCCGGTCCGGGAATAATAGACCACGAGAATCCTTGCGTTCGCCATCGTCGTGCTCCTTGCCTGTGCCCGGCGAACTACATCGCGTCCACGATGTGCGCGGCTTGATTCACGTCAACAGGCGCCGAGAAAGCGTCAAAGCGAGCGTGCGAGAGCGGTGGTAACGCATGCTCGCAGCGAGGGCGCGTCAGGCGGCCGAGACCGTCTCGGGGCAGTTGGTCAGTCGCGCCGGATTGCCGACCGCCGTGCAGCCGGCGGGGATGTCGCTCGTCACAACAGTGCCGGCACCGATTTTTGCAGAATCGCCGATGCTGATGTCGCCGAGAATGCTCGCGCCCGCGCCAATGTAGACGCCGCGGCCGATGCGCGGCGAGCGCGCCGGCAGTTCGCTGCTGCGGCCGATGCTGACGTTCTGGAGGATGGTGACGTCGTCGCCGATGACGACGTTGGCGCCGATCACGATGCCGGTGGCGTGGTCCAGATAGACGGCGGATCCGATGCTGGCAGCCGGATGAATGCTGACCTGGAGCAGGTTCGACGCCTCGTTCTGAAACAGCAGCGCCGCGTCGCGGCGGTCATGACGCCAGAGCCAGTTCGAGACGCGCCAGGCTTGCAGCGCGATGTAACCCTTGTAGTGCAGCAATGGTGGCAGCAGGTCGGCGACAGCGGGGTCGCGGCGCGCGATGGCCGCGAGGTCCCGGCCGGCAGCTTCGATCAGGTCCGGCTCGTCGTGAAAGGCGTCGCGGGAAAAGGATGTGAAGCGCGCGCGCTCGGCGCGGCTGCCAAGCCGCCGCCCGATCAGGTCGGCCAGAGCCGCGGCGAAATCGTCATGGGTAAGGATGGCGCCGGCCAGCGTCTTGCCGAATAAGGGATCGGCAGCTGCCGCACGCTGCGCCTCGCGGCGGATCGCCGGCCAGAGGTCGTCGCTCGCGTCTATCGCAGCTTCCGGCATTGTCGCCTCCGATCCGCGTGCAGCTGTGACGGCGAATATAGGCGGTCCGGATCAAGGCGCCAGCGGTGCCCACGGGATGCGCGTCCGCTCGCGCGCAGCTATCCGGCCTCTCGCGCTAGGGCGAACACGTCGAAGCCAAACCGCCCGCCTGCGGGTTGCGCAAACGGGCGGCTCGGGGCCATCAGGACTTTGGGGGCATGCGCCTGAAGGCTTTGAGAGGCGTCAGGCTTGGATGTCAGCCCTGCTGCTGGTCGGTGGGCGGCGGGGTCGGACGCGTCTTGTGCTGCGCCATGAACTGGTCGAACTCTTCCTTGTCCTTGGCGTGACGCAGACGGGTCAGGAAATCCTTGAACTCGCGCTGCTCTTCCTCGAGGCGCTGCAGCGTCTCGGTGCGATATTCGTCGAAGGCGCGGTTGCCGGAGGACGGCGGGCCGAAGCCAAAGCCGAAGCCGCGGCGCTCCATGCGGTCGCGCATGCGATCCATCCTGTACTGCATCCGCTCCATCTTGTTCTGCCAGCGATCCTGGTGGCTCCAGCACGACATTCTTCTGCTCCCGAGTGTGAAAAAGAGAAGGGCAAGTCCGATCGGCCACCAGATGATGAAGCCGAGGATGGTTACGGCAATCCAGCCGGGATGCCAGGGCGTATCCAGCATGCGGGGACGCTCGTACTGTTGGTATTGGTCCGAAGGGCCGCGCCATCGATTGACATCAGCGGTGTAGGCCATTTCCCATCTCCATCACGGCACCTGCGCCGTTGTGAATGTAAATAACATTTACATAGCTAAACCATCCCGCGATTTTGTCAAGCCGAGCGCCTGACAGGCCCGCGGAATTATTTGCGCAACTTTATTTCGCCTTGCCCCAGGGGCCGCCCGGCGGCACGCCCGAACCGGAGGAAGCCTCCGGCGGTACCGGCGGCGGCTCGGCGCCCTTGGCCGGAGGGCGGCGGTCGATCGGGAAGCCGAGGCCGCGCAGATAGATCAGCACCTCGGCCTCCAGCAGCTCGTCCGGCGACATCGGCAATTTGCGACGCGCGGCATCGCCGCGGGAGAACAGCGAGGCCACGCCATGCGCCATCGACCAGATGTGCAGCGCCATCATCATCGCCGGCGGGCGGGGCGTGCCGGGCGGTGTCAGCGCCGCGAGCCGCTCGGCGGCGGCTCGAATGATGTTGAAGGCGCGTTCGCTGGCGGTCTGAAGCGCGGCATTGGCATCGACCGGCACGCCCGATTCGAACATCGCGTTGTAGAAGGCCGGCTCCTCGCGGGCGAAGGCGAGATAGGCCTTGCCGACACGCTCGAAGGCCGTGACCGTGTCGGGGCGCCCGTCGTCCCAAGCCGCGCTCAGGCGCGCCTCGAACTGCTCGAAACCGCGCTGGGCGATCGAGGACAGCAGCTCGTCGCGATCGCGGAAATGCCGATAAGGCGCCGCGGCGCTGACGCCGGCCATGCGCGCGGCATCGGCGAAGGTGAAGCCGGCCGCCCCCTTCTCGGCGATCAGCCCGAGAGCGGCCTGCAACAAGGCTTCCTTCAGATTGCCGTGGTGATAGCCGCGCTCGGCGCGGCGCTGCTCCTTGCGCCAGCTCATGTGAACGACCTTTACATGAGCCGGGCGTGAAGGTCACTAGCGGCGATGAGGCAGGATTAACCCCGTACTTCCACGGCCATGCCGGGCCGGTGCGTCGGCATCGAGCCCGGAACGGACTCGCACCGAAGCTACATCTGCGGAATGGGCAGAATGGGCATCACTTCGATCGCCTCGCCCGGAAAGATCGCAAAATGCGGATGGTTCTCGAACAGTTTGGCAGCTTCCTCCTGCGAGGCGGCGCGTACCACCGTGAAGCCGGTCAGCGCATTGCTGACCTCCGTGACGCCGCTCGCGTCGATCCTGCGGGTCTTGCCGAGCGGGCCGCCGATCTCGACGATGACGGACTTGTGCTTCTCGACCCAGCCGTGCCAGGCAGCCATGCCCTCCTGCTCCCTAGTCTTCCGTTCGGCCTCCGGCAGGGCGCGCCAGGCCGCCATCTTGGCACCGGTGGTGCTGCCGAGATAGACGGCGAGAAATGTATGTTCGGCGCTCATGGATATCTCCTCTGGTTGGTTGATCGGAAAACGGTCGCGGCTGTCGTCTACTTCTTGAGGTCGCCAAACCCGGCCACGACCTCCTGCACTTCAAGCGAATAGTCGGTCACCTCCTGCACCTGCCGAATCTCGATGATTTCGTTGGCCGAGGCCGGGCACTTCTTCGCCCAGGCGATCGCTTCCTCGCGCGAGGCGACCTCGATCATCCAGTAACCGCCCAGCACTTCCTTGGCTTCAGTGAAGGGGCCGTCGGTGACCATGGGCTTGCCGGTCGCAAACGAGACGCGCGCGCCCATCGATGGCGGATGCAGGCCGTCGAGCGTGATCAGCACGCCGGCATCCTTCAGCGCCTCATTGTAGCGCATCATCGCCGCGACACGTTCGGGATCGAGTTGAACGTCCGGCGGTGCGTTCTCGTAGCCGAGCGGGATCATCAGCATCATGAACCGCATGGAACTTCCTCGCTGCTCGCAGTCATTCTGTCTGTCCCGAGGGCGGAAACAGCTGGCCCGCGCTCCCCTCCAAGACGAACGACCTTCTGCCGAGCCGACAGCGGGACAGGAATTATTTGGAGGCGCGCAAGCGCGACTGCGGCAGGGGGCATTCGGAGCCCAATTGGGCTCGATAGGCATGGCGCGGGCCTTTCGTGCCGGAACCAAAGCGAAGTAAAAGGGGCCGGCGCTCGCGCGCCCCTCCCGACACAGGACAGATCAGCCAATGCCGCAAGCCCAGCAAAAAGTCGCCCTCGTCACCGGAGCCGCACGCGGCATCGGGCTTGCGACCGCGAAGAAATTCCTGGCCGAAGGCTGGCGCGTGGCGCTGCTCGACATCGAGGGCGAGTTGCTGAGCCGCGCGGTCGCCGAAATCGGCAAGAGCGAGGCGACGCTGGCGCTGACCTGCGACGTTTCGGACGGAGCTGCCGTGAGCGATGCGATAGCGGCGGTCGAGAGCCGGTTCGGCCGGCTGGATGCCCTCGTCAACAATGCCGGCATCGCGGTGTTCGCACCACTGATGGAGACGTCCGACGCTGACTGGCGCCGCGTGCTCGAGGTCAACCTCACCGGGCCGTTCCTCTGCACCAAGGCGGCGGTGCCCTTGATGCGCGAGGGCCATGGCGGCGCCATCGTCAACATCACCTCGATCTCGGCGGTGCGCGCCTCGACGCTGCGCTCGGCCTACGGCACCAGCAAGGCGGGCCTTGCGCACCTCACCAAGCAGCTCGCGGTCGAACTCGCCTCCCTCAACATCCGTGTCAATGCGGTTGCGCCGGGGCCGGTCGACACCGCGATGGCGAAGCAGGTTCACACCAAGGAAATCCGCGCCGACTATCACGACGCCATTCCGCTCAACCGCTACGGCCTGGAAGAGGAGCTCGCGGAAGCAATCTATTTCCTGTGCTCAGGCCGCGCGAGCTATATCACCGGACAAATTTTGGCCGTTGATGGCGGCTTCGATGCGGCGGGGATCGGCCTGCCAACGCTCCGCGGACAACGACGGAACGGGTAGGATCTCGTAGGGTGGGTTAGCCCTGCGGCTGCGCGAAGCGCGGCCGCGGGGCGTAACCCACCTCTTTTCACGCGGCGAGAAAGATGGTGGGTTACGCCAACGGACTGCGCTTCGCGCAGCCGTCGACTGACCCACCCTACGAAAGCGAGTTGGTGGAGAGCTTCATGCGACGCATCGCCTTCCTCAAAGCCCTGATGCTTGCATCCGCGCTGCTCGGCGTCACGCCCGCGGCGGCCGAGATCCGCATCATCCAGTCGCCGGGTGGACAGGTCGGGCCGTTCCTCGATCTGTTTGAGAAAGTGCGCGAGAGCGGCGAACGCGTCGTGATCGACGGCCCCTGCCTGTCCGCCTGCACGCTGGTGCTGAGCATCGTGCCGGGCGAGCGCATCTGCGTCACCAAGCGCGCGGTGCTGGGCTTCCACGCCGCGCGCTCCGTGGACCGACGCGGGCGCTTCTATGCCGAGCCGGAAGCATCGGTCGCGGTGCTTGCCGCCTATCCCGGCCCGGTGCGCGACTGGATCAGCCGCCGCGGCGGCCTGAGCTCACGGCTGCTGCTGTTGAAGGGGCGCGACCTCGCCGCGATCTATCCGCGATGTCGGTGACGAAGTCGTCGTTCATAGTCTCGCGATCAACCGCGACCGGCACTGACGACCATCGTCGAAAGCCGCGGCACAATGTCGTCAGAGAGCTCGCGATCAAAAGCGCGATGCGATCAGGATGAATCGTTGTCGCGATTTAGGTTGTTGTTTGAGTATGATCTTTCGGAAAACCGCCGCGCACTTTTCCGGATCATGCCTTAGAACAAAGTCTGGACCACCGGCGCGAGCTTCATGCTCACGCAAATGACCATTCCCCAAAGAGCAAAGTTGATCTGCAGCGCCGCCGCCATCGGTCGCTCCCCTTCTAAGTCGCCCCGCCCTGCTTTTTAGATTTTATGAAGCAAAGTTAGCGATTCTGTTGTGCAGATCACAGCCCAATATTGCGCCAATTGTTGTGCGGTGCAGTCGGCTTCACGAAGCGGCCTCACTCCGCGCGCAAAGTGATGTAAAATTCTGATTCGTATTCGGCCATGCCGGCTGGTCCGTTTGCGTTGAGTTCCATTAGATTGACGTGACGCGAAGTGTTCACGCGGATTGCGCGTCGCTTACGCAGCAAAGGCCCCGGCATGATTCGATACAGCTTCATCCTGCTCAGTTTTTGCACAGCGCTGATTGCTTGCGCAGGCGCTTCAGCGCAGGAACGTCGCCCCATCGCGTGGGATGGTCTTGGCAAGGATCCGAACCGTCCTCACGTCGCGAAGCGGCGCGTGGCAAATCCCGTGCCCCCGGCGCCGGATCCCAATCAGGAGCGGGAACGCGTGCTCGGCACCTTGCAGCCCTATTCCCAGGCGTGGTGGGTGGTCCATGACGAAATACAAGCGGAGAACGACAGACGGCTCGGCACCAAGCTCCTGATCTGCCCTCGCTGCGTGGAGTCGTCGCCGAGCGAGAACGTCACCGGATCAATCCGGTGAGAGAACACGGCCGCTCGGTGCGTGACGTAAGGAATCCATGCGTGTCCCCTCTCCCGCAGCATTGGAGAGAGAGGATCGCAACTCAACGGAACGTGGGCGCGGTCGCGCCCGTCACATCCCCTCCGCCGGGCAGTTCACCATCCAGGGAATGCCGAACTTGTCGACGCACATGCCAAAGCCCTTGGCCCAGAATGTCTTGCTGAAGGGCATGGTGACCGAGCCGCCGTCGGCGAGCGCGTTGAACTTGCGCTCGCCGTCTGCGGGATCCTTGACTGTGAGCGAGATCGAAAAGCCCTGCGGCTTGTGAAAGTGCTCGGCCGGCGCGTCGGAGGCCATCAGCACACTGCCGTCGGGCAGCGACATCCGTGCATGCATGATCATCTTCTCGCGGCCGGGAGCGGCCGGCACGTCCGGCGGCGCGTCCGATGACCGCATCATCGCATCGATCTTGCCGCCGAGAACCTTGGCGTAATAGTTGAACGCCGCTTCGCAAGTGTCCTGATAGAACAGATAGGGATTAAGCATCGTCTCGCTCCTCTTCGCTTGCAGTGAGGTTTATTGCTTCTCGGTGAGCCTCTTCAGGCCGGCGAGGCCTGCCTCGAAATCCTTGCCGATCATGTTGTCCATGTTGACGAACACCTGCATGACCTTGGACAGGAATGGGGCCGGACCGTACATCGCCCACGTGACCAGAGTGGCATCGCCTTGCGGCACAAAGGTGAATTCTGCGATGTTGTGCCCTTCGAACGGCCGTTCGAAATCGAGCTTGATGCGGAGCTTGGAGGGCCCGTTCGCCTCCAGGATCTCCATGTGGCCGGCACCGACATTGTTGTTGCCGTCCCAGGCATAGGTCGCACCCTTTCCCGCCGCGGTTCCGCCGAACGTCCGCTTCATGGCGGGATCGCGCTCCTCATAGGGCGACCAGGCGGTCCAGCGATGGAAATCAGCAACCAGCGGATAGATCGCGTCGGCCGGAGCTTTCACGGCGAGACTGCGCTCGACGCGGAACGTGTCGGGCTTGGTCAGGGCGAAGACGAGGATGCCCGCAAGCCCGATGGCTAGCACGACGGCGACGATGGCAATGGCTTTCAGCATCGACAACTCCCGGTGATACGCGCAAAGGACGAACGCGAACGGCGGGATCCGACAATCAACTGAACGTTTTTTGATCGTCATTCCGGGGCGGTCCGAAGGACCGAACTCCGGTGCGCAATCGCGCACCGGAGAATCTCGAGATTCCGGGTCTGGTCCTTCGGACCATCCCGGAATGACGCGTCCCGCGTCACTTCGCCTTCGCGCTTTCCTTTGCCTTCGGCTGGCTGTCCCGGATCAGGCGATCGAGATGCATGCGGATGTGGGCGGCTTCGGCCGACGTATTGGCGAGCGCGATGGCGCGGTCGAAGGCGACGCGGGCCTCGTCGTTGCGGCCGAGTTGCATCAGGAAGGCGCCGCGCACGCCGTAGAAATGGAAATAGTTGGCGAGCTTCGGCGCCAGCGGCTCGATCAGATCGAGCGCGGCCTGCGGCCCGCGCACCTTGGCGACCGCGACCGCGCGATTGAGCGTCACCACCGGTGACGGCTGCACCACTTCCAGAGCGCCATAGAGCAGATCGATCTGCGTCCAGTCGGTCTCCTCCGGCGTCGCTGCCCGCGCATGCAGCGCGGCGATCGCGGCCTGGATCTGATAAGGACCGCTGCGGTGGTGACGCATCGCCTTGTCGATCAGCGCGAGGCCTTCCGCGATCATGGTGCCGTTCCACAGCGAACGATCCTGATCGTCCAGCAGGATCAGCGATCCGTCCTCGGCAAAGCGGGCGGCGCTGCGCGCATGTTGCAGCAGGATCAGCGCCGTCAGGCCCATGATCTCCGGCTCGCTCTGAAACAGCCGCAGCAGCAGCCGCGCCAGCCGGATCGCCTCTTCGCAGAGCGGCTTCCTGATCTCGGCGGCGTCGCCGCTCGCCGAATAACCCTCGTTGAAGATCAGGTAAATCATCGCGGCGACGCCGGCGAGCCGTTCGGAACGCTCGACCGCGCCGGGCGTCTCGAACGGCGTCCCGGCCTCGGCGACCTTCGCCTTGGCGCGCGTGATGCGCTGCTCCATCGCGGCTTCCGAGACCAGGAACGCCCGTGCGATCTGCTTCACCGTGAGGCCCGAGACGATGCGGAGCGCCAGCGCGATCTGCTGCGTCGCCGGCAGCTGGGGATGGCAGCAGATGAACATCAGCCGCAGAATGTCGTCGCGATAGTGCGAGCCGTCGAGCCGCTCGGCCACCGCCCCCTCGGCATCATCGAGATCGGAGATGGCCTGGTCGTCCTCCGGCAGCGGCTGCTGCTTGCGGGCGCGGCGCACCTCGTCGATCGCGGCGTTGCGGCCGACCATGATCAGCCAGGCGGCGGGATCGCGCGGCGGTCCATTCTGCGGCCATGACTTGAGCGCGCGCAGACAGGCGTTCTGAAAGGCCTCCTCGGCGGTGTCGAGATCGCGGAAATAGCGCAGCAGCGCGCCGACAGCCTGGGGTCGCGCCGAGGTCAGCGCAGTCTCGATCCAGGCGGTATCGGCCTCGCTCACGTCAGGTTTCCTCCGGGCCGGAACACCCCGACGGGACGCACCTCGTAGGCGCCGCCCGGATTGGCAGAGCCCAGCTCGCGCGCGACGTCGAGCGCATCGTCGAGATTCTTGCAGTCGACGATGTAGAAGCCGAGCAACTGCTCCTTGGTCTCGGCATAGGGTCCGTCGAGCACCAGAGGCGGGTCCTCCTTGCGCAGGGTCGCCGCCGCGGTCGTCGGCAGCAGTCGCGCCACCGGTCCGAGCCGGCCCTGCCTGGTGAGCTTCTCCTGCACCACGGCGAGCTTCTTCATCACGGCCTCGTCCTGCTCCTTGCTCCAGGAGCCGACGAAATCCTCATCGTGATAGCAAAGAATGGCGTAAAGCATGGGCGACACTTTCCTCGTCTGTTTCAAAGACGCGCCAATATGCCCCGCGCCGACATGGCTGCGGAAAAAATTTGCAAGAAAAATCCGGCAGATCGTGCCAAGGAGGGCCTTCTCAAACGGAACCGACGAGGCACCTCGAATGACCCTGGGTACACTGGCCGTCCTGATCAACAGCACGCAGCAGAACTGGCTGCCAGAGCGCTGGAAGGCCCGGTTCGAAGCGGTCTGCGGCGACCGTCGCGTGGTGCTGCTGCCGGATGCCGGGCTCGATCCGGCGGAGGTGCACTATGCCGCGGTGTGGAAGCCGGTGCCGGGCGATCTCGGCGCGTTCCCCAATCTCCGCGCGATCTTCAATCTCGGCGCCGGCGTCGATGCGCTGATGGCGGACAAGAGCCTGCCCGACGTGCCGCTGGTGCGCGTCGCCGTGCCCGATCTCACCAATCGCATGACCGAGTATGTCGTGCTGCACGTGCTGATGCACCACCGCCAGGAGCTTTACCTCAGGCAATCGCAGCGCGAGAAACGCTGGGAGCCGAAATATCAATGGCCGGCGAGCGCGATCACCGTCGGCGTCATGGGATTGGGCACGCTGGGAGCCGATGCGGCCGATGTGCTGCGGCGGCTCGGCTTCCGCGTCGCCGGCTGGAGCCGCAGCCCGCGGACGATCGACGGTGTCGCGTGCTTCCACGGTACCGCGCAGATCGATGCCTTCCTGCGCACGACCGACATCCTGGTCTGCCTGCTGCCGCTGACGCCTGACACAAACGGCATCCTCAACCGCGACGTCTTCACAAAGCTCAACCGCAACAGCCCGCTCGGCGCGCCCGTGCTGATCAATGCCGGCCGCGGCGGCCTTCAGAACGAAGCCGATATCCTGGCCTGCCTCGACGACGGCACGCTGGGCGCCGCCTCGCTCGATGTCTTCGTGCAGGAGCCGCAGCCGGCGGACAGCCGCTTCTGGACCCACCCCAAGGTGGTGTTGACGCCGCACAACGCGGCCGACACCGACGCGGACGCGATCTCGGCCTATGTCGCCGAGCAGATCGGACGGTTCGAGGCCGGCGGAGCGCTGGAGAATGTGGTGGATCGGGCAAGGGGCTACTAAGCCCCTGGATTTCGCCAGCGCTGGCGCTTCAGGCTCGGCATCTCCGCCTGCCCGCGACGGCAGCCTACGCTTTCGCGCCGACCATCATATCGATCGCGCCCTTCACGATCGCCTCCAGCTCCTTACGCGGAACGCGGGCGCGCGAACGGACGGCGATGGAGTGCACGGTAGCTGATGCGATCTGCGCCATCACGGCCGGATCGGCGCTCTCCGGCAACTCGCCCTTCTCCTTGGCACGGCGGAAGCAGCCGGCAAAAGCCTTGTCGAGCTCGGTGAGTCCGTCGAGCACCATGGCGCGGATCTCGGGATCGCTCACCGCCTCGGACGCCGCCGTCACCACCGTGAAACAGCCACGAGGGCCGGTCTCGCCGGAGAGATAGATGTTCAGCGCGGAGGCGAAGATTCGCTCCAGGCGTTGGCGCAGCGGCATTTCCTCGCGAAAGATCGCGGCCATGGAGGCCCGCGCTTCCTCACGGTAGCGCTGGTAGCTCTTGATGTAGAGCTCGCGCTTGTCGCCGAAGGCGCCGTAGAGGCTCGGGCGATTCATGCCGGTGGCCTCGCTGAGATCGTCGAGCGAGGTCGCGGCAAAGCCCTGCCTGCGGAACAGATCGAGCGCCTTGCCGAGCGCGATATCGGGCTCGTAGGCGCGGGGACGGCCGCGGCGCTTGGGCTGATTGGCACCTGCGGGCGGCTTTGGTTTTTGTACCATTTCGCAAATTAATCCTTGACCGCATCCATATTATGCAAGATGGTACAAAAATCAATCTGGCCAGGTTGAGCAACACGCAAAGAGAAATTGCCCAAGGAGGCTACAGATGGATCTCTATTTCTCGCCGCTCGCCTGCTCGATGGCGACACGCATCGCGCTCTACGAAGCCGGCGCCGACGCGAACTATCTCGAAGTCGATCCGCCGACCAAGACAGTGCTGAGCGACGGCTCCGACTTCCGGGCCGTCAATCCGATCGGCCTGGTGCCGACGCTACGCACCGATGAGGGCGTGGTGCTGACCGAGAACGCCGCGATCCTGCAATATGTCGCCGACCGCTTTCCGCAATCCGGCCTCGGTGCCGCCGCCGGCATCGAGCGCACCCGGCTGCATCAATGGCTCTGCTTCGTGGGCACCGAGCTGCACAAGGGCCTGTTCCTTCCCCTGCTCGACCGCAAGGCGCCGCAGGAAACCAAAGCCTACGCGCTGGAAAAGAACCTGTCGCGGCTCAACTATCTCGACAACCATCTGAAGGGCCGCGATTTCCTGCTCGACCATTTCAGCGTGGCGGATGCCTATCTCGTCACGATCATCAACTGGACCATGGCGACGCCGCCGATCGAGCTAGCGAAATGGCCGAACGTGAAGGCCTACTACGAACGCCTGCGCCAGCGCCCGTCGATCGCCAGGGCGATCGCGGAGGAGTTCGAGTTGTACAAGGCCGAGCTCGCGCGGAAGAAGGCCGCGGCGTAACGGAAGCAGCCAAGACGGGAATCCGGAGTCGCCGTTTCCGACTTCATCGGAGCGGAAATGGCTGGAAGACAAGCGACGCCGTCCCGGCTCGCCCGGGCGGCGTCGTGCGTTGCATGTAATCGGCTATCTCGGCGCCTGCAGCACAATCCCATAGCGGCGGTAGATCCGATCGATCGTGCCGTCGCTTCGCAGCCGGTCCAGGACCCGGTCGATGGCCTCGCGCAACGCATCGTCCGGGCGGATCATGCCGACGGCGACATTCCAGTTGAGATCGGCGATGCTCTCATCACGATCCAGGATCCGGAGCGGATTGTCCGGATGCGTCAGATTGAAATAGCCGGCCGCGGTGGGCGTCACCGCGGCCGCATCGATCTCGCGGTTCGACACGGCCTCCAGGCTGTCGCTCTCGAAGCCGAACGTCGACAGGGGCACGCGCCGCTGGCCGATGATCATGGCGGCGATCGATCCGACCTGCACTCCCACCTTGGTCCTTTCGTTGAGACTCTTGAACGAGGTGAGCGGGCTGGATGACGGCACCGCGAGCGCGACGCCCGTGCGATAATATGGTTTCGAAATCCTCAAACGTGTTTCGCCCTGCGCGTCGCGGTCGGCAATGACGTCCAGAAGAATGTCACAGCCGGCGCTGCGCATCTGGTACTGCGTGATGATCCAGTCGAGCCTCAGCGCCACACCGAGTTCGCGGGCCAGCACCTGTCCCAGCTCGACCTGAAAGCCGGGCGGCTCGCCGGTCTTGCGGGCAAAGGGAAGCGAGTTGGGATGCGCGCACAGCCCGATCACACCGCTCGCGCGGATCGCGTCCAGGGCTCGCGCCTGTGCCGGTCCCGGCAGCCCGATGGCGGCAGCGACGATGACCGGTACGATCGCCTTCATTGCACACCCTCATCTGGACGCATCGCGGTCTGGTTCAGCCTTCGCGTGGTTTCAAGGCGCGGATGTATTTGACGATCAGGTCGATCTGCGCGTCGGTGAAAGCGCCATCGAATGCCGGCATCGCGCCTTGCTTGCCGAGCTTGATGCGACTGCGAATGAAGTCGTCGTCGCGCGGCGAATTCATCAGTTGCGGCCCCTTGCCGGCAGCCCGGCCGCCGTCGGAGTGACAAAACCCGCAAGTCCCCGCGAACACCTGCTCGACCTCGAACGGCGCATTCTCGGGCGCAGGCGCCGCGGATTGTGCTTGAGCCATTGCAGCGCACAGCAACGAGGCGCCCACCGGAACTGTTCTCAAATGCAGCTTCAACGCGTCCACTCCATTCCTGAAGCAGGTGGCCGTTGTTCACGGCAAGGAGCGGGCTTGCACCCGCTCCTGCAGATCGTTTGCGGCAACTATTTCAGGCTGAAGACGACGAGCGCGCCGTCGTCACGTGGCATGCTCTTGTAGACGCCGCCGAAGTTCGGCGCATATTCGTCAGCCAGCATGCCGCCGAAGCCCGCGGTCACGGCGATATATTGCTTGCCGCCGACGGAGTAGCTGACGATGCCGCCCTGATGACCGGTGCCGTTGTTGTGCTTCCACAGCTCGGCTCCGGTTTCGGCATCATAGGCGTGAAGGACGCCGCGGGAGTCCGGCACGAAGACCAGATTGCCCGCCGTCGACAGCACGCTTCCAAGCGGCGGCTCGGGATAGCGGACCTCCCATTTCTTCGCTCCCGTTATGGGATCGCGCGCGTCGAGATGGCCATAGATCTCACCGCCGGGAGGAGGCGCCATCTTGAAATCGGCGCCGATGTTGAGCTGGACCTGCGGCGTCGTGATCGGTGTCGTCTTCTGGATGTCCAGCGTCATGCACCATTCCTGGCCGATCTTGTAGTAGAGGCCGGTCTTCGGGCTGTATGAGCCGGCGTTCCAGCTGATGCCGCCGCCGATGAACGGACACAGAGGCGGTTCTGTGACTTTCCCGACCGAGAAATCGCGGCGGCCGATCAGCGCGCCGGTCTTGGGGTCGATATCCTTGACGAAGTTGATGTTCTCGACCAGCCGCCAGACGTTCTTCACCTTGAGATTGCGGTCGTAGACGAAGACAAAACCACCCTTGTTCGGATGGACCACGTATTTCTGACCGTCGCGCTCGAGCATCACGAACTCGCCGACGGAGCTGTCAAAGTCCCAGGCGTCGTGCGGCAGCTCCTGATGATAGAATTTGAGCTTGCCGGTATCGATATCGAGGCCGATCACCGAACTCGTATAGAGATTGTCGCCGGGACGCGCACCTTGCGTCTTGTAGTCGGCGCCCGACCAGTCGTAGAGCGGCGCAGGGTTCGCGGTGCCCCACAGGATGGTGTTGGTCTCGGAATCGTAGGTGCCCGGCATCCAGCCGCCGCCGCCGCCGGTGCGCCAGGACTCGTTGCCCCAGGTCTTCATGGCCTCTTCGGTGCCCGCGACCGTCAGGAACTCCCACTTCTTCTTTCCCGTCGTGGCATCGAGGGCGAAGATCGGGCCGCGGCCCGGCCATTCGCCACCTTGCGCGCCGATGATCACGCTCCCCTTCGCGTAAAGCGGCGCGCCGGTAAAGCCGACCGTGAGCTTCTGCGAGTCGATCAGCTTGGTCTCCCAGAGGACCTTTCCCGTCTTCGCATCCAGCCCGAAGACACGTCCATCCATCGTGCCGACGAAGACCTTGCCTTCACCGAGAGCTACGCCGCGGTTGTAGGGAGAGTGGGTCTGCCGGCTGATGAGCACCTCGTCCAATTCCGGAAAGAACGACCAGATGACCTCGCCGGTCGCGCCATTCAGCGCAAAGACCCGGCTGTAAGAGCCCGAATAATAAAGCACCCCGTCAGCCACGAGTGGCATGGACTGCAGACCGCGCGTCGATCGCCCGGGGATGTGCATCCAGGCCACGCCCAGATTGGCGACGTTGTTCGTGTTGATCTGCGCGATCGGGCTGTAGTGGTGGGACTTGTACGAGCCGTGATAGGTGAGCCAGTCGTTCTGGCCGGCGGCCTCGATGCGGGCCGTATCCACGGCCTGGGCCGACGCCGCCGATGCTGCAAGTGTCGCAACGACGACGGCAGGCAAGGCCGAGCTGAGCCACTGCTTTCTCATTTGCACTTCCTCCCGCTCTTGTGTTTGTTGATTGCGTTTCGTGAGCGCGGCCGCGAGGGGGCATTTGCAGTTCAGTACGCGTCGATCGTCCTCCATCGGACCGAGTCGCCAACAGACATCCCCTCTCTCGGCGGATAGCGCCGAAGGAGCCACGTTCACGGGTGTGATTGCTGTTGTACTTCTGCTTGCCGCTGCAGCTTACGACGGATCACAGGACGTGCAAACACGGAACGCGCGCAGGAGACGACTTTGACGCACGGAGCGAATTGAAACGGCAGCGGCACTGACCGTTTCGACCTCGATCGGCCAAACCCGGAGCGAAGTGGCTTATCCGTAAAGCACTTTCGGCAGGATCGTGACGATGCCCGGCCACAGCGTCAGCAGAAGCACGAAGCCGATCATGATCATGAGGTACGGCATCGTCACGCGGGCGATGTAGCCGAGACCGTCGTCGGTCAGCCCCTGGATCACGAACAGGTTGAAGCCGACGGGCGGCGTGATCTGCGCCATCTCGACGGCGAGCACGAGGAAGACGCCGAACCAGACCTCGTCGAAGCCGGCACCCTTGATGATCGGCAGCACGATCGGCAGTGTCATCACGATCATCGAGAAGCCGTCGAGAAAGCACCCGAGAACGAGATAGAAGACGATCAGCGTCACGATCAGCATGAACGGCGACAGGCCGAGCCCCTTGACGAAGGCGGCCACCGCCTGCGGGATGCCGAGGAAGGCTGCGGCATTGCCGAGGATCGAAGCGCCGAGCACGATCAGCGCGATCATCGAGCAGGTGATGACCGAGCCGACCAGCACGTCGCGCATCACCTGTTGCGACATCGCACCTTGCGCCCAGGCAACCAGCGCCGCGCCGAGCACGCCGACGGCGGCGGCCTCCGACGGCGTCGCGAGGCCGCCATACATCGAGCCGAGCACGCAGGCGATCAGGAACAGCGCCGGGGCGAGATCCTTCAGAGCGGCGAAGCGTTCGCTCCACGGCACCTGCGAGAGCTTGGCTTCCGTTTCCGGCACCATGCCCGGATTGAGGCTCGTATGCAGCATCACCCAGGCCATGAAGGTGGCGGCCAGCAGGAATCCCGGCAGCACGCCGGCCGTGAACAGCTTCAGGATCGAGACATCGCCGAGCACGCCATAGATGATCATGATATTGGAGGGCGGGAGCAGGAACCCGAGCGTGCCGGCGCCGGCGAGCGAGCCGATCGCGATGTCGCGCGAATAGCCGCGGCGCAACAGCTCGTTGAGCGACATGCGGCCGATCACCTGTGTGGTCGCGGCCGACGAGCCCGAGATCGCCGCGAAGATGGTGCAGCCGATCACGTTCACATGCAGCAGGCGGCCGGGCAGCAAACCGGCCCAGGGCGCCAGTCCCTGGAACAGCGAGCGCGACAGGCGGGTGCGAAACAAGAGCTCGCCCATCAGGATGAACAGCGGCAGCGCAAGCAGCTCCTGCGTGGTCAGGATGTTCCAGGCGTATTGGGGCAGCAGCTTGTCGAGCGGGATCGAGCGGAACATCGCGAGCAGCAGCGTCGCGGTGAGCGCAAGCGTCAGGCCGATCCAGACGCCGCAGGCCAGCAGCGCAAACAAGATCGCGAACAGGGCGACGACTTCGATGGTCATGCGATCTTGGATCCGGGAGGGAGCAAAGCGGTCATTCGACGGGCGAGGCCTTCATGCGATGATCCTCCAGCGGCAGGCCTAGCGCAGCCTGGATCGCGCGTGCCAGAAACTGTAGCGTGAGCAGCAGCATGCCGAAGGTGACGACGGCTTCCGGAAACCACAGCGGCGTGTCGCTCGAGGTGGAGACCTGGCCGCGCACGAACGCGGCCCAGGCGAATTTCGCCATGGCCGAGGTCAGGAACGCCATGAAGGCGAAGCCGGCCGCCGCCGAGAGAATCTCGAGCGCGCGCTGCACCGGCACTGGTGCGTTCTTCAGGAGCAGCACGACGCGGATATGGCTGCCGACACGTAGCGTCATGGCGGCGCCGAAAGTGAAGGACGCCGCCATCAGATATGAAGAGTATTCCCACGCGATCGAGATGCTGGGCGGGAAGAACGGCAGGAAGTTCGACAGGAAGCGGGTTGCGACCTCGCACAGCATCAGCAGCGTCAGCATCAAGAGACAGAAGCCGCCGATCCAGCCGTCGAGCCGGCCGAGGCGATCGATGCCGTCGAGCAGGATGCGCAGCGGCGCCGGCGCCGCTGCATTCAGGCTCTGCGGAGCTTCGGGCGAGATGCTCACCACGACATCATCCTCAGCCGCGCTTCATTTCGGCGAGATAGGCCTTTACCGGCTTGTCGGCCGCCGGCACGCGCTTGAGGAAGGCATCGAGCTGCGGCGCAGTCTTGGCCCGGATCTCCGTCATCATGGCTTGCGAGACCGGCACCACCTCCATGCCGCCTTCCTTCAGTCGGTTAAGGCTGTCGACGTCGGCCTTGAGCGAGTTGGCCCAGAAGCCAGGCTCCATCTTCGTCGCGATATCCGCAACCAGCTTCTGTTGATCGGCGGAGAGAGCCTTCCAGGAATCGAGATTGACGGTGAGCATCTGCGACGACCAGACGTGGTTGGTCGGGTAGACGTATTTCAGGAATTCCCAGAACTTTCCGTCGACGCCCGACACCGACGAGGTGGAGACGCCGGCCACCGCGCCGGAAGCGAGCGCGGGAATCGTCTCGCCCCAGGGGATCATCACGGCCGCCATGCCGATCGCATTGAGCATCTCGACCGCGTTCTTGTCGGGCACGCGGATCTTGATGTTCTTCAGGCCTTCGACGTCGGCGACCTTCGCCTTCAGATGCAGATACTGCGTCGGCCACGGCACGATGTAGAGGATCTTCTGGTTGTTGCGCGCCGCAATCTTCTCGTATTCGGGCCGCACGTATTTGTGCAGCACCTTCAACTCTTCCACCGAGCCGCAGAGGAAGGGAATGCTCTCGACGCCCATGAACGGCTCGTCGCCGACCTGCTGGATGTTGAGGACGTCGGCGAGCGGAACCAGACCGTCGCGCACGGCGCGCAAGTGCTCGGGGCCCTTGAAGCCGAGCTGACCACCCGCCTTCACGGTGATGTTGACCGTGCCGCCGCTCTGCTTCTTCACCTCCTCGGCGAAGGCAAAGGCGTTCTGGGTGTGGAAATTGCCGTCAGGCCACACCGTCGACATGTCCCAGCTTACCGTCGCCGCCCGCGCACGGGTGGAGATGTGGCCGGCGGCGAGCAGCGTCGCTGCGCCCGTGGTGAAGTTCCGTCGCGTGATCATTACACCCCTCCGTTTGCTACGCGCACGACGCCCGAGGCGTCACCGCGAGTACCCATAAACTGCGACCGCCTTGTCGACGGACACGAGCCCGCTTTCGACGTCGTCATTGACTGCCGCGCGCCTGCGCTTGGCGGGATCGCCGATGCCGGCGCCACCCGGTGTCAGCACCACCAACCGGTCGTCCGGCGGCACCTGCTGAAAGCCTTTCCCTCGCAGCTTCTTGCCGGACTTGAGACCGACATAGCCGGCTTCGCCGTCCCGACCGCCGTCGCGGCCGCGCGGCGGATGATCGATGCGGTCGAACGCCGCGAGAATGTCGAACGGCGCATCGACGCCACTGCCGACCTCGATGATCTGACCGAGACCGCCGCGGGTGCGCCCCGCTCCGCCCGAATCCGGACGCAGCTCCTTGCGCCAGAAGATCAGCGGCGTCTGCGTCTCCGCGATCTCGACCGGCGTGCCGCGCACGCCGCTTGGGTAAGCGGTGGCCGACAGGCCGTCCTTGCCGAAGCGCGCGCCTGTGCCGCCATTGGACGTCACCGCCATGGAGAACCCGTAATTGCCGCCGACGCCGGAGCGGGTTTGCCCACGCACATTCAGATTCCACAGACACGAGGTACCTTCCGCAGGCACGCGCTCGGGGATGATCTGGCGCAGGCAGCCGAACACCACGTCGGGCAGCATCTGGCCGATGATGTGGCGCGAGGCGACCGGCGCCGGCTTCGGCGCATTGAGAATCGCGCCCGCCGGCGCCGACACCGTCAGCGGCGAGAGCGAGCCGGCATTGTTCGGGATCTGCGAGGCGACGACGCAGCCGAGGCCGAACACGGTGTAGGCGGTGGTGTAGGACAAGGGCACGTTGATGCCGAACTTCGAGGCGGCGGAGGTGCCGTCGAAATCCACGTGGATGCCTTGGTCCGAGATCGTCAGGGTCGCAGCCAGCGTCACCGGCGCGTCATAGCCGTCGACCACCATGGTATTGCGCCAGCTGCCCTTCGGCAGCTTGGCGATCTCGGCAAGCACGGCCTCGCGCGAGCGGTCGCAGATGTAATCGCCGAGCTCGTCCAGCGTGTCGATGCCGAACTCGGTCATCATCTCGACCAGGCGCTCGCAGCCGACGTCGTTGCAGCCGGCGAGCGAATAGGTGTCGCCCTCGGTGTCGATCGGCAGCCGCGTATTGGTGCGGATCATCGCCATCAGCGTCTCGTTGACGACGCCCTGGTCGATCAGCTTCAGCATGGGGATGTAGAGCCCTTCCATGAACACGTCGGTGGCGTCGGGCCCGAAGCCGATGCCGCCGATATCCATGAGATGGCTGGTGCAGGAGAACAGCGCCACCGGCTTGCCGTCCTTGAAGCACGGCGTGGTGACGACGAAGTCGTTGAGATGGCCGGTGCCCATCCAGGGGTCGTTGGTGATGTAGGCGTCGCCTTCCTTCATCGTCTCGATCGGGAAGTGAGCGATGAAATGCTTGACCGATTCCGCCATCGAGTTGACGTGGCCGGGCGTGCCGGTCACCGCCTGCGCCAGCATGCGCCCCTCGAGGTCGAACACGCCGGCGGAGAGGTCGCCGCATTCGCGCACGATCGGGCTGAACGCGGTACGGAGCAGCACCTGCGCCTGCTCCTCGACCACGGCGATCAGCCGGTGCCACATGATCTGAAGGTCGATCAGGCTCGCGCCATTTGCCTTGCTCATGATCAGGCCGCCTTCCGTTCCATGACGATGCTGCCGGCACCGTCTATGTGGGCATCAAAACTGTTGGAGACGAAGGTCGAGGTTTCGTCCTCCGCGATCACGGCGGGACCCGCAATCGTCGCGCCCGGCGCCATGTCCTCGCGGCGATAGAGCGGGATCTCGATTGCTTCGCCCGCACGGCCGTCGAAGAACTTGCGGCTGCCGGACGCCTTGGCCGCAGGCATGCGTGCGACGGAAGCGACGGTGGGCGGATTGCGCGCCTCGGTGGTGGCGAGCACCGACCAGCTCAACACCTCGATGGCAGCCCCCGGGATCGGCCGTTCGAACATCGCGGAATAATCCGCCTCGAACTTCTGGCGCAGACCGGCGAGATCGGCGGCCGCCAGCCGCCGGTTCGGCAGCTCGACCGATATCTCGTGGCCCTGGCCGACATAGCGCATGAAGGCGGCGCGGCGCTCCCGCACCGGCGCACCGGCTGCGCCGGGCTCCACCAGCGCACGCGCTTCGGTCACCATCTCCTGCAAGAGGTCAGAGACGGCCTCGGTGTCGAAGTCATCGAGCCGGACATGACGGCTGCGCACCAGTTCATAGGCGATGGGCGCCGCCAGGAAGCCGACGGCCGAGCCGACACCGGCATTCGACGGCACGATCACGCGCGAGACGCCGATCTTCTCGGCGACGCGGGCCGCATGCAGCGGCGCGGCACCGCCGAAAGCGATCAGCGTGTGCTGGCCGATAATCTCGCCGCGCTCGACGGCATGCACGCGCGCCGCGCTCGCCATGTTCTCGCAGACGACCTCGTGGACAGCATAGGCCGCGGTTTCCGCGGACAGGCCAAGCGGCTCGCCGACGTCCCGCAGCAGCGCCTGTTTCGAAAGCTCCGGGTCGAGCTTGATCGTGCCGGCCGCAAACGCATCTGGATCGATCATGCCGAGTGCGACGTCCGCATCCGTCACGGCCGGGCGCTGACCGCCGCGGCCATAGCAGGCGGGCCCCGGCTCCGAGGAGGCGCTCTCGGGACCGACGGTGACGCGCTTCATCGCGTCGACATGCGCGATCGAACCACCGCCGGCGCCGATCTCGACCATCTCGATGACGGGAATGCGCACCGGCAGGCCGGAGCCCTTGAGGAAGCGCGCGGCGCGATCGACCTCGAACACGCGCGAGGTCTCGGGCTGGTACTTTTCGATCAGACAGATTTTCGCGGTGGTGCCGCCCATGTCGAAGGAGAGCACCTTGCTCTCGCCGAGACGCGCCGCGATCTGGGCCGCGAAGATCGCGCCGCCGGCGGGACCGGATTCGACGAGACGCACCGGGAAGCGTCGCGCCGTCTCGATCGAGGTGACGCCGCCGCCAGAGGTGACGAGGTAGATGGCGCCGCGAAACTGCTCGACCTGCAAGGCATCGGCCATGCGAGCGAGATAGCCGTCGATCAGCGGTTGCACATAGGCATTCGCAACCGCCGTCGAGGTGCGCTCATATTCACGGATCTCCGGACACACGGCCGAGGAAACCGTCACCGAGATGCCGGGTATCTCTTCACCGATGATCGCGGCCGCGCGGCGCTCGTGCTCGGGATTGGCATAGGAATGCAGGAAGGCGATCGCGACGCTCTCGACGCCGAGCTCGCGCAATTTCGGCGCGAGCGCGCGCACAGAGGCTTCGTCCAGCGGGAGACGAACGGCGCCGTGCGCGTCGATGCGCTCGGGCACGGTGAAGCGGAGGGAGCGGGGCGCCAGCGGCTTCGGCTTGTCGATGCCGAGATCATACTGGTCGTAGCGGCTCTCGGTGCCGATGTCGAGCACGTCGCGAAAGCCTTCGGTCGCGATCAGGGCCGTCTTGGCGCCGCGGCGCTCGATGATGGCGTTGGTTGCGAGCGTCGTGCCGTGAATGAAGACATCGATGTCGCTGATATGGGCACGCGCGTCCGTGAGAATGAGACGCATGCCGTCGAGCACGGCCTGCTCGGGCCGCTGCGGCGTCGTCAGCACCTTGCGGGTTTTGCGATCCTGCCCCACGTCCAGCACGATGTCGGTGAACGTGCCACCGATATCGACGGCAAGCCGTACCTCGGCTCCCTCATGCATTCCAATTTCTCCGTGCTGATCGTCAAAGACTGGGTCCAAAAGCGCAGCAATTCCCGTGCCATGAGGCATGCCTGCAGCGCTGTGCCCGGCTATTTTGCGCGGCACCTATGCAATAGGCAAGGCGCGTGTTCGCCGCCGGCGCAATCAGAGCAGGAATGCAAGCGCCGTCTCGCAGCGCTCCTCGACCTTCAGCGTGAGGAAATCGTCGGCGCGGGTGCGTCCGAGATTAACGGCGGCGATCGGAATGTTGCGCTGCGCAGCCGCCTGCACGAAACGGAAGCCGGAATAGACCATCAACGACGAACCGACGACAAGCATGGCATCGGCCTGCTCCAGGTGATCCTTCGCCGTCGCCACCACATCGCGCGGCACGTTCTCGCCGAAGAACACGACGTCGGGCTTGAGGATGCCGCCGCAGGCTTCGCATGAGGGCACCTCGAAGGAGGAAAAATCCTCGTGCTCCAGATCGGCATCGCCGTCGGGCGCATCGGCGGCATCGAGCGTCAGCCACTGCGCATTGGCGCGGCCAAGATCGTGCTGAAACTCCTCGCGCGGCATCTTCGCCCCGCAGCCCATGCAGCGGACCAGATCGAGCCGGCCGTGCAGGTCGATCACCTGCCGATGGCCCGCCGACTGATGCAGCCGATCGACGTTCTGGGTCAGCAGCATCCCGCACCGCCCGTTCGCCTCGAGCCGGGCCAGCGCATGATGCGCATCGTTCGGCCGCGCCTGGCCGAACCGCCGCCATCCGATCAGGCTGCGCGCCCAATAGCGCCGGCGCGTATGCTCGTCCGACATGAAGGCCTGGAAATTGACCGGCTGGGTCCGCTTCCAGTTGCCCTGACTGTCGCGGTAGTCGGGAATGCCGGAATTGGTGCTGCAGCCGGCACCGGTCAGCACGAACAGACGTTCGTGCCGGCCGACGAAATCCTGGAGCGGAGGGTTTGACATGGCACCAGATGTAGGTCGCGAGGCCGGTCTTTGCCAGATCACTGTCGGCGGGACGGACGCCCTGCGATGGACGATGGCTGAGATTTCTCCTGGTCTGCCGTGTGGGCGGCTTGCTGCAACGTCCGCCGAAACTCATCGCGCTTTTCGTGCACCGAGGCTATCGCATGCCCGACCGCGACTCCGAGGCCGACCAGCGCGGCTTCTGAAAGCTGCAGGCTCGCCTCGATGGTTTCCGGCACCGCGTCGGTGGCGCCGATTGCATAGAGGTGACGGGCATGATCAGCGTCGCGCGCACGTGAGACGATCAACACATCCGGCCGCGCCGAACGGATCCGCTCGACGACGGCATCGATCGCCGTTCGCGATTGAATCGTAATGATCACGCCGGTCGTCTGCATCAGGCCGCAAGCTTCGAGAAAGCCCGGCTCTGTTACGTCGCCAAAGAAGACCTTATGGCCGTCGCGGCGGTCGCGCGCCACGGCGATCGGATCGTGATCGACCGCGATGTAGTCTACGCCATGGGAGGTAAGCAGCGAGCAGACCACTTTTCCAACACGGCCGTAGCCGACCACGATCGCCTGTGTTCGGTCACTTGGCGGGTGAATCGTCAGTTCGGGATCGAGGATGCGCTCGTCAGCCAGCTTGGCGGCAAGTCGTCGTCCGAGCGCGCCCAAGGGCGGCGTCAGCGCCATCGTCACGGCGGTGATGGCGACGACGAAGCTCGACACGCGAGCCTCGATCAGGCCTGCGGCGGCCGCCATGCCGATGCTGACGAATGCGAACTCGCCCACGGGCCCCAGCAGGAAGCCGATCTCGATCGCCGCCGGCCATGAGAGCCTGAACAGGCGGCCCAGAATGATGAGCACGATCGCCTTGCCGACGAGAATGCCGATAACGGCAGCCAGCAGCCAACCGGGCTCGCGCATGAACACGCGGAAATCGATGGCCATGCCAACGGTGAAGAAGAAGATGCCGAGCAGCAGGCCCTTGAACGGCTCGACGGTGGCCTCGATGGCTTTTCCATACTCCGTTTCCGCCAGCATCAGTCCCGCAACGAATGCTCCGAGCGCCATCGACAGCCCGGCTTGGTGTGCGGCAAGCCCCGCGCCGACGATGACGAACAAGGTCGCCGCGACAAACAACTCCGTCGAATGGGTTCCCGCAACCATCTGGAACAGCGGACGCATCAGCAGCCGTCCGATCAGAATGAGAAAAGCGACCGCCACGACCGCCTTCAGGATCGCACTGGAGATGTGCGTGACGACCGAACCACCGCCGCCTGCACCGAGCACCGAGACGAACACGAGAATGGGGACCACGGCGAGGTCCTGGGCCAGCAAGACCGAGAAGCTGGCGCGCCCGGCTGTGGTCGCAAGTCGCCTCTCGGCGGAGAGAAGCTCGAGTACGATCGCCGTCGAGGACAGCGCAAGGCTCGCGCCAATGATAACGGAAGTATCGGAACTCTGCCCGCAGAGGAGCGCCGCGCCAAATATCATGGCGGACGTCGCCAGCACCTGCAGGCCGCCAAGCCCGAACACCAGCCGCCGCATCGTGACGAGCCGCCGGAAAGACAGCTCGAGCCCGATGAGGAATAGCAGGAAGACGATGCCGAGATTGGCGATGCCTTCGACATTCTGCGCGTCCGTCACCGTGAACCAGTACAGGAACGGGAGATTCTGAACGAGCGAACCAAGCCCGAGCGGACCGAGAATGGCGCCGGCGCCGAGATAGCCCAGCACGGGGTTGATGCCCCAGCGGCGCACGATCGGCACCACCACGCCGGCGGTGCCGAGAACCACGAGCGCGTCGCTATAGGCATTGATGCTGATGGTTGTGGTCACGAGCCCGTCTTGTGTCGGCGCTTGCCAATAGCGGCAGCGTCGTCCACGGTCGATAGCACACGGCGCCGCAGCCCCCAACCCATCCTGATTTCTCCGCGGGCACTGGCGGCCGCCGATGCGCGTGGTCCAAAGCTGACGTTCAGCTTGCCCAATTCTCCCGGAATTCGGGGAATAGCGTCAGGCCCCCGCAGGCATAGATCGTCTGCCCCGTGATGTAGCTCGCATCCTCCGAGGCGAGGAAGGCGAACACGGCGGCGATCTCTTCCGGCGTGCCGACGCGGCCCAGCGGAATGTGGCTGGTGACGACGCCGCGCTTTTCGGGGTCACCGGTCCATGCCACGTTGATCGGCGTGTCGATCGCGCCTGGTCCCACCGCGTTGACGCGGATGCCCCGGCCGGCAAATTCCAGCGCCAGCGTGCGCGTCAGATTGGCCATGCCTCCCTTGCTGATCGAATAAGCGAGATAGCCGGGCTTTGGAATGATCTGGTGGACGCTCGAGCAATTGATGATGCTGCCGCCTCCGCCGCGTGCGACGAAGTGAGCGAGCGCCTTCTGGGCGCAGAGCACCGCACCGTTGAGATTGACGTCGATGATGCGCCGATAGGTTTCGACGTCGAGCGCCTCGCTCGGCGATTCCTGCTGGAAGCCGGCATTGTTGACGAGGCAATCGAGACGTTTCCAGCGAGAAAGGATCGTCTCGAACATCGCATCAATGTCCTGCTCATCGCCGACATTGGCATTGACGATGCAATGATCGGGCTCGCCGTGGCCGCGCGAGCGCGAAGCTGCCCGAGCGAGCGCGAGCGTCTCCTCGGCCCGCTCCACGTTCTCGAAATAGTTGATGGCGACGGTTGCGCCTTCCTGGGCGAGCCGGACGGCGACGGCGCGGCCGATGCCTTGCGAGGCACCGGTCACGAGGGCGTATTGGCCGACGAGGCGCGAAGGAAATGAGGTTGAACGTTCGGTTTGCGGCATTTGTTCTCTCCAGATGCGTCATCATGGATGGAACCGGCGTTTTGTTCCACCCGGTTGTGCATACGCCGCACGCATCCCTGGATACAGCGCGGCCTGCAGCTGGGTAGAGTCGATCGGCATGCCGAGGCGAGGTCGTTCACCAGGCACCCGAGACATCCGCCGATCGCACCGAGGATGACCGGCAGCGACGTCGCATGCCTGGGCTGCAAGGGCAAGCACTCCGATCATCGGAACGGTCGCGAGCCCGCCCCATCGAGAGCCCTCCGCCGGCTGTCACCGGCGCCGTGGTGGCTGCCATCGACAACAAGCGCGCCTGTGGGCTCTGCGATTGATCTTCGTGCAAACAGACAAAAATGTGATTGTCGCTTCGGCGGCGGCCATCACATGATGCAAGTCATGCATGATTCAGATCATGCATGATCAATGCGTTCCGGGGCACACTCCATGACACAAATCGCGATCCAGCCAGCCATTCACCGTCGGCACCAGCCCTGGTACAAGATCCTCTACGTTCAGGTGCTGATCGCGATCGCGCTCGGCGTGCTCATCGGCTATTTCTATCCTGATCTCGGCAAGGCCTTGAAGCCGCTCGGCGACGGCTTCATCGCGCTGATCAAGATGATGATCGCGCCGGTGATCTTCTGCACCGTGGTGCACGGCATCTCCTCGATGGGCGACCTCAAGCGCGTCGGCCGGGTCGGGCTGAAGTCGCTGATCTATTTCGAGACGGTCTCGACCGTCGCGCTCGCGGTCGGACTTTTGGTCGGCGAGATCCTCCAGCCCGGGCACGGCTTCAACATCGATCCCGCCACGATCGACCCGAAGTCGGTGGCGACCTACGTCACCAAGGCTCATGAAGAGGGCATAGTCGCCCATCTGATGGCGATCATTCCCGACAGCTATCTGGGCGCGATCGCGCGCGGCGACCTGCTCCAGGTGCTGCTGATCTCGATCCTCTCCGGCTTCGCCATCGCCTTCCTCGGCAAGGCCGGCGAGCCCATTGCGGATGCGATCGACAAGGCCGCGAAGATGTTCTTCGGCATCATCCGCATCATCGTGCGCGTCGCGCCGATCGGCGCCTTCGGCGCGATGGCGTTCACCGTCGGCGCCTACGGCCTCGGCTCGCTGCTCAACCTCGCGGCGCTGATCGGCACGTTCTATCTCACCAGCATGCTGTTTGTACTGGTCGTGCTCGGCTCGATCGCGCGACTGGCGGGCTTCTCGATCCTGCGCTTCATCGCCTACATCAAGGACGAGCTTCTGATCGTGCTCGGTACCTCTTCCTCCGAGACGGTGCTGCCGCAGATGATCCAGAAGATGGAGCATCTCGGCGCCTCGCGCTCGGTGGTCGGCCTCGTCATTCCGACGGGGTACAGCTTCAATCTCGACGGCACCAACATCTACATGACGCTGGCGACGTTGTTCCTGGCGCAGGCAACCAACACGCATCTGACCATCTGGCAGGAGCTCGGCATTCTCGGCATCGCCATGATCACCTCGAAAGGCGCCTCGGGCGTCACCGGCGCCGGCTTCATCACGCTCGCGGCAACGCTCTCGATCGTACCTGACATTCCGATCCAGTCGATCGCGATCCTGGTCGGCATCGACAAGTTCATGAGCGAGTGCCGCGCGCTGACCAATCTGATCGGCAATGGCGTCGCCTGCGTCGTCATCAGCATCTCCGAAGGCGAGCTCGACCGCGACGCCCTGCACGAGACCATGGCCCACCCGCTGGAGATCGGCGAGGCGCTGGAACCGGGCGGAGGCGCGTAGATCGAAGCCAGGCGAAGTTTTTCCGACGCGGTAGTTTCCCGGAGTGGAAAACCGGCGAGATAAGCGTCACAACAACGGCACTGCGATCACGGATTGATACTCATTTTTTCCACCCGACGCGCTGGGGGCAGGGCGTCGGGTTTTTGTCATTCGAATGATGAGCCCCTGGAATCACGTCCGGCGGCGAGATCGAGCCGCCGCGTGATCTCGATTGCCTGCAGGAATGCCTCGTCATGGCTGACGACAAGCAGCGCGCCATCATAGGCTCTCAGGCCGGCTTCGACGGCTTCGATGGACTCGACATCCAGATGGTTGCTCGGCTCGTCGAGAATGAGCAGGGACGGTGGAGCCACCCCGCCAAGCACACAAGCAAGGCCTGCACGAAACAACTGCCCGCCGCTCAGGCTTCCGACGATCTGCAAGGCCGCATCGGCGCGAAACATGAACCGCGCCAGCGCGGCATGGCATTCATTCGCTCCCGCCTTCGGATTGAGACGCCCGAAATTGTCCAGGATGGAGGTCGCGGGATCGAGCAGGCTGACCTTCTGGTCGAGCAGCGCGAAGTCCGGCCTGACCCGCACGGTGCCGGAGAGCGGGCGCAGCTCGCCCGCGATCAATTTCAGCAGCGTCGTCTTGCCGGAGCCGTTCGGGCCGACCAGGGCGACGCGCTCCGGACCAACGATCATGAGCGATAGATCTTGGAAGACCGGCCGCTCGGGCCGATAGCCTGCCCTGACGCCGTCGAGCCAAAGCACCTCCCTGCCCGCCGGCAGGCCGGTCGCGGGCAACCTGACCGACAATGGCTGAAGAATCTCGATACGCCGGCGCGCCGTGTCCGCAGCATCGATGGCCTCCGCGCGCCGCCGCTCGGCGATTTGCGCGCTCTTGCCGCCGCTGTCCTCGCTACGATCCTTGCGTGCACCGGCCAGGATCCGCGGCATGTCGCCCTTGGCACGCCTCTTTCTTCCGCCACTGTCCTTGCGCGCTTTCCTTTCCGCGGCCTCTTGGGCCTTGCCGTCGATCTCGGAGAGACGCTTCTCGGCATGCGCGAGGTCATGCTTGACGGCCGCAAGCTCGACGGCCTTCTGCTCGCGATACCGGCTCCAATTGCCGCCGTATCGCGTAGCTCCGAGCGAGGTCAGTTCGACGATCGCATCCATGGTCTCCAGCAAGCCCCGGTCGTGGCTGACGACGATCGCGCCGCCGCGCCAGGCGGCGAGCAGATCAGTCACCGCTTTGCGTCCGTCCCGGTCGAGATTGTTGGTGGGCTCGTCCAGGAGCAGGAAGTCGGGCGCGGCGAAGATCAGTGCGGCGAGTCGAACCCGGGTGATCTGGCCGCCGGACAGGCAAGACAGCTCCGTATCGGGAGATGGATCGAACCCGAGGCGCGCCAGCGCGGCTTCAAGCCGGGTCTCGAGCGTCCAGTCGATCGCTGCGACGTCATCGGCAGAGGCATCGCCTCGCTCCGCACGGCGAAGCAGTTCGAGCGCCCGCCGCACGCCGAACAGGTCGGCGACGGTCGTGCCGGCAAGAACCTGCACATCCTGGCGCAACAAGCCGATGGTGCCGCTAATCAGAACGCGCCCTGATCGGGGCACATGTTCCCCCAGGATCGACGCAAGCAGCGTCGTTTTCCCGACGCCGTTGCGGCCGACCAGACCGGTACGCTCGGCCGAAAATGTCAGATCGATGCTGGAGAGAAGAGAGCGGCCGTCAGGCGTGGACAGCGACAGGTTCGACAGAATGATCGAAGCAGGCATGGATTTCCCCGTGAGCAAGGCAGGTGGGCTTTGCGGTCGGGGTCATATCCATGGCGGCACGTATCCTGATTGAGGAGCTCTCCAAGTAGTCTGATCGAAGGGCAAGATCAAGGCGGGGCGCGCGGAGGACGACAGCGCGGGAGGCGCCGTCGTCCTCCGTCGCCCTGCGCCATCAACCCTTCAAAGCGGTCACCACCACCTCGATCAGCGCGCCTCCGCCGAGATCGGCGACGCCGACGGTGGCGCGGGTGGGGAGATTGTCGCCGAAGAACTCGGTCCAGGCCGCATCCATCTCCTTCTTCCTGGAGAGATCGGTGACGAAGATCGAGGCGCTGACGACGCGAGACTTGTCGGTGCCGGCCTCCTTCAGATAGCCCGCGATCTTGCCGAGGATGTTGCGGGTCTGCTCGCCCATCGAGACCGAGGTGTCGTCGGCAATGGTGCCACCGAGGAAGACGAAGCCGCCTGCCTCGACGGCGCGGTGCATGATGGGCGTGCGGATGCTGCGGTTGATGCTCATGATGTCCTCTTGTTCCTAGAGCGTGGAGGGATGGAAGCGATCGATGCCGAGATCGCTGACGCGGGTCTGGCTGCCGCCGTTGACGATCAGCTCCGCCATCACGGCGCCGGCGCCGGGGCCGAGCTGAAAGCCGTGCAGCGAGAAGCCGAACTGGTGATAGAGACCCCTGTGTCGGCTGCTCGGGCCGAACACGGGCAGATCGTCTTTCATCTTCGCCTCGATGCCGGCCCACGCGCGGACGATGGTGGCACTGCGCATCACCGGGAACAGCTCGAACACGGTCTGTGCGCTGGTCGCAAGGCTCTTCCAGTCCAGCACCGTCTCGTTGCGATCCTGATAGGGCGTCGCCAGATGGCCGCCGCCGATCAGCACGGTGCCGTTCTTGAATTGCTTGAAGGAGAGTTTGCGCCCGCGCAGGATCACGACGGGATCGATGAAGTGCGGCACGCGCGAGGTGATCATCAGCATCGGCGCCACCGTCTCGACCGGAACCGGCTCACCGAGCGCGGCGGCGATCCTGCCGGCCCAGGCGCCTGCGGCGTTGACGAGCACCGGCGCGGCATAGGTGTCCGTGCCGACGTCGACGTGCCAGAGCCCGTCGTTGTAGCGGATGTTGCCGGCGGCCACGCCCTCGCGCACGGTCGCGCCGAGCTGCTCGGCCTTGCGGCGGAATGCCGTCGTCGTCTGCGCCGGATTGGCGGCTCCGTCCCGGCGCGAGACCACGCCGCCGGGACAGGTCTCGGCGACGGCCGGCACGAGGCGCCGCAGTTCAGTCGCGTCGATCAGCTCCTCATGGGTAAAGCCGAGCGCGTTGAGCTCGGCGACACGCGCGCGGCAGATCGCGAGCTCCTCCTCGTCTTCCGCGACCAATACCTGGCCGTGGCTCTCGAAGCTGCAATCGTCGTCGAGGAGACCTGAAATCTTCTCCCAGATCCCCATCGAGCGGATCGAGAGCGGGATTTCGGGGACATGCCGTGCGAGCTGACGGACTCCGCCGGCATTGACACCCGAGGCATGGCGGCCGGCATAGTCCTTCTCGATCAGCACCGGCTTCAAGCCGGCGAGGCACAGATGCAGCGCGGTCGAACATCCGTGGATGCCGCCGCCGACGACGATTGCATCCATGTTCTTGGTCATCCGCGCACCACGGCCTTGACGTCGGCTTCGCTCTTGGGAACGGCGGCGAGCTCGGCAAGCGTGATCGGCTTCACCGGCGCACGCAGGCGGTAATAGCCGATCTCCTGCGGGGACTTGCCGCGCGCCTGCGCCATCAGCTCGGTGACAGTGAGGCCGCAAAGCCGGCCCTGGCACGGACCCATGCCGGTGCGGCGATAGGCCTTGAGCTGGTTCGGCCCGGTCGCGCCGATTGCGACGGAGTCGAGAACGTCCTTGGCCGTCACCTCTTCGCAGCGGCAGACGATGGTGTCGCCCGAGGGAATGCGGAACTGCCGCGCGGGACGAAACAGCGTGTCGAGGAAGACGCGGCCGCGCTCGGCCTTGGCGAGATCGGCTCGGAGCGTTGCCATCGCGGGAAGCTTCGCAGACGCCGTCGGCGCCAGCGCTTCCACGGCCGTGCGCGCCGCGATGCGGCCGCGGACCACGGCTGCGCTCGCGCCGCCGATGCCCGCGCCGTCGCCTGCGATGGCAATGCCGGGGACCGACGACGAACCGTTTGCATCCAGCACCGGCGACCAGCACAATTGCAGATCATCCCAGCGATGCTCGATTCCTGCTGCCATCGCCAGATTGACGTTAGGAACGACGCCTTGATGCAGCAGCAGCAGATCGGCGGGGATGGCTTCGCGCTTACCGCCCGCGACATAGCTCACGCTGGCGAGCTGGCCGTCCCCGGATGCGGAGAGCTCCGTGACGCCCGAGACGACCTGCACCTTCGCCTTGACCTCGCGCATCATCGACAGGCCCTTGGCGAAATAGGGCGAGGTCAGGAAGGCAAAGGCATGCGGAAGCGCCGCGAAATAGTTGCTGCGTTCGGTGGTGTCGAGGATGCGGTCGATGCGGCCACCGAGCCGCAAAATCTGAGCCGCGAGCAGCCAGAGCAGCGGGCCCTGCCCCGCGATCACCGTTCGGCCGTCGGGGACCAGCGCCGACGATTTCAGCATGGTCTGCGCCGCACCCGCGGTCATCACGCCCGGCAGCGTCCAGCCGGGAATCGGGAACGGCCGCTCCAGCGCGCCGGTCGCGAGAATCACGCGCTTGGCCTTGACGAAAGCCGACGCGCCGCCGATCGACACGGCGATGTCGAGATTGCGATCGAGGCTCCAGACGGTGGCACGATGGATGACTTCCGCGCTGCTCGCGCGCAGCGACTGCACGAGATCAGCCCCGACCCAATAATCGGCGCCGAGCTGGTTGCGCTCGGTGACCGGCGTCGAAGAAATCGCGCGGAATACCTGGCCACCTGGGCCGATGTTCTCGTCGAGCAGCAGCGTCGACAGGCCGGCCTCGGCGGATGTTGCGGCAGCAGCGAGGCCTGCCGGCCCGGCGCCGATCACCACGACGTCGTAGTCATCGTGCTTGGGAGCCACAGTCATTTTCCGATCTCCCGCTTGCCCTTCTGGATTTCGATCTGCATGCCCTCTGCAACCGGCACGAGGCAGCCCTGGCGATTGCCGACGCCGTCGATGGTGACGAGGCAGTCGAAACACACGCCCATCATGCAATAAGGCAGACGCGGCGCGCCGCTGACTGCGGTGGAACGCCGTGCGTCAACACCGGAGGCCAGCAGCGCAGCCGAGACGGTGTCACCCTGGCGCGCCGCGACGGCGACGCCGTCGACAAAGATCTGCACCTGTGGCCGCTTGTCCTGTTCGGATCTCTTGAACATGGGGATGCCCCTTGGCTCCTTCTCAAAATCTTCAATAACCGCTGCTGTTGGCGGCGCCTGCGCCGCCAAAACGGCTGGCCGAGAACGCGCCGACCAGCTCCGGCTCGAGCGCGCCCTGCGCCACCATCCGCGCGATCTCGAAAGCGTGGTTGGAGGCGAGCGTCACGCCGGAATGGCAGCAGGCGACGAAGGCGCCGGGATGCGTCTCCGACTGGTCGTAGATCGGAAAACCGTCCTGCGGCATCACGCGAATGCCGGACCAGCTCCTGACCACGTTGAGTCGCGACAGATGCGGGAACATGCGCTGCGCGCGATCGGCCATGACGCCGCTGATCGACGGCTTCAGCGTGCGATCGTCGAGCTCGTCCTCCTTGCTGTCGCCGATCATCACCGTGCCCTCGTCGGTCTGGCGGATCGTGGTCAGCGGATGCGGCAGGAACGGCACGGTGCGCTCGGTCACGACGACCTGGCCGCGGGTCGGACCCATCGGCGCGTAAAGGCCAACCATCGGCGCCAGCCTCTGGTTGGCATTGCCGGCGGCGAGCACGATCTTGGCGGCGCGCAGTTCACCCTGCGGCGTGGTCAAGCGAAATTCGCCGCCGCCCTTGCTGATCGCCGAGACCGGGCGCTCCGGAAAATAGTCGATGCCGAACGCAATGAAGCCAGTGTGGAAGGCGCGGAACGTGCGCAGCGAATTGACATGGCCGTCAAGCGGACAATAGCTGCCGCCGGAGACCTCGGGCCCGATCAGCGGCAGCGCCTTCTTCACCTCGGACGGCCGCAGCATTTCCATCTTGTAGTCGGCCGCGCCGGCCTGGTTGTGCATGCGCTTGACGAGCTCGGTACGCTGGCCGAATTCGTCCTCGCCGAGCGTGAGGTGAAAGCCGCCATTCTGCTGAAGGGCAACGTCGAGCCCCGTTTGCTGCTTCAGCTCGGAGGCCAGCCTGCCCCATGCCTGCGAGGCCTGCACGGTCCACACCGTATAGGCGGGCATGCCGAGCCCCTTGCTCTGGACCCAGACCAGCGCGAAATTCGCGCGCGAGGCGCGCTTGGTGATATCGCCTTCGTCGAGAACGGCGACCTTCTTGCCGAGCCGGCCGAGGCCCCAGGCAATAGCGGAGCCGAGGAGTCCGCCGCCGACGACGGCGACGTCGTATTCTCCTGACATGAATTCTCCTATCGTCCCCTATCGCCCTTGCCGGCGAGCACACGGTCGAGCCCGTAGAAGCGGTCGAGCAGAATGAGGGCGGTCATGGTGATCGCGATCACGCAGGCCGAGACCGACGTCACCAGCGGATCAATGTTGTCCTGGATATAAAGGAACATGCGCACCGGCAACGTCTCGGTGCCGGGTGCCGCGAGGAAGACGGTCATGGTGAGATCGTCGAAGGACTGGATGAAGGCGAGCGCCCAGCCGCTGATGACGCCGGGCAGGATCAGCGGCAAGGTCACACGGCGGAACAATGTCCAGCCGCCGGCGCCGAGCGAGACCGCCGCCATCTCGACGGTGCGGTCCATGCCGGTTGCCGCCGCCAGCGTGAGCCGCAGCGCGAACGGAAACACGATGACGACATGCGCGATGATCAGCGCGGCGAAGCTGCCGCCCAGCCCGACCGACGTGAAGAAGCGCAGGAAGGCAATGCCGAGCACCACATGCGGGATCATCAGCGGTGAGAGGAACAGCGCCGCCAGCGCATCGCGGCCGCGGAAGCGGTAGCGCGCGATCGCGAGCGCCGCCGGCACCGCGAACAGAAGCGCGACGAAGGACGAGAGCGCGCCCAGCCCGAGGCTGACCCAGAAGGCGTGGATGAACTCGGGATAGTTTGCGATCGTCCTGAACCAGCGCAGCGAGAACCCGTTGGTCGGCAACGAGAGGAAGCCTTCCGGCGTGAAGGCGACGAGGCAGACCACCAGGATCGGCGCCAACATCACGATGACGAAGATGGCGTGGAAGATCAGCGCCAGCGGGCCGTTCCGGCTCATCGGAACACCTCCGCGTAGCGTCGCTCGATCAACGCGTTGCTGCCAACGACGATCAGCACCAGCGCGACCAGCAGCAGCGTCGCGACCGCGGCGCCTAGCGGCCAGTTCAGCGTGTTGAGGAACTCGTCATAAGCGAGCGTCGCCGCGACCTTGAGCCGTCTGCCGCCGATGATCGCCGGCGTCGCGAAGGCGCTGGCCGAGAGCGAGAACACGATGATGGCCCCCGACAGCACGCCCGGCAGGATCTGCGGCATGATGATGCGGCGGATGATGGTCGCAGGGCCCGCGCCGAGAGACATCGCGGCATTCTCGATCTGCGGGTCGAGGCGCTGAAGTGCGGCCCACACCGACAGCACCATGAACGGCATCATCACATGCGCGAGCGCGACAACCACGCCGGTTTCGGTGAACATGAAGGGGATGGGGGAGCGCATGACCCCGAGCGACATCAGGAGCTTGTTGACGAGCCCGTTATTGCCGCCGAACAGCAGCGCCCAGCCGAGTGTGCGCGCGACGACGGAGATCAAGAGCGGCCCGAGAATGACCAGCAGGAAAAAGCTCTTCCAACGGCCGCTCATGCGGTTGAGGATGTACGCTTCGGGCGCGCCCAGCAAGGCCGTGAGCAGCGTGGTCAGGATCGCGATGCGAAACGTCCGCCAGAACATCTCGGCGTAGTAGGGGTCGATCGCGATCTCGTGCCAGTTCTTGAGGATGAAGACCGGCTCGATGCCCTTGTACTGGCCCCAATCGTGGAACGACAGCATCACCGTCATCGCCAGCGGAATCAGCAGCACGCCGACGAACAGCATCAAGGCGGGTGCCGTCAGCGCCCATGGCGCACGGGTGTTTCGCTCGTCGGCGGCCATGCTCATGCGGAGGCTCCGCCGCGCACGCTCATGTCCTCCGGCCGCCACGTGAGACGTACTGCCTCGCCTTCGGCTGGCTGGGGCTTGCCATCGTTTTGACGGATCACGATGGCCGGACCACATTCGCTATCACACTGAAACAGCCAGTGATTCCCCTGAAAGATGCGCGTGATAATCTTGGCGCTGAGCCCCGTATCACCAAAGCCGATTCGTTCGGGGCGAACACTCACTGTCACGGGTCCGCCGAGCCCGGCCGGCGCCGGCGCGCGCCAGGAGCCTGCCACCAACTGGGTAGGCGATACGACCCGGTCGATCATCCCGGGAAAATCATTTGTCTTGCCCAGGAACTGCGAGACGAAAGCCGAAGCGGGCTTCTCATATGTCTCCTGCGGCGTGCCGATCTGCTCGATCTTGCCCTGGCTCATCACCACGATGCGGTCGGACAGCGACATCGCCTCGTTCTGGTCGTGGGTGACCAGGATCGTGGTGGTGCCGATGGTGCGCTGGATCTGGCGCAGCTCGATCTGCATCTCCTCGCGCAATTTTGCGTCGAGATTCGACAGCGGCTCGTCGAGCAGCAGTACGCTCGGCTTGATCACCAGCGCACGCGCCAGCGCCACGCGCTGCTGCTGGCCGCCGGACATGCGGCGCGGATGGCGGTCCTCGTAGCCGGCGAGCCCGACCATTGCCAGCGCGGCCCGAACGCGCTCGGCCCGCTCGCCTCGCGGCACGTTACGCATCTCGAGGCCAAAGGCGACGTTCTCCGCCGCGGTCATGTGCGGAAACAGCGCGTAGCTCTGGAACACGATGCCTAGGCCGCGCTTGGCCGGATGGATCGCAGTCAGGTCCTTGCCCTCGAGGCGGATCGCTCCGCGCGTCGGATCGAGGAAGCCCGCGATCATCTGCAGCGTCGTGGTCTTGCCGCAGCCGGACGGGCCGAGAAAGGAGATGAACTCCCCCTTCCCCACCGACAGGCTGAAGTCGTCGACCACAGTCTGCGTGCCGAACTGCTTTGCGACCCGATCGAGCTCGAGATAGGCCATGGCGCTGTCTCCGCGGCGACCGATCAGCGTTCGACCTCGCGATTCCAGCGCTTGGTCCACTCCTCGCGCTTCTCGTTGATGACGGTCCAGTCGGGATTGTAGAGCTTGGCCGCGCGCTCGCCGATCGGCGCCATCTTGCCGAGCTCGGGCGGGATCACCAGCGATTTCAGCACCGGGCCGTAGCCGTAGTCCTTCAGCAGCACGAGCTGGATCTTCGGATCGAGCAGCATCTTGACGAAGCTCGCTGCGAGCGGCGAAGCGTTGGGCTTGTTGATCGGACACGCCGTGGTCAGCAGGGTCGCCGCGCCTTCCTTGGGGTAGACGAAGTCGACGGGAAAGCCGGTATTGGCAAAGCTCTGCACGCGGCCGGTGCCCCACACCGCGATCACGGCCTGACCGGACTGGAACAGCTCGGTCATCTTGCCCGGCGACGGCTCATAGGCCAGCACGTTCGGATTGATCTGTTCCTTGAAGATCTTGAAGCCGGAATCGACGTTGGTCTCACCGCCGCCGTTCATCTTCGACAGCATCACCAGCGCCTCAAGGCCGTAGGTGTTGTTGATCGGCGGGATCACGAGCTGTTTGGCGTATTTCGCGTCCTTCAGGTCGTTCCACGAGGTCGGCGGCGCCCAGCCTTTCTCCTTGAACACCTTGGTGTTGTACATCAAGCCGGTCGCGACGATGCCGATCGCGACCGCGCGATCGTCCTTGAAACGGGCGGTGTCGTAGAGATCGGCCGGCAGTCCGTCGAGCTTGCCGCAGAAGCCGAGCTGGATTGCCTGGTACATCGGGCCGTCGTCGACGATGGCGACGTCGATCTGCTGGTTGCCCTTCTGCGCCTGAAGCTTTGCCAGCGTGTCGGTGGAGTTGCCGGCGACGTACTCGACCTTGACGCCGTTCGCCTTCTCGAAGGCCGGGATCACCTCGTCGCGGATCGTCTTTTCGAACGAGCCGCCGTAGCCGGCGACATAAAGCGTTTTCTGCTGGGCCGAAGCGACCGAGGGGGCGGCAATGAGCGCTGCGATGCTGACCGCTGTCAGAAGGCGAAGAGTCTTCATATGGACCGATCTCCAATACCGGAATGAGGTGACGTGCCGACAAATCTCGGCCGAAGCGCCTTCCGCATTTCCTTCCGCGCAAATCCCTCTCCGATCAGGGCTCCGGCCCCTGTTCGGCAGGTTTTGGCGCGATCTGGAGGTTCGAACCCCTCCAATCTGCCGAAAAAGCGGGCTGACTCCAGCTCTGATGAAAAAGATCGCAACCTATACTTCCATCGTCCAATGAATAATGGCACCCTCTGCATGCCAAAATGTTATGATTGGATTGTGGGTAATGGCGCGGATCAATTCGCGGCAGGTGGAGGCCTTCCGGGCCACCATGCTGACCGGCAGCGTGACCGAGGCGGCGGCGCTGATGAAGGTGACGCAGCCGGCCGTCAGCCGGTTGCTGCGCGACCTCCAGGCCCTGCTGAAAATGGAGCTGTTCGAGCGGCGCGGCACCGGTCTGGTACCGACCGCCGCGGCGATGGCGCTCTACACCGAGGTCGAGCGCTCCTTCGTGGGCCTCGAACGCATCACTGCGGCGGCGGAAGAAATCCGCGGCCGCCGCACGGGCTCGCTACGCATCGCCGCACTGCCGGCGCTCTCGAACGGCTATCTGCCGCGGCTCACCGGTCACTTCCTGAAGGAGCGGCCAAACCTCAACCTGGCCTTCTTCGGTGTCATCTCGCCGATCGTCGTCGACTGGGTGCTGAACAATCAATGTGACGTCGGCTTTGCCGAGGTGCCGATCGCGCATTCCGGTCTGCCGAGCCAGAGACTGCCGGCGCCGGCGCGCGTCGCAGTGCTGCCGACCGGTCATCGCCTCGCGGAGAAGGAAGTCCTGGAGCCGCGCGATTTCGAGGGCGAGACCTTCATCTCGCTGTCGGCGGGATCGTCGAGCCGGCATCTTGTCGATCAGGTCTTCCACCGCCACGATGTCCGCCGCGTGCTGCGCGTCGAGACCACGCTGTCGGAGATCATGTGCGGCATGGTGTCGTCAGGGCTTGGCGTCGCGATCTGCGATCCCTTCACGGCGCAGGAATTTGCAACGCGCGGCGTCGTCGTGCGCCGCTTCCTGCCGCGCATCGACTTCGAATTCTCCGCGGTCTTTCCGGCGCAGCGCAGTCCTTCACCGGTGGCGCTGGACCTGGTCGAGACCATGCGCAAGGCACTGGTTCAGTTCGAGGATCAGGACTTGGGTTTGAACAGTGCAGCCACAGGCTCGCTGCAACCTCTCCCGCGTGCGGGAGAGGTCGGCGCGTAGCGCCGGGAGAGGGTTTTCTCAACACGGGGAGTGTCCCTACAAGGAGAGAGCCCTCTCCTGTCCAGCGGATGGATGGGTAACAAACCAGACCGGATGGATAGGTAACAGTCGTTCATGGTTCGGTCCGCTGCGGCGCTGCGCTAGCGCAGCGC
>NZ_SMBR01000020.1:0-140918 GCF_004346455.1 Bradyrhizobium sp. R2.2-H
TCTCCCGCCAAGGCATCGGCTGATCCTCCCAGCCGACAGAGAACTGTCACCCATCCATCCGGTCTACTGTGTTACCTATCTATCCGGTCTGGACACCTATGCACCTTCTCCCACAAGGGGAGAAGGAAGAAAGCAAGTGCCTCTACCCCGCCTCCCGCTCCTCGGTTGGATAGACGCCGCGCAGCACCTCCTCGAAATGCATCTTCACGGCATCGTTGCACAGGCAGGCGCGAAGCTTCAGGCCATCGCGGTTGCGAACCAGGATCGAGCCGCGCCGTGTGTCGAGAATCCGTTCCGCCCTGAACGACTGAAGCACGCGGCTGGCATAGCTGCGACCGACCCCGAGCAGCGTCGCGAGTTGTTCGTGGGTCAGTGGCACGCTGCTCTCGTCGCCGGTCCGCTCCATCGCCGCCAGGATCCATTTGGCGGTGCGCTGCTCTATCGAGTGGATCGCGTTGCAGGCGGTCGACTGGAAGATCTGGGCCAGCATGCAATCGGCATAGCGGGCGAAGATGTTGCGCAGCGACGCCGAGCGCAGCTTGGCCGCTTCCAGCTTGGCAACGTGAATACGCGCAAACGGCCCGCCGAACTTCACGCAGATCCGCGTATAGGCCGGCAGAAATCCCTCGCTGACGATGCCGCCCACCGCGCCCTCACGGCCGACCAGAATGGTTTCGACGTCGCGACCGTCCTCATTGGGGACGAGGAAGGTCGCGAGCGACGGCCCGCAGGGGAAGTGGACGACCTGCACGTCGTCGCCGGGATTGTAGAGCAATTGGCCCGCGGCGGAGTCTTCGAAAGTCACGTGCGGGGCAAGGAGAGCGTAGTCGGCCTGGCTCAAACGCCGCAGCAGATTGTTGGCCGGCCGGCTCTCGACCTCGGTGACCTTGCCGATACGCGCATCCATCGTGAAACTCCCGTCCCTTCCCCCACCTTACCGAGTTCCGCGCCTCCCCTGTGTGCACAAGTGGACAGACTGGACAACGATGATGTGGTGAGTTTCGTTCCGGGAACCCCCCGATGCGCTACGCGCAGGCATCGTGTCGCGGCAGTCCTGATCCGAAAACCCCCAGCGCAAGATGCGATCATGGCACCCGCACTTTCCAACGGCTCAGGCTGGCCGGCCGATGTTCTGATCGTCGAGGACGATCCGATCATCGCGATCGATTTCGAGGATCGTCTGCTCGGATTTGGTGTGACCGGCGTGCGGACCGTCGGTTCGGTGACGCAGGCGCTGGACGCCATTGCGAAGCGGACGCCCGACTTCGCGCTGCTCGATGTCGAGCTGATCCGCGAGACCAGCTTTGCTGTCGCCGAGCGGCTGACCGCGCTGGAGGTTCCGTTCGTTTTCGTCACCGGCTATGGCGCCGAGGCGCGCATTCCGCCCGAACTGGCGGGCCGGCCACGGTTGCAGAAACCGTGTTCGAGCGATGCGCTGGAAGCGGCGCTCAAGCTACGCGCCGCCAACTAAAGCGCAATGCGATTAGGGTGAATCGTCATCGCGCTTCGGGTTGTTGTTTGAGCATGATCTTTTCGGAAAACCGCTCCGCACTTTTCCGGATCATGCTTTAGCGGTCAGCTTTGCTTCGGATCGAGCGTGGTCGACCACAGCGCCACGTCGGCGCGGTCGCGCAGGGTCACGGTCATTTGACCGGAGGCGCCGTCGATCTTGACGTGACCGAAGAACTGCATGCCCGCTGACGGCGGCAGGTTCTGGCTGTCCTTGCCCGGTGCCTTGACGAAGCGAACCTCGGGGCCAAAGGTGTTGTCGAGCGCGTTCGGACCGAACGTACCGGCGTGCAGCGGACCCGACACGAATTCCCAGAACGGCTCGAACTCCTGGAATTGCGCCTTGTTCGGATCGTAATAATGCGCGGCGGCGTAATGCACATCCGCGGTCAGCCACACCGTGTTCGTGATCGGCGCCATCTTGATGAAGCGGAGGATGTCGGCGATCTCGAACTCGCGACCACGCACCGGGCCGTCGCCCTGCGCAATGGCTTCCGATCCACCCTTCGGCGTGTCCGAGACGATCAGGCTGATCGGCATGTCGGAGGCGATCACCTTCCATGTCGCGCGCGAATTGAGGAGGCCGCGCTTGAGCCAGGCGATCTGGTCCGGCCCGAGGAAGGAGCTGGCGGGACCGTAGGCGGTCTCGAGATTGGCGCTGTTCGGGCCGCGATAGCTGCGCTCGTCGAGCATGAACACGTCGAGATGCGGGCCGTAGGCGATCTGTCGATAGACCCGGCCGGGCTCCACGATGCTTTCCCGCATCGGGTACATCTCGTGGAAGGCGCGCCCCGCGCGGGCCGCGAGCAGCGAGATGTCTCGCACCTTGTAGGCGGCCGGCAGCTCCTTCGACAGCGACCAGTTGTTGGTCACCTCGTGGTCGTCCCACTGCACGAAGATCGGTACTTCGGCATTGAAGGCTCGGAGGTTCTCGTCGGTGAGATTGTATTTGTGCGCGGCGCGGTACTCGTCCAGCGTCTCCGCGACCTTGGCCTTCTCCGGGATCGTGACGTTC
Source organism: Bradyrhizobium sp. R2.2-H (assembly GCF_004346455.1). Classification (NCBI taxonomy): domain Bacteria; kingdom Pseudomonadati; phylum Pseudomonadota; class Alphaproteobacteria; order Hyphomicrobiales; family Nitrobacteraceae; genus Bradyrhizobium; species Bradyrhizobium sp. R2.2-H. Next base: position 2,525 of record NZ_SMBR01000020.1, read on the forward strand.
TTCCAGACCTTGCCATCGGCGAGCTTCACCTCGGACTGGATCGGACCGTCGGCATAGATCGTGTCGCCGGAATGCAGGAAGAAATCGGGCCGGTGCTTGCGCATCGCCGAAAAGGTGAACATGCCGCCGTCATCGGGATTGATGCCCAGCCCTGGCCGGCGACATCGCCGCCCCAAACGAAGCTGACGTCGCGGCGGTCGGCCGGCGCGGTGCGGAAGCGGCCGACGACCGCCTCGCCCTCGACCGCGCTGTGTGAGAGATCGCGGAAGCGGACGCGGTAAAAGATGTCCTGGCCGCCCGGCAGATTCTCCAGCAGCATTTTTGCCGTGAAGTCGCTCTCGGGCAGCGCGGCGATCGGCGGCAGCGCACGGGCATTCCTGAACGTATCAGTCGTCGCCACCTCGACCAGCATCTGTGCCGGCCGATCGGTACGCGCCCACACCACACCGCCATCGACGGTGACGTCGCCAGACTGCACGCCATGAGTGACTGCCGGCCGATCGGCCGCGCGCGAGAGATAGGGCATTGCGATCGTGCCGAGCGCACCGGCGCTGGTGGCGAGGAAGCGGCGGCGGGAGAATTTGATCTTCATGAAGATGGCTCGCTGACTGGCGCAGCTTTCGCTGTCATTCCGGGATGGTGCGCCAGCACCAGACCCGGAATCTCGAGATTCCGGATTCGCGTTGCGCGCGCTCCAGAACGACAGTAGGAGCTATATTGAGACAATGTGACGCAGCCATTACGCCGGCAAGCGCCTACGCGTTGCCGGCGGCCCTGAACTGCGCGCCGGCGCGCTGCAGGTTCTGCGGCAGGCTCATCAGCAACGCCTTGCGGTCGGCGACCGCAGAGTGGAACTGGTCGAGCGCGATGTTGAAGGCGGTGAGCGCGCCTTCCTCGATCGCGCCGTGATCGTAGCAGCGCAGCGTATCGCGCAGGATGTCGTCAGCCTCGGTCTGCATCTGGTCGAGCTCTTCGGCCGTCTCGCACTTGCGCGCGGCGGCGATCATGTCGAGCAGGCGTTCGCGCTGATGATTGTTGCTGTCGCGCTCGTCCTTCTTCAGGTATCCGGCGAACCAGGCGCCGATCGAGCCCATGGCCGAAAGCGCCATCAGGCTCCACCAGATGTAGTCGCTGTATTTGTCGAGGAAGGTCTTTTCCTCGCCGTCGACGAAGGCGGCCGCACCCGGGTGCACCGGAATCACCGCATCCTTATCGGTATCGGGCGTTTCGATCTTCGCCGCGAGCGGAAATTCGGTCACCAATTGCTGGCGCACGGCAAACAGCTGACGCGTGAACGCCGCGATGGTGGTTTCGGACACGCCTTTGCGCGCCACGATGTGGTGCGAGAAGCTGATGGTCTTGACCTCGTCCTCCGGGCGGGCGGGAGAGCCGCCATAGGTGCCGGCGGGAATCTCGGACGCTTCGTAGACCGGATGGTTTTGCGCGATCGCATCCGCCGAATCGATCGCGAGGAAGGTGGGCGCGCCGAAATCCTTGGTGGAGGCGGCGATCGCATCCGACGTGATCTTGCTGTTGACGGGGCCGGCCGCGAGATAGACGTCGGCCTTCTGCGCCTTGATCGCCTCGGCGGCTTCGTTCGCCGGGAACTGCACGATCTCGACCTTGGCGGGATCGATGCCGTACTGCTGGAGGATCACCTTGAGCAGATTGACGTTGGCTTGGGTGCGGCCGACCACGCCGACGCGATGGCCGGCGAGCTGTGCGATCTTGGTGATCTTCGGGCCCCGTTTCTTGCCTTTGGCCGGCACGGACCACAGCACCACGACGTTCTTGCGCAGGGTCGCGACCGCTTGCGCGTTCTTGGGCACGTCGACGTCGCCGCGCACGATGGCGAGATCGACCTTGCCTTCCGCGAGCGCGTCGGCGCTTGCCGTGGCGCCGTCGGTCTGGAACGGCCGCAGCCTTACCTGACCCTTGGTCTGGGTGAAGGCCTGCGTCAGCGCCTGCACGATCTTGATGTCATCGCTGTTGGCAGGGCCGACCGCGATCTTGAGCGTCACCGGACGCATCGCGAAATAATAGCCGCCGGCGAGCGCGCCCACGATCGCAAGCACGAGTGCCAGAGACACAAGCGCCGTCTTCCGCGCCGCCGATCGCGGCGAAGGCGGAGGGGGCGCTTCGGCCAGGTCCAATCCCCCGGTCATCGATCTCCCAAACAGGCGCTTCAGGCTCAGTTTCATCTTGGCCGGCGATCTACCGTTGCAATTGTAGCAAATTTCCTTGTCCGGCGGGGTTACATCTCCGTCATGGTTAGCGGACGCAGGAAATCCCGTATGAACCCGGGCGGCGGCGCGGTGTTAGAGTAAAGTTCCCCCCAAAAGGCAAGGAGACGATCATGGCAGAACGGCTCTCGGCGGAGGAGCGCAGGCAGGCGCTGGGCGGACTACCGGGCTGGAGTGAGATCCAAGGCCGCGACGCCATCGGGAAGATCTTCGTCTTCAGGGATTTCAACGAGGCGTTCGGCTTCATGACCCGCGCCGCGCTGGTGGCCGAAAAGATGGATCACCACCCCGAATGGCGCAACGTCTACAAGACGGTGGAGGTGGTGTTGTCGACCCACGAAGCCGGCGGCCTCACCACGCGCGACATCGCGCTGGCCAAGGCGATGAACGCCATCGCAGGCTGACACTTGACGGATACGTGGCTGACGTCTTGCAGGGATCGGCCGCATCCCCATCTTGTGATCAGCCGGGACCGGGACGACCTCCGCCTCCGGCAGAACGGGAGTTTTCGAGCATGGCTGCCGAGCACAGCGTCGGCTTCGAGCCGGCCGATCGGCTCGCGGAAGATCGCGAGAGCGTGCGCCGCCGTTTCTGGCGCAAGCTGAAGCGTGTCGCCGCGCACCTGCCGTTCGCGGAAGACCTGCTTGCCGCCTATTACTGTGCGTTCGACCGGCAGACGCCGCGCCACGTCCAGGCCTCGCTGCTCGGGGCGATCGCCTACTTCATCCTGCCGTTCGACTTCGTCACGGACGTGATGCCGATGCTCGGCTTCGCCGATGACGCTGCCGTGCTCGCCACGGCCATCCGCATGGTCGCCGGCCACATCACGAACGAGCATCGCGAGGCCGCCCGCGCCGCACTGAAGCGCGGGGTGGAGGAGGGCGAGGCTGCGCGGTAGGGGCAATTCAACCACACCCACCGCTGTCATTCCCCGCGACCCGGCTACGCCAAGGCTTCGCCGGGGTTGAGGTCCAGGTGCGCCGAAGCTTTAGCGTAGGCGGCAAGCGGGGAATCCAGTACGCCGCGGCCTCTCGATTCAATCACTGCCGTCACGGAGTACTGGATCGCCCGGTCAAGCCGGGCGATGACAGTTGTGTGTGCTGAAACAGCGTCGCGATGACATCGCGATCACGGATGCAAGATCACCTTGCCCATGGCCTGACGTCCCGCCAGCACCTTCAGCGCGTCCGCGGTCTGGGCCAGTGGGAAGGTGCGGTCGACATGCGATGAGATCTTCCCCTCCGCCGTCCACTTCACCAGCTTTTCCAGATTGGCGCGGTTCTTGGCCGGGTTGAGTCTCGTCCAGGCGCCCCAGAACACGCCGCGGATGTCGCAGCCCTTCAGCAGCGCGAGGTTCAGCGGCATCTTCGGAATGTCGCCGGCGGCAAAGCCGATGACGAGGAAGCGGCCCTCCCAGGCGATCGAGCGCAGCGCCTGCTCGGCGTAAGCGCCGCCAACGGGATCGAAGATGATGTCGACGCCTTTGCCGCCGGTGAGCTTGCGCAGCCCTTCCTTCAGATCTTCCTTGCCGTAGTTCAACGTCAGCTCGGCGCCATGCGCCTTCGCGAATTCGAGCTTCTCGTCCGACGAGGCGCAGGCGATCACCTTCAGGCCCATCAGCTTGCCGAGCTCGCAGGCGGCGAGGCCGGTGCCGCCGGCCGCGCCAAGCACCGCGAGCGTCTCGCCGGGCTTCGGGCTCGCGCGGTCCTCCAGCGCATGCAGCGCGGTTCCGTAGATGATGATGATGCCGGCCGCGCGGTCGTAGTCGAGATTGTCGGGGATCTTCACGATCGATGCCGCTGGCAGCGCGATCTTCTCGCGCGCGCCGTTGTGGCCGCAGGACGCCACGACGCGGTCGCCGACCTTCAGATCGGTTACGCCGGGGCCGATGCTCTCGATCACGCCGGCGACTTCCGCAGCCGGCGAGAACGGGAACGGCGGCTTGATCTGGTACTTGCCCTGGATCATCAGGATGTCGAAGAAGTTCAGCGCCGCCGCCTTGATCGCAATCACGGCTTCGCCGGGACCGGCCACCGGATCCGGCACCTCGGCCAGAACGAGATCGTCGGGCTGGCAATATTGCGAGCAGAGGATGGCTTTCATGGCGGCACCTGAGGCGTTTCGAGTGGAATTATAGTTGAGCTGTTTCTGCCGGAATTAGTGAGGCCCGACAATCCGGATTCTTTGCTGGACGCAATGTTCGGCCTATCCTCGTCATCGCGAGCGCAGCGAAGGCAAATCCAGGCTATTTCCGCGGTACGGATTCTTGATGGCGCGCTGCGCTCGCGATGACCGAGTGTGTGGAAATAACGAGGATTCAAACGATGTTTGAAACAAGCCTGCTCAAGAACAAGCGCATCCTCGTCACCGGCGGCGGCTCGGGCCTTGGCGCGGCGATCGGCCGTCGCTTCCTCGCGCTCGCAGAGATCGTGATTTGCGGCCGCAAGCTCGACCGGCTGGAAGCAGCCGCGCGCGAGATGCGCGAGCAGACGGATGGCAAGGTCACGACGATCAGCTGCGATATTCGCGACGGTGCGGCCGTCGACAGCATGATGGAACGGATCTGGCGCGAGGCGCCGCTCGACATCCTGGTCAACAATGCCGCCGCGACCTTCATCGCACAGAGCGAGCATCTCTCCTTCCGCGCCGCGGATGCGATCCTGGCGCCGACGCTGCATGGCGCGATGTATTGCACGCTCGCCGCCGGCAGGCGCTGGATCGCGGGCACGCATGGCGGCGTCGTGCTGTCGATCCTCTCGACCTCCACCATCACCGGCCGCGCCTTCACCGTTCCGTCGGCGATGGCGAAGTCCGCCCTGCTGGCGATGACCAGGAGCCTTGCGGTGGAGTGGGGCCCGAAGGGCATCCGCACCGTCGCGATCGCGCCGGGTCCGTTTCCGACCGCCGGGGCGTCCGGGCAGCTACGCCCCGAGGGCCGCGATGAAGGATGGGCCTCGCGCAATCCGCTCGGCCGCGCGGGCGAGCATAGCGAGCTTGCCGATCTCGCCAGCTTCCTGGTCTCCGACCGCGCCGGCTACATCAATGGCGAGATGGTGGTGATCGACGGCGGCGCGCATCTGCGCAGTTCCGGCGCCGAGGATTTGCTCGGCTGGACCGAGGCGCAATGGGCCGAGCAACGCGCCGCGCGATCCAGGGCCTAGCTGCCGCCGCTGTCGCTAACTGCCTTCCCAAATTGGACTTTCCCGGCTATCCCTGCCCGGGGACAAAGCGCGGTCGGGCCATCTTCCAGTCACAATATTGAGGGAACCACTCCGAGCATGTGGCGGGTGCTGATTCTAGCTTTGATGACTGGCGTCATGGCCGGGGGAATCGTCGATTCCGCGCGGGCGCAGACGGCGCAACCGGCGCCCAAGTCCGTTCCAAAAGAGTCTGCTCCAAAGGAGGCGACACCGAAGCCGGCTGCGCCGCCTGCTCATACGACCGCAAAGGGGGCTCCGAAGCCCGAGAGTAAATCGGCGGCTTCGCCCGCGGGAGTTGCGGGTGGCGCCGAGCCGACCTTGATCGGGCAGTTCGGCACCTGGGGGGCCTATGCGGCGACGCCCAATGGCAAGAAGGTCTGTTTCGCGCTGGCCAAGCCTTCATCGTCGAAAACCAATCCGCCGAACCGGCCGCGTGATCCCGCCTATGCGTTCGTCTCGACCCGGCCGGCGGAGAAGGTCAACAACGAAGTCTCGGTCATGATCGGCTACGCGCTGAAGCCGGGCTCGGAATCGACTGTCGAGGTCGGCGGCGCCTCTTTTGCGATGTACACGCAGGGAGACGGCCTCTGGATCAAGAACGCGGCCGAGGAGGAGCGGATGGTCGAAGCCATGCGCAAATCCGCCGATCTCGTGGTCAAGGGCGTCTCGGCCAAGGGCACGGAGACGACCGACACCTTCTCGCTGAAGGGCCTTACCCAGGCGCTCGACAAGATCGCCCACGACTGCAAGCGATAAGGCTAGGCAACGGTCACGGTCGCAATTGGCAGTCCCGGTTGCTATATAAGGCCGGTTCCACAATTTCGGTCGTCATGGCCGGGCTTGTCCCGGCCATCCATGCGCTAGCCACAGGCGAAGAGAACGTGGATGCCCGGGACAAGCCCGGGCATGACGAGACAGCAACTATTCAGGCAACCAATGCAACCGACGACCGAGCCGCACAACGCAACCCTGGTGGAGAAGACTCCGCTCGAAACCTATGTGCCGCCGGCAAAACCGTCGCTGATCGGCCTGTCGCGCACCGAGCTTGCCGATCGCCTCGGCGAGATCGGTGTCGCTCCGGCCCAGCGCAAGATGCGCGTGCAGCAGCTGTGGCACTGGATCTATTTCCGGGGCGCCCAGAGCTTTGACGAGATGACTTCGATCTCGAAGGGCATCCGCGCCGAGCTCGTGCAGCATTTCACGGTCGACCGGCCCGAAGTCGTGGCCGAGCAGATCTCCAACGACGGCACCCGCAAATGGCTGCTGCGGCTGCCGAGCGGCGATAGCGTCCAGAAGGCGCATGAAGTCGAATGCGTCTACATCCCCGAGACCGATCGCGGCACGCTCTGCGTCTCCTCGCAGGTCGGCTGCACGCTGAACTGCGCATTCTGCCACACCGGCACGCAGCGCCTGGTGCGCAACCTCACCGCCGGCGAGATCGTCGGCCAGGTCATGGTCGCGCGCGATCGCCTCAACGATTGGGCCGACCGCGAGGACGGCACCCGCCGCGTCACCAACATCGTGATGATGGGCATGGGCGAGCCGCTCTACAATTTCGACGCGGTACGCGATGCGCTCCTGATCGTCGGCGACAACGAGGGCATCGGCATCTCCCGCCGCCGCATCACCCTGTCGACCTCGGGCGTGGTGCCGAACATCGTGCGCGCCGGCGAGGAGATCGGCGTCATGCTCGCGATCTCGCTGCATGCGGTGCGCGACGAATTGCGCAACGAGCTGGTGCCGCTCAACCGCAAATATCCGATCAAGGAGCTCTTGCAGGCCTGCCGCGACTATCCCGGCGCCTCCAACGCGCGGCGCATCACCTTCGAATACGTGATGCTCAAGGGCGTCAACGATTCGCTCGACGATGCGAAGCTGCTGGTGAAGATGCTCAAGGGCATTCCGGCCAAGATCAACCTGATCCCGTTCAATCCCTGGCCCGGCACCGCCTATGAATGCTCGGACTGGGACCAGATCGAAAAATTCTCCGAATACATCTTCAACGCCGGCTATTCCTCGCCGGTGCGCACCCCGCGCGGCCGCGACATCCTCGCCGCCTGCGGCCAGCTCAAGTCGGAGACGGAAAAGCTTTCGGCGAGGGAACGGCAGGCGCTGCGCGCCATGGCGATGACGGATTAGTTTCTCATGCCCGCGCCCTCGCCTCCTCGTCATTGCGAGCGAAGCGAAGCAATCCAGAATGTCGCCGCGGAAGCAGTCTGGATTGCTTCGTCGCATCAGCGCAAAATTGCTGCGCAATTTTGTCGCGAGCTCCTCGCAATGACGGCGAGGTGGTTTTGACGTCATGTCCCTGATCGGCCGCCTCATCGTCATCTTCATCGGCTTCCTTGCTGCCTGCTTCGCCGGCGGCATCATCATCGTCTTCGCGCTGCTGTTTCCGGAATTCTCCGATCTTGGCGCCGGTCCCGCCGATCAGGGCGCGATCGACATCCTGCTCGGCTTCGGCTTCATCTTCGTCTCCGGTTTCGCGCTGGTGCCGGCGGCGGTGATCGTCGCGATTACGGAGGCGCTCTACATCCGCAGTGCGTTGGCCTATGCCGTCGGCGGGGGCCTTGTCGGGCTCGCCTGCTACCTCGGTCTCGTTCCCTTCCATCCTGATACGTTTCAGTTCGAAGGTATCGTGCGGCGCCATCTGGAGATCATGACCGGCGCCGGCATCGTTGCCGGCGTGGTCTATTGGCTGATCGCCGGCCGCAACGCCGGCGCCTGGCGCGATCCGCCACCCCCGCGCAAGCCGCCTCCGCCATTGCCGGCGAATTCGCGGCCGGATGCGCGGTGAGTTTTTTATCCTCCCCCTCCAGGGGAGGATGGGCGCTTTCTCCGGGGTTTCCATCCCCGTCCCACTCCGCTAAACCGCGCGCCATGAACCGGACCGGACTCTTCATCGCCCTGGCGCTGTGGCTCGTGATCGGCGTCGTCTTCGGCCTCTATCCCGAGCTCGACCTCAAGCTCGCTTCGCTGTTCTTCGATGCCGAGACCAAGACGTTTCCGCTCAAGCTGAACGGCTGGGCCGGCTTTGCGCGCGATGCGGCGATGTGGATCGCCTGGGCCTTCGCGCTGCCCTCGATCGTCGCGCTCGTGGTCAAGATGATCCGGCCCGACCGGCCGCTGATGGTGCGGGGGCGCACGATCATCTTCCTGCTGGTGACGATGGCGATGTCGGCCGGCATTCTCACCAACCTGACCTTCAAGACCTATTGGGGCCGGCCACGGCCGGTGGTGGTGACCGAGTTTGCCGGCGACCAGCAATTCGTGCCGTGGTGGGATCCCCGCGGCGGCTGTGCGCGCAACTGCTCGTTCTTCTCGGGCGAGGGTGCGACCGCGTTCTGGACGCTCGCGCCGGCCGCGCTGGCGCCGCCGCCGTGGCGCCCGCTCGCCTATGCCGCCGCCGTGGTATTCGGCGCCTTGACCAGCGGGCTGCGCATGGCCTTCGGCGGGCACTTTTTCACCGACGTGGCCATCGCCGGCCTCGTCACCTTCGTCGTGATCTGGTTCGCCTACGCGCTGATCTACCGCTGGCCGCGGACGCGGTTTTCGGACGAGGCGGTCGATGCCGCCCTGACCCGGCTGGCCATGCCGGGCTACCGGCTACGCCAGCGCCTGTTCGGCCGCAGGACCGATCCCGAACCCTCGGTTTGAGTCCATTAAATGGGTGCCGAGCCCCGCGAAATTTGATATTCGCGCGGTCGAGTTCACCTCTGACATCAGCCCTTGAGACCCGATTGGACGCCCCATGACCACGATCCTGAAAAGCCTGCCCAAGGGTGAGAAAGTCGGCATCGCTTTTTCGGGCGGTCTCGACACCTCTGCGGCGCTGCTCTGGATGAAGCAGAAGGGCGCGCGCTGCTACGCCTACACCGCCAATCTCGGTCAGCCCGACGAGGCCGACTACAACGAGATCCCGCGCAAGGCGATGGAGTTCGGCGCCGAGAAGGCGCGCCTGGTCGATTGCCGCACGCAGCTGGTGCACGAGGGCATTGCCGCGATCCAGTCCGGCGCCTTCCATATCTCGACCGGCGGCATCACCTATTTCAACACCACGCCGCTCGGCCGCGCCGTGACCGGCACGATGCTGGTCGCGGCCATGAAGGAGGACGGCGTCAACATCTGGGGCGACGGCTCGACCTTCAAGGGCAACGACATCGAACGCTTCTACCGCTACGGCCTGCTCACCAATCCCGGCCTGAAGATCTACAAGCCCTGGCTCGACCAGCAGTTCATCGACGAGCTCGGCGGCCGCGCCGAGATGTCGGCCTTCATGACCGCGCAAGGCTTCGCCTACAAGATGAGCGCCGAGAAGGCGTATTCGACCGACAGCAATTTGCTCGGCGCCACGCATGAGGCCAAGGATCTCGAAAGCCTCGACAGCGGCATCAAGATCGTCAACCCGATCATGGGCGTGCCGTTCTGGCGCGACGATTGCGCCGTGAAGGCCGAGAAGGTCGTGGTGCGTTTCGAGGAAGGCCAGCCCACGGCGCTGAACGGCCAGACCTTCTCCGATCCCGTCGCGCTGTTCCTCGAAGCCAACGCCATCGGCGGCCGCCACGGCCTCGGCATGAGCGACCAGATCGAGAACCGCATCATCGAGGCCAAGAGCCGCGGCATCTACGAGGCGCCCGGCATGGCGCTGTTGCACATCGCCTACGAGCGCCTCGTCACCGGCATCCACAACGAGGACACCATCGAGCAGTACCGCATCAGCGGCATGCGCCTCGGCCGGCTGCTCTATCAGGGTCGCTGGTTCGATTCGCAGGCGCTGATGCTGCGCGAGACCGCGCAGCGCTGGGTCGCGCGCGCCGTCACCGGCGAAGTCACGCTCGAGCTGCGCCGGGGCAACGATTATTCGATCCTCAACACCGAGAGCCCCAACCTCACCTATGCGCCGGAGCGGCTCAGCATGGAGAAGGTGGAGGACGCCGCCTTCACGCCGGCCGATCGCATCGGGCAGCTCACCATGCGCAACCTCGACATCGCCGACACCCGCACCAAGCTGAAGCTCTACAGCGACACCGGCCTGCTCTCGGGCAGCGAAGGCTCGCAGATCTTCCGCCTGGAGAGCGACAAGGGCTGAGCTCCCCTGTCGTAGCAGGGCAATCGCATATGGTGCTTTGCGCGAGCTGAGCGCGCGTCTCGAAGGATGGCCACAGGCGATATCGCTCCCATATGCGTTGCGTTGCCATGCCTGCCGTACGGTGGGCGAAGCGAAAGCGTACCCACCATCTTCTGCGACCGAGATAGTGGTGGGCACTGCGCCTTGCACCTTTGCCCAGCCTACGATTGCGCGCAGCCCGGATGGCCACGCGCTTAATGACGGTGTCATTCTCGATCGCTACGCTCCTGTTTCGGAATGGGATTGCGGAGCATCGCAAATGATCAGGAAATCGGCACTCGCCTCTCTCATCGTCCTCTGTTGGACATCGTCACTGTCGGCGCAGACGATCTATCCGATCGATCGTGCCGAGATCCTGGCCGGAGCCAAATTCGACTTCAAGGTCGAGCTTCCCGGGCCGGTCGATCCCGCCAAGTTGAAGGTGACGGTGAACGGCGCGGACTATGCGAGCGCGTTCGGCCGTGCCGGCAGCTTCATCGAGCGCGAGGACGGCAAGGATCAGTCGGCCCTGATCCTGCGCGACGTCACGCTGACCAGGCCGGGCAACGTCGTCGTCGACGTGAGCGACGGCATGGGCCAGCGCAGCATCACATGGACGGTCTACGACACGGGGCCGCGCAAGGCGAAGAACGTCATCCTGTTCATCGGCGACGGCATGTCGCCCGCCCATCGGGTTGCCGCGCGAATCCTGTCCAAGGGGATCTCGGAGGGCAAGAGCCGCGGCAAGCTCGCCATCGACGACATGCCTCACATGGCGCTGGTGGCAACGGCCGGCTCGGACTCGATCATCACGGATTCCGCGAACTCGGCCAGCGCCTATGCGACCGGGCACAAGAGCGCCGTCAACGCCCTCGGCGTCTATGCGGACCGCACCGCGAGCCCGTTCGACGATCCCAGGGTCGAAACCATCACCAGCCTTGCCAGGAGGCGGCTCGGCATGGCGATCGGCGTCGTCACCAACACCGAGATCGAAGACGCGACGCCGGCGGCGATGGTTGCGCACACGCGCCGCCGTGCCGCCTACGACGAGATCGTCGAGCAGTTCTTCGCGGCGAAGCCGGATGTCCTGATGGGCGGCGGCAGCGCGAATTTTCTGCCGAAGTCGGCCACCGGCTCGAAACGCAAGGACGAGACCGACTACATCGCCAAATTCCGCGATGCAGGCTATCAGGTGGCGACCACCGCGAGCGAGCTTGGCGCTCTCTCGGCAAAGCCCGAGACGGCCAGGCTGCTCGGCCTGTTCGCCACCGGCAACATGGACGGTGTGCTCGACCGCAAATTCCTGAAGGGTGGCGGCGTCAAGAAATTTCCTGAGCAGCCCGACCTGACCGAGCAGGTGCAGGCAGCGCTGCAATTGCTGTCGCGGAATGAGGCCGGCTTCTTCCTGATGGTCGAATCCGGAATGATCGACAAATATGCGCATCTGCTCGACATGGAGCGGGCCGTCTACGACACGATCATGCTCGACAATGCGGTGCGCCAGACGCGTGAATGGGCGCGGGCGCGCGGCGACGACACCCTCATCCTGGTGCTGGCAGACCACAATCATCCCAACAGTCTCGTCGGCACGGTGAACGACGACATGGCCACCGTGCCCAACGTTCCCTTGCGCGAGCGCGTCGGCGTCTACGATCGGGCTGGATTTCCCAACTATCCGGCTCCTGACGCAGAAGGTTATCCGGCGCGCATCGACGTGAGCCGCCGACTGGCCATTTTCTCCGCCAGTCTGCCGGATCACTACGAGACGTTCCGTCCGAAGCTGGACAATCCCAACGAGCCGACCGTCAAGGCCGGCGCCGACGGGACCTTCAAGGCCAACGACAAATACAAGGACGTTCCGGGTGCGGTGCTGCGCCCCGGCAATCTTTCGGCGATGATCGGCGCCAGCGTGCATTCCGGCGAGGATGTCATCCTGACGGCGACCGGACCAGGCAGCGAGCGCGTGCATGGCTCGATGGACAATACCGAAGTGTTCCGCGTCATGGCCGACGCGTTGGGATTGGCCGCGCAGCAATGACGCATCGCTTCACGAGGAAGGCGGCGGCGCGAAGACCAGCTTCACGCAGCTGCGGAAGAGCAGGATCTGCCGCTCCAGCCGCTTCGGATCGTTGAGCGTCTTCGACATGATGATCGCGCCGTCGACCACGCACGAGATCATCTCTGCGAGATCGTCGAGGTCGATCGGCTCGCGCGGCGGATAGACCGCGGCGATGCCGTCGAGGATCGCGCGGAAGTGCGCATTCCAGGCCCGGACGGATTGCGCGGTCAGGTCGCGAACCTCACGGTCGAACAGGCGCTCCTGATAGCAGATGCTGGCGATCAGGCATCCGGGATGGCCGTTGGGTAGATCGGCCATGATCTCGGCCAGCAGCTTCAGCGAGATTAGGAACGATTGCAGCGGATCGTCCGAGAGCTCACGCCCTCGCTGGAAGATCTCCTCGAACAGGCGATCGTTCGTCTCCACATAGCGGCGCAGCATCTCCCGTGCGAGCGCGTTCTTGTCCCTGAAGTGATAGAAGAATCCGCTCTTGGTCAGTCCGGCCTCGGCGATGACCTCGTCGATCGAGGTCGCGCCGAAGCCCTTCGCGAGCACCGCCGCTTCCGCGATCTCGAGAATGCGCTCGCGCGTCGCTTCGCCCTTTCCCATCGATGCCTCCAAAACCGTACCAACGGTGCGGAATTTGCCGCGCAGGCAAGCGCGGCAGTCCGATTGCCTCACGCAAGTCTTTGATTTGTATCCGTTTGCGGGCGGAAGTTCAGCCGCACCACGGGGCTTCTAGAGCGACGCGACATTATGCGGCACCAAATGCCAAGACCGAAGACGGGCATGGCGCGACCGAATGAAGAGAGCGGGCCCGTGCAAATGATGGAGCGATCAATGGCCAAATACAGACACGATCTGCCGCAGCACCGCGGCGGCATCTTCTTGACCGACGGCGGCATGGAAACCACCCTGATCTTTCACCAAGGGCTGGAGCTGCCGCACTTCGCGGCATTCGTGCTGCTGGACAGCGCGGATGGTCGCGCGCATCTGAAGCGGTACTACGAAGCCTATCTTCGCATCGCGCGGCAGCATGGACTCGGCTTCGTGCTCGACAGTCCGACCTGGCGCGCCAACCCTGATTGGGGCGCCAGGCTCGGCTACGATGCGGCCGGGCTCAAGGCCGTCAACATGGACGCCATTCGCTTTCTCGACGAATTGCGCAGCACATGGGAATCGCCTCGCACCCCATGCGTGATCAACGGTGCGATCGGTCCACGTGGCGACGGCTACAAGGCCGGCAGCATGGACGCGGCGGAGGCGGAGGTCTACCACTCGGCCCAGATCGCAGCCTTCGCCGAGGCGGGCGCCGACATGGTGACTGCATTCACGCTGAACAGCATCAACGAAGCCGTCGGCGTGGTGCGTGCAGCCAAGAGGCAGGACATTCCGGTCGCGATCTCCTTCACGGTCGAGACCGATGGCCGCCTCGTCAGGGGTGAGTCGTTGCGCGAGGCGATCGAAGCGGTGGACGACGCAACGGACCGTGCTTGCGAATATTTCCTGATCAACTGCGCGCATCCGGCCCATTTTGACGGCGCGCTCGCGGCCGGCGAATCGTGGGTCCAGCGCATCCGCGGCATCCGGGCCAACGCGTCGATCAAGAGCCATGCCGAGCTCGACGAATCGGAGACGCTCGACAGCGGCGATCCCGTCGATCTCGGCCGCCGTTACCTCTCGCTCAGGCGCGCGTTTCCGCAGATGCGGATTCTCGGCGGCTGCTGCGGTACCGATCACCGGCACGTTGCGGCCGTTTGCGAGGCCTGCCTGCCGCCAGAGGCGATGAGTGCGTAATACATGCAAAATGAAATGGCCGGGATCGCTCCCGGCCATTTGCGTGTGTGGCTTGTGCCTCAGCGCGGCGGCGCCGTGCCGGGCGGGGGCGGCGGCAGCGAGGCCTGGCCGCCGTTGAGCAGCGGCGTGATGCGGCGGACGGTGACGCGCCGGTTGATCACGCTCGGTCCTTGCGTCTGCTCCTTCAAATACTGCTCGCCGTAGCCTTGCGACGTCAGGTTCTCCGCCGGGACACCGAACTGCTGCGTCAACAGTTCGGCCGCGGACTGCGCACGGCGGTCCGACAATGACAGATTGTCGACCTCGTTGCCGACCGCGTCGGTGTGCCCCTCGATCAGGAACACCTCGCGAGGGTTGCGCTGGATCGCACGGTTGAGGCCGTCGGCGATCGCTTGCAACCGGGCCGCCTGGTCCGGTGGGATGGTCCACGATCCCGTCTCGAAGTTGATCGTGTTGACGTCGATGCTCGGCATCTGCATGCGAACATTGGGGCTGTAGCGGATCTCGTCGAGCGAGTAACGCCGATCGATCCGTTGCACCGGCGGTGCCTCCATGGTCTCGTAGATCAAGTCCGGCGACGCCTCCTGGGCATCGACGATGTAGCGATCATAGGGCATGTTGACCACCGGTGGCGGCACGTCGACATAGAAGCCGCCGACCGACCGCGGATCGCGATAGGTGTTGTCGATGATGATGACCTCGCGCCCGGCGGGGTCCCTGCGGATGCGCCGCATCAGCCGGCCGTCGGTGCCGACCACGGTGATGATCTCGCTGCCGTCGGGACGGATCACGACGGTGCGGGTTTCGCCGCCGACGGTGTCGGTGCGGATGTCACGGGCCCCGTAGCGGAAGCGATAGAGATCGTTGCCGCGGACATAGGCCTGCCCGCCGGGATCGCGGACGATGATGCGGTCCGGCTCGGTGTAGACGGTGCGGCCGCCTTCGATGGTCTCGCGGCGCTGGTTATGGAGATCGGCGATGGTGGCACCGATCACGGCGCCGGCCACGACGCCCGCACCGATCGCGAGTGGCGTGAGGTCACGCTGCGGCGGACGCGGCGGCGGCGGCAGCGGTGCAGCAACCGTGGGAGCGGCGCGGAAGGCCGGTGCCACCGTCGGCGGCCGATATTGTGCCCTGTCGGGGGGCGGCGCTGCGGCCGGCGTGCCAGGCACCACGGTCGGAGCCGCGGCGCCGGCCGGAGGCGCCGGCGGCCGGGCCGGGGCACCAGCCTGCGGGGGTGCAGTCGGAGCTCCGGCTGCCGGTGCTCCGGCGGGTGGCGTGGCACCCTGCTGACCCGGGGTTGGCGCCGCCGTCGGAGCTGGGGATGCCGTCGGCGCTGGGGTCGCGCCAGGTGCCGGCGTCGCCGCCCCCGGGCGTCCAGGCGGCGGCGTCGGGGTGCTGCCGGGAGTTGGCGTCGCGGTTGGCGCGGGCGGCGGTGTACCGGGGCGGCCGGCCGGCGGCGCGCCAGACGTGCTGCCCGGAGCCGGCGTTGCTGTCGGTGCGGGGGTCGCGGTCGGCGCAGGTGCGGCCGTCGGAGCAGGCGCACCCGGTCGTGCCGGCGCTGCGGGCGCAGGCGTCGGTGTCGCGGTGGGAGCCGGCGTCGGGCGACCTTGAGGAGCTGCTGCGGGAGGCGGCGCCGGCGGCGTCGGAGCCGGGCGTGCGCCGGACGGTGCCGGAGGCGGCGCCGTGTGCGGCTGTGCTGCGGGTGGCGGCGTGGTCGGCGCGCGTGGCTGCGGAGCCGCCGCGGGAGGCGGTGCCGACGGCGTGGGAGCCGCGCGCGGGGCGGGCGGTGCCGGAGGCGGTGGTGTCGGGGCGCGCTGCTGCGGCGCCGCAGCCGGCGGCGGCGAAGGCTGCTTCTGGGCGGGCGGCGGCGACGGTTGCTTCGGAGCGGCCGGGGGCGGCGGAGGCGCCGGACGGGCCACAGGTGGAGGCGGAGGCGGTGGCGGCGCTGTCGGACGCGGCGGTGCGGCTGCCGACGGGGGCGCGGCGGGCGGATGGGGCGGTGCAGCCGCGGGCGGTGGTGCTGCCGGGCGCGCGGGTGCTGCAGGCGGAGCCGCTGTCGGCGGTCCCTTCGGCGGCTGCTTCGGTTTTCCGTCAGGGCCGGTCTCTTGAGGCTGGGCCTGCGCGACCACGAGCGGCGAAGCGTCCTGCGCATGCGATGCGGTGTTTGCCAATTGCATCGCGGTCAGAGCCGTCGTCGCAAGCAGCACGAAACGAAGGTTGGTCATGGTGTTGAACTTCCCCGGAAGGTTCTTTTGACGAAGTGTCGGGATGAACAGCTACGCGTTAGGCCGCATTGTGGCAGGCGATGCAGCCGCAGCCCGATTTATTTCTGCACGCAAATCATCTCACGATGGCGACGTTCATTGCGCATTCAGATGCTGGCTGCAATCGCCTTGCATGTGATTGGAGAGTTCATGCGTGATCCCGCGACATTGCATCTGTCGCAGGATTCGGAGTGAGCGGCCCATTCGGTCCGCGCGATGGAATCTCTTCAGGCACGCGGCCAGGCAATTCGTCGGGCCGCGGTGGCGAGCCCGGTTCGCGCATCGGCGGTGTGATGTCAGGTTGCGGATTGCCGGGGGGAATTCCCGGCGGTGGTTCAGCGGGAGTCCCCGGTGTTGCCGGTGGAATCTCGGGTGGTTCGATCGGCATCGGCATCATCGAGATCGTTGTCCAGAGCACGACAACGACGACGCGGCGCTGATGTTCCTCGTCATATCGCCTCAGAGCGCGCCTTATTCCGGCGCGTGGCAGACGGCCTCGATATTGTGGCCGTCAGGGTCGAGCACGAACGCGCCGTAATAGTTCGGATGGTAATGCGGGCGGATGCCAGGCGAACCGTTGTCGCGGCCGCCGGCCGCGATTGCGGCCTTGTAGAAGGCGTCGACCGTGGCACGGTCCTTGGCGCGAATGGCGACATGCACCGGCTTGTTCATGGCGCCTTCGCCGCCGATCCAGAAATCGGGCTTGCCTTCGGCGCCGAAGCCTGCGGCGGAAGCGTGGCCGGTCTGCTCTGCCGTGACCTCCATGATAAGGCTGTAGCCGAGCGGCGCCAGCGCCGTCGTGTAGAACGCTTTCGCGCGTTCATAGTCGGAGACCGAGATACCCAGATGGTCGATCATGGCAACCTCCCTTGTCCGCCCCTGTCAGCGTGACGGGAACGTATTGTTTCGGCGCCTGCGTGTCATCGCGAAACCGCGCGCGACCATGTCGGAAATACAATCCTGCTGCCATTCGTTTTGTGACAGACGCTCGATGACGACGGCGCGCGGCGATAGCGAGCGCATCGCATCGCGGAAGAAGCCGATCAGCACGCGGTTCTCAAAACCCTCGACGTCGATCTTGAGCGAATCGACCTGCATTCACTCGGCGGCGCCGTTGCTGACGTGCCGCAGCCGCGCGGCTTGGTGCAGAACGCGCGACAATTCCTCGATCGAATAGGGCTTTTGCACGAGATCGCAGCCGGCCGCGCCCTCCTGTGACAGGGCCTGGCTGTAGCCGGTGGTCAATACGACCGGCACGGCGATGCCGCGCTCGCGGATCGCCCGTACCAAATCGAGCCCGGTCATCCCGGGCATCACCACGTCCGAGAGCACGACGTCGAAGCGATCCGCGTCCACGGCGAGCTCGGCAAGCGCATCGGCGGCATTGTCGATCAGCGTGATGCCGTAGCCGAGCTCGGTGAGGCCATCGGCGGCGAAATTGGCAAGCTCGATATTGTCCTCGACCACCAGCACCGACATGCCGGTACCGGCCATTGCCGGCGCAGTGTTGGGCGCCTGGCGCTGCGGCAGCAGCTCCGGCGGCACGCGCGGCAGATAGAGCGAGAAGGTGCTGCCGTGTCCTACCTCGCTCGTGACAGTCACTTCGCCGCCGGACTGCCGGGCGAAACCGAACACCTGGGACAGGCCGAGACCGGTGCCGTGGCCGATCTGCTTGGTGGTGAAGAACGGCTCGAAGATGCGCCCGAGCCGTGCGGCGGGAATGCCGACACCGGTGTCGCTGACGTTGACGCGGACGAAGCCATGGTTTGCCAAGGTCTGGCTGGCCGAGAGCTTCGCCAGCGTGTCCGGAACTGTCGTTGCGTCCTCGACGCTGATAACGATCGTGCCTTTGCCCCGCATGGCATCGCGCGCGTTGGTGGCCATGTTGATCAGCGCCGTCTCGAACTGGCTGGCATCGGCATTGACGAGGTACGGCTCCGCCGGCAACCGCATGACGATCTCGATCGCGGGGCCGAGCAGCGTGGCGAGCATGTCGTGCAGCGACTGCACCCGCGCACTGACGTCGAACACCTCCGGCTTCAGGGTCTGGCGCCGCGCAAAGGCGAGCAGCTGCGAGGTCAGCTTGGCCGCGCGCGCCACCGAATCCGCGATGGCCGTGATGTAGCGCTGCCGGCGCTCCTCCGTCAGTTGCGGCCGGTTCAGGAGGTCGACCGACGCGCGGATCACGGTCAGGAGGTTGTTGAAGTCGTGCGCGACTCCGCCGGTGAGCTGGCCGAGCGCCTCCAGGCGCTGGCTGTGCTTGAGCGCCTCCTCGGCCTCGCGCCGCCTTGCAGCTTCCGCCTGAAGGTGCCGCGTTCGCCGCAACGCGAGCGCCAACAACAGGAACAGCAGCGCGGTGGCGGGAACGCCGAACACCAGATGCTGGCCCATGGTGGCGAACCAGCGCGCGCGGATCGCCGAGGTCTCAAGCCCGGCGCTGACATAGATCGGATATTCGGCGACACGCCGGTAGGCGATGCGCCGCTCGATGCCGTCCGAGGGCCAGTCGACGGTGATGAGGCCATGCTCGGGTTGAGCCGCGATCTTTCGGCCCACCGGCCCGGCCGGATCGAGCCGAAACTCGCGGTCGAGCCGGGGAAAATGCGTGAGCATCGCGCCGTCGGTGCGGCCCATCGCGAAGAAGCTGCCGGGATCCGATCCAATTCTGGCGTAGAAACTTTCGAAATATTCCGGCAGGACCGAGGCTTGGATCACGCCGATGAAACTGCCGTCGTCGGAGTCGCGGCGGCGGCTGACCCCGAAGAAGCGCGCGCCCTGATAGGGTGGCCGTGGCGTCAGGGCCGTGCCGATGAAAGTGCCGATGCCATGGTCGATGTGGGCGTAGAAGTAATCGCGATCGGCAAAGCTGAGGTCCGGCGGCGGCGAGACGAGGCTGTTGACCA
The DNA here is from genome assembly GCF_004346455.1 of Bradyrhizobium sp. R2.2-H. Taxonomy (NCBI): domain Bacteria; kingdom Pseudomonadati; phylum Pseudomonadota; class Alphaproteobacteria; order Hyphomicrobiales; family Nitrobacteraceae; genus Bradyrhizobium; species Bradyrhizobium sp. R2.2-H. Next base: position 22,101 of record NZ_SMBR01000020.1, read on the forward strand.
GCGCTTTTCCGTTGGCATCGAAGATCCAGGCCGATTTCAGCTGCGGCAGCGCATCGGTCAGTCGCTTGAGGCGCCGATGCAGTGCGGGTTCCCGCGCGCGGATGATGTCGTCCGGCAAGCCGCGCACGACCTCGTTGAGCTCGGCGAGGCTGCGGTCGATGGTTTCGAACACCTTGAGCGCGTGCTCATGAGCGACATCGACCGTCCGCTCGATCTCCCGGTCGGCGATATCTCTGGTGGACGTGTAGGAGATCGTGGCGGCAACGGCGAAGAGCGCAATCGGCAGCGCCAGGGATGCCGCCATCATCCACTGCAACAGCCTCAGCGAGTTGCGTTGCGCCCTCTGCACAGTCGCTCCGGTCCCTGATCGTAAGCTTAACTGAATTTCGCGCCGGGAAGGAAGTCGGTTGCGATCGTAACCATTGGTTGCAATTTTATGGATTCGCCCGCCGTGCGGGTCAAGAACGATTCTACTCAAATGGGGGCAGGTCTTGGAATGTCACGGATGATCGGCCAAGGGGCGGCAAGTTCGTGGCATGCAGAGCGACGGAGCGGAGGCCGGCGCATCCGCTCTCCAACGCGCTACCGGAGGGCGGCGTCAGATATCGTGCTCGTCGCGCAGCGCGTGGGCCGCCTTCTCGCCGATGATGACGCACGGCGCCATCGTGTTCCCGGTGGTGATCCGCGGCAGCACCGAACCGTCGGCGATGCGAAGCCGGTCGATGCCGTAGACCTTGAGTTTGCCATCGACCACGGACATCGCATCACGTCCCATCTTCGCCGAGCATGTCTGGTGCCAGTAGGTCACCGCGGAGTCGCGCACGAAGCGTTCCATCTCGGCGGCGCCGAGAGGTCCGGGCATCGACTCGCGCGCCACCAGCGGCTCGAAGGCGCGGGTATTGCCGAGCGCACGGCAAACATCGACGCAGGCGATCGCCGTCTTCACATCGTCGGGATGCGACAGCATGTTGGCTTCGATCCGCGGCGTCGCAAGCGGCTTGGCGTTTCGGAGCCTCACCCTGCCTCGGCTCTTCGGCAAGGCAAGGCCGGCGAACATCGTCCAGCCATGGGCAGGCGCCCGGACGGCCGTCTCGGGGCTCGGCACCGGAAACTCGACCTGACAGAACAGCAGGTCGGGAGACTTGAGCGCGGAATCGGATTTCCAATAGAGTGTCGCCCCGTTGCCGGTGTTGCGCGGCGCGATCGGCTCGCGATATTCCCAGATGCATCCGAACGATACGTGATCCTGCAGGTTCTGCCCGACACCGGGCAGATGCTGGACCACGGGTATACCAAGCGTTCGAAGCTCGTTCTCATCGCCGATGCCGGAGCGCATCAGCACGGACGGTGTCTGTATTGCACCGAGCGCGAGCACGACCTCCCTGGACGCGTTGATCCGCAATATCCTGCCGTCACGCACCGCTTCGACGCCGACGGCCCTCCCGCATTCGAGCAGGACGCGGGAGACCTGCGTGCCGGTCAGCAGGGTGAGATTGGGCCGATCGAGATAGGGATAGGTATAGGCGCGGAAGATGGAATGGCGTCTGCCGTTGCGGACCAGGATATCTGTAACGGCGCAACCGCCTTCGCTCTCCATCATCTCACCATTAGGGCTTTCGAAAGTCGGAATACCGATCTCCTCCGCTGCATCGAGCATGGCCAGGGCGGCGGGACCGGGATTCGGCGACGGCTGCACGAAGACGGGGCCCCCGGTGCCGCGATGACGCGGATCGGGCTTGCCTTGCCAGTTCTCGACCTGCCGGAAGATCTTCGAGACTGCGTCGTAACCCCAGGATTGATCGCCGGTTTCCTCGGCGAAGAAATCCCAATCACTGCGGTGACCCCGCGCCCACAGCATCACATTGATGCTGGAGCCGCCGCCGAGAACCTTGCCCATCGACATCGGAAGCGCACGGCCGTTCAAATGCGGATTGGGCTCTGCGACAAAACCCCAATCGGTCGCGCTGCCGAGGTTGCCCGGCCATGCCGCCGGCTCCATGACGGTCGGCACCTCGTCGCTTCCCCCTGCTTCGATCAGCAGAACGGTGACGGAGGGATTTTCGGCGAGGCGGCGCGCGACGACCGACCCGGAGCTGCCAGCGCCGCAAACGACGAAGTCGTAACGGCCGCTGGAATTTTCGTGAAGGCGACGCTGATTGGCCTCAACGCGGTCAGCAAACTCCGGAAGATCGGAAGGCAGAAAGTCACTCATAAGGATGCTCCAGACAAATCGACGGTGCAGGGGGATGCAACGCGCCAGGGAAGACGGCGGTAAGGGAGATGAAGAGGGGCGTCGCTGGGACGAAGCTCGGTCGGGCGGCGCGTCACGGATCGCGACATTCCCGTGGTTGGGAATGTGTGGGGTGGCCAGCCGCGCGGCGGTTCGGCTTGCGCGCAGACGATTCGCAGTGCGGCCCAGGGCCAGAGCCCGGCTTCTTCCAGAGGAAGACGTGCCCCTCCGCTCGCATCTGCCATGCAGTGCGGAGCCATCCTATCAGATTTATCAAATCTATCGTTATCATCAAATTTATCAAAATAGCAGCCGCCTGCTCTTGTCAACACAAGTGGGAGCACGACATTGTGAGGCCTGGGACGAGGCCGGCCGGCGCGCGGTCGGGGGGCAAAGATGGATGGTATGGCCAAGGACATTCTGACGACGGCGGAGGCTGCCAGGATTCTGGGCGTCTCGGTCCGGACGGCTCAGCTGCTGATCGAAGGCGGCTCGATCCCGTCCTGGAAAACCCCGGGGGGCCATCGCCGTGTCTACCGCCGCGACGTTCTCGGGCTGATCGCCGGCTCCGGCGAGCCGCCGATGCTGGCTTCCGCCCGGGTGATCCTCATTGCGCGGCAAGAACGCATGGCCGATTACAAGGCGGCCTTGGCGAAGGTCGATTTCTGTGTCGTCGAGAGTTACTCCGACATCTACACCGCGCTGCTTGCGATCGGCACGCGGTTGCCGGCTGCCGTTGTGATCGAAGCCGAAACATCGGACGCCAGCAGACTCGCCATGCTGGAGAGCCTGCGCGCCGATCCATCACTCGGCAGTACCGAGATCCTTGTCGTCGGGCGCTCGGCTGCAACCCGGCGATCGGGCGGGCGCGAGCCCGGCTCCAGAACGACGGTGTTCGTCGACGAATTGCCGGCGTTGCCTGCAGCCATCGAAACCGTTTTCAAGGCCGCCGCCGGACATCCCTTTCCGTTCGAGACGCCGCCTTCCTTTCCCTTCCCGGACAATGAGGGCCAGCGGCTTCTCGCACTCGAACGCTCTGGCCTCGTCGATACGCCGCCTGAAGATTCCTTCGATCGCCTGACCTGGCTGGCGGCGCGCAGCCTTGATGCTCCCGTGGCACTGCTGACGATGCTGACCCCGACCCGGCAATGGTTCAAGTCGCGCTATGGGCTCGATATGGTCGATACGCCGCGCGGCTGGGCGTTCTGCAATTACACCATTCTGCAGAAGGGGATCATGGTCGCCGAGAACCTCGCGACCGACTCGCGTTTTGCGGAGAATCCGGCGGTGAAGGGCGATCTGGGGTTTCGGTTCTACGCTGGCTGCCCAGTAAGCGATCCCGACGGCTTTACCCTGGGGTCGCTCTGCGTGATCGACACTCGGCCACGCGCGCTAGACGAAACGCAGAAGCAGATCCTTGCCAATCTCGCCGCGCTCGCCTCGGACGAGATCAAGTTGCGCGCCACGGACCGCCAACTGCGCTGGGCAATCGAACGCGGGAACTCAAAACCTGGCGCGGCGGCAGCGTCGCCCCTGCCTGGCACCAAGCGCGTCGTGGAGCATCAATAAAGCGCGATGGGGATCGGGTGATCGACGTCGCGCTTGGATCATCGTTTGAGAATGATCTTAAGCTTCGGTTCTGATTCGATCAGAACCGACAACGCTCCGGGCCGCACTGAGACGCGTCGTCGCTCACACAGGGCCAATCAGATCTGGCGTTCGACCATCTTGAGCTTGAGCTCGGCGATGGCTTCCGCCGGGTTCAGTCCCTTCGGGCACGCCTTGGCGCAGTTCATGATGGTGTGGCAGCGGTAGAGGCGGAACGGGTCCTCGAGATTGTCGAGCCGCTCGCCGGTCGCCTCGTCGCGGGAATCGGAGACCCAGCGGTTGGCCTGGAGCAGCGCGGCAGGTCCGAGATAGCGCTCGCTGTTCCACCAATAGCTCGGGCACGAGGTCGAGCAGCAGGCGCACAGGATGCACTCGTAGAGGCCGTCGAGCTTCTCGCGGTCCTCGTGGCTCTGGCGCCATTCCTTCTGCGGCGTCGGCGAGGTCGTCTTCAGCCAGGGCTCGATCGACGCATACTGGGCGTAGAAGTTGGTGAGGTCGGGGACGAGGTCCTTCACCACCGGTTGGTGCGGCAGCGGATTGATCTTCACCGCGCCGTCCTTGACGTCGTGCATCGAGCGGGTGCAGGCCAGCGTGTTCTGGCCGTCGATGTTCATGGCGCAGGAGCCGCAGACGCCTTCGCGGCAGGAGCGGCGGAAGGTCAGCGACGGGTCGATGTGGTTCTTGATCCAGATCAGGCCGTCCAGCACCATCGGACCGCAATCATTGGTGTCGACGTAATAGGTGTCGACGCTCGGATTCTTGCCGTCGTCGGGATTCCAGCGATAGACCTTGAACTCGCGGAGCTCGGTCGCGCCCGCAGGCTTCGGCCAGGTCTTGCCACCGGTGATCTTGGAATTCTTCGGAAGTGCGAATTCAACCATTGCTCTAACCTTTCGTCATTCCGGGATGGTCCGACGGACCGACCCGGAATCTCGAGATTCCGGGTTCGATGCTGCGCATCGCCCCGGAATGACGGCTACTATTCGATCAATACACGCGCGCCTTCGGCGGGATGTACTGCACGTCGTTGGTCATGGTGTAGTCGTGAACCGGGCGGTACTCGATCCTGACCTTGCCGGCATCGTCCAGCCAGGCCAGCGTGTGCTTCATCCAGTTCTTGTCGTCGCGCTCGGAGAAGTCTTCGCGCGCATGGGCGCCGCGGCTCTCGGTGCGGTTGGCGGCCGAGTTCATCGTCACCACCGCCTGCGAGATCAGGTTGTCGAACTCCAGCGTCTCGACGAGGTCCGAATTCCACACCAGCGAGCGGTCGGACACGGCGATGTCGGTGATGCCGCTGTGGACCTTCGCGATCAGGTTCTGGCCCTCGCTCAAGACTTCGCCGGTGCGGAACACCGCGCAATTGCTCTGCATCACGTGCTGCATGCCCTCGCGAAGCTTCGCGGTGGGCGTGCCGCCTGAGGCGTAGCGGAAATGGTCGAGACGGCCGAGCGCCATCTCGGCCGAGTTCGCCGGCAGCTCGGGCTGCTTGCCATTCGGCGTCAGCTTCTCGGCGAGGCGGAGCGCTGCGGCGCGGCCGAACACGACGAGGTCGATCAGCGAGTTGGAGCCGAGGCGGTTGGCGCCGTGCACGGAGACGCAGGCGGCTTCGCCGATCGCCATCAGGCCGGGGATGACAGCGTTGTCGTCGCCGTCCTTCTTGGTCAGGACTTCGCCGTGAAAATTCGTGGGAATGCCGCCCATGTTGTAGTGCACCGTCGGCACGATCGGGATCGGCTCGCGCGTCACGTCGACATTGGCGAAGATCTTTGCGGATTCCGAGATGCCCGGCAGGCGCTCGGCCAGCACGGCGGGATCGAGATGGTCGAGATGCAGGAAGATGTGATCCTTCTTCTTGCCGACGCCGCGTCCCTCGCGGATCTCGATCGTCATCGCGCGCGAGACCACGTCGCGCGAGGCAAGGTCCTTCGCCGACGGCGCATAGCGCTCCATGAAGCGCTCGCCCTCGGAGTTGACGAGATAGCCGCCTTCGCCGCGCGCGCCTTCGGTGACGAGGCAGCCCGAGCCGTAGATGCCGGTCGGATGGAACTGCACGAACTCCATGTCCTGCAGCGGCAGGCCGGCGCGCAGCACCATGCCGCCGCCGTCGCCGGTGCAGGTGTGCGCCGAGGTGCAGGAGGCGTAGGCGCGGCCATAGCCGCCGGTGGCGAGGATCACGGTCTGGGCGCGGAAGCGGTGCAGCGTGCCGTCGTCGAGCTTGATCGCGATGACGCCGCGGCAGGTGCCCTGATCGTCCATGATCAGGTCGATGGCGAAGAATTCGATGAAGAACTCGGCCGCATGGCGCAGCGACTGGCCGTACATGGTGTGCAGCATCGCGTGGCCGGTGCGGTCGGCGGCGGCGCAGGTGCGCTGCGCCTGGCCCTTGCCGTAGTCCAGGGTCATGCCGCCGAACGGGCGCTGGTAGATCTTGCCGTCCTCGGTGCGCGAGAACGGCACGCCCCAATGCTCGAGCTCGTAGACCGCCTCGGGCGCGTTGCGCACCATGTATTCGATCGCGTCCTGGTCGCCCAGCCAGTCCGACCCCTTCACGGTGTCGTACATGTGCCAGCGCCAGTCGTCCTTGTGCATGTTGCCGAGCGAGGCGGAGATGCCGCCCTGCGCCGCGACCGTGTGCGAGCGGGTCGGAAACACCTTCGTGATGCAGGCGGTGCGAAGTCCGGCCTCGCTGCAGCCGACCACCGCGCGCAGGCCGGCGCCGCCGGCGCCGACCACGACGACGTCGTAGGTGTGGTCTTCGATCGGATAGGCTTTGCCGTTGGTGGCGGGAGCGCCGTTGCCCGTGCCATTCGTTGTGGCGGCCATGGGTTACACTCCGGAAGAAAGTTTCAGGATCGCATAGGTCGAGGCGAGTGCGACGGCGATCGAGAAGAAGTTGTTGAGCATGATCGCGGTGAGCTTCAGCTTCTCGTTATGGACGTAGTCCTCGATCACCACCTGCATCCCGATCTTCATGTGCCAGGCGCTGGCGAAGATGAAGAGCAGCAGGATCACCGCGATCGGCAGCGAGCCGAGGATCTGCGCAGCGCCGGCCTGGTTGCGGCCGAGCAGCATCATCACGATGACCACGACCGGAATCATCAGCAGTGTCATGGCGACGCCGGTGATGCGCTGGCGCCAGAAGTCGGAGGTGCCGGAATGCGCCGCGCCGAGATTGCGGACGCGGCCGAGCGGGGTGCGCATGGACGGCGGCTTCGGAGAGCCGTGGGATTCGCTGTAGCTCATCGTCCGCCTCCGATCGCATAGGCGATGATCCAGATCAGCACCGTCAGCACGATGCCGCCGATCAGCGCGCCCCAGGTCAGGGCTTCGCGCTCGTTGGCCTTGAAGCCGTAGCCGAGGTCCCACACGAAATGCCGGATGCCGCTCAGCATATGGTGCATCAGCGCCCAAGTGTAGCCGAACACGATCAGGCGGCCGATGATGCTGCCGGTAAAGGCCTGGACGTGGGCGTAGGCGGTCGGGCCGGAAGCTGCCGCGATCAGCCACCAGGCCAGCAGCAGCGTTCCGACGTAAAGAGCGATGCCGGTGGCACGGTGAACGATGGACAGCGCCATCGTCAGGGTCCAGCGATAGGTTTGGATGTGCGGCGAAAGCGGTCGTTCGATCCGTGCGGTCATGGGCGGCTTTTGATGTTTGTTGCGGCCCAGCATGGGGCGCGCGGGGATCGCGAAAGGTCGGCTCTATTTACGGAGTCGATTTGGCCGGCGCAATCACCAAATCGCCATAAATCGAACTTGGGTTCAGCTCTATGGTCTTGATGAACCAAGGCCAATCCGGCGCTTGGTATACCAGACCGGCGGTCCACCAGCCAAGATAGGAATATAAATTCATATTTTCAGCCGACAACGCAAGGCGCGTTGAAATCGCTATTGGAACGCCTCTAATCCACCCATTTGCCATCGGCGGTTCGTGCCGGCCAGCGCATCGGCGCAGCCAGCCGCTCATTCCCTGCGGCGGAATCCCGGAACGCAGTTCAACGGCGCCTTGGCGCGCTGACAGCCGATATGCGCAGCCCGCATCCCACCCCAGCCGGGCTGTCCCGGCGTGTCGACCAGACCAGGCGGATCGCCTACAGCTTTGCCCGCAGCCAGATCCGAGCCGATGCTTCGGAGGAGGCTGCGCCAGTCGGCGGGGCAGGTCGGGGTGATTGCGGGTCTCGATATCAGGGAAATCGTCGAGCTCGCGCTGCTGCTGATCGCAACCGGCGCGCTCTCGGGATTTCTGGCCGGCGTGTTCGGCATCGGCGGCGGCGCGATCCTCGTGCCGGTGTTCTATGAGTGCTTCCGCATCGCCGGCGTGCCGCTCGAGGTGCGGATGCCGCTGTGCGTCGGCACCTCGCTCGCCGTGATCATCCCGACCTCGATCCGCTCGTTCCAGGCGCATTTCAAGCGCGGGGCGGTCGACATGACGATCCTGCGCGTCTGGTGGCTGCCGATCGTGATCGGCGTCCTCGCCGGCAGTGTGATCGCGCGTTACGCGCCGGAGCGGCTGTTCAAGATCGTGTTCGTGGTCGTCGCCTGGTCGGCCGCGGTCCGGCTGATCTTCGCGCGCGAGACCTGGAAGCTCGGCAACGATCTGCCGAAGGGCCCTTTGATGCGCGTCTACGGCTTCTGCGTCGGCATCTTGTCGACCTTGATGGGTATCGGAGGCGGCCTGTTCTCGAACCTGCTGATGACCTTCTATAGCCGTCCGATCCATCAGGCCGTCGCGACCTCGTCGGCGCTCGCGGTGCTGATCTCGATTCCCGGCGCGCTCGGCTACATCTATGCCGGCTGGCCGGCGGCGGCGAAATATCCGGCCGTCGCGGCCCTGCAGGCTCCCTTCGCGCTCGGATACGTCTCGCTGATTGGTGCCGTGCTGGTGATGCCGATGAGTCTCGTCACCGCGCCGCTGGGCGTGAGGGCTGCACATGCGATGTCGAAGCGGACGCTGGAGATGGCTTTCGGGTGCTATCTGTTTATCGTCGGCAGCAGGTTTGTGCTGAGTCTGGTGGGCGGGCTGTAGCCGGCTTAGGCCAAACCCCACATCGAACACTCCGCTGTCATCGCCCGACTTGATCGGGCGATCCAGTATTCCAGAGACAGCATTGATTGGGCCGAGAGGCCGCGGCGTACTGGATGCCCCGGTCCCGGCTCCGCCAAGGCTACGCCGAGGCCCACGGAGTTGCTCGGCGTGCCGAAGCGTCAGCGAAGGCGGCAAGCCGGGGCATGACAGCGCGCTATGTGGAAGCTCCTCGCCGCAACAACCGCGACGGGGCGGCGTCTCACTTCTTCGCGTAAATGTCCCTGTACGTATCGCGCAGCACGTTCTTCTGCACCTTGCCCATGGTGTTGCGCGGCAGCTCGTCGACGACGAAGACGCGCTTGGGCATCTTGAACTTGGCGAGCCGGCCGTCGAGCGCCTTGAGCACCGAGGCTTCGCTGACATCGGCGCCATTGTTGCAGACCAGCACCGCCGTGACACCCTCGCCGAAATCGGCGTGCGGCACGCCGATCACGGCCGACTCGACCACACCGGGCATGGCGTCGATCTCGCTCTCGATCTCCTTCGGGTACACATTGAAGCCGCCGGAGATCACGAGATCCTTGCCGCGGCCGAGGATGTGGACGTAACCCTTGGCGTCGATCTTGCCGAGATCGCCGGTGATGAAGAAGCCGTCGGGCCGGAACTCGGCCTTGGTCTTCTCCGGCATGCGCCAATAGCCCTTGAAGACGTTTGGCCCCTTCACCTCGATCATGCCGATTTCTTCGCGCGGCAATTCCTTGCCGGTCTCGGGATCGGTGACGCGCACCGAAACGCCGGGAAGCGGGAAGCCGACCGCGCCGGGTACGCGCTCGCCATCGTAGGGGTTCGATGTGTTCATGTTGGTTTCGGTCATGCCGTAGCGCTCGAGCACCGCATGTCCCGTCCGTGCCGACCATTCGCGGTGGGTGTCGGCGAGCAGCGGCGCCGAGCCCGACACGAACAGCCGCATGTGCTTCGTGGTCTCGTGCGACAGTGCCGGGTTCTGCAAAAGCCGCGTGTAGAAGGTGGGCACGCCCATCAGCACCGTCGCGCGCGCCATCAGCTTGATGATCAGATCCGGGTCGAGCTTCGGCAGGAAGATCATCGACGCCCGCGCAAACAGCGTCACGTTGGTCGCTACGAACAGGCCGTGCGTATGATAGATCGGCAGCGCGTGGATCAGCACGTCCTTGTCGGTGAAGCGCCAATAGTCGACGAGGCTCAGCGAGTTCGACGCGAGATTGTCGTGCGTGAGCATCGCGCCCTTGGAGCGGCCGGTGGTCCCCGAGGTGTAGAGGATCGCGGCGAGATCGTCGTTTTCGCGCGCCACTGTCGCGAATTCGCCGCTCGCCTTGTCGGCGGCCTCCGTCAGCGAGCCCTTGCCGTCGGGCCCGAGTGTCTCGACCTTGGCCTTCACCTTGGCGGCAATGGGGGCGAGGCCTTCTGCTTTGGAGGGATCGCAGACCACGAGCGCCGGCTCGGCATCGCCGATGAAGTAGTCGAGCTCGTTCAGCGTATAGGCGGTGTTCAGCGGCAGATAGACCGCGCCGGCGCGCACGGTGCCGAGATACAGCACGATATTGGCGACCGACTTTTCCACCTGCACCGCGACGCGGTCGCCCGGCTTCACGCCGCGGGCGACCAGCACGTTTGCCATCTGCCCCGCGCGCGCGATCAGATCGCCATAGCTGATATGGACGCCGTCATGCGTCTCGATCGCAAGCCGCTTCGGATCGTCCAGGCCATCGAACAGGCGGGAAAACAGGTTGGCGTTGGCAGCTTGGTTCATGCAACATTCCTCGCCGGCAGAGGCCGGTCAAAACCGAGGGCTGGATTAGCAAAAACCGCCCCGCAGAAGCAACGGAGACAGTTTGCATGTCAAAAAACGGGAAACGCGTGGCCTGGGTGACGGGCGGCGGCAGCGGGATCGGGGAAGCCGGCGCTGAGGCGTTGGCTGCCGACGGCTGGACGGTGGTGGTCTCGGGCCGCCGCAAGGATGCCCTGGATACCGTGGTTGCCAGGATCATCGGGACGGGCGGGGCGGCCGAGGCCATTGCGCTCGACGTCTCGAACGCGGCCGAGGCCCAGGAGGCGGCCGATCAGATCGTCGCAAAGCACGGCCGCATCGACCTGCTGGTCAACAATGCCGGCATCAATCTTCCCAAGCGCAGCTGGAAGGACATGGAACTGGAGGGCTGGGACAAGCTGGTCCAGGTCAATCTCAACGGCGTGCTCTATTGCATGCGCGCCGTGCTGCCGACGATGCGCAAGCAGCAGGACGGCGCGATCATCAACGTCTCGTCCTGGGCCGGTCGCCACGTCTCGAAGATGCCGGGCCCGGCCTACACCACGACCAAGCACGCGGTGCTGGCGCTGACCCATTCCTTCAACATGGACGAATGCGTGAACGGCCTGCGCGCCTGCTGCCTGATGCCGGGCGAGGTGGCGACCCCGATCCTGAAGCTGCGCCCGGTGGTGCCGAGCGAGGAGGAGCAGGCGAAGATGCTGCAATCCGAAGACCTCGGCCGCACCATCGCCTTCATCGCGTCGATGCCGCCGCGTGTGTGCATCAACGAGCTCCTGATCAGCCCGACGCATAATCGCGGCTTCATCCAGACGCCGAACAACAGGGATTGAGACGCGACGACCGCGCCACATTCTCCGCTCGTCATCCCGGGGCGCGACGAAGTCGCGAGCCCGGGACCCATAACCACAGGGAGTGGTTTGGCGAAGACTCGGAGTGACCGTCTCGCGCGACAGCCTCTTCCTGTGGCTATGGATCCCGGATCTGCACTCCGCTTCGCTGCGCTTGTCCGGGACGACGCTGGAAAGCGTGGCGCGCACTCCCCGCACGAACATCCCCGTCGATAGTTTCACCCATCACAAAGAATTTTTCTCCGAAACCGCATCGCGAACCCTCCCGTAGTTCGGTCCAACGACGGCGCTGCCGCTTCACGTCAAAGGGTCGCAGTCTCCGTCGTTGCCCAACTCAAGCGCCGGCCGTGCCGGTCACCATTCAATCGGGAGACTTTCCATGTCGAAGCGCATTGCCTATCTCGCTGCCGCCGCCTTCAGCGCCCTCGCCATCACCGCGACCGTCGTCGCGCCGGCCAGCGCCGAGGAGAAGACCGTCATGGTCGGCGGCGCTGCGATGTTCCCGTCGAAGAACATCGTGCAGAACGCGGTCAACTCCAAGGACCACACCACGCTGGTGGCGGCCGTGAAGGCGGCGGGCCTGGTGCCGACGCTGGAAAGCAAGGGTCCGTTCACGGTGTTCGCGCCGACCAACGCCGCCTTCGGCAAGCTGCCGGCCGGCACCGTCGACAATCTGGTCAAGCCCGAGAACAAGGCGACGCTGACCAAGATTCTCACCTATCATGTCGTGCCCGGCAAGCTCGCGGCCTCCGACCTCACCGACGGGAAGAAGATGAAGACCGCGGAGGGCGAGGAACTGACGGTGAAGAAGATGGACGGCAAGACCTGGATCGTCGATGCCAAGGGCGGCACCTCGATGGTGACCATCTCCAACGTCAACCAGTCGAATGGCGTGATCCATGTGGTCGATACCGTGCTGATGCCGGCGACGTAACACCGCGCCCCTGTTTCATCCCCGAACAGGGTGCTTTGAGACGGCGAGCCGGGGGTGCCCGGCTCGCTTTTTTGTGACCACGATAGGCTCGCGGCATCGATTCCATGCCGGACAGGGCGTAACGAAAGCGGAAACTTCGGCGTATAATTACCATCAGACGATCTTCAGGACGGAACCAGCATGGCGAGTCTCACAGTCACCGACGAGCGGGTCGGGGCCACCCCGGCCAAAGTGATCCAGCCGGCCTGGGTGCGGATCATGCACTGGGTCAACGCGCTTGCCATGATCCTGATGATCCTGTCGGGCTGGCAGATCTACAATGCCTCGCCGCTGTTCGGCTTCAGCTTCCCGCGCGAATATACACTCGGCGGCTGGCTCGGCGGCGGCCTGCTCTGGCACTTTGCGGCGATGTGGCTGCTGATGATCAACGGCCTCGCCTATCTCGTCACCGGCATCGCCACCGGCCGCTTCCGCAGGAAGCTGCTGCCGATCACGGCGGCCGGCGTGCTCCATGACGTCAGGGCGGCGCTGACCTTCAAGCTCGGCCATGACGATCTCACCGTCTACAACTACGTGCAACGCCTGCTCTATGCCGGCATCATCGTGGTCGGCGTGCTGATCGTGCTCTCCGGCCTTGGCATGTGGAAGCCGGTGCAGCTCTATTACCTCGTGATGTTGTTCGGCGACTACCCGACCGCGCGCTACGTCCACTTCTTCTGCATGGCCGCGATCTGCGCGTTCCTCGTCATTCACGTTCTGCTCGCGCTGCTGGTGCCGAAGAGCCTGCGCGCCATGATCATCGGTCGCTGAGAGCATGATCCGGAAAAGTGGGAACCGGTTTTCCGACAAGATCATGCTCCAAAACAGACATTTGAGGAGACTATGGCAAAGCGCTCATTCCTGATTCCCGGCGTCGACAAGCGGCTCCTGATCAAGGACTCCCTCAAGACGATGCCCGACGTCACCCGCCGCCGCTTCATCGCAGGCGGTGCCAGTCTCGGGGCGCTGACGCTGCTTACCGGCTGCGACGTCGTCGACTCGTCCTCGGCCGAAACCATGCTCGCCAAGGTCTCGAAGTTCAACGACGCCGTGCAGGCCTGGATGTTCAATCCGGATGCGCTGGCGCCGACCTTCCCCGAGAGCGCGATCACCAAGCCGTTTCCGTTCAACGCCTATTACGATCTCGACGACGCGCCCGATATCGACGGCAAAGACTGGAAGCTCGAGGTGCGCGGTCTCGTCGACAACAAGAAGTCCTGGACGCTGGACGAGCTCTACAAGCTGCCGCAGGTCACGCAGATCACCCGTCACATCTGCGTCGAGGGCTGGAGCGCGATCGGCAGCTGGACCGGTACGCCCATGCGCGACTTCCTCAAGCTGATCGGCGCCGACACCCGCGCCAAATATGTCTGGTTCCAGTGCGCCGACAAGGACGGCTACAATTCGCCGCTCGACATGCGCTCCGCGCTGCATCCCCAGACCCAGATGACGTTCAAATACGCGAACGAGATCTTGCCGCGCGCCTACGGCTTCCCGATGAAGATCCGCGTGCCGACGAAGCTCGGCTTCAAGAATCCGAAATACGTGGTCTCGATGGAAGTCACCAACGACTACAAGGGCGGCTATTGGGAAGACCAGGGGTACAATTCGTTTAGTGGAAGCTAACCTCGAACTCCGCTGCCGTAGGGTGGATTAGCCGAGCGGCTGTGCGAAGCGCAGTCGCTTGGCGTAATCCACCATGCTTCAGCGTTCGCCGAACGAAGTTGGTGGATTACGCTTCGCTAATCCACCCTACAGCACCGGTTGCTTGGCGGGTCCCACCTTCCTTTGGCACAGCGACAGCACCGCCCCGAGCGCCAGCAGTGCCGCCGACACATTCAGCGCGTAGCTCAGGCTCCCCAGCGCATCCGTGATCGCGCCGACCACGATCGGCCCCAGCGTCTGGCCGACGCCGAACGAGATCGTCATCGCGGCGATCGCGGTCGGCCACACCTCGGGTGGATAGTTGAGGCGCACGAAGGCGGTGGTCGAGCCGGCCACTGCGAAAAAGGCGACGCCGAACACGACCGCGGAGACCCAGAGCCAGGCCGGCGAATGTCCGAGCATCGGCAAGGCGGCACCCAACGCGTTGGCGCCGAGGATGATGGCGGTGGCGAGCCCGCCACGGTCCAGCGCCAGCACCCCGCGCCAGGCCCAGGGCGTGACGAAGGCGCTGAGCCCGATCAGACTCCAGAACGCGGCCTGCGCCGCGGCCCCGCCGCCGCCGTCGCGCACATAGGCGATCATGAAGGTCATGTAGGCAATGTAGCCGGCGCCGAACAGGAAATAGCTGGCGAGGTAGATCAGCACCGGGAGGATCGCGAACGACGCGTGGTTGCCCTCCGAGAAGCGGACGCCGCTCTCGATGCGGATCAGGAACAGCGGGATCGTCATCGCCACGGACAGCAGCGTCAGCGCCCACCAGACGATCCACCACGAGCCCGGCCCGAAATATTGCAGTGTGAATGGGGCGATCAGCCCCGAGGACAGAATGCCGATGCCGGGCCCGGCATAAAACAGGCTCAGCAGGAAATTGGCCCGCGCGGGCTGCGACTGCACGATGGTGGCGGCCAGCGCGCCGCCGGCGACGAAGCCGACTGCCGCGCCCAGGCCCAGCACCAGACGGGCCAGGCTCAGCGCAACGAAATTGCCTGATAGCGCGCAGGTGGCGAGCGCGGCGAGGCAGGCCAGGGTCCCGCCGCGGATCGCCGCGGACCAGCCGATGCGCTGGATCAGCCGGGACGCCACCAGCGCGCCCACGAGATAGCCGACGGCGTTGATCGTGTTCATGAAACCGGCGGCCGAGTAGGACCAGCCGAGGTCCTCCCGCATGTCGGGCAGCACCAGCGCATAGGCAAAGCGGCCGATGCCGAGCCCGACGGTGGCAGCCAGCGACAGGGTCAGGATCAGCCGCGCGGGACGCGCGTAGAGCGGGGCTTGGGCGTGCAAGGGGGTACTCCGGCCTGCCCAGTGTGGCAGGACCCATCCGCCTTGCACAGCGGCGAGGCGGCAATGGTGTCTTGCCAAGCGCGCAACGCCGCTCTAGCACTCCGGCCGAACCGTCATTCCGGGGCGCGCGCAGCGCGAGCCCGGAATCTATTTCACCGCTTGCGCCGTGGCCTGATGGATTCCGGTCTCGCTCGCTTTGCTCGCGCCCCGGAATGACGAGAGAGGATCGAAAAGGACACGACCATGGCGACCCACAAACTGCTGCTGCTCCCCGGCGACGGTATCGGCCCCGAGGTGATGGGCGAGGTGAAGCGGCTGATCGACTGGCTCAATGCGGCCGGGATCGCCAAGTTCGAGACCGACACCGGCCTCGTCGGCGGCTCCGCCTATGACGCGCACAAGGTCTCGATCTCCGAGGGCGACATGGCCAAGGCGAAAGACGCCGACGCCGTGATCTTCGGCGCGGTCGGCGGCCCGAAATGGGATGCGGTTCCGTACGAGGTGCGCCCCGAAGCCGGCCTGCTGCGTCTGCGCAAGGACCTCGCGCTGTTCGCCAACCTGCGTCCCGCAATGTGCTACCCGGCGCTGGCCGATGCCTCCAGCCTGAAGCGCGAGGCGGTCGAGGGGCTCGACATCATGATCGTGCGCGAGCTCACCGGCGGCGTCTATTTCGGCGAGCCCAAGACCATCACCGATCTCGGCAACGGCCAGAAGCGCGCCATCGATACCCAGGTCTACGACACCTATGAGATCGAGCGCATCGGCCGCGTCGCCTTCGAGCTTGCGAGGAAGCGCAAGAACAAGGTGACGTCGATGGAGAAGCGCAATGTCATGAAGTCGGGCGTGCTCTGGAACGAGGTCATGACGGCGGTCCACAAGCGCGAATACCCCGATGTCACGCTCGAGCATCAGCTGGCCGATTCCGGCGGCATGATGCTGGTGAAATGGCCGAAGCAGTTCGACGTCATCGTGACAGACAATCTGTTCGGCGACATGCTGTCCGACATCGCGGCGATGTTGACGGGGTCGCTCGGCATGCTGCCCTCGGCTTCGCTCGGAGAGATCGACGTCAAGAGCAAGAAGCGCAAGGCGCTGTACGAGCCCGTGCACGGCTCCGCCCCTGACATCGCCGGCAAGGGCCTCGCCAATCCGATCGCGATGATCTCGTCCTTCGGCATGGCGCTGCGCTATTCCTTCGACATGGGCGATCTCGCCGACAAGGTCGATGCCGCGATCGCCGCGGTGCTCGCCAGCGGCCTGCGCACCGCCGACATCAAGTCGGAAGGCACCACGGCCGCTTCCACCACGCAGATGGGCGAAGCGATTCTGAAGGAATTGCAGAAGCTGCACGCGTGAGGCGGCAAGCACAGAATCGTAGGGTGGGTTAGCCATGCGGACTGCGCGAAGCGCAGACCGCTTGGCGTAACCCACCGCTTCTGTTCTCCGCGGAAACCAGAGTGGTGGGTTACGCTGCGCTAACCCACCCTACGCACCTGTTCTCGGAGCCACCTCATGGATTCGCCCCGCCCCAAGATCGCGGAAACCATCGTCCATGAGACGGTTCGCCTCCGCGAGGCGCAGATCGGGCGCCGCTGCGAGGTGCTCGCGGGCACACGCATCGAATATTCTTCGCTGGGCGACTACTCCTATCTGGGCGAGAATTGCGACGTCGCCGATGCAGTGATCGGCAAGTTCACGGCGATCGCCAATTCGGTGCGGATCGGCGCGCCGAACCATCCGATGGGCCGGCCGTCCCAGCATCGTTTCACCTATTGCCCCGAATATTACGAGGCGAGCGCAACGCGCGACCGCGACTTCTTTGCAGAGCGCCGCGGCGACCGCGTCGTCGTCGGCAACGACGTCTGGATCGGCCACGCCGCCATCCTGCTGCCGGGCGTCACGGTCGGCGACGGCGCGGTGATTGCCGCCGGCGCAGTCGTCAGCCGCGACGTCGCGCCCTACACCATCGTCGGCGGCGTTCCCGCCCGTCCCATCCGCAAGCGCTTCTCTGATGCCGTCGCCGAGAGCCTGCGCCGCATCGCCTGGTGGGATTGGCCGGATGAGCTGATCTTCGAGCGATTGGCCGATTTCCGCTCGGAAGCGATCGAGGAATTTTGCCGGCGCTACGACCCGGCAGCGAACGCGTGAGGCGGACGCACTTGGCGCAACGAAAAAGGCCGGGCGTGAGCCCGGCCATTTGATTCGGAAAGATCCGTCCGCTCAGTACAGCGGGAAGTTCTGCGGATAGCCGCCGACATCGCCTGGCGGCGAGAGCGGCTGCCGGTCGATCGGGCGGTTCAGGTTTTCGCGGGCGAAGGACGGATAGCCAACGGCCGGCGGGAAGGCGTAGTCGCTGAACTTGCGGTCGCCCGGATTGACCTCGGTGCCGCCGTCCAGCCAGGAGCGCTTGCTCACATAAATGCGGGTGCGGCCCTGCTGATAGACCGCGTTGGGGCCGCTCGGGCCGTAGATGGGCCGGCCGCGATCGTCATAGCGCTGCTTGGTCTTGGTGTCGGCCGAGGCCGGAGCCGCGAACGCGATGGCAATTGCGGCGCCCGCCGCCAGCCAGGTCGCCAATTTGTTCGCGGCAGAAAATTTCGAGCTCATCACGTCCCCTTCAGGCGGCACGCCGCCAGTCGATTTCACCGCCATACTAGCCCGCCCGGGGTGACCGCAACTAGGTCTATTGGGTCACACCAGCGGGGAATAATCGTGCGTATCGGCAAAAGTTGCATGCAAACCAGCTACTTGGGCTTGATGCCGATCAAAGCGCTCCGCGCAATTGCGCGTTCGCGGCGCCCAGCAGCCAGTCCGCCGGGCCCGCGGGGTCACAGCGGCCGCGTTTCAGCTCGGCATGGGCGAACAATTCCGCCAGCCTTGGCTCGTTGCCGGAGGCCAGCAGCGTCAGCCGGTTCAGCATGCAGCCGATCGCCACGCGCCGGCTGGGCAGGCCGTCGCCCTGGCAGGTGAAGCCGGCGATCTGGAGCGCCGGCTCCTCACTGCGCTTGAGGTAGCCGAGACAGGCCTGCGCGCCCTCCATTGTGCCGGTTGGCCGGAACAGGGCAACCGGGCCGAATTTGGTGTCGATCAGGCCGGCCTGCTCGAGCGCGGTGGCCGCGCCCAAGCCCATCCGGGCGGCGAGATCCGCGGTCGCCGGACGTGTCACGTCGAATTCGGCGCCTTGGCGGTAGATTTCGAGCTCGGCCACGGGCCTGCCCGCGTCATCGCTCCAGCGCAGCACGTCCCTGCGGCCGCCTTCGGGATGCCTCAGGATGGTGTAAGTCGCTGTTTTGTCGGAGAAATCGTGTCGGCTGACGGCGAAGGCCGGGTGCGAACGGTCAGCCACGCTCCAGCCCGGTTTCCCGGCCGGCTCGTCGTCGCGCAGATCGGGCAGCTGGCCCAGCGCTGCGAGGGCGAGGATGGCAAACAGCGCGAGCGCCCCCACATAGGCGAACAGGCGCGCCAGCGTGCCGACGACCTCGTCGGCGAAGGCGAGCAGCGCCAGCTGGATGGCGGTCCGGGTAGGGCTAACGGCCATGCTGGCCTCGGGCGACTGCATCCACGTCCCTAAGGCATGGTCCAACGTTGTCTTGAGGCCGGTTCTCGCATAGAAGCGCTGCTCTTCCTGTTTAAGCGTCAGCTTCAGGAACGGGCTTTTTCATCGGAGAGTGAACGATGGGTTACAAAGTCGCAGTGGTCGGCGCGACCGGCAATGTCGGACGGGAAATGCTCAACATCCTGGATGAGCGCAAATTTCCCGCGGACGAGGTCGTGGCCCTGGCCTCGCGCCGCAGCGTCGGCGTCGAGGTCTCCTATGGCGATCGTACCCTGAAGGTCAAAGCGCTGGAGCATTACGACTTCTCCGACGTCGACATCTGCCTGATGTCGGCGGGCGGTGCGGTGTCGAAGGAATGGTCGCCGAAGATCGGCGCCGCCGGCGCGGTCGTGATCGACAATTCCTCGGCCTGGCGCATGGATCCGGACGTGCCGCTGATCGTGCCGGAAGTGAACGCAGGCGCGACCGAAGGCTTCAAGAAGAAGAACATCATCGCCAACCCGAACTGCTCGACCGCGCAGCTCGTGGTCGCGCTCAAGCCGCTGCACGACAAGGCGACGATCAGGCGCGTCGTGGTCTCGACCTATCAATCGGTGTCGGGCGCCGGCAAGGACGCGATGGACGAGCTGTTCTCGCAGACCAAGGCCGTCTACACCAATGACGAGCTGGTCGCGAAGAAATTCCCCAAGCGCATCGCCTTCAACGTCATCCCCCACATCGACGTCTTCATGGAGGACGGCTACACCAAGGAAGAGTGGAAGATGATGGCGGAGACCAAGAAGATTCTTGATCCCAAGATCAAGCTCTCCGCGACCTGCGTGCGCGTGCCCGTGTTCGTCGGCCACTCCGAGGCCGTCAACATCGAGTTCGAGAACCCGATCAGCGCGGACGAAGCGCGCGAGATTCTGCGCAAGGCGCCGGGCTGCCTCGTCATCGACAAGCAGGAGCCCGGCGGCTACGCCACGCCCTACGAGGCGGCCGGCGAGGACGCGACTTACATCAGCCGCATCCGCGAGGACGCAACGGTGGAGAACGGCCTCGTGCTCTGGTGCGTGTCCGATAACCTGCGCAAGGGCGCAGCGCTCAACGCGATCCAGATCGCCGAAGTGCTGATCAACCGCAAGCTGATCAGCGCGAAGAAGAAGGCGGCGTAAGCCGCCGCTCGGCGGTCACACTCCTCTCGTCGTCCCGGACAAGCGCGCCAAAAGCACGCGCAGCTCCGGGACCCATGCCACAGGAAGTGGTTTGGCGAAGAACGTGGTTGTCAGCTCGCACGACAACGTAAGCTTGGGGTTATGGGTCCCGGATCTGCGCTCCGCCCTGGACAACGCTACGCGTTGCCAAGAGCTGCGCTTGTCCGGGACGACGATCTCGTTTGATGCGGCAGTATACCAAACCGCTCAAGCCGCGCTGCGCGCGTTCTTGAATTCCTTCGTCGCCTTGTCCAGCACGAACAGCGAGCCCTCCGAGACGCCGAAATAGGCGCCGTGCGTCTGCATCTGGCCGCTCTCCACCGCCTTGCGCACGAACGGGAAGGTCATCAGGTTTTCCAGGCTGCGGAACACGGCGGCCTTCTCGATGCGCTCGACGAACTGCGCCATGCTCTCGTGCTCGCGCTGCTCGACCACTTCGCCCGGCTTGATGAACATCTGCATCCATTTGCCGATGAAGTCGCCGGGCGTGAGCGGCTCGATCTTGTCGACGAAGGCGCGGATGCCGCCGCATTGCGCGTGGCCAAGCACCACGATGTGCTTCACCTTCAGCACCGTCACGGCATATTCCAGCGCCGCCGAGACGCCGTGGGCGGCGCCGTCGGGCTGATACACCGGCACGAGGTTGGCGATGTTGCGGACGACGAACAATTCGCCGGGGCCGACGTCGAAGATCACCTCCGGCGAGACGCGGCTGTCGCAGCAACCGATCACCATCACTTCCGGCGACTGCCCTTTCACCGACAGCTCGCGATAGCGGGTCTGCTCGGTCGGCAGCCGCTGGGTGGCGAAGGCCTTGTAGCCTTCCAGCAAATGCTTCGGGAATGTCATCATACCTATGCCTAATCATAGACCGCTGGGGTGAACAAGCCTTTCGAATGGGCAGGCCAAGTGCTATCGGCTGATGTCGGACGAAAGACGAGGAAGGAACGCTTGCATGACCCGCCCGCGCCGAAGCCATCTGTTCATGCCCGGCTCCAACCCCCGCGCGCTGGAAAAGGCGCGCAATCTCGCCGCCGACGGCCTGATCCTCGATCTGGAAGACTCGGTCGCCCCCGAGGCCAAGGCGGCGGCGCGTGACGGCATCGCCGCCGCCATTGCGGCCAAGGGTTTTGGCAAGCGCGAGATTTTGATCCGGACCAACGGTCTCGACACGCCGTGGTGGGCCGATGACGTCGCGATGGCCGCCAAGGCATCGCCCGACGGCATCCTGGTTCCAAAAGTTTCAAGCATCGAAGATCTCGATACGATTGGTCGCAAGCTCGCCGAGCTCGGCGCCGCGCCGACCGCGAAAGTCTGGGCCATGATCGAGACCGCGCGCGCGGTGCTGCACGCCGAGGAACTGGCCGCCGCCGGGCGCGATCCATCGCGGCGCCTCTCCGGCTTCGTGTTCGGCCCGAACGATATCTCGCGCGAAACCCGCATCAGGATGCTGCCGGGCCGCGCCGCGATGATTCCGATGATCACCCACTGCATCCTGGCGACGCGCGCCCACGGTCTCGAGATCCTCGACGGCCCCTACAGCGACATCGCCAATTCCGACGGTTTCGCCACCGAATGCGCGCAAGCCCGTGATCTCGGCTTCGACGGCAAGACGCTGATCCACCCCTCGCAGATCGACGCCTGCAACGCGATCTTCACGCCGCCCGAAGAGGAAGTCGCGCGCGCCCGAAAGATCATCGCCGCGTTCGAGCTGCCCGAGAACGCCTCGCGTGGCGCGATCCGCCTCGACGGCGCCATGGTGGAGCGCCTGCACGCCGACATGGCCCGCCGCACCATCGAGATCGCGGACGCGATCGCGGCGATGGGGAAGGGCTGAAGAGAGCTCCTGGCGCCGGATATCCGCCTGGCGCGGATTTCTCGTCAGTATCGATAGGCCGCTCGCCTGGTGCGCCGGGATTCCTGTAACTTAGATCACACAGTCCGGCTGATTGCTCCGATAAATTTGCGTCGTTTGAATACTGCTTCCCGTCCCCGATATGGCGAGTGGGCTTTCGCATGCTTCGCAGATTATTCTATTGCTGTGTCATTCTTGCCCTCGCGGGACCCGCAGCCGCTATTGACCGCGTCAAAGGCGACGCGAACCCCGCCATTGCCGCCGCCTCCGAGCAAATACGGCGAGATCCCAAGGACGCGAATGCGTACTACAACCGGGGCAACGCTTACGCCGCCAGAGGCGATACGGACCGCGCCATAGCCGACTACACGGCGACGATCCGGCTCGATCCGGCGCATGCGAATGCCTACTACAACCGGGGCAACGGTTACAGCAGCAAAGGCGACACGGACCGTGCCATCGCCGACTACACGGCGACGATCCGGCTCGATCCGGCCTATGCCAACGCGTACTACAACCGAGGCAACGCCTACAGCAACAAGGGCAACACCGATCGGGCCATTGCCGACTACACCGAAGCAGTGCGCCTGCAGCCGGCGAATGCGAACGCGTATTTCAATCGCGGCAACGCCCACGGCAACAAAGGCGACACCGAACGGGCCATCGCTGACTACACTGAAACGATACGCGTGGACCCCACCTATGCGAACGCCTATGTCAATCGCGGGCTGGCCTACGAGAAGCGCAGCGATTTCGCCAAGGCAAGAGCCGATTTCAACGCCACGCTCGGACTGACCCAGAGCGCCACAAGATGGGCTCTGGATAAGGCGCGTGAGCGGCTCTCCGCCCTGCCGCCGCCGCGGCCAGCGACGGTCCTGGTCGAGAAAGCCGGCCTCCCCCCGTCCGTCGTGGCGCCCGGAGTTGCGAATAGTGATCGCCGAATCGCCCTCGTCATCGGCAATTCGGCTTATGAAAACGTTGCCGCCCTGCCGAACCCCGTCCGCGATGCGAGCCTCGTCGCCGATGTGCTGAGGCTCACCGGGTTCGAAGCGGTCACGCTGCTGACCGATCTGCGCAAGGATGCGCTGGTGAATGCCTTGCGCGAGTTTGCTGCACGTGCGGAAACGGCGGATTGGGCGGTCGTGTATTATGCCGGACACGGCATGGAGGTCGGCGGCGTCAATTATCTCATCCCGACCGATGCGAGGATCGCCGCGGACCGCGAAATCGGATTCGAAGCGGTGCCGGTCGATCAGGTCCTCAATGCCGCCGAGCGCGCCAGAAAATTGCGCCTCGTCATTCTCGATGCGTGCCGTGACAATCCGTTCGCCGCCCAGATGAAGCGCACGATGACGGTGGCGTCACGTTCGGTGTCGCGAGGCCTTGCCCCGGTCGAGCCGGAAGCTGGAACGCTGGTGGTCTATGCCGCCAAGGACGGCGAGACCGCACTCGACGGTGACGGGATCAACAGTCCGTTCGCGACCGCCTTCGTCAAGAACCTCCCGACGCCGGGCCTCGAGGTCCGCAGGCTGTTCGATTTCGTTCGCGACGATGTCATGGAAGCGACCGGCCGCAGGCAAAAGCCGTTCAGCTACGGCTCGATCTCCGGACGGCAGGATTTTTATTTCGTGGCCGGCAAGTGATGCCGGCCTTGGTAGAATTAAGCCGGAGCTTTACCGAAGTGCCTGCAGGAATGAGCAAGGGCTAGGGCGTCGGTTCGGCTTGGCGAGCGATGCCGTGCCATATGGCATCCTTGAGAGCGATGAATGAGGGCGGTGGAATGGTCGGCGGATCGGCAGGTCCGCTCGCCGCTCCCGGCACCAGGACGGCGACGTGGATCTCGCCATCCGTATAGTAGGGGTCGCCGCCACCGTTTCGGCCGAACAGAGTGGGGCCTATGCCGGAGATCTGAAAGAAACTGCTGACGACGCGGGCCGCTCGCAGGTCGGCCATCAGGAGATCCCGCTCGGCATCGATGTTGGCCGCGATGTGATGGGTGACCTGTCCCGTATCGTGGCTCAGCCCGATGCCTCGGTCGAAAGTTGCCGAACCGAGCCAGACTGGTCGACCGTCATCACCCTTTTCGAGGGCCTTCCAGAACCGAACGTGATTCCGCCGGTCTGCACTTTTCCCCGCAGGCTTCTCGAACGCGTATTGCTCCTTCTTTCCCAGATAGTAGAGCGGGCTGACCGGCGCGTCGCGATACGGTCGATCCAGTACCACGCTCCCGACGATCTCGATGCTTGATCGCAGCGTCACGGCGTCGGCCGCAGACCATCCCGCCGCGTTCATGGCGCGGACGACATCTGCGCCCTCGCCAACAAGTCCAACGTTCAGAGGGTCACCAGGGATATCGTCCGATGTCCTGGTGAGCATCGGCAACGAAGCGAGCCCCGCTTCGTGTTCGTGGTGAATCCACAGGGTGGGCACCAGAACATATGCGAGGGCTAGATAGACGAGCACAACAAAGGCCAGCACGAAAGGCCACCGTCGCTTCCTCGTCCCGGTCTTCGCGGAATTGGTCATGCGGTATCGTTCGAGCCAGTATACGCGACAGCATACCTATCCCGCATAGTCCGTGACAACGTCCGGTGTTTGCGCCCGCAGGGGCGTGCGCCAGGCCGATGGCCCCGTTCTGGCCGAAAATCTCACTCGTCGGTCGAGCCCCCGCGACTCAGCGCGGCGCGAGGTCGGCGCGATCGAGCGACTCCAGCGTCGAGGCGTTCGCACAATAGCCGTGATAGTTCTCCGCGGCGGTGCCCTCGGCGAGATCGCGGTCGCACTGACCCTTGTGACCGCAGAGCGAGCAGGTCCGCTCCATGTCGCGCAGCAGCAGGGGCTGCGCCTGCCCGAGCCGCTCCGCACTGATGCCGAGCTGCTCCAGCATCTTCGGGAGTTCGTCGGCGGCGTGCCGGCCGTGACGGACCAGCTCTTCGAGATCGTCGGGCGCGATCCTGAGATCATTGGCGATCCGGTCGAAATCGGCGCGATCGAGCTGCCGCATCTCGTTCATCTCGCGGCGATGCTTCAGCCAGTTCGCAAAGGACTCGATGAGGTCCTGAACGATGGGATAAGGCTTGCTTGCGGTGCTCATGGAAAGCTCCATTCGGGCGTCGGAATTGGAGCGAATTAAGCACAATGCTGCAGGCGCGCGTTGCGCTGGATCAAACAGAATCGAGCGAGGAAAATTGCTCTCGTGCTCCGGACGCAGCGCAGCGCTTCTTCAGCGGTGCGCTGCAGAGCCGGGGCCCACAGGTAGCTGGGTCCCGGCTCTGCGGTGCAACGTTGCACGCTGCGCCGCGTCCGGGACACGCGGGGAGAGCTACGCAAACCGCTCCGCCGCCCAGGCATACAGGCTGCCCGGAATCGGCTTTTCGCCGCCGCGGCCCTTGGGCGAGATGTGCAGGCCGATGATCTCGGGGCTGGTGACGAGGCCGAGATAGCTCGAAGGGTCGAAGAAACGCTTCGGCTCGGCATGCACGGCGTAGAACGAGTGCTTCGGGAGTGCGTTCTGCAGCTCTCCGGTGCGGCGCGCGAGCGCGGTCAGCGCGGCAGGGCCGTAGATCGCGACGCGAATATCCGAAAGGCGGTTCGAGCCGCCGCGCAGGCGGCGCATCATGAAGGTGATGCGGTGGCGCAGCGACAGCCAGTCCGGCGTCAGCTCATCCTGCTCCATCAGCTCCTCGAACGCGCGCACGATGCCGTGCCCGGGCGGAAGATAGATCACGGAGTTGCCGAGCTGGCGCGGCCGCTCCCAGGCGAAGTACGGTTTTGCCGGATCGATCTCGATGGGCTTCAAGAGCAGCACGTCGGCATCGAGCCAGAGGCCGAGGCCCTTCGCCATCAGCTTCATGCGGAAGAAGTCGCTGAACTGCAGCGCGGTCCAGTCGCGCCAGCTGCCGTCCGGCTGCGGCGGCCGCAGCCGTTCGGAGAACGCGTGCGGCAGGATCGCCTCGGCATCCGCATTGGCGATTCCTGCGGGCAGGCCGGGAATGGTGTCGAAGCTGTAGACCGTGATCTTGTGGCCGGCAGCGAGCTGCGAGCGCAGGCAGGTCCGGCGCAGCGCATCCATCGGGCCATGCCAGAAGGTGACGATCTCGGGCAGCATGAGGAAAAGCTATACGGGATATCCGGAGCAAAGAAAAAGCCCCGGCGCGGATGGCGCACCGGGGCTCGAACGAGAACTAGAGCATGATCAGGAAAAGTGTGCAGCGGTTTTCCGGAAAGATCATGCTCAAAGAATATGAAGTCAGGCCCAGGCGCGTTCGCGCTTGAGCTTCTCCTCGTAGCTGTCGATCGAGGCCTTCTTCTCCATGGTGAGACCGATGTCGTCGAGGCCGTTGATCAGGCAGTGCTTGCGGAACGGATCGATCTCGAACTTGACCTTGCCGCCGTCGGGGCCGCGGATCTCCTGGTTCGGCAGGTCGATCGTCAGCGTCGCGTTGGCGCCGCGCTCGGCATCGTCGAACAGCTTGTCGAGGTCTTCTTGGCTGACGCGGATCGGCAGGATGCCGTTCTTGAAGCAGTTGTTGTAGAAGATGTCGCCGAACGAGGTCGAGATCACGCAGCGGATGCCGAAGTCGAGCAGCGCCCAGGGCGCGTGCTCGCGGCTCGAACCGCAGCCGAAATTGTCGCCGGCGACCAGAACCTTGGCGTTGCGATAGGCGGGCTGGTTGAGAACGAAGTCCGGGTTCTCGCTGCCGTCGTCCTTGTAGCGCTGCTCGGAGAAGAGCCCCTTGCCAAGGCCGGTGCGCTTGATGGTCTTGAGGTACTGCTTCGGAATGATCATGTCGGTGTCGACATTGATGATCTTCAGCGGCGCCGCGACGCCTTCCAGCGTGGTGAACTTGTCCATGGTTGCGCTTTCCCGGGTGGGTCTGGAGGAACGGGTATTTATCGCGATCGGGGCGGGAATCCTAGGCCGAAATGGGCAGGGCTGCCCTTACCTCTCCCGCTTGCGGGAGAGGTCGCGCCGAAGGCGCGGGTGAGGGTTCTCTCCTCTGGGGGATTGTCCCGTTGCGGCGACACCCTCTCCCCAACCCTCCCCCGCAAGCGGGGGAGGGAACGCACCTTCAGTGCGGCAACCACCCTTCACTCCGCCCGCGCCTCGATCGCCGCCATATCGTCGTCGGAGAGACCGAAATGGTGGCCGATCTCGTGGATCAGGACGTGGCGGACGATATGGCCGAGGCTTTCGTCGTGCTCGGCCCAGTAATCCAGGATCGGCCGGCGGTAGAGCCAGACCATGTTGGGCAGCCGCGCCACGTCGCCAAAACTCTGCTGGGGCAGGCCGACGCCCTGGAACAGGCCGAGCAGGTCGAACTCGCTCTCGCATTCCATCTCGTCCAGGACCTCCTCGGTCGGGAAGTCGTCGACGCGGACGATCACGCCTTCGCAGAGCTTGCGAAATTCCGCCGGCAGGCGCTCGAACACCTCGTGAGCCATCGCTTCCATCTCGGCCAGCGAGGGCGCTTTCAATTCCGTCCACATGGGTCCGTTCTAAAGCGTTTTCGAGCGAAGTGGATACCGGTTCGCGTGAACAGAACGCGTCAAAGTAAGAATCTGGAGCCCGTTCCGATTCCATCGGGACGGGCTCTGGCGCGGGTTCCGCGGCGATGCATCTGGCTTTATAAGCGCGGCGAGGTTGACGGGCGCCGCCAAAACGGGGAGCGTGGGGCCGTCGATGGGACGTTTCAGGTGGGCGGAAAAATGCGAGCGAAAACAGCGCTGACTCTACTGTGCATGGGGTTGTTTTCGCTAGTTTGCGTCGGCGCGGAAGCCCAGACCGCCAGTCCCGGGATTCGCCTCGCCCAGGCGGCTCCGCCCGACGACGTTCCTCCGCCACGCAAGCGGCCCCCGGCGCGGTTGCGCGTCACTCCCTATTACAGCCCGGACGGTGTCTATCCCCGCTACAATCCGGGTCCCGACGCAGTCCGGGTGTGCAACGCCACCTATGTGCAGGAGTACCGGCCGAGCGGCACCGTGATCGTGCCGCGTGTGAGCTGCTACTGGCGCCGGGGCTGACCAGTTCAATGCCCGCGCCAGCGGACAGCGCGGTGGCCTCGTGAGGGTCGTGATGGCGAGATGGATCGCATTGGCCGCTGCCGTCGCGCTTGCCGCCGGCCTGCCTCGCGCGGCTTCCGCTGCGCAAAGGGTGACGATACCGGAGGCCTCGGCGGGGATCGCGGTTTTCGATGCACGACGACACGCGCGAACCCGTGACATCGTGCGGCCTGCTGCGCGCCCTGATCCACGCTATTACGCGCGGCCCGTCTACTACCGTCCTTATCCTTACGGCGTGCCCGCACCTTTCGTGTTCAGCTACGGGCCCTTCTGGTGAGGCGCCGCTCTAGCCGGGCGCAAATCCCCTGACCAGCAGCACGGTGGCCTGCGCGCCGGCTTTGCGATCACGCGAGATGTCCTCGTACTCGGGCGAGTTCGAGAAGGCGAGGAACGCGGCCTCGTCGGGAAACGACATCATGACAAGCTTGTCATGCGGCCATGCGCCTTCGAGCACGCGCGGATGTTCGTCGGCGGCGAGCAGCCGTCCGTTGTACTTCTTGAACACGTCGAAGAATCGCGCCTGATAGCGGTCATAGGCCGCGCGGTCCGTCATCTTCAATTGTGCAATGGCGTAGACAGTCATCCGCAAAACCCCTCCCGTCGCGGCACTGCGTCGCATCGCGGGACCCAGCGTCGTTCATTCATGGCGCGTTCACCTCGCTCTCCTCAGTTTACCCGAGGGAG
The DNA here is from genome assembly GCF_004346455.1 of Bradyrhizobium sp. R2.2-H. Classification (NCBI taxonomy): domain Bacteria; kingdom Pseudomonadati; phylum Pseudomonadota; class Alphaproteobacteria; order Hyphomicrobiales; family Nitrobacteraceae; genus Bradyrhizobium; species Bradyrhizobium sp. R2.2-H. Next base: position 50,892 of record NZ_SMBR01000020.1, read on the forward strand.
CGACCGTTATTGAACAGCCATGGCGCGGCCGAGACGTCGCGCCGCAGCTCTGCTGTCCAGATTCAGGGAGGATTCCATGCTGAGAATGTTCGGCCTCGGGACGAGCCCGATGCGCTTGCTCGGGCTTGCGGCCGCCGCGACGCTGATGCTGTCGGCCGGCACCGCGCGTCGCGCTGAAGCGCTCACCTTGATCAATCCGGCGACGTCACCCGCAACGAAGGCCGCAGCCGACGATCTCGTCACGCAGGTTCGCCACGGCGGCGGGCACGGTGGACGTGGTTTTCACGGCGGCGGTTTCCGCGGAGGCGGATTCCATGGCGGCGGGCGACATATCGGCGGTTTCCATGGTGGCGGTTTCCGCGGCGGCCATGTCGGCGGCTTCCGCGGCGGACATATCGGTGGCTTCCGCGCCGGGCCGGCCTTTCATCACCGTCATGTCGGCGGCGGCTATCGCTATGGCGGCTTTCGGCATGGCGGATATGGCGGCTACCACCGTCACTGGGGCCATCATCGCCCGCACTACGGCTATCGACACTTCCGCCGGCCCTATTACGTTGGCGGGTATTATCCCTACTACAACTATCCGCGCCGCTGCCGGATCATCTGGACCTATTACGGCCCGCGCCGCGTCTGCCACTGGCCGCGCTGGCAGTATCCGTACCGCTATTGGTGACGTGAGTGGATTGCTGGCTCTGCATTCGTCATGGCCGGGCATAGCCGTCCGAAGGACGGCGTCGCTTCCGCTTGCCTATGTCCCGGCCATCCACGTTCTTGGGGCTTGCGCAGAGAGTTCGTGGATGCCCGGGACGAGCCCGGGCATGACGGAGAGGCTGGTTAAAGCCAATCCTTCAGCTTCCACGACGCCGACTTCCACCGCATCAAATTCTCGACCTTCCACTGCCTGAACATCGCCGGCGGCCAGCGGCTGAGCTTCGAGGTCTCTTCGATCTCGGGCTTGGCGACGATGCGCAGCGGCGTTGCGCGCCGGCGGTGCTGGCGCGTCGCCTCACTGATCAGATCGACATATTCCGGCTTGTTGGTCATGAGGCGTGTCCTCGCGAATCGTCGCGAGGACACAATGTGGGCAAGGCGGATTAACGGCGGTTTGCCGCGATCGCTACAATTGCAGGAACCAGCTTACCGCCAGTCCCTGACATCGACGAAGTGACCGGCGATCGCCGCAGCCGCCGCCATCGCCGGCGAGACCAGATGCGTGCGGCCCTTGAAGCCCTGGCGGCCCTCGAAGTTGCGGTTCGAGGTCGAGGCGCAGCGCTCTTCCGGCTTCAGCTTGTCCGGATTCATGGCGAGGCACATCGAGCAGCCCGGCTCGCGCCATTCGAAGCCGGCCTTGATGAAGATCTTGTCCAGGCCCTCAGCTTCCGCCTGCTCCTTCACGATGCCGGAACCCGGCACGACCATGGCGTTGACGTTCGCTGACACAGTCTTGCCTTCGGCAATCTTCGCCGCCGCGCGCAGGTCCTCGATGCGGCCGTTGGTGCAGGAGCCGATGAAGACGCGGTCGAGCTTGATGTCGGTGATCTTGGTGCCCGCCGTCAGGCCCATGTACTTGAGCGCGCGGTGCTTGGAGATGCGCTTGGCCTCGTCCGCGATCTTATCAGGGTCGGGCACGATGCCGGTCACGGAGATGACGTCTTCAGGCGAGGTGCCCCAGGTCACGATCGGCGGCAGCTTGGCGGCATCGAGACGCAGTTCGTGGTCGAGATGCGCGCCCTCGTCGGAACGCAGTGTCTCCCAATAGCGCATCGCCGCATCCCAGTCCGCGCCCTTCGGGGCCTTCGGCCGGCCGCGCAGGAAGTCGAACGCCTTCTGGTCCGGCGCCACCAGGCCGGCGCGTGCGCCGCCTTCGATCGACATGTTGCAGACCGTCATGCGGCCTTCCATCGAGAGCGCACGGATCGCTTCGCCCGCGTATTCCAGCACGTAGCCGGTGCCGCCGGCGGTGCCGATCTCGCCGATGATGGCGAGGATGATGTCCTTGCCGGTCACGCCGTCAGGCAATTTGCCGTCGACGGTGACGCGCATGTTCTTCGCCTTCTTCTGGATCAGCGTCTGCGTCGCCAGCACGTGCTCAACCTCGCTCGTGCCGATGCCGTGCGCGAGCGCACCGAACGCGCCATGCGTCGAGGTGTGGCTGTCACCGCAGACGATGGTGGTGCCGGGCAGCGTAAATCCCTGCTCGGGGCCGATGACGTGGACGATGCCCTGGCGCCTGTCGAACTCGTTGTAATATTCGACGCCGAATTCCTTGGCGTTCTCGGCCAGTGCCTTGATCTGCTCGATGCTCTCAGGGTCGGGGTTCGGCTTGGTGCGATCGGTGGTCGGCACGTTGTGATCGACGACGGCCAGCGTCTTCTCGGGCGCGTGCACCTTGCGTCCCGTGGCGCGCAGGCCTTCGAACGCCTGCGGCGAGGTCACCTCGTGCACCAGGTGGCGGTCGATGTAGAGCAGGCAGGTGCCGTCGTCGGCTTCGTGCACCAGGTGGTCGTTCCAGATTTTGTCGTACAGGGTGGTCGGCTTGGACATGAGCTTGAGCTCCGAAGAATGTGTGTCAGCGATGAGCGCGGCAGGCCGCGCGGGCAACGAATCGTCACGCAGCCTTTCAGGCTGCGCGCGTAAGCTCTGACGTTGCCGAGGTCGCGAAGCGTCCGAAGAACCGGCCAGGCAGCCGCGAGCGATCGTCGATGACGATGCGCTGGACGGGGGCGAAGCTGGTCAGATCTGGAAACATTCCAAGAATATATAGCAGGCCGAATTGGAAGCGCGAGAGGTTTCAAGTGCATGGCACGCGCACCGTGTATGCCCCTTCATCCTGAGGAGCGCGCCCTTGCGCGCGTCTCGAAGGATGCAGGCCCGGCCGGTGGCCTCGCCCTTCGAGACGCGCGTTTCGCGCTCCTCAGGGTGAGGGACAGCGTGCGCGTCGCTCTGAAACAAAAAAGCGCGGAGCCGGGCCCCGCGCTTTGGAATTTGCCCGGTGGGGCGAAGCTTACTCGCCGACGGCGGCCTGGCGGTCCTGCTTCTCGACGATGCGGGCCGACTTGCCGCGGAGATTGCGGAGGTAATAGAGCTTGGCGCGACGCACCTTGCCGCGGCGCACCACCTTGATCGAGTCGATCATCGGCGACATCACCGGGAACACGCGCTCCACACCCTCGCCATAGGAGATCTTGCGGACGGTGAAGCTCTCGTTGAGGCCACCGCCGGAACGGCCGATGCAGACGCCTTCATAGGCCTGCACGCGGGTGCGGTCGCCTTCGACGACCTTCACGTTGACGATCACGGTGTCGCCGGGGCCGAATTCCGGAATGTCCTTGCCGGCGGACAGCTTGTCGAATTGCTCTTGCTCGAGCTGCTTGATCAGGTTCATGGGTAAATCTCCATCGGCGCGCCCAGCCTTTTCAAACGGGGGCTGCGCGAAATTCGTCTATCCAGCCATTGCGGATGTGGCCGCTCCTATAAGGCAAGCCGGAGCGTTTGTCACCCGTCTGTCGTGCTTTTTGGCGTTTTTTGGCGCCCGGCCCGATTCGGGACGGGGGTCGGCACTTGCGCCCACAAATCCGGCCGCCGGTCCGCCGTCAGAGCCTCCGATTGCGCCCGCCGCCAGCCTGCAACCTTGGCATGGTCGCCCGACGTCAGGATTTCCGGGATCGGGACCCCCTCGAACAGCTGCGGGCGGGTGTATTGGGGGTATTCGAGCAGCCCGTCCGAAAAGCTCTCTTCGGTTCCCGAGGCCTCCTTGCCCATCACGCCCGGCAGGAGCCGGACACAGGCGTCGATCAGGGCCAGGGCCGCGATCTCACCCCCAGACAGGACGTAGTCGCCGATCGAGATCTCCTCGAGGCTCCGTCCGTCGATCACCCGCTGGTCCACCCCCTCGAACCGCCCGCAGACGATCAGGGGGCCGGGGCCCTTGGCGAGTTCGACGACACGGGCTTGAGTCAGTGGCCGACCCCGCGGGCTCATGAGCAGGCGGGGTCGCTCAGGGCGGCTCCCGGCCGCGTCGATGGCGGCAGCCAGAACATCCGCGCGCAGCACCATGCCCGGGCCGCCGCCGGCCGGGGTGTCGTCGACGCTGCGGTGGCGGTCGGTAGCGGAGGCGCGGATGTCGCGCGCCTCGAGCTGCCAGAGTCCGGCGGCCAGCGCACGCCCGGCCAGGCTCACGCCGAGCGGCCCCGGAAACATCTCCGGAAACAGCGTCAGCACGGTCGCGCGCCAGGGTGAGGGGTGGGTCATCGGATCTCAGTTCTCGTCGTCCCGGACAAGCGCGCCTGAAGCGCGCGCAGATCCGGGACCCATAACCACTGCAGCCAGTTTTGCGATGGCTGGAGCGATCAGCTTAGCCAAAATTGTAGTCGGTGGTTATGGGTCCCCGCGTTCGCGGGGACGACTCGCGGAGGCATCGTTGTCGTCGCCCTCGATTTCCTGTGGCAGCGCGATCACGACGCGGCCGCCCTCGAGGTCGACCTCCGGTACCACCGCGTTGGAGAACGGCAGCAGCAGTGTCGGGCCCTTGGGCGGTGCGATCTCGATGATGTCGCCGGCGCCGAAATTGTGGATCGCGAGCACGCGGCCGAGCGGCTCGCCATCGGTGGCGACGGCGGCGAGGCCGATCAGGTCGGTGTGGTAATATTCGTCCTCGTCCGTCGCGGGCAGCTTGTCGCGCGCGACGTAGAGCTCGATGCCGTTGAGGCGCTCGGCGTCATCACGGGTCGTGACGCCCTTGAACGTCGCGACCAGATGATCTTTTGCCTCGCGCGCCGTAGCGACCTCGAACTGGCGCTTGCCGTCCTTGGACAGCAGCGGACCGTAGCGCCTGACGGCGAAGGGATCCTCGGTGAAGGTCCACAGCTTGACCGCACCGCGCACACCATGCGCGGCGCCGATCCGCGCGACGCAGACCAGCGCCGACATGATCTGGCCTTAGCTCTTGGCGGCAGCTTCGGCCTGCGCCTTGCGCTCCTTGCGCGGCACGGCCTTCTCCGGGTTGTTGCGCGCTTCGCGCTTCTTGACGCCGGCAGCGTCGAGGAAACGCGCCACGCGGTCCGACGGCTGCGCGCCCTTGGCGACCCAGGCCTTCACCTTCTCCAGGTCGAGCTTGAGGCGCGCCTCGTTGTCCTTCGGCAGCAGCGGATTGAAATAGCCCAGACGCTCGATGAAGCGGCCGTCGCGCGGAAAGCGCGAGTCGGCAACGACGACGTGATAGACGGGACGCTTCTTGGTGCCTGCGCGGGCGAGGCGGATAACGACGGACATTCAGTTCTCCTTCAAAGTACGTTTTGTTCGGTTGATCGGTATTCTCGCGTTGCGCGGGACCGGTGCGGTCCCCCGCGACGAATTCCTCATTTTTTCTTGCCGGGAAAACCGCCGAGCCCCGGAAGGGTCGGCTTGCCGCTGAGGCCGGTAAGCCCCGGCACATTCGGTAGGCCTGAGCGAAGACCGGGCGGCAGATCCTTCGGCAGATTGGGCAGGCCTTGTCCGCCGCCGCTCTGCATCTTCTCCTGAAGAGCCTTCATCTCTTCAGGCGAGGGCATCTTCATGCCGCCGCCGAAGCCCATAGCCTGCGCGATGCCGGCGAGCGGGCCGCGCTTGCCCGAGCCCATGGCCTTCATCACGTCGGCCATGTTCCGGTGCATCTTGAGCAGCTTGTTCACTTGCTCGACGTTCTGGCCGCTGCCGGCGGCGATGCGCTTCTTGCGGCTGGCTTTCAACACGTCCGGATGCCGGCGCTCGTCGCGCGTCATGGAATCGATGATCGCCACCTGGCGCTTCAGGATCTTGTCGTCGATGCCGGCCGCCGCGATCTGGTTCTTCATCTTGGAGATGCCGGGCATCATGCCCATCAGGCCGCTGATGCCGCCCATGTTCGCCATCTGCAGCAGCTGCTCGCGCATGTCGTTGAGGTCGAACTGACCCTTGCGCATGCGCTCGGCGGTGCGTGCGGCCTTTTCGGCGTCGATGTTGGCGGCGGCGCGCTCGACCAGCGACACCACGTCGCCCATGCCGAGGATGCGGCCGGCGATACGATCGGGATGGAAATCCTCCAGCGCGTCGGTCTTTTCGCCGGTGCCGAGCAGCTTGATCGGCTTGCCGGTGACAGCGCGCATCGACAGCGCGGCGCCGCCGCGGCCGTCGCCGTCGACGCGGGTCAGCACGATGCCGGTGAGGCCGACGCGCTGATCGAACGAGCGGGCGAGGTTCACGGCGTCCTGGCCGGTGAGACTGTCGGCGACGAGCAGCACTTCATGCGGGTTGGCCGCGGCTTTGATCGCGGCCGCCTCCGCCATCATGTCTTCGTCGAGCGTGGTGCGGCCGGCAGTGTCGAGCAGCACGACGTCGTAGCCGCCGAGCTTGCCGGCCTCCAGCGCGCGCTTCGCGATCTGCGGCGGCTGCTGGCCGGCGACGATCGGCAGGGTCGGAATGTCGAGGTCGCGGCCGAGCACGGCGAGCTGCTCCATCGCCGCCGGGCGGTAGACGTCGAGCGAGGCCATCAGCACCTTGCGCTTGTCGCGCTGGACCAGGCGGCGGGCGAGCTTTGCGGTGGTGGTGGTCTTGCCGGAACCTTGCAGGCCGACCATCATGATCGGCACCGGCGGCACGGAATTGACGTCGATGGTCTGGCCTTCGGCGCCGAGCGTGTTGATCAGCTCGTCATGGACGATCTTGACCACCATCTGGCCGGGTGTGACCGACTTGACGACGGTGGCGCCGATCGCCTGCTCGCGGACGCGCTCGGTGAAGCTGCGCACCACCTCGAGTGCGACGTCGGCCTCCAGCAGCGCGCGCCGCACCTCGCGCATCGCGGCGTCGACGTCCTTTTCGGTCAGCGCGCCGCGCCCCGTCAGACGATCGAGAATGCCGCCAAGCCGTTCCGACAGATTGTCGAACAATGCCGTTGTCCTCTTTTACCTCTCCCTGCCTGCGGGGAGAGGTCGCCGCCCTCTTGGCGGCGGGTGAGGGGGTACGGGTCCATCTACGCGCACCATGCGCGGAGAGAGCCCCTCACCCCGACCCTCTCCCCGCAAGGGCGGGGCGAGGGAGCAGAAAACCAAACACCTTTGCGCCCGAGGGCGCACAGCGCTGTCGGGCGTTGACCTCCGGCCTCAGGGCCGGTCGGCGGGTCGAAAAGAAAGCCTTTCCGAGAAAGTGGCGGGGTTAAACGCCGCTCCCGCCCAAAAGTCAAGGAAAGTTAGGGTGCCGGGGCGACCTTGATAAGGCAAGGTACTGAAAATGTGACATTTTTGGCCATGGGTTCCTTTTCTGCCAGGCCCGCCCATATAGCCGGTGATGTCTTACCGCCCGACTATCACTACGAGCCTGCCGGTCACCCGACTTTGGGGCCGCTCGCCGGGGCCGGTGCCCTGGTCGGCGTCCTCGCGCTGGATCCTCCGCATGAAAACCTATGACGGCCCCGCCTCCGACCATTTCAACGGCCTGCACTTCTTCGATCCGGACGGGGCGCCGCCGAAATCGCTTCGCGAGGTGCTGCGCTGGCAATTCGGCGGCGGACGGCAGCGCGCGAAATGGCCGGAGTGGGCGCCGAGCCCGCATGCCGACATCCCGCCGGAGCGCATCGACGGCGACAAAGTGCGGCTCTCCTTCGTCGGCCACGCCAGCTGGCTGATCCAGACCGGCGGCCTCAACATCCTGGTCGATCCGGTCTGGTCGATGCGGGTCTCCCCGGTCGCCTGGGCCGGGCCGAAGCGGCACAACGATCCCGGCATCGCCTTCGAGAAGCTGCCGAAGATCGATGTCGTGCTGGTCTCGCACGGGCATTACGATCATCTGGATATCGCGACGCTGTCGCGGCTCACCAAGAATTTCGCCCCGCGTATCGTCACCCCGCTCGGCAATGACGTCACGATGCGCAGCCGGGATTCCACGATCAAGGTAGAGGCCTTCGACTGGCACGACCGCGTCGAGCTCGGCGGCGGCATCGCCGTGCATCTGGTGCCGACGCGGCACTGGACGGCGCGCGGCATGTTCGATCGCAACAAGGCGCTGTGGGCGAGCTTCGTGCTGGAGACGCCGGCAGGCCGGATCTACGTCGTCTGCGATTCCGGCTATGGCGACGGCCGGCACTTCCGCCGCGTCGCCGACAAGCACGGGCCACTGCGCCTCGCGATCCTCCCGATCGGCGCCTACGAGCCGCGCTGGTTCATGCGCGACCAGCACATGAACCCGGAAGATGCGGTGAAGGCGTTGCTCGACTGCGGTGCCGAGCAAGCGCTCGGGCACCATCACGGCACGTTCCAGCTGACGGATGAAGCGATCGACGCGCCGGCGAAAGCCTTGGTCGAAGCGCTCGATGCCGCAAAGATTCCGCAGGAGCGGTTCGTGGCGATGAAGCCCGGGCAGGTCGTGGAGATTTAGCGGCGCGCGATCTACTCCGCTGTCACCACACATACAGCTCGTCGTCCCGGACGAGCGCAGCGAAGCGGAGCGCTGATCCGGGACCCATAACCACAGGGAGATGTTTGGCGAAGACTCGGAGTTGCTGACTTCGCGCGACAACCACTTCCTGTGGTTATGGGTCCCGGATCAGCGCGCGCTTGAGGCGCGCTTGTCCGGGACGACGGCTGAAGTTGCGGCCACCAGCGTGCTCTGACACGCCCGCCCTCACTGTCCCGGCTTGATCGCCCAGCTCACATTCACCGTCACCGATAGCGTTTCCTCGCCGGGTGCCACCGCCGCCTGCGGTGCTGCAGCCATTGGCGCTGCCATGCGGCCCTTGAACAGCGGCACCGGGCCGCCGCCCTCGGTGATGCTGAGCGGCGCGCCCAGCGTGACGCCGGCGGCCTTGGCATAGACCTCCGCCTTGCGTCGTGCATCGGCGATCGCCTGATCGCGTGCATCGTCGAGCAGCTTTGACGCCTGCGTCACCTCGAACGAGATATTGCCGATATCGTTGGCGCCGGCGCTGACCAGCGTGTCGATGACGCTGGCGACCTTGGTCACGTCGCGAATCTTCACGGTGACGCGGTTGCTCGCGCGGAAGCCGACCACGGGCGAGGCGCCGGTGGATTTGTTCTGGCCGTATTGCGGCTGCAGCGACAAGCGCGATGTCTGGTAGTCCTTCTCGGCGATCCCAGCGCCCTTCAGCGCCAGCAGCACCTTGCCCATCGCGGCGTTGTTGGCGTCAGCAGCTTCCTTCGCCGTCTTGGCATCGTTGGCGACGCCGGCATCGATCTGCGCGAGATCGGGGGCTGCGGAAATCGTGGCTTCGCCGCTCACCGAAATGGCGGACGGGAAATCATCGGCGCGTGCGGGCGCCGCCAGCAGTGCGGTGGCGAATACGGCGGCGAGCAGGGCAGGCTTTTTCATCGGTCTCACTTCAGCGGCACGAAAACATTGATCACGAGCTTGTCCTCGGCCGTCTTCAGGGGATCGGTGAGGTACTCCTCGATGAAGGTGTCCTTGGCTTCCAGCTTCTTGTCGTCGAGGTGATTGGTGATCGCCTCATAGGTGTTGTCCATGTTGTCGTAGGAGCCGCGATGGACGAATTTCAGGGCTTTGCCCTCCGGCGATTTGCCGATGCTCATGTCCTTGGACAAGTTCTTCGGATCCTGGTCGACCGGGATCTCGGCAAGGAAGGTGAAGCCGGTGTCGTCGGTCGAGGTGTAGACGATCATCGCATTGCCGGCTTGCTTGATGCCCTGCTTGTCCAGCAGCGTGTTGAGGGCCTTGAAGGCGTCGATCAGCGTGTCGAAGGCCGAGTCCCAATTGGCAGTGCCCTTGACCATCACGACCTTCCTGGGCTCGAGCGTGGTCTCGAGGCCGAAGGGATCGGCGGTCTGCACCGGGGCGGGCGTCGCGGCGGCCGCCGGGGGCGGGGCCGTCGGGGCGGGGGACGGTGAAGCGCTGGCCGCCGGCGACGGGCTTGCCGCAGGAGCTGGCGAAGCGCTTGCCGCGGGGGCGGGTGCCGCCGAGGGCGCAGGCGAGGGGCTTGCCGACGCGGCCGGTGCCGGGCTGGGCGTCTGTGCCGGAGCCCCGGACAGGCCAATCGACATGGCCGCCGGGATCAGCGCGGCCAGAGCGAGACGACGAAAACTGGTCATTCTATTCTCCCCAAGGCCTGGATTTACCAAGGCCCAAATTCATCAAGGCCTTACCCACCAAGGCCTCAACCTGGCCGCGCGTCCCGGCTCGCGCGAACCGCGCCGTTCTAACACGCGAGCGCCGAATTCGTCCCATGACAGATGCGTCATGGCCGATGCGTCATGGCCCATGTCCTGGCTCGCGGCCGCAAATCACTGGCCAAGAGGGCCAAGGATCGCCATATAAGGCGGGCGAAATTCGGGAATTTTCATGAGCGCGCTGGCCAACCACGCATTTGCCAAGATGAACGGCATCGGCAACGAGATCGTCGTTGTCGACATGCGCGATTCCGCAGGCCGGGTGACGCCGGACGATGCGCGGGCGGTGGCGTCTGCGCAAGGCGGCATCGCCTATGACCAGCTCATGGTGCTGCAGAAGCCGCGGCTGGACGGCACCGAGGCCTTCATCCGCATCTACAACAATGACGGCTCGGAGGCCGGCGCCTGCGGCAACGGCATGCGCTGCGTGGTGCGCCGCATCTTCGAGAAGACCGGGCAGACCACTGCGACCTTCGAAACGGCCGCGGGCCTGCTCAATGCCTGGCAGGGCCCCGCGGCCGATCTCTACACCGTGGACATGGGCGTACCGAAATTCGGCTGGCAGGACATCCCGCTGGCGGAAGAGTTTCGCGACACCCGCTACATCGAATTGCAGATCGGGCCGATCGACAATCCGATCCTGCATTCGCCCTCGGTGGTGAGCATGGGCAATCCGCATGCGGTGTTCTGGGTCGAGGACGTCGACGCCTATGACCTCGGCCGCTTCGGCCCATTGCTGGAAAACCATCCGATCTTCCCCGAGCGCGCCAACATCACGCTCGCCCATATCGTCGATGACAAGCACATCACGATCCGCACCTGGGAACGCGGTGCCGGCCTGACCAGGGCGTGCGGGTCGGCGGCCTGTGCCACGGCCGTTGCCGCGGCGCGGCTGAAGCGCGCCGAGCGCAAGGTCGAGATCACGCTGCCCGGCGGCAGGCTCGGCATCGAATGGCGCGAGCGCGACGACCACGTGCTGATGACGGGCACGGCGACCTTCGAATATGAGGGCCGTTTTGATCCGGCGCTGTTCGCGCCTGTCACGTGATGGGCGTCGAGGTCGTCACCTTCGGCTGCCGCCTCAATGCCTTCGAGGCCGAGGTGATCCGCAGCAAGGCGGAGGGCGCAGGCCTTTCCGACACCATCGTCATCAACAGCTGCGCCGTCACCAACGAGGCAGTGGCGCAGGCGCGCCAGTCGATCCGCAAATTGAAGCGCGAGCGGCCCGGTGCGCGCATCGTCGTCACCGGCTGCGCCGCGCAGACGCAAGCTGCGATGTTCGCCGACATGGCCGAGGTCGACCGTGTCGTCGGCAATGACGACAAGCTGCGCGGCGAAGCGTGGCGCGCGACGCAGGCGGCGTTCGCCGTCGGCGCCGGCGGGAAGATCGCCGTCGGCGACATCATGGCTATCAGGGAGATGGCGCCGCACCTCGTCGACGGCTATGCGAGCGGCCTGCCGCGCGTGTTCGTCCAGGTGCAGAACGGCTGCGACCATCGCTGCACCTTCTGCATCATCCCGTTCGGCCGCGGCAATTCGCGCTCGGTGCCGATGGGTGCCGTGGTGGAGCAGGTCCGGACACTGGTCGAGCGTGGTCATGCCGAGATCGTGCTGACCGGCGTCGACCTCACCAGCTACGGCACCGATCTATCGGGAGCGCCGAAGCTCGGCATGCTGACCAGGCAGATCTTGCGGCATGTGCCGGAGCTGAAGCGCCTGCGCATCTCCTCGATCGATTCGATCGAGGCCGACAGCGATCTGCTCGATGCCATCGCCGACGATTCGCGGCTCATGCCGCACCTGCACCTGTCGCTGCAATCGGGCGACGACATGATCCTGAAGCGCATGAAACGGCGGCATTCGCGGCAGGATGCGATCGCGTTCTGCGACCAGGTTCGCCGTCTACGCCCGGACATCGCCTTCGGCGCCGACATCATCGCGGGCTTTCCGACCGAGACGGAGGAGATGTTCTCGCGCTCGCTCGACCTCGTCGAGGAATGCGGCCTGACGTTTCTCCACGTCTTTCCCTATTCGCCGCGGCCCGGCACGCCGGCCGCGCGGATGCCGCAGGTTGCGGGCGCAGCGATCAAGGAACGTGCGAGGCGGTTGCGTGCGGCCGGTGAAGCCGCATTGCGGAAGCGGCTGCAAGCCGAGGTCGGCGCAACGCGCGATGTGCTGATCGAGAGCGAGGGGCAGGGCCGCACGGAGCATTATCTGCCGGTGGCTGTTGCGGGCGAGCGGGTGGGCAGCGTGGTGCCACGAGTGATTGCGGGCAGCGATGGCGAGCGGCTCACCACATAGTCAGGCTGCGGTAAGTTGCGCCGCGTTCTATCTTCAACGTCGTCCCTGCGTACGCACGGACCTATACCGCGTGATTTATCGGTTCCATACGGTGCTCGTCCCAGCGAAGCAGGGCAGCTGACAGCCGTCGCCAAACTTCTCCCTGTGGCTATGGGTCCCTGCGTGCGCAGGGACGACACCGAGGGTGTGGATACGCCGTGACTGGAACGCGCGTTCCTACGACGCCCGCACCTGCCAGAACCGCAGCGTGCGCCGCGCGTCCTCCGTCGTCATTCCCGCAAAATGATTCTGCGCCCTGGCGAGATCGGCCGGCTTCATCGCGCCCGTCGCGAATCGGCTTTCGAGCACGGCGCCCGTCGTCTCCCAGCTGAGCTGCGCGGCCTTGCATGGCACCAGCAGGCCGTCCTCGCGCACGCTCTGCATCAGGGGGCGAACCACCTCGACCGTCGACCCGGATAGCGCCGCAAGGGTCGCCACCGTCTCCTCATAGCGCCGTTGTCTGGCGAAGCCGAGCAACGCCGCCTCGTCAAGCTGGCCGGTCGCCTTGAGACCCGCGATGGCGCGCTTGGCACCTTCGAAATCACGGACGCCGGACATCTCGCGCTCGACGCCGATGGTGACGGCGGCGATCGCGCTCTGGATCTCCTCGAACAGATGCGGCGGAGCGCGCGATAGGAGGCGGGTGCGCACGGTGTCCGTCGCCGCGCGCAACAATTGGCGGCGCAGCTCCGATGGGAGGTCGACGCGGACGCCGACGCTGACCGCGAGCTCCGGATCGCTTTCGGCCTGGCCGATGATGATGGCAAATCCTTTTCCGGAGACACGCGCACCGGGATTGGCGGCCAGCCGCCGGCTGACGCTGGGATAGCGGCGCGCCAGCAGCGCGTCGGTGACGATCTCCTTCAGCCACCAGCGGCCGGCGACCGCGAGCAGATGCGGTTCGCCCTTGGCTGATGCGATCTTCACCAGCTCGCCGTCGTCGAGGCGCGCGGATTCCTGCAGCACGGGGCCGGCGATGCGGATCTCGTCACTGTTGGCAAGGCGGCGGATCACCGACGGCGGCGCCTGTGCGACCGGCGCCAGCTGCGCGCTGATCTCGGCCAGCGCCACGCGCGCGGCCACATCGGCGATGGCGCGCAGCTCGATGGTGCCGATCAGGCGCTCGAGCACGTCGTCGAACAGCGCGATCTGCTCGTCGTCGAAATTGCCGGCGGAGGCGAGGAACAGCTCGGTGACGCGCCGCGCCGTCTCCAGGCCCTTTTCCGGCGAGCCGATCCGAAGTGCGGATTCGACCTCGTCGATGATCGATAGCCCGGCCTTGGTCATCACGCGCGGCTCGTCCTGAGCGGTTAACGGAAGCTTTTTCTAAGCAACCGCTATCATTAGAGAGGAGCGCTGAAGGTTTGGTAAACCATGGCCGGGACGCGGTCGTTGCAGCGAGATGCCGCTGCGAATGCGGTGCGCTCCCTCCCCCGCCTGCGGGGGAGGGCTGGGGAGAGGGTGTCTCCACAACGGGACGATCCCCCAGAGGAGAGAGCCCTCACCCGCGCCGGAGCCTGTCATCGGGCGCGCCTTCGGCGCGACCCGGTGGGCGCGACCTCTCCCGCAAGCGGGAGAGGTGAACAGCGCCTACTCCCCATTCCACCCGCAGGCTCTGAGCTTCTCGTGCATGTGCGGCGGGGCCGGCGCCACGACGCGGATCGGCTCCTTGTTCCGGGAGATCGGCACCACGATCTCGCGGGAATGCAGGTGCAGCTTTGGCTCGCCGAAGCGCGGGCCGTTGCCGTAAATGTTATCGCCGAAGATCGGCCAGCCGGTCGCGGCCGAATGCACCCGCAATTGGTGGGTCCGGCCGGTGACGGGTTCCATGGCGAGCCAGGTCAGGCCCTCGCCCCGGCCCATCACCTTCCAGTTGGTGATGGCCTTCTGCCCCTCCGGGTCGGGCTTCTGCCACCAGCCGCGCTCGGCGTTGAGCCGGCCGAGCGGCATGTCGATGGTGCCTTCGTCTTCAGCGGGGCCGCCCTCGACCACGGTCCAGTAGGTTTTGCCGATCTTGCCGTGCTTGAACAGCAGGCCGAGCGATGCGGTGGCCTTGCGATGGCGGCCGAGCACGAGGCAGCCGGAGGTGTCCTTGTCGAGCCGGTGAGCCAGCACCGGCGGCCGTGGCAGGCCGAAGCGGAGCGCGTCGAAGGAATCCTCGAGGTTCGGCCCACCCTTGGGGCCGCGATGCACCGGCAGGCCGGCCGGCTTATCGATGACCAGCATCAGCCCGTCGCGATGGAGCACGCGGCTCAAGATCTCGTCAGCGGTCAATTCGGGAACATCGAGCAATTGCAAGACTTTCGTTTGGAAGCGGGAACGGCTAACACGCCTCCATGAACGATACCACTTCCGAGACCCCCAAGCTGAGCTGGTGGCGCCGCCTGTCCAACGGGCTGAAGCGCACGTCGTCCTCGCTGGGGACCGCGGTCGCCGACCTCGTCACCAAGCGCAAGCTCGACCGCGCCATGCTCGACGACATCGAGGACGTGCTCTTGCGCGCCGACCTCGGCACCCAGGTCGCGGTCCGGATCGCGGACGCGGTCGGCACGGGGCGGTATGACAAGGCGATCTCGGCCGACGAGGTCAAGGACGTCGTCGCGACCGAGGTCGAGAAGGTGCTGGCGCCGGTCGCAAAGCCGCTCGAGATCGATGCGGGCAAGAAGCCGTTCGTCATTCTCGTCGTCGGCGTCAACGGCTCCGGCAAGACCACCACGATCGGAAAGCTCTCGCAGAAATTCGCGTCCGAGGGCCGCAAGGTGATGCTGGCCGCCGGCGACACGTTTCGCGCAGCGGCGATCGAGCAGCTCAAGGTCTGGGGCGAGCGGACGAAGACGCCCGTCATATCAGGTGCGCAGGGGTCTGATTCGGCCAGCCTCGCCTTCAACGCGCTGACGGCGGCGAAGGAGCAGAACATCGACGTGCTCCTGATCGACACGGCCGGCCGCCTGCAGAACAAGGCCGAGCTGATGAACGAGCTCGAAAAGGTCGTGCGCGTCATCCGCAAGGTGGACGCAACCGCGCCGCATGCGGTGCTGCTGGTGCTGGACGCCACCGTCGGCCAGAACGCGCTGTCGCAGGTCGAGGCCTTCCATCGCACCGCCGGCGTCACCGGCCTCGTGATGACCAAGCTCGACGGCACGGCGCGCGGCGGCATCCTGGTGGCGCTCGCGGAGAAATTCAAACTGCCGGTGCATTTCATCGGCGTCGGCGAAGGCGTCGACGATCTCGCGCCGTTCACCGCGCGTGACTTCGCCCGCGCCATCGCCGGAATCGAGTCGTAGGTTTCTTTCGTCATCCCCCGCGAAGGCGGGGGATCCAGTATTCCGCGCCGCCTGTGGTCTACAACCGGCGGCACGGCGTACTGGATGCCCCGCCTGCGCGGGGCATGACAGCAACAAAGGTCAGGTAATGGACAAGACCCAGCCGCATCCGCTGTTCAAGCTCGCGACCGAGCTCGGTCCGCTGCTCGTGTTCTTCTTCGTCAATGCGAAGTTCAATCTGTTCGCCGCGACCGGCGCATTCATGGTCGCGATCGTGGTGGCGATGGTCGCCTCCTATGTGGTGACGCGCCACATCCCGATCATGGCGATCGTGACGGGCGTGATCGTATTGGTGTTCGGCACGCTGACGCTGGTGCTGCACGACGAGACCTTCATCAAGGTCAAGCCGACCATCATCTACGGCCTGTTCGCCGCGATCCTCGGCGGCGGCCTGTTGTTCGGCCGCTCCTTCATTGCCGTGATGTTCGACCAGGTATTCAACCTGACCCCGCAGGGCTGGCGCATCCTCACGCTGCGCTGGGCGTTGTTCTTCGCCGGCATGGCCGTGCTGAACGAGATCGTCTGGCGCACCCAGAGCACCGACTTCTGGGTGAACTTCAAGGTGTTCGGCGTGACGCCCATCACGATGATCTTCGCCATCGCCCAGATGCCGCTGACCAAGCGCTACCACCTCGCGCCGGTATCGCTGGAGACCAGCGAGGCGGAGGCGGGGGATGTGAGCAAGGGGTAGTCGATCTCGTGTCCCGGACGCGCGAAGCGCGAGCCGGGACCCAGTGCTCTCTCCAACAGCGCCGTCGTGGTGATATGGGCCCCGGCTCTGCAGCGCATCGCCGGGGGCGCTGCGCCGCGTCCGGGGCACGAGATGCCTTACGACCCCGCCTTCAGCGCCTTCTCCATCTGCGGCATCAGCACCGTCCGCAGATTGTCCGGCGTGACCGGCCCCACCAGCTTGTAGACGATGGTGCCCTCGCGCCCGACGACGAAGGTCTCCGGCACGCCATAAACGCCCCATTCGATCGAAGCGCGGCCGTTCGCGTCCACGCCGACGCGGCCGAACGGGTTGCCGTAGCGGCCGAGGAAGCGGCGCGCATTGTCGGAGGAGTCCTTGTAATTGATGCCGACCAATTGGAAGCGCTTGTCCTTGGCGAGTTCGGTCAGGAGCGGGGCCTCGTCATGGCACGGCACGCACCAGGACGCCCAGACGTTGACCAGGCTAACCTTGCCCTTGAACGCGGCGGGATCGAGCCCCGGCACCTGGGTGCCGTTGTCCTGCAATCCCTCCAGCGGCGGCAGCGCCGTCTGCGGCGCCGGCCGACCGATCAGCGCCGAGGGAATCCGCGAAGGATCGCCGCTGCCGAGCCGGAACCAGAACAGCAGCGCAAGTCCGATGAAGGCGATCAGCGGCAGCACCATCAGGAAGGTGCGGCGCTGCGGCGGGGCGGAGGTCGATTGATTGCTCATCGCAGCTCCGTGGCGCTGCGGCCTGAACGGCGGGTGATGCCGCGCTCCTCCAGTTCGCGCAGGCGCTGCGTCTGGCTGCGATAATCGAGCACGATCCAGCCGATCAGGATCGCGACCACGGCGGCCGCCGCGGCATAGGACGTCACGATGAAGGAGGCGTAGGGACCGAGCGACATGATCAAGCGGCCCCGACTTCGTTTGAAGCGCCTTCACCACGCGAACCGCTTTCGCTCGAGAACGCGATGCGGCTGGCCTGCATCATCTGCAGCGAGCGGACGCGGCGGCGCAAAATCTCATTGCGCATCGCAGCCAGGTGCAGCGTGACGAACAGCAGCGTGAACGCGATCGCCATCACCAGCAGCGGAATCAGGAACGACTTGTCGAGGGCCGAGCCGCCCATCCGCATCACCGAGGCCGGCTGGTGCAGCGTGTTCCACCAGTCGACCGAGAACTTGATGATGGGCAGGTTGATGGCACCAACCAGGGTGAGCACCGCCGCGGCGCGTGCCGCGCGCGAGGGATCGTCGACCGCGCGCCACAGCGCCATCAGGCCGAGATACATCAGGAACAGGATCAGCACCGAGGTCAGCCGCGCATCCCATTCCCAATAGGTGCCCCACATCGGCCGGCCCCACAGCGAGCCCGTGAGCAGCGCGAGGAAGGTGAAGCTGGCGCCGATCGGAGCTGCCGCTTTCGCGGCGACATCGGCGAGCGGATGCCGCCACACCAGCGTGCCCAATGATGCGATGCTCATCACGCCCCAGACGAACATCGACAGCCATGCATTGGGCACGTGGATGAACATGATCTTCACGGTCGCGCCCTGCTGGTAGTCGTCGGGCGCGAGCGCGGATTGATAGAGGCCGATAGCGAGCAGGATGACGGTCGCGGCCGCGAGCCACGGCAACACCCGCGCCGTCAGGGCGAGGAACCGTGTCGGATTGGCGAGGTCGATCAGCGTCATGGTATCCTGATAATCACCGGGGGCCGCTCAGGCAATCAGCACGAAAGGCCGCAGCGAAAATTGATCGGAGTCAAGGTCGGTCGAGCCCATCTCAATCGAGACCATGGCGCAGGCTCGCCGCCGCCGCGAACGGGCCGACGACGAGGCTGACCAGGGACAGCGCACAGAGGATCGAGAACGGCGCCCCGAACGTCATGGGACCGACGATCACGGCCTGCGAGGCCGCAACGCCGAAGATCAGCACGGGAATCGACAGCGGCAGCACGAGAACGGCCATCAGCAGCCCGCCGCGATGCAGCGTCACCGCCAATGCCGCGCCGATCATGCCGGTGAAGGTCAGGGCCGGCGTGCCCGCCAGCAGCGTCAGCGCCACTGCGCCAGTTGCGACCATGTCGAGGTTGAGCAAGAGGCCGAGCACGGGGGTTGCGACAATCAGCGGCAGGCCGGCGGCCAGCCAATGCGCCAGCGCCTTGGCGGCGCAGGCGAGTTCCAGCGGTGTCCGGCTCATCGTGATCAGGTCGAGCGAGCCGTCCTCATGATCGGCCATGAACAGCCGGTCGAGGGTGAGCAGGCTCGCCAGCAGCGCGCCGAGCCACAGGATCGCCGGCCCCAGCCGCGACAGCAGCGCCAGATCCGGCCCCACCGCGAACGGCATCAGGACCACGACGGTCAGGAAGAACAGCACCCCGATCAGCGCCCCGCCGCCAACGCGCAGCGCGATCCGGATGTCCCGGCGAATCAGGGCGGACAGGGCGGTCATGGAGTGGCACTTCCGGCGGAATCACATTGTTTGATGGCCTCGAGCCGCGGGCCCAGTGTGCTCCCTCCCCACTTGTGGGGGAGGGGTGGGGTGGGGGGTAGCCCCGGGCGAGACGTTTGTTTGGGGGGCGTCGCCAGCAACAGCGCTCGCGCTGTCTCAACGCGAGAGCCGAGAGGTCTTGCCGTGTGGCACCCCCCTCCCTGGCCCTCCCCCACAAGGGGGGAGGGAACGGAGAGGCCGGAGCCCGGCCGCTTGGAAAGCTGAGGGTGGGGCCGCATCACGCCACACCCCCGATCCGCAGCTCCCGCGATTCGATCCCCAACGGGGCGTGGGTGGCCGCGACGATGAGGCCGCCGGCGGCCAGGTGCTCGCGCATCAGGCTGCCGAACATGTCCTGGCCGGCCACATCCAGCGCATTGGTCGGCTCGTCCAGGAGCCAGACCGGGCGGTGCACGGCCAGCAGCCGGGCCAGCGAGAGCCGGCGGCGCTGGCCGGCGGACAGGAAGCCGGCGGGCAAATGGGTGGCATGGTCGAGGCCGACTTTGGCGAGGCTTTCAGCCGCGTCACTGCGCTCCCCGCCCAGGAAATCAGCCCAAAAGACCAGATTTTCCGCCACGCTGAGGGCCGGCTTGAGGGCATCGCGATGGCCGAGATAGTGGCACTGCTCCGGCACCGTCAGCTCGGCGCCGCCCCCGTCCAGCGCGATCGTCCCGGCCGCGGGAACGAGCAGGCCCGCGATCAGCCGCAGCAGCGAGGTCTTGCCCGATCCGTTGCGACCCGTCACCGCCACGGCTTCGCCCGAGGCGGCCGCGAATTCGAGGCCGGCGAACACCTCGCGTCCGCCCCGCACGCATCTGAGCCCGTGACCTGAAAGCCGCATCTCGCCTCGTTTCGACCCGCTCAAAGCCAGGCCTCAGGAAATCTTGGGGTAGCGCATGGGAATTTTTGGCTCGCGGATTGCTGCGGCACGATTGTGGCTGTGGCGGCGCCGTTAGAAAGCTTCTATAAGCCCGGAACTACTTGATGCAGCAACTCAACCTGCCCCTGCAAGCGGCCCAGCCTGATACGCTGACGGTGTTAAAATACCCTGCCGGGTATAACTAACAATTGGGATCTCCTACATGACCTCGCTCGACAGCTTCAAATGCAAAAAGACCCTCAAGGTCGGCGCCAAGACCTATGTGTATTACAGCCTGCCCACGGCCGAGAAGAATGGTCTGAAGGGAATTTCGAAACTTCCCTATTCGATGAAGGTCCTGCTCGAGAACCTCCTGCGCAACGAGGACGGCCGCTCGGTCAAGAAGGACGACATCGTCGCGGTGTCGAAATGGCTGCGCAAGAAGTCGCTGGAGCATGAGATCGCCTTCCGTCCCGCCCGCGTCCTGATGCAGGACTTCACCGGCGTGCCCGCGGTGGTCGACCTCGCTGCGATGCGCAACGCGATGCAGAAGCTCGGCGGCGATGCCGAGAAGATCAACCCGCTGGTCCCCGTCGATCTCGTCATCGACCACTCCGTGATCGTGAACTTCTTCGGCGACAACAAGGCCTTCGGCAAGAACGTCACCGAGGAATACAAGCAGAACCAGGAGCGCTACGAGTTCCTGAAGTGGGGCCAGAAGGCCTTCTCGAACTTCTCCGTCGTGCCGCCCGGCACCGGCATCTGCCACCAGGTCAACCTCGAATATCTGGCCCAGACGGTCTGGACCAAGAAGGAGAAGATGACCGTCGGCAAGAAGACCGGCACCTTCGAGGTGGCTTATCCCGACTCGCTCGTCGGCACTGATTCGCACACCACCATGGTCAACGGTCTGGCCGTGCTCGGCTGGGGCGTCGGCGGCATCGAGGCGGAAGCCTGCATGCTCGGCCAGCCGCTGTCGATGCTGCTGCCCAACGTCGTCGGCTTCAAGCTGAAGGGCGCGCTGAAGGAAGGCGTCACCGCCACCGACCTCGTGCTCACCGTGACGCAGATGCTGCGCAAGCTCGGCGTGGTCGGCAAGTTCGTCGAGTTCTTCGGCCCGGGCCTCGACCATCTCTCGGTCGCGGACAAGGCCACCATCGCCAACATGGCACCCGAATATGGCGCGACCTGCGGCTTCTTCCCGGTCGATGCCGCCGCGCTCGATTATCTCAAGACCTCCGGCCGTGCCTCGGCCCGCGTCGCGCTGGTGCAGGCCTATGCCAAGGCCCAGGGCCTGTTCCGCACCGCCAAGTCGCCCGATCCCGTGTTCACGGAAACGCTGACCCTCGACCTCGGCGACGTCGTGCCGTCATTGGCCGGCCCGAAGCGGCCCGAAGGCCGCATCGCGCTGCCCACGGTCGCGGACGGCTTTTCGCTCGCACTCGCCAGCGAGTACAAGAAGGCCGAGGAGCCGGCGAAGCGCTTTACGGTCGAAGGCAAGAACTTCGATCTCGGTCATGGCGATGTGGTGATCGCGGCCATCACCTCCTGCACCAACACCTCGAACCCGAGCGTTCTGATCGGCGCCGGCCTGCTCGCCCGCAATGCGGTGAAGAAGGGCCTGAAGGCCAAGCCCTGGGTGAAGACCTCGCTCGCCCCGGGCAGCCAGGTGGTTGCGGAATATCTCGCGAATTCCGGCCTTCAGGCTGATCTCGACAAGGTCGGCTTCAACCTGGTCGGCTTCGGCTGCACAACCTGCATCGGCAATTCCGGCCCGCTGCCGGAGGAGATCTCGAAATCGATCAACGACAACGGCATCGTCGCGGCCGCCGTGCTCTCCGGCAACCGCAACTTCGAAGGCCGCGTCTCGCCGGACGTGCAGGCGAACTACCTGGCCTCGCCGCCGCTGGTCGTCGCCTACGCGCTTGCCGGCAGCGTCACCAAGAACCTCGCCGCCGAGCCGCTCGGCGAGGGCAAGGACGGCAAGCCGGTGTACCTGAAGGACATCTGGCCGACGACGAAGGAGATCAACGCCTTCATGAAGAAGTTCGTGACCGCGTCGATCTTCAAGAAGAAGTATGCCGACGTGTTCAAGGGCGATACCAACTGGCGCAAGATCAAGACGGTCGAGAGCGAGACCTACCGCTGGAACATGTCCTCGACCTATGTGCAGAACCCGCCTTATTTCGACGGCATGAAGAAGGAGCCGGAGCCGGTCACCGACATCGTCGAGGCGCGCATCCTCGCCATGTTCGGCGACAAGATCACCACCGACCACATCTCGCCGGCCGGTTCGATCAAGCTGACCTCGCCCGCCGGCAAGTATCTCAGCGAGCACCAGGTGCGTCCGGCCGACTTCAATCAGTACGGCACGCGCCGCGGCAACCATGAAGTGATGATGCGCGGCACCTTCGCCAACATCCGCATCAAGAACTTCATGCTGAAGGGCGCCGACGGCAACATTCCGGAAGGCGGCCTGACCAAGCACTGGCCCGACGGCGAGCAGATGTCGATCTACGACGCCGCGATGAAGTACCAGCAGGAGCAGGTGCCGCTGGTGGTGTTCGCCGGCGCCGAATACGGCAACGGCTCCTCGCGCGACTGGGCGGCGAAGGGCACGCGTCTGCTCGGCGTGCGCGCCGTGATCTGCCAGAGCTTCGAGCGCATCCACCGCTCCAATCTGGTTGGCATGGGCGTACTGCCGCTGACCTTCGAGGAAGGCACCTCGTGGTCGTCGCTGGGCCTGAAGGGCGACGAGAAGGTCACGCTGCGTGGCCTCGTCGGCGACCTCAAGCCGCGCCAGAAGCTGACCGCTGAGATCGTCTCCGGCGACGGTTCGCTGCAGCGCGTTTCGCTGCTCTGCCGCATCGATACGCTGGACGAGCTCGACTACTACCGCAACGGCGGCATCCTGCACTACGTGCTGCGCAAGCTCGCGGCGTAAGCGCGGATTTGTGAACGATGGCTCACTGCGAAGTGAGTAGAAGCCCAAACGAAGGCGGCCTATCAAAGGCCGCCTTCGCGCGTTTGCGGTACGTTTCAGATGGGCCCGCCCGGCGGAAAACCTTCCTTTGGACGGTTGGCTGGACGGACGAATGTACCGCGCCCCGTAAGACTACGGTGACCATCCGGCGATAAGATTCCTCTTCCCACGAGCAATGGTGTGCGGCGTTCGACATGACGACAATGACGGCTTCTCATCCGATTTCGCGCTGGTCCAATGCCCTCTGGACGGGAGCTCTCGGCATCTGCGCGATCGTCGCCGTCATCCGCCCCGCGCACGCTGATCCCCGCGCCGTTGTCGAATTGTTCACCTCGCAGGGCTGCTCCTCCTGCCCGCCCGCCGACCAGATCATCGGCGATCTCTCGAAAGACCCGTCGATCATCGCGTTGAGCATGCCGATCGACTATTGGGACTATCTCGGCTGGAAAGACACGCTGGCGGACTCGCGCTTCTCTGCACGGCAGCGTGCCTATTCGCGCATGCGTGGCGACCGCGAGGTCTACACGCCGCAGGCCGTCGTCAACGGCTCCACGCATGTCATCGGCAGCGATCGCGCCGGCATCGAGAATGCGATCGGCAAGACCGACAAGGGCAGTGGCGTGATGAGCGTGCCGGTGAGGATGTCACTGTCGGGCAAGCACATCAACGTCTCGGTGGCCGAAAGCAAGGAGCCCGCGGTCTCGCACGGCGAGGTCTGGATCTGCTCGATCGCCAAGTCGGTGCCGATCGCGATCACCCGCGGAGAGAATCGCGGACAGCAGGTCACCTATCACAACGTGGTACGCAACCTGCTCAAGGTCGGCGACTGGACCGGCCGTCCGGAAAGCTGGTCGGTGCCGATCGAGAACCTCACGCGCGATGGCGTCGACGGCGCGGTGGTCTATGTCCAGGACGGCAGCCGGGAGAAGCCCGGCCCGATGCTGGGTGCGGCGTACACGTCGCTGCATTGATATTTTTCTAGCGTCGCACTCTGCTCTCGACTCTCACGGTGAGGAGCGCGCCCTTACGCGCGACGGACGGTGCTGCGCATCGCCGCGAGAAACCATGAAAGGCCCCGCTGATGCAGTTCGGCCTTCATCCTTCGACGCCGCGCGAAGAGCGCGGCCCTCAGGATGAGGGGAGAGAGTCGTCGCCCGGATTTTCGGAGAGAGGCCGCGCCGGACACATCCCGACACAAACAAAAAAGGACCAACTTGCGTTGGCCCTCCTTGCCGTGCGTACAGACCCGATCCTGTTCGACCCCGGGGGGCTGGGGGCTGAGGAATCCGGAACCGAAAGGACCGGGTCAACGCACGGGACTCTATATCGCAGTGCAGGGCGGCGGGCGGTGGGCGGAAAAGCGGCGATACTATGATTCCTGCTAACGATCCCGTGACGGTTTGCCGCGATAAAGTTCCACTCCTGCGTGTGCCCTGACTCGCAGCCGATTCGGTGGGTTGAGCCCCTTGCGGCGCCGAACGGTTGGCGCAATCATGCAATTGTCATGAGCGCGGTTCCGGGGACGGTCTTCGCGGACGCGGTCATGGCATGCGATGAGGAGGCGCTTCCCATGAGCCTGATGTCGGAGGATGCCGATCCGAGCGAGCAGCGCGCGGCGGCGCGCCCCGCCGCTGGGAATGCGCAGCCGAACCGGGTGACGTTCAACCGGCTCGAGCTGCACCGGATTCTCAATCTCTACGGCCGCATGGTCGCCGACGGCGAATGGCGCGACTACGCCATCGACTTCCTGAAGGACCGCGCCGTGTTCTCGGTCTATCGCCGCGCCTCGGAAGTGCCGATCTATCGCATCGAGAAGGACCCGCGGCTCGCGCGCAAGCAGGGCATGTACAGCGTGATCTCGGCGACCGGGCTGATCCTGCGCCGCGGCCATGAGCTCGAGCGGGTATTGCTGGTGATCGATCGGAAGCTGGCGGTGGTGTGACGACCTTCGATCGTCATTCCGGGGCGCGACGAAGTCGCGAACTCCGGCGCGCAGTTGCGCGCCTGAGAATCCCGGTCCGCGTTCGCAAACAACTTCTGGATTCCGGGTTCGATGCTGCGCATCGCCCGGAATGACGGATAAACCTACGTCCCCGGCACCGTGCTTGCGCCCTCGCCGAGCTCCCGCTGCATCATCACCGTGTCCAGCCAGCGACCGAATTTCAGCCCGACATTGGGATGCGTGCCGATCATCTTGAAGCCGCACCTGGTGTGCAGGCCAATCGATCCGGCGTTGGCGGAATCGCCGATCACCGCGATCATCTGGCGAAAACCGCGCGCCTCGCATTCGGTGATCAGCCGTTCCAGCAGCAGCGAGCCGACACCGCGGCGGTGGAAGGAGGGATCGAGATAGATCGAGTTCTCCACCGTGAAGCGGTAGGCCGGCCGCGGCCGGTAGGCGCCGGCATAGGCGTAGCCGGCAATGCTGCCGTCGAGCATGGCGACGAAATAGGGATAGCCGCCGTCGATCAGCGTGCGGTAGCGACGCGTCATCTCGGCGAGGTCGGGCGGCTCTAGCTCGAACGTCGCCGTGCCCTCGCGGACGGCCTGCTGGTAGATGGCGGTGATGGCGGGAAGGTCGGCCTCGGTGGTGGGCCTGATTTCGGGTGCGGACATGGCGCGGAGATTAGAAGCTTCGCGAGGCCGCTGGAAGAGGACTCGGCGCATGCACACTCGTCATTGCTAGCGTAACCTCCTCCGCCGTCATTCCCCGCGAAGGCGGGGAATCCAGTACGCCGCGGCCTCTCGGTCATCACGACGGCCTCTGGAATACTGGATCGCCCGCCTTCGCGGGCGATGACACCCGATGCGTGGCTGCTACCGCGGCCCAAACAAAAACCCCGGCCTCTCGGCCGGGGCTCGTGTCCGTCTCTCGTCTCAGAGCTTACTCGCGCTGGCCGAGCAGCTGCAGCAGCAGCGTGAACAGGTTGATGAAGTTCAGGTACAGCGACAGCGCGCCGGTGATGGCCGCACGCTCTGCGATGTCACCGCCGGCCGAGGCGTAGCCGTAGATGTAGTCGTTCTTCAGCCGCTGCGTATCCCAGGCGGTGAGGCCCGAGAACACCAGCACGCCGACCACCGACACGATGAACTGCAGCATCGAGCTGGCCAGGAACAGGTTCACCAGGCTGGCGAGGACGACGCCGATCAGGCCCATGAACAGGAACGAGCCCATCCCGGTGAGGTCACGCTTGGTGGTGTAGCCGTAGAGGCTCAGCGCACCGAAGGTCGCCGCGGTGATGAAGAACACCCGCACGATCGAGGTGTGCGTGAACACCAGGAAGATCGACGACAGCGAGATGCCCATCAGCGCCGAGAACACCCAGAACAGGATCTGGGCGGTCGAGGGGGCGAGACGGTTGATGCCCGCCGAGATCACGAACACCATCGCGAGCGGCGCCAGCATGAACAGCCACTTCAGGGGGCTGACGAACATGGCGTAGCCGAACGGCGTCAGGAACAGCTTGCCGACGCGGACCGCCTCCGGGGTCGCAACGTCGGTCACGGCGGCCATGTAGACGCCGAGGGCGGCAAGGCCAGTGATGGCCAGGCCAATCGTCATGTAGTTGTAGATGCGCAGCATGTAGGCGCGCAGGCCGGCATCGACCGTCGCGGCGTCAACACGCCCGGCGGCCCTGCCGAAAGGAGAAGCGTAGTTACGGTCTAGGTCCGACATGGTCGAAATCCCGCTGGTTGGCCGGTCCGGCATGAGGGTCGCCATGCCGCCGGTTCGTCAAATTCTATCTCGGATACCGATGCCAGCCGACTAAATTCTGGCTAACAATCGGGACTCCGAACCCATTCGATATGTGGGAAACTAACACATTCGCTGCAACCGTCCACGCGCGGCCGAATGTCGCCCTCACCCACAATCCAGACGAGCAGTCGTGGTTAATCGCAGGAATCGTGCGATTCCGCTCCCGTGCGGCGACCCGCTACATTTTGTCACAAATTCCGCAACACCGTCGCGGGCTTTTTGTTCAGTGCCAGCAGCGTGCCGGCGAGTCCGAGCCCGACGGTGACCACGAGGGCGGCCGCGACCACGCTGGCCGCGCTGCCGGCCTGCCAGACGAAGCTCAGCGTCATCAGCCGCGTCACGATCATCCAGGCCGCGATGCTGCCGGCGATCACGCCGAACACCGCGGTGGCGAGCCCGATCAACAGGTATTCGAGGGCATAGGCGCCGAGCAGCCGCAGCCGCGTCGCGCCCAGGGTCTTCAGGATCACCGCATCGTAGACCCGGTGGCGGTGGCCGGCTGCGAGCGCCCCGCCCAGCACCAGGATCGCTGAGATCAGGGTGACGGCACTGGCGCCGCGGATCGCCAGCGCCAGGTTGGTCACCACCGAGCCGACCGTCTCCATCACCTCGCGCACGCGCACGCTCGTCACCATCGGATAGGCGTCGGCCACCTGCTTGATGATCTTGCCGTCGCCCGCGGCATTGCCGCCGGCCTCGGTCAGCGTTGCGATATGGGTATGTGGGGCGCCCTTGAAGGCGTTCGGCGAGAAGACGAGGACGAAGTTGATGCCGAGCCCTTGCCAGTCGATGGTGCGCAGATTGCCGATTCTCGCCGGGATGTCGCGGCCGAGCACGTTGACCACGATCTCGTCGCCGAGCTTGAGGCCGAGTCCGTCGGCGATCTTCTTCTCCATCGAGACCAGCGGCGGCCCGGAATAATCGGCGCTCCACCATTCACCCTCGACCACCTTGGAACCTTTCGGCAGGTCGCCGGTGTAGGTCAGGCCGCGGTCGCTCTGCAGCACCCATTCGGAATCGGTGGTCGGCTTGAGTTCTTCGGCGCGGACGCCGCGCGCGGCGACGATGCGCCCGCGCAGCATCGGCACATCCTCGACCTTCGCGCCGGGCGCGATCTGGCGCAGATACAGGTCGAACTGCTCGGCCTGAGCGCTCGGAATGTCGATGAAGAAAAAGGATGGCGCCTGATCGGGCAGAGCTGCGAGGAACTGCCGGCGCAGATTGCCGTCGATCTGGGTGATGGTGACGAGCACGGCGAGGCCGAGCCCCAGCGACAGCACGACCGAGGGCGTCAGCGCGCCGGGCCGGTGGATGTTGGCGATCGCAAGCCGCAGCATCGGCAGCCGCGTCCGCGGCAGCCGCCGCGCGATCGTCATCAGCAGGGCGGCGATGCCGCGCAGCAGGGCGAACACGACGACCGAAGAGGCGACGAATACCGCGGCGATGCGCTTGTCGAAGGAGAGGCCGATCACGACCGCGATGAGCAGGGCGATCACGAGCCCCATGAACAGGAGATAGCCCAGGCGCGGCCGGTGCCATTCCGAGCTGATGGTGTCGCGGAACAGCGCGGCGACCGGCACGTCGTGCACGCGGCCAAGCGGCCACAGGCCGAAGGCCAGCGCGGTCAAGAGGCCGTAGACGAAGGACAGCGCGAGCTCGTCGGCATGCACGGCCGGCACCACGGGCAGCGGGAGCAGCTTGCCGAACAGGCCGACGATCGCAAACGGCATGGCGGCGCCGAGCACGAGGCCGATCACCGAGCCGATGCAAGCGAGCAGCATGACCTGCGCAAGATAGATGCCGAAGACGTCGCGCCCGGTGGCGCCGACGGCCTTGAGGGCCGCGATCACCTCGAGCCGGCGGTCGATATGGCTCTTCACGGCATTGGCGACGCCGACGCCGCCGACGAGAAGGGCGGCGAGGCCGACCAGGGTCAGGAACTGCGTGAAGCGGCTGATGTTGCGCTCGAGCTGCGGCGAGGCATTGGAGCGGCTGCGGATCTCCCAGCCGGCCTGCGGCGCGGCGTTGCGGGCGTCCGCGATGAAGGCTTCGGTGGCGCGCTCGCTGTTCGCGGCATCGGGCAGCTTGACCCGGTAGACCCAGCGCACCAGGCTGCCGGGCTGGATCAGGCCGGTGGCGCGCAAGGCCGCCTCGCTGATCAGGAAGCGCGGCCCGAAGCCGATGCCGCCGGCGAGCTTGTCGGGCTCGGCCTCGACCGTCGAGCGGATCTGGAAGGTCGCCGAGCCGATGGTGACGCGGTCGCCGGTCCTCAGCGAGAGCCGCGCCAGCAGCGTCGGATCGGCGGCGGCGCCGAACGCGCCGTCACGCTCCGCGAACAGGTCGGACATCGGCAGGGGCGGCGTCAGCGTCAGCTGTCCCAGCAACGGATAGGTGTCGTCGACCGCCTTCATCTCGACCAGCGCCAGCTTGCCGTCGGTCGTGCGCGCCATGCCGCGCAAGGTCGCCGCCGTCGACAGCGTGCCGCGCGAGCGCAGGAAGGCGACCTCTTCGGGCTTGGCCTCGCGCTGGAACAATACGAAGGAGACGTCGCCGCCGAGCAGCGTGCGGCCTTCGCGCGCGAGGCCGTCGGAGAGGCTCGCGGACACCGAGCCGACGCCGGCGATCGCCATCACGCCGAGCGCGATGCAGGCGATGAAGACATAGAAGCCGCGCAGGCCCCCGCGCAATTCGCGTAAGGCATAGCGCAGCGACAGCGCGACGCCGCCCGGCCTCGCGAATGGTTCGACCGCCGCGCTCATGCCGGCGCAGACTGCGTGTCGATGCGCCCCGAGCGCAGGCGGATGACGCGATCGCAGCGATGCGCGAGCGAGGAATCGTGCGTGACCAGCACCAGGGTCATGCCGCGCTCGGCGTGCTTGCTGAACAGCAGATCGACGATCTGCTTTCCGGTTGTCTCGTCGAGATTGCCGGTCGGCTCGTCGGCGACGAGGATCGCGGGATCGGGCGCCAGCGCGCGCGCGAGCGCAACGCGCTGCTGCTCGCCGCCGGAGAGCTGCGTCGGATAGTGATGCAGGCGGTCGCCGAGCCCGACGGATTGCAGCTCCTGTGCCGCGCGCCGCGCGGCATCGGGATTGCCGGCCAGCTCGAGCGGCACGGCGACGTTCTCCAGCGCCGTCATGGTCGGAATCAGGTGGAAGGACTGGAAGACGATGCCGACCTGGCGGCCGCGGAAGCGGGCCAGCGCGTCCTCGTCGAGGGCATTGAAAGGCGTGCCTGAGACCACCACCTCTCCGCTATCAGGACGCTCCAGCCCCGCCATCACCATCAGCAGCGTGGATTTGCCCGAGCCTGACGGGCCGATCAGGCCGATCGTCTGGCCCGAGGCGACCCGCAGGCTGATATCCTTGAGGATGTGAACGCGTGCCGCGCCCGTGCCCAATGAGAGATTGACGTTGGAGATGGCGATGGTGTCCGCGGCGGTAGCGGCGAGCGAAGAGGGGTCGATGCGAGTGTCCATGGTCCGGTCATATGGCAACTTCGATAGCGCGGTCGAGGGGCGTTACGGATTGTTCATGCACATAGCCGTGTTGATGCTCGCTTTGATGACGATCGCGCCCCCCGCCTGGGCGGAAGCCGCAAAGCCGATCAGACTCGTCGTTCTCGGCGATTCCCTCAGCGCCGGTCTCGGCCTCCCGGCCCAGGAGGCGTTCCCCCAGAAGCTGAAAAAAGCTTTGCAGGCCAAAGGCATAGAGGTCGACATGATCAATGCCGGGGTGTCCGGCGACACCTCCTCCGGCGGCCGCGACCGGCTCGACTGGTCGGTGCCCGATGGAACCGATGGCGTCATCGTCGAGCTCGGCGCCAACGATGCGTTGCGCGGCATCGATCCCGACCTGACGCGCGCCGCGCTAACCGACATCATCCAGCGGCTCAAGGCGCGCAACATCGCGGTGATGCTCTGCGGCATGCTGGCGCCGCCGAATTACGGCGCCGACTATGCCGCGCGCTTCAATTCGATTTATCCGGATCTGGCGAAAAAATTCGACGTGCCGCTCTATCCGTTCTTCCTCGAAGGCGTTGCCGCCGACGCCAGGCTCAAC
The DNA here is from genome assembly GCF_004346455.1 of Bradyrhizobium sp. R2.2-H. Classification (NCBI taxonomy): domain Bacteria; kingdom Pseudomonadati; phylum Pseudomonadota; class Alphaproteobacteria; order Hyphomicrobiales; family Nitrobacteraceae; genus Bradyrhizobium; species Bradyrhizobium sp. R2.2-H. The sequence continues at coordinate 81,551 of NZ_SMBR01000020.1, forward strand.
CAGGCCGACGGCATTCATCCGACGGCTGAAGGCGTCGACATCATCGTCGGCAACATCATGCCCACCGTGGAGGCATTTCTTGGCACGATCGCTGAGCAGCGGCGTTGAAAAGCAGGCAGCGCTAACCCTAATTCCCAGGGTTTTACCGGAGTGAGGCGAGCGATGCTTCGCAGAGTCACACAACTGCGATAGGAATCAGGGTACCGGTGATTCGTCGCCGGCTCTAATTTGGATATGGTCCTTGCCTTAAGGGCTGTACCCAAGCATCGGGAGTGCGAAACGATGCCGCGTTTGTTCACGGGTCTGGAAATTCCGGCCGAGATCGGCCAGTCGCTTTCCAACTTGAGGGGCGGCCTCCCCGGCGCCCGCTGGATCGATCCCGAAAATTATCACGTCACCTTGCGCTTCATCGGCGATATCGACGGCGTCTCCGCCAACGAGATCGCCTCCTTGCTGTTTCGCGTCGACCGCAAGCCGTTCGAGGTGAAGGTGCAGGGGCTCACGAGCTTCGGCGGCCGCAAGCCGCGCGCGGTGGTCGCCACCATCGCGCCGAGCAAGCCCCTGATGGAATTGCAGGCCGAGCTCGAACGCATGATGCAGCGGATCGGCCTTGATCCGGAAGGGCGCAAGTTCATCCCGCATGTGACGCTGGCGCGCCTGCACGACGCCTCCGACCGCGACGTCGCCGACTATCTGTCGCTGCGCGGCTACTTCCCGAGCAAGGCATTCATGGCCGAGCGCTTCGTGCTGTTCTCGTCGCGCGCATCGACGGGCGGCGGACCGTATGTGGTCGAGGACGCCTACGAGCTGTGTGAGTAGGCCCAACTCGGCGGCATTACCGCGGCAGCGCCGCGCCTGCTCGCCTGATGCCGGTCTTTGCGAAGTCCTCACCTTTGAACAGCAAGGGTTCGCCGCGGGTCATAGCCAGCGCATAAGAGAAGCAATCACCGTAGTTGAGCGACGCGGCGTGTCGTTCCTTTCCGTAGCGCCGCCAGGCCCGCCGCGCTGCATCGGCTTGCGCGGCATCGACGGCAACGATCTCCGCGCCCATCTTGACGAGCCAGAGATCGAATTCACGCCCGCCTGCTTCCCCAAGCCGCGTCTCGATCACCATCGTCGCTTCAACCACAGTCGCTGCAGAGATCAAACGGATCGGATCGTCTACAATCAAGCGTTCAATATCGCCTGCATCGGCTTCGTTCAGAGCGATTGCCACGATCGCCGACGTATCGATCACCATCAGCGTGGCAATCCATGCTCGTCATATCCGAGAATTTCCTCCGGCGTGCGGTCGTCCACGACGCGCATTTCGCTCCAGCGCCGCCTGATTTCGGCCAGATCTTCGAGCAGCGCGTCCTTGCTCGTTTGAGCATTGAGCCGGCGCAATCGCTCCTCGATGGCGCGCCTCGTCGCGGTCGTGATGTTCTCGCCAGTCAATTGCGCCAGACGCCGCGCCAACTGCTCAGTTTCGGGGTCCTTGATGCTCAGCGCCATATCGCGGCTCCTTGGTTCCTGAATAGGTATATTCTACCTCGGAGCGCTGCAAGTTCCATTTGGACGACGGACCCGCGCCCCGCCATATGGGAGTTTCTGCCGGAGAAGGGCGCGCATAAGCCGTTGCGACAATACGCGGTTGCAATTTCCGCCGGTCTCTGGCGGTAAAGGGCCATGCTCTCGACCCCCAGTTCCCCCTTCAGCGAAGCCTATCAGGCCCAGATCGCCTCCGGCGCGATCGAGCCGGACGCTGCGCAGGCCGAGGTCGCCGAGGCCTATGCGGCGCTGGACCTGCGGCTTGCGAATTACAGCCCCAAGCGCAAGCAGGGCCTGCTCAGCCGCCTGTTCGGCGGTGGTGACAGGGACGATGTGCCGCGCGGGCTCTACATCCATGGCGAGGTCGGCCGCGGCAAGACCATGCTGATGGATCTGTTCTTCCAGCACTCCGATGTCGAGCACAAGCGCCGCGCGCATTTCCACGAATTCATGGCCGACGTGCATGAGCGCATCTACGACTACCGCCAGAGCATCGCGCGCGGCGAGATCGCCGACGCCGACGTCATCGCGCTGACCGCGAACGCGATCTTCGAGGAGAGCTGGCTGCTCTGCTTCGACGAATTCCACGTCACCGACATCGCGGACGCGATGATCCTGGGGCGCCTGTTCGCGAAATTGTTCGAGCTCGGCACCGTGGTGGTCGCGACCTCCAACGTCGCGCCCGACGATCTCTACAAAGGCGGCCTGAATCGGTCGTTGTTCCTGCCCTTCATCAAGCAGATCACCGACCACATGGACGTCGCGCGACTCGATGCGCGCACCGACTTCCGGCTCGAAAAGCTCCAGGGCGTGCCGATGTGGCTGACGCCGGCCGACGGCGATGCGGACGCCGCGCTCGACCGCGCCTGGGCCAAGATGACCGGCAACGCCAAATGCAAGTCGCGCGACATCACCATCAAGGGCCGTACCTTGCACGTGCCGTGCTCGGCCCACGGCGTGGCGCGGTTCACCTTCGCCGATCTCTGCGAGAAGCCGCTCGGCGCATCGGATTACCTCAGGCTAGCGCACGACTACCACACCATCCTGGTCGATCATATTCCAGTGATGGACGTCTCCCAGCGCAACGCCGCCAAGCGTTTCATCACGCTGATCGACACGCTCTATGACAATGCGGTGAAGCTGATGGCCTCGGCCGACGCCAACCCGATCTCGCTGTACCTCGCCCATGAGGGCGTCGAGGCCATGGAGTTCAAGCGGACCGCCTCGCGTCTGATCGAGATGAGCTCGGAATCCTATCTGGCGCTGGCTCACGGCCGCAAGGATTCCACCGCCAGCGGGTCGACCAAGGGCCTGGTCGAGACTTAAGTCCTATCCACGCCGTCATTCCGGGATGCGCCGACAGGCGCAGGCCCGGAATCCATTGCGCCACGAACTCTGCCGTCCGATGGATTCCGGGTTCGTGCTCCGCTCGCCCCGGAATGACAGGGCTGCGTGCCCGTGGCCGCGCCAAGCCCGACAATTGGGCATTCGGCGACTTGAACGGGGGAGGCGAAAGGGATAACCACCCGTCTCAGTTTTCCCCTCCTTACGTGTCTAAAGGACAGGTTCACATGGCGCGCGACAAGATTGCTTTGATTGGCTCCGGTCAGATCGGCGGAACGCTGGCTCATCTCATCGGCCTGAAAGAGCTGGGCGACGTGGTGATGTTCGACATCGCCGAGGGCGTGCCGCAGGGCAAGGCGCTCGACATCGCGCAATCTTCGCCGGTCGACGGCTTCGACGCACACTACAGCGGCGCGAATTCCTACGAGGCACTCGACAACGCCAAGGTCTGCATCGTGACCGCCGGCGTGCCGCGCAAGCCCGGCATGAGCCGCGACGACCTCCTCTCCATCAACCTCAAGGTCATGGAGCAGGTCGGCGCCGGCATCAAGAAGTACGCGCCCGACGCCTTCGTCATCTGCATCACCAACCCGCTCGACGCCATGGTCTGGGCGCTGCAGAAGGCCTCGGGCCTGCCGCACAAGAAGGTCGTCGGCATGGCCGGCGTGCTGGATTCGGCCCGCTTCCGCTACTTCCTGGCGGACGAGTTCAACGTCTCGGTCGAGGACGTCACCGCCTTCGTGCTCGGCGGCCATGGCGACACCATGGTGCCGCTGGTGAAGTACTCCACCGTCGCCGGTATCCCGCTGCCCGACCTCGTCAAGATGGGCTGGACCTCGCAGGCGCGCCTCGACGAGATCGTCGACCGCACCCGTAACGGCGGCGCCGAGATCGTCAACCTGCTCAAGACCGGCTCGGCCTTCTATGCCCCGGCCGCGTCCGCGATCGCGATGGCCGAGAGCTATCTCAAGGACAAGAAGCGCGTGCTGCCCTGCGCCGCCTATCTCAACGGCGAGTACAGCGTGAAGGACATGTATGTCGGCGTCCCCGTCGTGATCGGGTCCAAGGGCGTCGAGCGCGTGGTCGAGATCGAGCTCGCCGGCAAGGACCGCGAGGCCTTCGACAAGTCGGTCGGCGCCGTGCAGGGCCTGGTCGATGCCTGCAAGAAGATCGCCCCCGATCTTCTCGGCCGCTAAGCCGCAAGCAATACCCCGCCGAAGATCGAAACCCGGTCTTCGGCGGTTTCACTTCCGGAGCCCGGCTGACTGACTTGTCGAAGGCTGGCGGGTTCCGGCGCAGTCCAGATCTCGAAGTCAAAGAATCCAGGTTGCAGTTCCTGTGGTATATGGTATGCCAGCCACAAGACTGAGGTGGGCCCATGAGGTCACCGCCCGCGGGTTCAGGGAGCGACCATATGAATATCCATGAATATCAGGCCAAAGCGCTGCTGGGCGAGTTCGGCGTGCCGATCTCCAAGGGCGTCCCGGTCCTCAAAGTCGCCGACGCTGAAGCTGCGGCCAAGGCGCTGCCTGGCCCGGTCTGGGTGGTGAAGAGCCAGATCCATGCCGGCGGCCGCGGCAAGGGCAAGTTCAAGGAAGCCTCTGCCGGCGACAAGGGCGGTGTCCGCATCGCCAAGTCGGCCGCCGAGGTCGCCGAATTCGCCAAGCAGATGCTGGGCGCGACGCTGGTGACCGTGCAGACCGGCCCGGCCGGCAAGCAGGTCAACCGCCTCTACGTCGAAGACGGCTCCGACATCGACAAGGAGTTCTACCTCTCGATCCTGGTCGACCGCGAGACCTCGCGCGTCTCCTTCGTCGTGTCGACCGAGGGCGGTGTCAACATCGAGGACGTCGCGCACAACACGCCCGAGAAGATCGTCACCTTCTCGGTCGATCCCGCCACCGGCATCATGGGCCATCACGGCCGCACCGTCGCCAACGCGCTGAAGCTCTCCGGCGATCTCGCCAAGCAGGCCGAGAAGCTCACCGCGCAGCTCTACGCCGCCTTCGTCGCCAAGGACATGTCGATGCTGGAGATCAACCCGCTGGTGGTGACCAGGCAGGGCCAGCTCCGCGTGCTCGACGCCAAGGTGTCGTTCGACGACAACGCGCTGTTCCGTCACCCCGAGGTGCTCGCGCTGCGCGACGAGACCGAGGAAGACGCCAAGGAAATCGAGGCGTCCAAGTACGACCTCAACTACGTCACGCTCGACGGCAACATCGGCTGCATGGTCAACGGCGCCGGACTTGCCATGGCGACGATGGACATCATCAAGCTCTACGGCATGTCGCCGGCCAACTTCCTCGACGTCGGCGGCAGCGCCAGCAAGGAGAAGGTCGCGGCCGCCTTCAAGATCATCACCGCGGATCCCAACGTGAAGGGCATCCTGGTCAACATCTTCGGCGGCATCATGAAGTGCGACGTGATTGCCGAGGGCGTCACGGCGGCGGTTCGCGAGGTCGGCCTCAACGTGCCGCTGGTGGTTCGCCTCGAAGGCACCAATGTCGAGCTCGGCAAGAAGATCATCGATGAATCCGGGCTGAACGTCGTTGCGGGCGACAATCTCGACGATTCCGCGCAGAAGATCGTGAAGGCCGTCAAGGGAGGCTAAGGCCATGGCCCAGGACCATCTCGCCGCATCATCTCCGCTTCCCGAGCACGCGCGTCTCGCCGCGTTCGCCGGCGAATGGAATGGCGAAGAGATGGTCTTCCCGTCGCGCTGGACCGAGGGCGGGCCGGCGACCTCTCGCGTCGTCGCCCGCATGGACCTCAACGGGTTCTACTTGATCCAGGACTCGGTTCAGATGCGCGACGGCAAACAGGTCTTCGCCACTCACGGCATCTTCACCTACGATCGTGACGACCGGACCTACAAATTGTTCTGGTACGACTCGCTCGGCTACACGCCGCCCTCGCCCGCCTCGGGCGGGTGGGCCGGCAACACCCTCACGCTGGTGCGCGGCTCGCTCCGCGGCAATGCGCGCCACGTCTACGAGATCATCGACGACGATTCCTATTCGTTGAAGATCCAGTTCTCGCCGGACGCGGAAGGCTGGGCCGACGTCCTCACCGGCGTCTACCGCCGCATCCACTGACCTCTCACTCGTTAGTTCGCGAAAGCAGACCTCATGTCCATCCTGATCGACAAGAACACCAAGGTCATCTGCCAGGGCTTCACCGGCAAGAACGGCACCTTTCATTCCGAGGCTGCGATCGCCTACGGCACCAAGATGGTCGGCGGCACTTCGCCCGGCAAAGGCGGCTCGACGCATCTGGGCCTGCCGGTGTTCGACACCGTGCGCGAGGCGCGTGAGAAGACCGGTGCCGATGCGTCGGTGATCTACGTGCCGCCGCCGGGCGCGGCGGACGCGATCTGCGAAGCCATCGACGCCGAGATCCCGCTGATCGTCTGCATCACCGAGGGCATTCCTGTTCTCGACATGGTGCGGGTGAAGCGTTCGCTGGCCGGCTCCAAGTCGCGCCTGATCGGGCCGAACTGCCCCGGCGTCATGACCGCCGGCGAGTGCAAGATCGGCATCATGCCGGCCAACATCTTCAAGACCGGCTCGGTGGGCATCGTCTCCCGCTCGGGCACGCTGACCTATGAGGCCGTGTTCCAGACCTCCCAGGAAGGCCTCGGCCAGACCACCGCGGTCGGCATCGGTGGCGACCCGGTCAAGGGCACCGAGTTCATCGACGTGCTGGAGATGCTGCTCGCCGATCCCAAGACCGAATCGATCATCATGATCGGCGAGATCGGCGGTTCCGCCGAGGAGGACGCCGCCCAGTTCCTCAAGGACGAGGCCAAGCGCGGTCGCAAGAAGCCGATGGTCGGTTTCATCGCCGGTGTCACCGCCCCTCCCGGCCGCCGCATGGGCCATGCCGGCGCGATCATCTCGGGCGGCAAGGGCGATGCCGGTTCCAAGACCGAAGCAATGAAATCGGCTGGGATTACAGTGTCCCCGTCGCCCGCGCGCCTCGGCCATACGCTTGCCGAAAAGTTGAAAGGCTAATTCACTCCTTCGTGCTTTTCCGGGCGAAGTTTCGCAGCAAATAGGGTAAAGGGTGCCTGTCGCGCCGAGCCTCTGCCGGGGAGCTCGGCGCCAGCGCCGTTTGTTATGCGCGAACCGAAATCGCCAGGAACTCCAGTATGTCTCGCCAGGACGCGAACGCAGCCTTTGCCTTGTCTTCCTTTTTGCAGGGCACCAACGCCACCTATATCGACGAAATCTACGCCCGCTACGAGAAGGACCCGTCCTCGGTCGATGCCGAGTGGCAGGAGTTCTTCAAGAGCCTGAACGACGCGCCCGCCGACATCAGCAAGAACGCGGAAGGGCCGTCTTGGGAGCGGGACAACTGGCCGCTGACGCCGAAGGATGATCTGACCTCCGCCCTCGACGGCAACTGGGCCGAGGTCGAGAAGGCGGTCGGTGCCAAGATCGCCGCCAGGGCGCAGGCCAAGGGCGGCGATAAGGGAGGCGACATTTCCTCCGCCGACCTGCTCCAGGCGACGCGCGACTCCGTTCGCGCCCTGATGCTGATCCGCTCCTACCGCATGCGCGGCCACTTCCACGCCAAGCTCGATCCGCTCGGCATCGAGGCCCAGCGCAACCGTGAAGAGCTCGACCCGCGCACCTACGGCTTCAGCGAAGCCGATTTCGACCGCAAGATCTTCCTCGATCACGTGCTCGGGCTCGAATACGGCAGCTTGCGCGAGATCACCGCGATCTGCGAGCGCACCTACTGTCAGACGCTCGGCGTCGAGTTCATGCATATCAGCAATGCCGCGCAGAAGGCCTGGATCCAGGAGCGCATCGAGGGACCCGACAAGGAGATCTCGTTCACCCGCGAAGGCCGCAGAGCCATCCTGATGAAGCTGATCGAAGCCGAAGGCTTCGAGAAGTTTTGCGATACCAAGTTCACCGGCACCAAGCGCTTCGGCCTTGATGGCGGCGAATCGCTGATCCCCGCGCTGGAGCAGATCATCAAGCGTGGCGGCAATCTCGGCGTGAAGGAGATCGTGCTGGGCATGCCGCATCGCGGCCGCCTCAACGTGCTGACCCAGGTGATGGGCAAGGCACACCGCGCGCTGTTCCACGAATTCAAGGGCGGCTCGGCCAATCCCGACGCGGTTGAAGGCTCCGGCGACGTCAAATATCACCTCGGCGCCTCCTCGGACCGCGAATTCGACGGCAACCGGATCCATCTGTCGTTGACCGCCAACCCCTCGCATCTCGAGATCGTCGATCCCGTCGTGCTCGGCAAGGTGCGTGCGAAGCAGGACCAGCACGGCGATCCGCCGGACATGCGTATCTCCGTCATGCCGCTCCTGATGCATGGCGACGCCGCGTTCGCCGGCCAGGGCGTGGTCGCCGAGTGCTTCGGCCTGTCGGACCTGAAGGGCTACCGCACCGGCGGCTCCGTGCACTTCATCGTCAACAACCAGATCGGCTTCACGACCTATCCGCGCTACTCGCGCTCCTCGCCCTATCCATCCGATGTGGCGAAGATGATCGACGCGCCGATCTTCCACGTCAACGGCGACGATCCGGAGGCCGTCGTGTTCGCGGCCAAGGTCGCGACCGAATTCCGGCAGAAGTTCCACAAGCCCGTCGTCATCGACATGTGGTGCTACCGCCGCTACGGCCACAATGAGGGCGACGAGCCGGCGTTCACCCAGCCGGTGATGTACAAGCGGATCGCGGCCCATCCGTCGACCCTCACGCTGTACTCCAAGCGCCTGATCGCCGAAGGCGTGGTTACCGAGGGCGAGGTCGACAAGCTGAAGGCCGACTGGCGCGCCCGGCTCGATGCCGAGTTCGAGGCCGGCACCTCCTACAAGCCGAACAAGGCCGACTGGCTCGACGGCAAATGGGCGGGCTTCAAGATCGCCGACCAGGAAGAGGATGCGCGCCGCGGCGTCACCGGCGTCGACCTGCCAATCCTGAAAGACATCGGCCGCAAGATCACCAAGGTGCCGGACGGCTTCCGCGTCCACCGCACCATTCAGCGCTTCCTCGATAATCGCGCCAAGGCGATCGACAACGGCGTCGGCATCGACTGGGCGACCGGCGAGGCGCTGGCGTTCTGCTCGCTGCTCAACGAAAACCACCACGTCCGCCTGTCCGGACAGGACTCCGAGCGCGGTACCTTCTCGCAGCGCCACTCGGTCCTGATCGACCAGGAAGACGAGAGCCGCTACACGCCGTTCAACCATCTCGGCAGCCAGCAGGGCCACTACGAGGTCATCAACTCGCTGCTGTCGGAAGAAGCCGTGCTCGGCTTCGAATACGGCTATTCGCTCGCCGAGCCGAACACGCTGACGCTGTGGGAAGCCCAGTTCGGCGACTTCGCCAACGGTGCGCAGGTCGTGTTCGACCAGTTCATCTCCTCGGGCGAGCGCAAATGGCTGCGCATGTCCGGTCTCGTCTGCCTGCTGCCGCACGGCTATGAGGGCCAGGGGCCGGAGCACTCCTCGGCGCGCCTCGAGCGCTTCCTGCAGATGTGCGCGGAAGACAACATGCAGGTGGTCTATCCGACCACGCCGGCGAACTACTTCCATGCGTTGCGCCGCCAGCTCCATCGCGAGATCCGCAAGCCGCTGATCATGATGACGCCGAAGTCGCTGCTTCGTCACAAGCGGGCGGTGTCGCGTCTCGAAGAGCTGGCGAAGGGAACGACCTTCCACCGCATCCTGTACGATGACGCCCAGATGCTGCCCAGCGAGGCGATCAAGCTCGCTCCGGACGAGAAGATCCGCCGCATCGTGCTCTGCTCCGGCAAGGTCTATTACGACCTCTACGAGGAGCGCGAGAAGCGCGGCATCGACGACATCTACCTGATGCGCGTCGAGCAGCTCTATCCTGTGCCGCTGAAGGCGCTGGTCGCCGAGCTCTCGCGATTCAAGAAGGCCGAGATGGTGTGGTGCCAGGAAGAGCCCCGCAACATGGGTGCATGGCACTTCATCGAGCCCTATCTGGAATGGGTGCTGAACCAGGTGAACGGCGTGAGCCGGCGTCCGCGTTATGTCGGCCGCGCCGCTTCCGCCGCGACCGCCACGGGTCTGATGTCCAAGCATCAGGCGCAGCTGAAGGCGTTCCTGGACGAAGCACTGAGCTGAGAAACTAGGACTTTGTCATGCCCCGCGAAGGCGGGGCATCCAGTACTCCGCGGCGTTCGTTTTTATCACGAAGGTCACGGCGTACTGGATTGCCCGCCTTCGCGGGCAATGACGTATTGAATTCATGACCGCATTGGCGATCCCTTAAGGAAGAGACCATGACTGAAATTCGTGTGCCGACGCTCGGCGAATCCGTCACCGAGGCCACTATCGGCCGCTGGTTCAAGAAGGCCGGCGATCCCGTCGCCGTCGACGAGCCCCTGGTGGAGCTCGAGACCGACAAGGTCACCATCGAAGTCCCCGCGCCTTCCGCCGGCACCTTGAGCGAGATCATCGCGGCCGACGGTGCGACCGTTGCGGTCGGCGCGTTGCTCGGCCAGATCACGGAAGGTGCCGGTGCAGCCAAGCCGGCCGCCGCGCCGGCCAAGGCTGCCGCTGCTCCGGCTGCCGCCGCTGCGGCTCCTGCTGCCGCTGCCGCTGCGCCGAAGACGCCGCCGGCCGACGCCCCACTCGCGCCTTCCGTGCGAAAACTGTCGGCCGAGACCGGCATCGACGCCTCGACCGTTCCGGGCTCCGGCAAGGACGGCCGCGTCACCAAGGGCGACATGCTGGCTGCGATCGAGCGCGCTGCGTCCGCGCCGACCCCGGTCAACCAGCCGGCTGCCGCGGTTCAGGTCCGCGCGCCTTCGCCGGCCGATGACGCCGCCCGCGAAGAGCGCGTCAAGATGACCCGCCTGCGCCAGACCATCGCGCGCCGCCTCAAGGACGTGCAGAACACCGCGGCCATGCTGACGACCTTCAACGAGGTCGACATGACCAACGTCATGGCGCTGCGCGCGCACTACAAGGACGCGTTCGAGAAGAAGCACGGCGCCAAGCTCGGTTTCATGGGCTTCTTCACCAAGGCCGTCGTGCAGGCGCTGAAGGACATCCCGGCGGTCAACGCCGAGATCGACGGCACCGACCTGATCTACAAGAACTACTACCACATCGGCGTCGCCGTCGGCACCGACAAGGGTCTCGTCGTGCCCGTGGTGCGCGACTGCGACCACAAGTCGATCTCCGACATCGAGAAGAGCATCGCCGATTTCGGCCGCCGCGCCCGTGACGGCCAGCTCAAGATCGACGAGATGCAGGGCGGCACCTTCACCATCACCAATGGCGGCATCTATGGCTCGCTGATGTCGACCCCGATCCTGAACGCACCGCAGTCCGGCATCCTCGGCATGCACAAGATCCAGGAGCGGCCGATGGTCGTCGGCGGCAAGATCGAGGTTCGCCCGATGATGTATCTGGCCCTGTCCTACGATCACCGCGTCATCGACGGCAAGGAAGCCGTCACCTTCCTGGTCCGCGTCAAGGAGAGCCTGGAAGATCCGGCGCGGTTGGTGCTCGATCTCTGATCCCTGTCGCTTTGCGAGCGCCGTCGCGATCAACGCGGCGGCGCGTGTCGAACCATGGAGGTGCGCATGACGGATAAGGTCGTTGTCATCACCGGCGGCAGCCGCGGCATCGGGCGGGCGACCGCGATCGCGGCGGCCGCGCGCGGCTATCGCGTCGTGGTCGGCTATGCCAGCAACAAGAAGGCCGCCGACGAGGTGGTCGCGCAGATCGAGGCCAAGGGCGGCAAGGCCATCGCGGTGAAATGCGATGTCGCCGAGGAAAGCGACATCCTCGCCCTGTTCAAGGAAGCCGACAAGCTGGGCACGCTTGGCGCGCTCGTCAACAATGGCGGCATCGTCGGCAAGAGCGGCGTGCGCGTCGACGAAATGTCGGCCGAGCGCATCCAGCGCGTGATGGCGGTCAACGTCACCGGCTCCATCCTCTGCGCGCGCGAAGCCATCAAGCGGATGTCGACCAGGCACGGCGGCGAGGGCGGCGTCATCGTCAACCTCTCGTCCGTTGCTGCCAGGCTCGGCGCACCCAACACCTATGTCGATTACGCCGCGTCCAAGGGCGCGGTGGATTCCTTCACCGTCGGCCTCGGCTACGAGGTCGCGGGCGAAGGCATCCGCGTTGCCGCCATCCGTCCCGGCCTGATCGACACCGAGATCCACGCTGCCGGCGGCGAGCCCGATCGCGCCCATCGCCTGGCCCACATGGTGCCGATGAAGCGCGTCGGCACCGCCGAGGAAATCGCCAATGCCATCGTCTGGCTGATGTCGGACGAGGCCTCCTACGTCACTTCAGCCATTCTCGATGTGTCCGGCGGTCGCTGACGCACCGCGCGGACGCTGACACATCCTCATCACGCCAAACCTCACGGGACTTTCTCTCATGGCTACCTACGATCTCGTCGTCATCGGCACCGGACCGGGCGGTTACGTCTGCGCGGTGCGCGCGGCCCAGCTCGGCATGAAAGTCGCCGTGGTCGAAAAGAACGCCACGCTCGGCGGCACCTGCCTCAATGTCGGCTGCATGCCGTCGAAGGCGCTGCTGCACGCTTCCGAGATGTTCGAGGAAGCCGGCCATTCCTTCGCGAAGATGGGCGTGTCGGTCTCGTCGCCGAAGCTCGATCTGCCGGCGATGATGAACTTCAAGCAGCAGGGCATCGACGGCAACGTCAAGGGCGTCGAGTTCCTGATGAAGAAGAACAAGATCGACGTGCTCAAGGGCACCGGCAAGATCCTCGGCACCGGCAAGGTCGAGGTCTCCGCCGACGGCAAGTCGCAGGTCATCGAGACCAAGAACATCGTGATCGCCACCGGCTCCGACATCGCGCGCCTCAAGGGCGTCGAGATCGACGAGAAGCGCATCGTGTCGTCCACCGGCGCGCTGTCGCTCGACAAGGTCCCCGGCAAGCTCCTGATCGTCGGCGCCGGCGTGATCGGCCTCGAGCTCGGCTCGGTCTGGCATCGTCTCGGTGCGGACGTCGTCGTGGTCGAATTCCTCGATCGCATCCTGCCCGGCATGGACGGCGAGATCGCCAAGCAATTCCAGCGCATCCTCGAGAAGCAGGGCTTTGCGTTCAAATTGGGGGCCAAGGTCACCGCGGTCGACACCTCGGGCAAGACGCTGAAGGCGACGATCGAGCCCGCCGCCGGCGGCGCGGCCGAGACGCTGGAAGCCGACGTCGTGCTGGTCTGCATCGGCCGCGTGCCCTACACCGACGGTCTCGGCCTGAAGGAAGCCGGCGTCGCGCTCGACGCGCGCGGCCGCGTGCAGATCGATCCGCATTTTGCCACCAGCCTGAAGGGCGTCTACGCCATCGGCGACGTCGTCGCGGGCCCGATGCTCGCGCACAAGGCCGAGGATGAAGGCGTTGCCGTCGCCGAGATCATTGCCGGACAAGCCGGCCACGTGAACTACGATGTCATCCCGGGCGTCGTGTATACCACGCCGGAAGTGTCCTCCGTCGGCAAGACCGAGGAGGAACTGAAGCAGGCGGGCATCGGTTACGCCGTCGGAAAGTTTCCGTTCACCGCCAATGGCCGCTCCAAGGTCAACCAGACCACTGACGGCTTTGTGAAGATTCTCGCAGATACGAAGACCGATCGCGTGCTCGGCGTGCACATCATCGGCCGCGAAGCCGGCGAAATGATCCATGAAGCCTGCGTTCTCATGGAATTCGGCGGCAGTGCGGAGGATCTCGCGCGCACCTGCCACGCCCATCCGACCCGCTCGGAGGCCGTCAAGGAAGCCGCGCTTGCGGTCGGCAAGCGGGCCATCCATATGTAACGATGTGCCCAGCACCGAATCGGGCGGGAGACATATGCTGCGCCGCCTTCTTCAACCGGTCTGGGTCCTGCTCGCGATCATCTTCCTGATCGAAGCCTGGCTGTGGGACCATCTCGAGCCGATCGTTGCCAAGGTCGTCGCGGCCATCCCGCTGGCGCGGTTCAAGCATTGGCTGACGGAGCGCGTCGATGCGCTGTCGCCGGCCATGACGCTGATCGTGTTCGCGGTCCCCGTCGTCCCGCTGTTTCCACTCAAGCTGGTCGGCCTCTGGCTGCTCGCGCATGAATATTGGACCGGCGCGTTCTTCACGATCGTGTTCGGAAAGCTCGTCGGCGTCGGCGTCACCGCCTTCGTGTTCGACGTCACGCGCCACAAGCTGCTGGAGATGCACTGGTTCGAGCGGATCTACGATCTGGTGCTGAAGGTGCGCGCCAAGGCCGCCGAACTGGTCGATCCGATCAAGCGCCGCATTCGCGAGCTGATCGCCGGCGGCGGAGAGGGATGGTCCTACCGCACGCTGCGCATGATCCAGCGCTTCCGCAGGAGCGTGCACCAGGCGCGGTGAGCTGCGCCATCATGACGCTCAGGTAGCCCGGATGAGCGCAGCGACATCCGGGGTCTTCCGCCGTGGCTTCCCGGATATCGCTGCGCTCATCCGGGCTACAACCTCAATGCAAATGCAACAGATGCGGCCACCACAGGCCGAGCGCGGTCATGAACAGGCCGGCGATCGTCAGCACGCCGCTGACGTAAGCCAGCGCTAGCATGCCGGTGATGATGGTGGCCGACGCCAGCACGATGCCGATCTGGAACGCCGCTGACGCCAGCTCGAAATGGTGGTATTTCGCGGTCGCCTCGTCGCGCGCATGCTCGGCGTGCTTGGCCTTCTCGGCGAGCTGCTCGGTGCCTTCGCCGGTCTCCGGCTCGGAGCGGTAGCGCTGTGCGGTCTTGGTCCAGTCGTCGATCTGCTTCTGCACCGCCGGCTTCATGGCGGCGTCGTCGGCCAGCGAACCCAGCGTCAGCTTGCCCTGCTCGGCCGCAGTGATCACCACGGTGCGGCGGATGCTCTTGGCCTGGAAGAATGCCCAGAGATTGGCGGCCTCGACGTTCTTGCTGATCGATTCGGTCTGGGCGCCCTTGCCGAGCGTCTCGGAGATCGCCAGGAACAGCGCCAGCACAGCGATCAGAAGCGCGATCTTCTTGTTCGAGCCGGACGCGTGCTCAGCGTGCTCGGCGTGCTCCATGCTTTCGTGGGCGCCCATCAATCTCTCCTGACTGTTTACCAACGATTGACCGAACCGCGCGACAGGCGCAAGTGCCAGCACCCGTGGCGTTTGCAATTAAGGGTTTTGCGCTCAGACTGTTCTAGCTCTGTTATATGACAACAGCGGAATTCATCGCAGCTTGCTTCTGGCCTTTCGTCGTCGTTGCTGTGCTCGTGCTCTGGAAGGTCCGCAACACCGGTGCAGCGGGGTTCATTGCACAGCTCGTAGTCGCCATTGCCGTCATCTACGCTGTCCTGCTGATATTTTATGGCAAGAGCTCGGTGATCGCGGTGAACGACGTCCATATCGGCGGAGTCGTTCTGGGCTTGGCTATCTTGGGCCATCGGCTTTTCATCTTGGACCTTCAAGGCTCATGGCAGGACAAGATGAAAGCGCTTGGCGTGATGATCTTGACCATGGCCCTCGGTGGAGGATTGATCTGGATGACCGGGCGGATGCTTTATCTCGACTTCCTCTCGCCCCGGCTCGTGATCGAAGGCCGCGTCGAAAAGCCAAGGACGTCAGGCAGCCGCAGAACTGACTATCTCGTCGACATCGGTGGACGAACGGTCAAGGTGACCGCGCCGCTTTACGAACGGCTGGAGAAATTCAGGCCGATAGTTCGTGTCGAGGTCGGACGCGGCTCGAACTACGTCTACGATATCGAGTATCTCGCCAACTGAAGCGTCATCGCCGCGGATGCGCGCTCGCATAGACTTCGAGAAGCCGCTCGGAATCGATGCCGGTATAGATCTGCGTGGTCGAGAGCGAGGAATGGCCGAGCAATTCCTGGATCGCGCGCAGGTCGCCGCCGCGCGAGAGCAGGTGTGTGGCGAAGGAGTGCCGGAGCGCGTGCGGCGTGGCGCTGTCGGGCAGGCCGAGCGCGCCGCGCAGCCGCTCCATCGCGAGCTGGATGATGCGCGGGCTCAGGGGCCCGCCGCGCGCGCCGACGAAGATCGCCCCCTCCGCGGGTAGCGGATACGGGCACATCGAAACGTACTCCTGCACCAGCTCCAGTACGTTTTGCAGCACCGGCACCATGCGGGTCTTGTTGCCTTTGCCTGTCACGACCAGCACGTCGCCTTCGCCGGGACGCGGCACCTCGCGGCGCTTCAGGCCGAGCGCTTCGGAGATGCGCAGGCCCGAGCCATACAGCAGCGCCATCACCGCAGCGTCGCGCGCCAGGATCCAGGTCTCGCGGTCCTCGCCGGCGCGCTCGTCGGCGTCGGCCAGGCGTTTTGCGGAGGCCATCGGCAGCGGTTTCGGCAGACTCTTCGCAACTTTTGGCGCACGGATTACGGACAATGCACCGACCTTGCCCTTGCCCTCGCGTTCGAGGAAGCGACCGAACGAGCGCAGGCCCGCCAGCGCGCGCATCAGGCTGCGGCCGGCAATGTCGTCGGCCCTGCGCATCGCCATGAAGGCGCGGATGTCGGTGGCCTCCAGCGCCGCGAAGCGCGCCAGCGTGACGCGCTCGCCCCAATGATTGCTGAGGAAATCCAGGCACTGCCGCAAGTCGCGGCCATAGGCCTCCAGCGTCTTCGGCGACAGCCGCCGCTCGGCGCCGAGATGCGACAGCCAGCGTGCCATCTCCTGCGCGATCGAGGGATCGGCGCTGGCGAGCTCGAGTCTTGGGGCGGCCGCTTTGCTCATGCGCTCTGGACGTGGTGATTCCACGCAGTATATCGCATCACACTCGTTTATCGTTCGCTAAGGCCGGCCCGCGGCGCTAGCCTGAAGTCCCCGAGTTCCGATTCTCCACCCATGGATCACAC
The DNA here is from genome assembly GCF_004346455.1 of Bradyrhizobium sp. R2.2-H. Classification (NCBI taxonomy): domain Bacteria; kingdom Pseudomonadati; phylum Pseudomonadota; class Alphaproteobacteria; order Hyphomicrobiales; family Nitrobacteraceae; genus Bradyrhizobium; species Bradyrhizobium sp. R2.2-H. The sequence continues at coordinate 98,263 of NZ_SMBR01000020.1, forward strand.
ACCGCGCAGCACCGCCTCCGCCCACGCGACCGGCATGGTCGACGTGCTGGTGCCGGTCGCGCTCGACCAGACCTATTCCTACAAGGTGCCGCGCGGCATGGAGCTGAAGGCGGGCGATCTCATCAGTGTGCCGCTGGGCCCGCGCGAGGTGCTCGCCGTGGTGTGGGGCGAGAATGCCAATCCCGATCCGCGCCTGCACAATCGCCTCAAGGAGGTCAGCGAGAAGCTCGATATCCCACCGCTGAAGCCCGAGCTGCGCTCGGTGGTCGACTGGGTCGCCAATTACACGCTGAGTCCGCGCGGCATGGTGCTGCGCATGTGCCTGCGCATGGGCGAGAATCTCGGCCCGGAGCGGGTGCGCGCCGGCGTTCGTCTGGTCGGCGATCCCCCGAAGCGCCTGACGCCGGCACGGCAGCGCCTGATCGCGGTGCTGTCCGATCGGCTGCTGCACGGCAAGTCCGAGGCGGCCAAGGAAGCGGGCGTCTCCTCAGGCGTGATCGACGGCCTCGTCGACGAAGGCACGCTCACGGTCGAGCCGATGCCGCCGGCCCCGCCGCCGCCCGCGCCCGATCCGGATTTCGGCCGGCCGGATTTCTCGCCGCTGCAACGTGCCGGCGTGGATGCGATGCGCGCGCTCGCGGCCAACGGCACCTTCCATGTCGCGCTGCTCGACGGCGTCACCGGCTCGGGCAAGACCGAGGTCTATTTCGAAGCCGTGGCCGAGGTGATCCGTCGCGGAAAGCAGTCGCTGATCCTGATGCCGGAGATCGCGCTGACCGGTCAGTTCCTCGACCGCTTCGCGCAGCGTTTCGGCGTGCGGCCGATCGAATGGCATTCTGAATTGACGCCGCGCACCCGCGCGCGCAATTGGGCCGCGATCTCCAGCGGCACCGCGCCGGTCGTGGTCGGCGCTCGCTCGGCGCTGTTTCTGCCCTATGCCGATCTCGGCCTGATCGTCGTCGATGAGGAGCACGACCAGGCCTACAAGCAGGACGACGGCGTGCACTATCACGCCCGCGACATGGCGGTGGTGCGCGGGCATATCGCAAAAATCCCGGTCGTGCTGGCCTCCGCGACGCCGTCGGTGGAGTCCGAGGTCAATGCGCGCAAGAGCCGCTACCAGCGCATCGCGCTGCCCTCGCGCTTCGGCGGCCAGCACATGCCGCATATCGAGGCGATCGATCTGCGCCGCGAGCCGCCCGCGCGCGGCCGCTTCATCTCGCCGCGGCTTGCCGGCGAGATCAGGACGGCCATCGAGCGGCGCGAGCAGGCGCTGCTGTTCCTCAACCGGCGTGGCTATGCACCGCTGACCTTGTGCCGTGCCTGCGGCCATCGCTTCGCCTGCACCATCTGCGATGCCTGGCTGGTCGATCACCGTTTTCGCCAGCGGCTGGTCTGCCACCATTGCGGCTTCTCGATGCCGCGCCCGCACATCTGCCCGAACTGCTCGGCCGAGGAATCGCTGGTCGCGGTCGGGCCCGGTGTCGAGCGCCTGCAGGAGGAGGCGGCGGCGCTGTTCCCGGAAGCGCGCACCATGGTGCTGTCGAGCGATCTCATCACTTCGATCGAGACGATGCGAAGCGAGCTCGCCGAGATCGCGGAGGGCCGCGTCGACATCATCATCGGCACGCAGCTCGTCGCAAAAGGCCACAATTTCCCGCGGCTCAATCTGGTCGGCGTGGTCGATGCGGATCTTGGCCTCAGCAACGGCGATCCGCGGGCGGCGGAGCGCACCTGGCAATTGCTCAATCAGGTGATCGGCCGCGCCGGCCGCGAGCAGGGCCGCGGCGTCGGCTACCTCCAGACCCATCAGCCCGATCATCCCGTGATGAAGGCGCTGATCGCCTGCGACCGCGAGGCCTTCTACGACAGCGAGATCGACCTGCGCGAGAAGACGCTCTATCCGCCGTTCGGCCGGCTCGCGAGCCTGATCATCTCGGCAGGCGACCGCCCGAGCGCGGAGGGTTTTGGCCGCAAGCTCGTCGCGCTGGCGCCGCGCGACGAGCGTGTCGTGGTGCTGGGGCCGGCGGAAGCGCCGCTCGCCGTCATCAAGGGCCGCTACCGCTTCCGCATCCTGGTGAAATCGGCGCGGGGCTTCGATCTGTCGGATTACCTGCGCAGCTGGCTCGCGGTGTGCCCGAAGCCGACGGGCAATCAGAAGCTCGAAGTGGACGTCGATCCGCAGAGCTTCTTGTAGGCGCCACTGTCACCAAACGCTTGGTCGTCATTCCGGGGCGCGCGCAGCGCGAGCCCGGAATCCATTCTTCCACCAACTCTGCCGCGCGATGGATTCCGGGCTCGCGCTGCGCGCGCCCCGGAATGACGACAAAAAAAGCCCGCGGTCCCCCAAGACCACGGGCTTGTCTCACGCGCGCAGCAAACTGATGAAAACTGCGCGTGTGAGGAGAGGCGCTGAAGCGCCCCTTTAGGAAACGACTTCCGCGGTGACGCGGCCGACGCCGCGGCTGGTGAGGCCAATGGCGCGGGCGGCACCCGTGGAGAGGTCGAGCACACGCCCGCGAATGAACGGGCCACGATCGTTGATGGTGACGATGACGCTCTGGCTGCCATGGGTGACGCGCAGCTTGGTGCCGAACGGCAGCGAACGGTGCGCCGCAGTCATGGCGTTCTGGTTGAAGCGCTGGCCCGACGCCGTCCGGCTGCCGGATTCGTTGCCGTAAAAGGAAGCCATGCCGGAGAAGCTGCGGCCCGTCCCGGAGGTCGGCGTCATCGACGCATTGGCGTTGCGCCAATCGGAGGTCGCGTTGGTGTCGGTCTGGGCGTGGTGGCGGTGATGATGATGGTGCCGGTGATGCCGGGATTTGGCGGACGCTTCGGTGGCGGTTCCACCGATGAGAAGGGTTGCGGCGACGAAAGCGATCGCCGTACGCGGCCGGGTCACGGAGCCCAGCGTCTTCAAAGACAGCATTTATTGGTCCCTAAGCTAGTATTGCCACATGTGTGGCTAGTGGAGCCCCCATCAGTTTGTGAGCGGTTTGGCGTTTCGATTCCCAATGAGGCGTGAATTGGGCAGTAAATCGGGTATGTTTCGTCATGAAACATCTTGTTACCGTTGTGCGATAATCAGAGGATGTTCCTTAATCTTCGGCTTTAACGATTCATTAACCGCATGATTACTTCGTAATACTGTAAAGCGAAGTGATTGCTTCGATTGTTCAGAATTCGGTAAGTATTCGGCCAGTGGAACCGGCGACTTCGAAATCACGCCTCAGCGATCCGTGTTCATGGCCGCCATGCGCTAGGGGCGGGAACCAACCGCCGGGGCAGGCTCCCGGCAATTTCCGCAACGCGGGAGTCATCCGCCCGAGCGCGTCAGCGACGCCCTCGTGGCGTCGTCCGCTGCGACGAACTGGCGAGAGAACCTCGTGCCTTTAATTTGGCGTCATGTTGCACGTGCGCGCCTGCTATGTTAGCAAAGCCGCGATTTTAACGAGCCCGGCACCTCCCGTGCTGGTCGAAAATCGAAGTCCCGCTTGAATTCCAAGGGCTTGGATCGCTAGGCGCCGCTTCGTGGCGACGGTTTTTCCCTTGCGAGTTTGACAGCAAAAAGAGCGCGTCTGTGGCTGCAGAAGATACGTCCGTTTCAGGTGTGTCCGGCCGTTATGCAACGGCCTTGTTTGAACTGGCCCGCGACCAGAAAGTGGTCGACGAGGTCAAAGCCGATCTCGACAAATTCGATGCCTTGCTGAACGAAAGCGCGGATCTCAAGCGCCTCGTCCGCAGCCCGGTGTTCGCGGCCGACGCCCAGTCTCGGGCCCTCTCGGCCGTGCTGGCCAAGGCCGGCATCGCCGGCATCTCCGCCAACTTCCTCAAGGTGCTGACCGCCAACCGCCGCCTGTTCGTGGTGGCCGACGTCATCCGCGGCTACCGCGCCCTCGTCGCCAAGTTCAAGGGCGAGACGACGGCCGACGTCACCGTGGCGGAAGCGCTCTCGGACAAGAATCTCGATGCCCTCAAGGTTGCCCTGAAGTCGGTGACCGGCAAGGACGTCGCGCTGAACGTGAAAGTCGATCCCTCGATCATCGGTGGCCTCGTCGTCAAGCTGGGCAGCCGCATGGTGGATGGTTCGCTTCGCACCAAACTCAATTCGATCAAGCACGCGATGAAAGAGGCAGGCTGATGGACATCCGCGCCGCGGAAATTTCCGCGATCCTCAAGGACCAGATCAAGAATTTCGGCCAGGAAGCTGAAGTCTCCGAAGTCGGACAGGTGCTGTCCGTCGGCGACGGTATCGCCCGCGTCTACGGTCTGGACAACGTCCAGGCCGGTGAAATGGTCGAGTTCGAGAACGGCACCCGCGGCATGGCGCTGAACCTCGAAACCGACAACGTCGGCGTCGTTATTTTCGGTGCCGACCGCGAGATCAAGGAAGGCCAGACCGTCAAGCGTACCCGCGCCATCGTGGACGCGCCGGTCGGCAAGGGGCTGCTCGGCCGCGTCGTCGACGCGCTCGGCAACCCGATCGACGGCAAGGGTCCGATCCAGGCCGAGAAGCGCATGCGCGTCGACGTCAAGGCGCCCGGCATCATTCCGCGCAAGTCGGTGAGCGAGCCGATGGCGACCGGCCTCAAGGCCATCGACGCCCTGATCCCGATCGGCCGCGGCCAGCGCGAGCTGATCATCGGCGACCGCCAGACCGGCAAGACCGCGATCGCGCTCGACACCATCCTGAACCAGAAGCCGCTCAACGCGCAGCCCGACGAGAACATCAAGCTGTACTGCGTCTACGTCGCCGTCGGCCAGAAGCGTTCGACCGTCGCCCAGTTCGTGAAGGTGCTGGAAGAGCAGGGCGCGCTCGAATACTCGATCGTCGTCGCCGCCACCGCATCCGATCCGGCGCCGATGCAGTACATCGCGCCCTTCACCGGCTGCACCATGGGCGAGTACTTCCGCGACAACGGCATGCACGCGGTCATCATCTATGACGACTTGTCCAAGCAGGCCGTCGCCTATCGCCAGATGTCGCTGCTGCTGCGCCGCCCGCCGGGCCGCGAAGCCTATCCCGGCGACGTGTTCTATCTGCACTCCCGCCTGCTTGAGCGCGCGGCGAAGCTGAACAAGGACCAGGGCTCGGGCTCGCTGACCGCGCTGCCGGTCATCGAGACCCAGGCCAACGACGTGTCGGCCTACATCCCGACCAACGTCATCTCGATCACCGACGGCCAGATCTTCCTGGAAACCGACCTGTTCTTCCAGGGCATTCGTCCTGCCGTGAACGTCGGTCTGTCGGTGTCGCGCGTCGGCTCGTCGGCGCAGACCAAGGCCACCAAGAAGGTTGCCGGCAAGATCAAGGGCGAGCTCGCGCAGTACCGCGAAATGGCGGCGTTCGCGCAGTTCGGCTCCGACCTCGACGCCTCGACCCAGCGCCTGCTCAACCGCGGTTCGCGCCTGACCGAGCTCTTGAAGCAGCCGCAGTTCTCGCCGCTGAAGATGGAAGAGCAGGTCTGCGTGATCTGGGCCGGCACCAACGGCTATCTCGATCCGCTCCCGCTCAACAAGGTGCGTGCGTTCGAGGACGGCCTGCTCTCGCTGCTGCGCGGCAAGCACGTCGACATCCTCAACGCGATCCGCGACAGCCGCGATCTCTCCGACGACACCGCTGCCAAGCTGAAGTCGGTGGTCGAAGGTTTCGCGAAGAGCTTCGCTTAAGAGTGCCCGTCATGGCTGGGCTCGTCCCGGCCGTCCACGCGTCACCGCGTGGGGGCAGAAGACGTGGATGCCCGGGACAGGCCCGGGCATGACGAGAGGATAGGGTCGCGGTTGAGCCATAGGCTGATCGCTGGGGACGAAGAATGGCGTCACTTAAAGACATGCGCGTCCGCATCGCCTCCACCAAGGCGACGCAGAAGATCACCAAGGCCATGCAGATGGTCGCAGCCTCCAAGCTGCGCCGTGCGCAGACCGCCGCGGAAGCGGCGCGTCCCTATGCCGACAAGATGAGCGCGGTGATCTCCAACATCGCCAGCGCCGCCGCGGGCTCGCCCGGCGCGCCGGTTCTGCTGGCCGGCACCGGCAGGGATCAGGTGCATCTGCTGCTGGTCTGCACCGGCGAGCGCGGCCTGTCCGGCGCCTTCAACTCCTCGATCGTGCGTCTCGCCCGCGAGCGCGCCCTGGCGCTGATGGCGCAGGGCAAGGACGTGAAGTTCTTCTGCGTCGGCCGCAAGGGCTACGAGCAGCTGCGCCGCCAGTTCGACAAGCAGATCGTCGAGCATCTCGATCTGCGCAGTGTCCGCCAGCTCGGCTTCGTCAACGCCGAGGACATTGCCAAGAAGGTCCTGGCCCGTTTCGAGGCCGGCGAGTTCGACGTCTGCACGCTGTTCTATTCGCGCTTCAAGTCGGTGATCGCGCAGATCCCGACCGCCCAGCAGGTGATCCCGCTGGTCGTCGAGGAGAGCGCTGCTGCGAGCACCACGTCCTACGAATACGAGCCTGAAGAGGACGAGATCCTCACCCGCCTTCTGCCGCGCAACCTCGCGGTCCAGATCTTCCGCGCGCTGCTCGAGAACAACGCCTCGTTCTACGGTGCGCAGATGAGCGCGATGGACAACGCGACGCGCAACGCCGGTGAAATGATCCGCAAGCAGACGCTGGTCTACAACCGCACGCGTCAGGCGCAGATCACCAAGGAACTGATCGAAATCATCTCGGGCGCCGAGGCCGTCTGATCAAGGCGCGTCGGCACCCACCATACGCAAACATCCCGGTCACTGACCGTGGTCTAGAAGTTCGGATCGAAGGAGACATTCAATGGCAGCCCAGGTCGGTCGCGTCACCCAGGTCATCGGCGCCGTCGTCGACGTGCAGTTCGAAGGCCACCTCCCGGCCATTCTCAATTCGCTCGAGACCAAGAACGGCGGCAACCGCCTGGTGCTCGAAGTCGCCCAGCATCTCGGCGAATCTACCGTGCGCACGATCGCGATGGACACCACCGAAGGTCTGGTCCGCGGCCAGGAAGTGACCGACACCGGCGCTCCGATCCGCGTTCCCGTCGGCGAAGGCACGCTGGGCCGCATCATCAACGTCATCGGCGAGCCGATCGACGAGGCCGGCCCGGTCAAGTCGGAAGGCCTGCGCGCCATCCACCAGGAAGCGCCGAGCTACACCGACCAGTCGACCGAAGCTGAAATTCTCGTCACCGGCATCAAGGTCGTCGACCTGCTCGCGCCCTACGCCAAGGGCGGCAAGATCGGCCTGTTCGGCGGCGCCGGCGTCGGCAAGACCGTGCTGATTCAGGAATTGATCAACAACGTCGCGAAGGCGCACGGCGGCTACTCCGTGTTTGCCGGTGTCGGCGAGCGTACCCGCGAGGGCAACGACCTCTATCACGAGTTCATCGAGTCCAAGGTCAACGCCGATCCGAAGAATCCGGATCCGAGCGTGAAGTCGAAGTGCGCGCTGGTGTTCGGCCAGATGAACGAACCGCCGGGCGCCCGCGCCCGCGTCGCGCTCACGGGCCTCACCATCGCGGAAGACTTCCGCGACAAGGGCCAGGACGTGCTGTTCTTCGTCGACAACATCTTCCGCTTCACCCAGGCCGGCTCGGAAGTGTCGGCGCTCTTGGGTCGTATTCCTTCGGCCGTGGGTTATCAGCCGACGCTCGCGACCGACATGGGCGCGCTGCAGGAGCGCATCACCACCACGCAGAAGGGCTCGATCACCTCGGTGCAGGCCATCTACGTTCCGGCCGACGACTTGACCGACCCGGCGCCGGCGACCTCGTTCGCGCATCTTGACGCGACCACGACGCTGTCGCGCTCGATCGCCGAAAAGGGCATCTACCCGGCGGTGGACCCGCTCGACTCGACCTCGCGCATGCTCTCCCCGCTGGTCGTCGGCGAGGAGCACTACGCGGTCGCCCGTCAGGTCCAGCAGGTGCTGCAGCGCTACAAGGCGCTCCAGGACATCATCGCCATTCTCGGCATGGACGAGCTTTCGGAAGAGGACAAGCTGACCGTGGCCCGCGCCCGCAAGGTCGAGCGCTTCATGTCGCAGCCGTTCCACGTCGCCGAAATCTTCACGGGATCGCCGGGCAAGTTCGTCGAGCTCGCCGACACCATCAAGGGCTTCAAGGGCCTGGTCGAAGGCAAGTACGATCACCTGCCGGAGGCCGCCTTCTACATGGTCGGGACTATCGAAGAAGCGGTCGAGAAGGGCAAGAAGCTCGCCGCTGAAGCGGCGTAAGCTGGCGAACAGCGAATAGGGAGTGGCGAATAGCTGCTCCCTGTTTCAGCCACTCGCCATTCGCTACTCACCATTCGCAGGTTCTCAATGGCCACTTTCCATTTCGATCTTGTCTCTCCGGAAAAGCTCGCCTTCTCGGGTGAGGTCGACCAGGTCGACATTCCCGGCGTCGAGGGTGACTTCGGCGTGCTGGCAGGGCATGCGCCGGTCGTGGCTGCGATCCGGCCGGGCATTCTCACGGTGACCGCCGGGGGAAGGCACGAGAAGATCATCGTGCTCGGCGGCATCGCCGAGGTCTCCGACAAGGGCCTGACCGTGCTCGCCGACGTCGCGACCTCGCTGGACGAGCTCGACCGTGCGCAGTTCGCCGAGACGATCGCGGAGATGGAAGAGGGACTGAAGGAGCACGAAGGCGGCGAGCTCGATCACGCCATTGAGCGGCTCGACCACTTCAAGAGCATCCAGCAGCAGCTCAGCTCCACGGCTATGCACTAAGCCCCGGGGCACCGCTCCGGGGCTCAAGCTCCAGATTCCTGAACAGGTTCAGCGCTCGTCACGGAAGTGGCGGGCGTTGAAACTTTATTGCGGGATCGCTGGAGCTGCCGCCGATTTTATCGTGACGTGTCAAACACTTCGCTACTGTGCATGGGGTTGTTTTCGCACCTTCAGTTTCCGAAGGCAGCAAACTCTCGCGCCACGGCGCGGTACACGTCGCGGCGGAATGGCACCACGAGATCGACGACACGGTCGAGGCGCTCCCAGCGCCAGGCGTCGAACTCCGCGGGCTGCCCGTTGCGCGGTGTCAGCGGATCGATCTCGTCGTCGCGGCCGGTGAAGCGCAGCGCGAACCATTTCTGGCGCTGGCCTCGGAATTTCGCCAGCCGGTGCGTCTGCGGCCCGTCGTAGGGTGGGAACTCGTAGGCCAACCAATCGGTTTCGCCGAGAAAGTCGGCGCTCACGACATTGGTCTCCTCCCAGAGCTCGCGCATCGCCGCATCGCGCAGATCCTCGCCCTCGTCGACGCCGCCCTGCGGCATCTGCCAGTCGAGCCCCGGCAGGATGATCTCCGGCCCGTCGCCCTTGAAGCGGTGGCCGATCAGCACTCGGCCGTCGGTGTTGAACAGCGCGATGCCCACGTTGGGACGGTAGGGCTTTTCATTGGTCACTTGCAAATCTCTCTCGTCGTCATTCCGGGGCGCGCGTAGCGCGAACCCGGAATCTCGAGGTTCCGGGTTCGATGCTGTCGCATCGCCCCGGAACGACGGCAACCATTCAAACCTCTGCCAGCGCAGAAAATTCCTTCACCACGCGCTCATAGACCGGGCGCTTGAAGGGGATGATCAGCCCGGTGAGATTCTGCATCGGCTCCCAGCGCCAGCTCACGAATTCCGCCTTGTGGCCGCCACCGCCGGGCTTCTCGACGTTGATCTCGCTGTCCTTGCCGGTGAAGCGCACCGCGTACCATTTCTGGCGCTGGCCGCGGTAGCGGCCCTTCCAGGCGCGCCCCGCAACCGTGCGCGGAATGTCGTAAGTGAGCCAGTCCGGGACCTCGCCGAGCCGTTCGACCGAGCGCACGCTGGTCTCCTCGTAGAGCTCGCGCTTGGCGGCTTCCCAGGTGTCCTCGCCGGGGTCGACGCCGCCCTGCGGCATCTGCCAGACATGGGTGTCGTCGACATGCTCGATGCCGCCGGCGCGGCGGCCGATGAACACCAGTCCCTTTGGATTGAGCAGCATCACACCGACGCAGGTCCGGTAGGGCAGATCCTCGTAACGCGCCATTCCGCCAGACCTCTCGCATGCCCTAGGTCCGGCTTGATGCGGCCCCGCGGGAGCCGTGCCGTACCAATTCGTTGATTTAGCTGGATTTTGATTTCAGCATCGCGGTTGTCAATGGCACCAAAAGGATACCTCGGTCGCCCAATGTCTTGGTCCAGGCGCCGATGCGCTCGATCGAGACGGGCAGGGCGGAGGCCGTGCCGACAGCGATGCCGCGTTCGCGTGCGGTCGATTCGAGCTTGTTGAGGGCGCGGTCGATCTCGGTCGGCGTCGGCACCACGTCGATGGCTATGTCGCCCTTGCCGAACGGCATGGCCTGGTTCGCCGCGGCCTGGGGCGCAATGCTGCGGGGCGAGGAACCGTCGTCGAAGAAGCCGAGGCCGCGCTTGGCCGCCTCGCGGATGATCGGCTGCATCGCCGGCTCGGTCGCGATGAATCGCGCGCCCATGAAATTGGTGAGGCCGGCATAGCCCTGCATCCGGCTGAGGTGCCAGTACAGGCGGTCCATGTTCTGGTCGGGGCTGAGCGAGGTCAGCAGCGTCTGCGGCCCCGGATCGTTGTCGGGGAAGTCGTAGGGCTCCATCGGGATCTGGAGGAAGATCTCGTGGCGCTGGGCGCGGGCGCGCTCGGCGAGCTTGCCGGGGTCGGCGCCGTAGGGCGTGAAGGCCAGCGTCACCGCCGCCGGCAGCTTCATGATCGCGTCCAGGGTCTTGGCGGCGCCGACGCCGAGGCCGCCGATCACGATCGCAACCACGGGCATCTTGGCGGCCTTGGCGCGGTCGGCGTCCGCCGCATAGACGTCGAACGGCTTCAGCCCGTCGGCGGCCACCGGGATCATGCCGTAGCGCGATTTCTCCAAGAGCTTCGGATTGATTCCGGCCATGACGGGCGGCGGGGCGGATGCTGCTTCGCCCTTGTCGGCGGCATCGCCTCCGCCGATCACCACGTCGTGGCGGGCGCCGGTCGAGCCGTCGATCATGGTGATGGTCTTCTGCTCGCCGGGGGCGGCCTGCTTCGGCGTCTCCTTGGTCTCGTGCTTGCCCTCCGGCCTGCTCTCCGAGCCGTGGCCGGAGGCCGCCGGCTTCTCGTCCGTGGCATCGGGAGCGCGGATCGCGATCCGGGTCATCGGCTCGCCGCCGAGCGGATCCTTGTTGAAGATGGCGAAGCCGGCAAAGGTGAGGAGGAAGAGTCCGAGCAGGACGGCAAGCAGCTGCATGGCCGTGAACGGCAGCCGCAGCCGGCGTTTCCGGCGCGGCTTGTCCCGTCCGAGCGGCGCGCTCAGATCATCGGCCGTTTCAGTCATGCGAGATCCCGAATCACTCCAGCCGACGATACCATGCCGAGGTCAAGCGGCGGCAGGCCGGGATAGGCCGGAGAGGTCGGGAGCCCCACGCAAAAAGGGCGGCTCCAGGAGCCGCCCTTTTCGTCAGATCGCAGAATGCGAGGACTCAGTTCGCCGCCTTGGGCTTGTCGGCCGTGGCCTTGTTGTCGTTGCCCGGCGTCGGCGCCGCGGACGCGCTGTTCTTGATGCCGTGGAGCAGGTCGCCGGCGAGCTTGAGCGCCTTGTCGTCCTTGGCATCAGGCGGGACGTAGGACTGCGAGCCGGTCTTCTCGTCGCCGTCGTTCTTCAGATGGCCGCGCAGCGAGGCCTCGCCCTTGGTGTCGGTGCGCGACTTCAGCTCGTCCGGCACGTCCTGCAGCACCTCGATGTCGGGCACGATGCCCTTGGCCTGGATCGACTTGCCCGACGGCGTGTAGTAGCGGGCCGTGGTCAACCGCAGCGCGCCGTTGCCGCTTCCGAGCGGGATGATGGTCTGCACCGAACCCTTGCCGAACGAGCGCGTGCCGACGATGGTCGCACGCTTGTGGTCCTGCAGTGCGCCGGCGACGATTTCCGACGCCGAGGCCGAGCCGCCATTGACCAGCACGATGACCGGCTTGCCCTTGGTGAGGTCGCCCGCATGCGCGGTGCGGCGCTGGGTCTCCTCGGCATTGCGGCCGCGGGTCGAGACGATCTCGCCCTTCTCCAGGAAGGAGTCCGAGACGGTGACCGCCTCCTCGAGCAGGCCGCCCGGGTTGTTGCGCAGGTCGATGATGAAGCCCTTGAGCTTGTCGCCGCCGATCTGGTTCGTGAGGTTGCCGACCTCGCGCTTCAGGCCTTCGGTGGTCTGCTCGTTGAAGGTGGTGATGCGGATGTAGCCGATATCGTCCTGTTCGACGCGCGCGCGCACCGAGCGGACGCGGATGTTGTCGCGCACGAGCGTGACGTCGATCGGATTGTCCTGGCCCTTGCGGATGATCTTGAGCTTGATCTTGGTGTTGACCGGGCCGCGCATCTTCTCGACCGCCTGGTTCAGCGTCAGGCCCTGCACCGCCTCGTCGTCGAGGTTGGTGATGATGTCGTTGGCCATGACGCCGGCGCGCGAGGCGGGCGTGTCGTCGATCGGCGAGACCACCTTGATCAGGCCGTCTTCCATCGTGACCTCGATGCCGAGACCGCCGAACTCACCGCGGGTCTGCACCTGCATGTCGCGGAAGCTCTTGGCGTCCATGTAGCTCGAATGCGGATCGAGGCCGGTGAGCATGCCGCTGATGGCGGATTCGATCAGCTTGGTGTCGTCGGGCTTCTCGACATAGTCGGAGCGCACGCGCTCGAAGACGTCGCCGAACAGATTGAGCTGGCGATAGGTGTCCGCGGTGGCGGCTCGCGCGCTGGAGCCCATGAAGACCGCGCGCGGCTGGGTCACGAACAGCGTCAGCGCTGCACCGGTGGCGGCGCTGAGGAGGATTACTGAAGTCTTGCGCATCATCCGCGAACCTTCTCGCCTTCATTTGCGGCCCACCATGGGCCTGGATCGATTGGAGTGCCGTCTTTACGGAACTCGACATACAGCACAGGTTGACTCGCGTTCGTGGCGAGAATGGAGGCGACTTGAGAGGTCGACCCCATGGTCGCGACCGGCTCCCCCGTGAGCACAAACTGTCCGATGTTGACCGAAATGCGCTCCATCCCGGCGATCAGGACATGATACCCGCCACCGGCGTTTAGGATCAAGAGTTGTCCATAGCTGCGGAACGGCCCGGCATAGACCACCCAGCCGTCACACGGCGTCGTAACCTGGGAGCCGGGCCTCGTGGCCAGCGAAATCCCCTTCTGGACCCCGCCAACCCCGTCGGAACCGCCAAAATCCCTGATCTTGTTACCGTTAACCGGGAGAGGCAAAAGGCCCTTGGCGGAAGCGAAGGCGATCGCCGGGGTGGTGCGGGACTTGTCCTTGAAAGCGCCCGGGCCCGACTTGGCGCCGACGTTGGCGCTGGCGGCCGCCTTGGCCTCGGCCTGCCTTGCGGCCTCCGCGGCCTTCTCGGCAGCCTTGGCGGCGCTTTGCAGGTCCTGCTCCATCTTGGCAATCAGTCCCTGGAGATCGCCGACCTGCCTTGAAAGCGCGATGGCGCGCGAATTCTCGGCGTCCAGGTCCTTCTCGCGCGCCGCCTGCTGGCGTTGCCGCTCGTCGACCAAAGCGGCGAGCCGGGTCTGATCGTTGCGGACCCTGTCGCGGTCAGAGGCGAGCTGGTCGCGCTCGGTGGCAATGGCCTTGCGCAAGGCCACGAGCTCGCCGAGCTCGGCCGCGATCTTCTCGGCGCGGCCGCGCAATTCCGGCACGACGGCACCGAGCAGCATCGCCGTGCGCAGTGATTGCAGCGCATCTTCGGGCCGCACCAGCAGCGCCGGCGGCGTGCGCCGGCCGGCGCGCTGCAAGGCCGCGAGCACTTCGACGATGTCGGCCCGGCGTGAATCGAGCGAGCTGCGCATCTGCTGCTCGCGGCCGTTCAGCCCGCGCAGCCGCGCTTCGGCCTCGTCGATCTTGGTCTCCACCGTGCGCACATTGGCGGCGGTTTCGATCAACTGCTGATTGAGCTGGGTTCGGTCCTGGCCGAGCGCGGTGATCTCGGCCTTCAGCCTGGCCTGCGCTTCTTCCGCGCTTCGTTGCCTGGCGCGCGCAGCTTCCAGCTCCTGCTCGCGCTGCTTGATCGCGTCGGGCGAGATGGCTGCGGTCTGGGGCGCCGGTGTTGCCGTCTGGGCTTGCGCGAGGCTTGCGCCGGCGACGTTGGCGATCAGCAGCAGGTTGAGAATCGGCGCTCGCATCGCTTCTCGGCAAAAGTGCTCGTTGTGGCGCGCATCACGCGCGGTGATAGGGATGGCCGGCCAGAATGGTGGCGGCCCGATAAAGCTGTTCCAGAAGCATGACGCGGACCATTTGATGCGGCCAGGTCGCAGAGCCGAACGCGATTGCGAGCTTGGCCTTACGGCGCAATTCGGGCGAAAGTCCGTCCGCCCCTCCGATCACGAAAATAGTATGTCCGATGCCTTCGTCGCGCCAGCGCGCCAGATGCCGTGCGAATACGGTGGACTCGAGATTCTGGCCGCGTTCGTCCAGCGCCACCAGAACGGATCTTTCCGGGACATGCGCCGAGATCGCCGCGGCCTCTTCGGCCATCCGTGTCGCGGTATCGCGCGCGCGGCTCTCGGGAATTTCGTGGATGCTGAGCTCGCGGAATCCAAGCTTGCGCCCGGCCTCGTCGAACCGCTCGAAATAGCGGTCGGCAAGCTCCCGTTCGGGGCCCTGCTTGAGCCGACCCACCGCAATGACAGCAACACGCATGATATCTTCGAGGTCTGATATCTTCAGGGTCGCGCTTCAAGACCGCGCGCAACAAGCGCGCGCACGACGCTAGCATGCGCGTCAGCCGATTCGAAATCGGCTCGATTGCCTAGATCGCCTTCGCCGCGACCGCTTTTGCCGCCCCTGGGCCCTGCGTGTACAATCGCTCGAGATTGTAGAACTCGCGGACCTCGGGTCTGAACACGTGCACGATCACGTCGCCGGAATCGATCAGCACCCAGTCGCAATTGGGCAAGCCCTCGACATGGATGTTCTTGATGCCGTTTTCCTTGAGGCTCTTGGTGACGTTTTCCGCGATCGCGCCGACGTGCCGGTTCACCCGGCCGGTGGTCACGATCATGTAGTCGGAGTACGCCGATTTGCCGCGAAGGTCGATGGTGACCGTCTCTTCCGCCTTCATGTCCTCGAGGCGGGAGAGGATCAGGCTCAGCGTCTTGTCGGCGTCGGGTTGCGCCTTCAAGGCCGCAGCTTTGGTCGATGTTTTACGCGTAGGCTTGGCAACCTTGGGTAAAACAGGCTTCGTCGAAGCTGACTTCGAGGAAGTTGACTTGGACAATACAGATGCGGTCAGGGACCATTCCTTTCACTGTATCGCGAACGCGAATCCGGCGCTCACTGGTTACACTACATCATGTGGGGTTAAGGGTTTCAATATGCCAGAGAGCCCCCGGCCCGCACACTTCGTCTCACTTCGTACCTTTCCAGCTCCCGTCCGGGTTCCGCAGGCCCGTCGAGGAGAGGTTCAGCTTCAATCCGGTCAGGAACACCCAGGCGGGCGCCGGCCGATCCGCAAGTCCTGCCGCCTTCGTCTCGGGCAGGCGGTAGCGCGATAACGCCTGGGCGGCGGGGGAGGCGAGGGCACGAAAACTCTGCGGCGGGCGATCGATGATGGCCATCGGCACCTGGGCGGCGATGCGCCGCCAGTCCTGCCAACGGTGGAATTGAGCGAGATTGTCGGCGCCCATGATCCAGACAAAGCGCAGGCCAGGGAAGCGGCGGCGCAACGTGTTGATCGTGTCGATAGTGTAGCGCGTACGGATGACGGATTCGAGACAGCTCACCTCGATGCGCGGATCATCAGCGACGTCGCGTGCGGCCTGCATGCGCTCGCCGAGCTGGTGCAGCGTGCCGTTCTCCTTCAGCGGATTGCCGGGCGTGACCAGCCACCACACGCGATCGAGCTGCAATCGCTTCAGCGCAAACCGGCTGATGGCGCGATGCGCCTGATGCGGCGGATTGAAGGAGCCGCCGAGCAGGCCGATGCGCATGCCCGGCGTGTGGGGCGGGACCGCTTGCGCCGGGGAACGCGGCACGACGAAATTGTTGCTCAATGCCCACGCCTCGCGACGTCTATGGCCGGGTCTGTCCGGTGCCGCGGACGCGATATTTGAAGCTCGTCAACTGTTCGGCGCCGACCGGGCCGCGGGCATGAAACCGGCCGGTGGCAATTCCGATCTCGGCGCCGAAACCGAACTCGCCGCCGTCGGCGAACTGCGTCGAGGCGTTGTGCAGCACGATCGCGGAATCGACCTCGCTCAGGAACTTGTTTGCCGCACGTTCGTCCGCGCTCACGATCGCATCGGTGTGATGCGAGCCGTGAGTTTGGATGTGCGCGATCGCGCCCTCGACGCCGTCCACCACCTTCGCCGCGATGATCGCGTCGAGATATTCGGTGTCCCAATCGTCTTCGCTGGCGGGCTTGACCCGTGCATCGGCGTTCTGCACGGCCTCGTCGCCGCGCACCTCGCAGCCGGCATCGAGCAGCATCTCGACCAGCGGCTTCAGGGTGTTGCCGGCGGCCGCGCGATCGACCAGCAGCGTCTCGGCGGCACCGCAGACGCCGGTGCGGCGCATCTTGGCGTTGAGCACGATCGACTTCGCCATGGCGAGATCGGCGCTGGCATCGACATAGACATGGTTGACGCCTTCGAGATGCGCGAACACGGGCACGCGCGCCTCCTGCTCGACGCGCGCGACCAGGCTTTTTCCCCCGCGCGGCACGATCACGTCGATGGCGCCGTTGAGGCCGGACAGCATCATGCCGACCGCGGCACGGTCGCGCGTCGGCACCAGCGTGATCGCAGCCTCGGGCAGGCCTGCTTCGCGCAGGCCCTGCGCCAGGCACTCGTGAATGGCACGGCAGGAGCGAAAACTGTCGGAGCCGCCGCGCAGGATCACGGCATTGCCGGACTTCAGGCACAGCACGCCGGCGTCCGCCGCAACGTTCGGACGGCTCTCGAAGATCACGCCGACGACGCCGAGCGGCACGCGCACGCGCTCGATGGTCATGCCGTTCGGCCGCTGCCAGCTCTCGGTGACGACGCCGATGGGATCGGCGATGCCGCGGACGATGGCGATCCCTTCGGCCATGCCCTCGATCCGCGCCGGCGTCAGCGTCAGGCGGTCGATGAAGGAGGAGGTGGCATTGCCGGAGGCGCGGGCCTCCGCAACGTCCTCGGCATTGGCGGCGAGAATTTTCGCCGCGTTGGCGCGGATCGCCCGCTCCATGGCGTCCAGCGCCCGGTTCTTCTGCTCCGGCGGCGCCAGCGCCAGCACGCGCGCGGCAGCGCGGGCACGGGTTCCGAGATCGGACATCAGCGCCTGAAGATCGGCATTGCCGTCAACGGCTTTGAGGGGGGCGGCCATGGGAGTTCAACCTTCTGCTAAGGCGGTGTCCTAGCACGGAAATCCCGGTTGTGCGAAGGGCGGGGAGGGTATGGCTGGTCTCCCGGCGGCGGGCCGGCTGGGTTAGTCCGCCGTCATTCCGGGGCGATGCGGAGCATCGAACCCGGAATCTCGAGATTCCGGATCTGGTCCTTCGGACCATTCCGGAATGACTGGGGCAAAGGCCTCACCCACCCACCACCAGATCATCCCGGTGGATCATCTCCGAGCGCCCGCTGATGCCGAGGATGGCCATTACATCAGGCGAGGAGCGGCCCTTGATCCGCTCGGCGACGTCGGCGTCATAGGCGATCAGGCCGCGGCCGACCTCGCTGGTATCGGGGCCGCGGACGATCACGGCATCGCCGCGGGCGAACTGGCCCTCCACCTTGATCACGCCGGCCGGCAATAGGCTGGCGCCGGCGCGCAGCGCCGTCACGGCGCCGGCATCGATCGTCAGCGTGCCCTTCGGCTCCAGCGTGCCAGCGATCCAGCGCTTTCGCGAGGTGATGGGGTTGGCCGGCGTCAGGAACCAGGTGCAGCGGCCGCCATTGGCGATCGCCTGCAGGGGGTGCTCGATCTTGCCGGAGGCGATCAGCATGTGGGTGCCGCCCGTCGTGGCGATCTTGGCCGCCTCGACCTTGGTGCGCATGCCGCCGCGCGACAGCTCGGACTCGGCATCGCCCGCCACCGCCTCGATCTCCGAGGAGATGCTCTCGACCACGGGAATGAGCCTTGCGTCCGGGTTGTTCTTCGGCGGGGCGTCGTAGAGCCCGTCGATGTCGGACAGCAGCACGAGCAGGTCAGCGCTGGCCATGGTGGCAACGCGCGCGGCGAGGCGGTCATTGTCTCCGTAGCGGATTTCGTTGGTGGCGACCGTGTCGTTCTCGTTGATCACGGGGATCGCGCGCCATTCCAGCAGCTTGCCGATGGTGGAGCGGGCGTTGAGATAGCGGCGGCGCTCCTCGGTGTCCTGGAGCGTCACCAGGATCTGGCCGGCGCCGATGCCGTGCGCCCCGAGCACCTCGGACCAGATCCGCGCCAGCGCGATCTGGCCCACCGCGGCCGCGGCCTGGCTCTCCTCCAGCTTCAGTGGGCCGCGCGGCAGCTTGAGGCGGCTGCGGCCGAGCGCGATCGAGCCGGAGGAGACGACGAGGACGTCGCGTCCTTCGTTGTGCAGCTTGGCCATGTCGTCCGCGAGCGCGGCGAGCCAGGACGCCCGCACCTCGCCCTTGTCGGAATCAACCAGCAGCGCGGAGCCGACCTTGACGACGATACGGCGGAATTGACTGAGTTCGGGGCTGGCCATGTGTGTATGTGCTGGCGCGCGTGGCGAATTGCTCTGCATCGGAAGCGGCGGAGCGAAAGAGCGGCGCCGGTGAGGCCTGCTTTTGCAGCAGGACGATGGCCGGCGCAAGGCGGGCGAGATGGTAAACGGCCAACGACGGCCTTGTCTTGGACGCCGTTCAGGTTCTAATGCCGGCAACCAAAAACAGGGTTGGAGAGGAAACGTATGGATCGCCGCAAATTCGTGACCGGATGCCTCGGCCTGCCGCTCCTGGCGCATGCGGGTGGAGCGCAAGCCCAGGCCGGGTTGAGCAAGATCATCTTCCCGTTCGCAGCCGGAGCTGGCGGCGATACGCTGTGCCGGCTGATCGCGCAGGAGATGGCCCCGGTGCTGCAACGGACCATCGTGGTCGAGAACCGCACCGGCGGCGACGGCCTGATCGGCATCAAGGCGGTGAAGGGCGCAAGCCCCGACGGCAGCATGGTGCTGGTGACGACCGGCCCGACCATGTACCTGCTGCCGATGGTGGAGACGACACCGAGCTTCGACACGGCCAGGGACTTCATGCCGGTGTCGCTGCTGGCGCGGTTCGAGTTCGCCGTCGTGATCGGCCCGGGCGTCGACGCCCCGGATTTCAAGAGCTTTGTCGCCTGGCTGAAGGCGCATCCCGACAAGACGTCGTTTGGCGTGCCGAGCAACGGCACCATCCCTCATTTCACGGGCTCCAAGCTCGAGAAGGATCTCGGCATTCCCCTGACCCGCGTGCCCTATCGCGGCAGCGCGCCGATTCTCAACGACCTCGTCGGCGGCCACATCTCGTTCGGTATCGTGACACTGGCCGACGCGCTGCCGCAGCACCGCGCCAAGGGCGTGAAGATCGTCGCTGTGTCGAGCGCCGAGCGCTCGCCCTTCGCGCCCGACGTTCCGACGCTGAAGGAGAACGGCATCAATCTCGTCGCGGACGCCTGGTACGGCATGTGGCTCCCCGCCGGCAGCCCGCCGGACTTCGCCAGCAAGCTCGCCGCCGCCGCGAGCGCTGCGCTCGCCAAGCCCGAAGTGAAGGAGAAGTTGACGGCGATCGGGATGATCCCTGTCGGGTCGACGCCGGAAGGATTGACGAAGGAGCTCGCCGCGAACACGGCGTTCTGGCAGCCGATCGTCAAGGCGACGGGCTACAAGATCGAGAACTAGACCTTCGCGGCGCACACTCAGTCGTCATGGCCGGGCTTGACCCGGCCATCCACGTGTGTCCGCGATTGCCACAAGACGTGGATGCCCGGGTCAAGCCCGGGGCATGACGAATGGAGAGAGCCTCACTCCACTCACTCACATCTTCGCGCGCTGTTCGATTCCGTCGCGAATGGTCGCGAGCTCTTTCTCATCCCAGATGCCGATCAAAATCCCGCCCTTCACCTGCAGCTGGTTGTCGGCATAGGCCGCGATCTTCTCGCGCGGCGTGGTGATGTGGCCGTTCGGATGCAGCGCCCAATCGAACAGCTCGGCCTGGAGGCGCGCGATGATGCCCGCGCATTCCGGATCGTCGCCGCGATCCAGATATTCCTCCGGGTCGGTTTCGAGGTCGTACAGCATCGGGCGGAAGCCGGAGGCGTGGATGTATTTCCAGCGGCCGTCGAACACCATGAACAGGCGGCAGCGCTCGATCGGCTGGTTCAGCTTCAGCCGCACGTCTTGCATGGCGTAGTCGTATTCGGAGAATGCCACCTTGCGCCAATCGCTCGGCCTCTCGCCGCGCAGCAGCGGCAGCAGCGAACGTCCTTCGAGGATGTGGCCCGGCACCTTGCCGCCGAAATAATCGACGAAGGTCGGCGCGAGGTCGATCGCCTCGACCAGCGCGTCGCTGCGCGTGCCCCGCGTGGCGTCGGCCTCCTTCGAGGGATCGATGACGATCAGCGGGATCTTGGCCGACTGCTCGTGGAACAGATCCTTCTCGCCCATCCAGTGATCGCCGAGATAATCGCCGTGATCGGAGGTGAACACGATCATGGTGGTGTCCAAGAGGCCTCGGTCCTCCAGGAACTTCATCAGCACGCCCATCTGGTCGTCGATCTGCGTGATCAGGCCCATATAAGTCGGGATCACCTTCTCGCGGGCCTCGTTGCGCGCCATGTTGCGGGAGTAGCGCATGTCCATGTAGGCGCCGAACACGGGATGCGGATTCTGTCGCTCGCGCTCCGAGCGGATCACCGGGATCATGTCGTCGGTCGAATACATGCTGGCGTAAGGCTCCGGCGCGATATAGGGCCAATGCGGCTTGATGTAGGACAGATGCAGGCACCACGGTCGGCCGTCGGTCTCGGCCTCGGTGATGAAGTCCATCGCCCGCCGCGTCATGTAGGGCGTCTCGGAATGCTCGTCCGGCACGCGCGCAGTCTTGTCGGCATGCACCAGCAGCCAGCCGTTCTGTAATGAGCCGTCTTCCGCCGCGCCGGAATTGGCCCAATGCTCCCAGGGATTGGCAGCGTCAAAACCCTGCTGGCGGAGATATTCGTCGTATTTCGGACGCGGCCGTCCGGTCGGATGCAGCCCATCGTCACGTTCATACGGCTCGAAGCCGCATTCGGCGACGTGCACGCCGATGATCGATTCCGGCGGGATGCCGAGCGCCTTCATGCCTTCGAGATCGGGCGCCATATGGGTCTTGCCGACCAGCACGTTGCGTACGCCGATCTTCTTGAGGTGATCGCCGAGCGTGGGCTCGCCGACGCGCAAGGGCCAGCCATTCCAATGCGAGCCGTGCGAGCGCATGTAGCGCCCGGTGTAGAACGACATCCGCGAGGGCCCGCAGATCGGCGACTGCACATAGGCCTTGGTGAACAGCACGCCGCGCTTCGCCATGGCGTCGATGTTCGGCGTCTTCAGTGTAGGATGGCCGGTGCAGCCGAGATAATCATAGCGAAGCTGGTCGCACATGATCCAGAGAACGTTCTTCGCGCGCGCCATGCTTTGTCCCTGCCGTTTCTTGATTGTGTGATGCTGCGATATTGGAGGCGCGAAGACAAGTTGTCAGTGATGCGCATGCCGCGGCCATACACTCCGCTGTCGTCCCTGCGAACGCAGGGACCCATAACCCCCGGCCATCGTTTGGCGAAGACTCCTAGGACGGTACTCGAACCGACCGCAATCGAAAGATCACGCGGTATGGATCCCCGCGTTCGCGGGGACGACAGCGTTGGGGAGAGAGATCACGCCGACCACGGCTCCGCTTCCGCCGCGCTCTTGGCCTTGGCCGACACCGGGGCCTCGCCGATCACCTCGGCCAGCGCGCGCAGCGCTTCCTTGACGCCCTGGCCGGTCACGCCCGAGAGCAGCAGCGGCGTCTTCTTCGCGGCGCGCTTGAGGCGGTCCTTCTGCTTCTTGAGCTCATCCGGCTCGACCGCGTCGATCTTGTTCAGCGCTACGATCTCGATCTTGTCGGTGAGCTGTCCGCCATAGGCATCGAGCTCCTTGCGCACGGTCTTGTAGGCCTTGCCGGCGTGCTCGCAGGTTGCGTCGACGAGATGCAGCAGCACCCGGCAGCGCTCGACATGGCCGAGGAAGCGGTCGCCGAGGCCGGTGCCTTCATGCGCGCCCTCGATCAGGCCGGGAATGTCGGCCAGCACGAATTCGCGGCCGTCCGCGTTCACGACGCCGAGCTGCGGATGCAGCGTGGTGAACGGGTAATCGGCGATCTTCGGCTTTGCGGCGCTGACTTTGGACAGGAGCGTCGACTTGCCGGCATTGGGCATGCCGACCAGGCCGGCGTCCGCGATCAGCTTCAGACGCAGCCAGATCCAGCGCTCCTCGCCGGGCTGGCCGGGATTGGCGTTGCGCGGCGCGCGGTTGGTCGACGACTTGAAATGCGCGTTGCCGAAACCGCCATTGCCGCCTTCGGCCAGCACGAACTTTTCGCCGACCTTGGTGAAGTCGTGGATCAAGGTCTCGCGATCCTCGTCGAAGATCTGGGTCCCCACCGGCACCTTGAGCACGATGTTCTTGCCGTTGGCGCCGTGGCGGTCCGAGCCCGAGCCGTTCTCGCCCTTCTGGGCCTTGAAGTGCTGCTGGTAGCGGTAGTCGATCAGCGTGTTGAGCCCGTCGGCGACCTCGATGATGACGTTGCCGCCGCGGCCGCCATTGCCGCCCGAGGGACCGCCGAATTCGATGAACTTCTCGCGGCGGAACGCCACGCAGCCGTTCCCGCCGTCGCCGGAGCGGATATAGACCTTTGCTTCGTCGAGGAATTTCATGGGCCATAGGTAGGCCAGCCGGTCCCCCGCGGCAACCCGCATTGCCCCGCGGATTGGCCGAATTTCTCGCGAAGTCGCGCCTTGCTTAACCTGCCGGGCGGCGCCGGATCAGGAATTTCTGCACGCCGTCCATCACCAGCTCCTTGCGCTGGTTGAACACGGTACTGCGAAGCGTCACCACGCCGGTCGTACGTCCCGGCATGAGCTCGGTGACTTCGAGCGCGGGGTAGATCGTGTCGTCGGCGAACACCGGCTCGAGGAACCGGCTCGATTGCTCGAGGAAGCCGACCAGGGAGTCCTCGACCATGAACGGAAACAGGCCGGCGCCGGGCGCGGTGTGGATCAAGGTCTGGAAGCCGTGGGCGAGCAGATGCGGCATGCCGCGGGCGCGGCAATATTCCACGTCATAGTGGACCGGATGGGTGTCGCCGCTCGCGGTCTGGAATGCGGCGAACACCGCCGAGGTCTGGGTGCGGCTCGGCAGCACGAAACGCTCGCCGACGACGAAATCCTCAAACCAGCGCTGCGCGGGGATCATGCGATGCTGGGTGGGATCGAAGTCGGTCATGCGCTGCACCATCGGAACGGACTCGAAGAAGGGACATGGAGAATGATCCGTATCGCGCCGCACGCAGTGCGACAATGCGTTCAATTGATCGAACTCGGACTTGTTTGGTGCCCTGTCGCCATTAAAAGGACCTTCCGACGCCCTATCGATCGCGCTGCTGCCCTGTCCTCCGTCATTGCGAGGAGCGCAGCGACGAAGCAATCCAGGCTGCCGCCGCGGTGACAGCCTGGATTGCTTCGCTTCGCTCGCAATGACGCGTTTCCCGAAGCAAACCCTGTCGATGCCCCTGTTCAAGAACCTCTCCGCCTATGACGACCGCTCGGCGCGGCTGGCCGGCATCGCGCTGATGGTGCTGTCGATCTTCATGTTCTCGTTCGGCGACGCCATGGGCAAGTTTCTGGTCGGCACCTATTCGGTCGGGCAGCTCTTGTTCCTGCGTGCGTGCGCGGCGCTGCTCCTGCTGTCGCCGATGATCTGGACGCAGCGTCACCAGTTCCTGCATCTGGAGCGGCCCGGCTTGCAGCTGATCCGCGTCGTGCTGTCGACGCTGGAGGTGGCGGCCTTCTTCCTCGCGACCGTCTATCTGCCGCTTGCCGACGTCATCACCTATTATCTCGCCGGTCCAATCTTCGTTACTGCGATGTCGGCTATCTTCTTCGGGGAGAAGGTCGGCTGGCGGCGCTGGACCGCGATCCTGATCGGCTTTTGCGGCGTCTTGATCGCGCTGCGCCCCTCCGCGCAGACCGTCAGCCTGCCGGCGCTGATCGCGCTGGGCGGCAGCCTGTCGTTTGCGACCCTGATGCTGATCACGCGAAGTCTGCGCAAGACGCCCGACATCGTGATGGCATCCTCGCAATTCATCGGCACGTTTTCGCTGGGGGCCGTGCTGTCGGCGTTTCACTGGGTGCCGCCGACGCCTGGCAGCCTCGTAATCTTCGCTGCCGCCGGCCTGGTTTCGGTGACGGCGCTGTTCTGCGTCAACCGCTCGCTCAAGCTGGCGCCGGCCAGCGTCGTCGTGCCCTATCAATATTCGATGATCGTCTGGGCCGTGATCTTCGGCTTCGTCGTGTTCGGCGACGTCCCGTCGATCGCAACCCTGGTCGGCGCCGCCATCATCATCGGCGCCGGCTTCTACATCTATCTGCGCGAGCGCGACCTCGGGCGCGCGAGCGCCGACGTGAATCCGCCGGCGTGAACGCTCCCTCGTCGTCCCGGGGCGCGCGAAGCGCGAGCCCGGGACCCATACCCACAGGGAGTGGTGTGACGAAGACTCGGAGTGGGAGTTTCCTTCCTCACTCCTGCCTGGGATTATGGGTCCCGGGCTCGCGACTTCGTCGCGCCCCGGGACGACAGCGGAGAATGTGGTGAGCTCTTGCGCTATTTCATGCGTCGCGCACTGCTCCAGCTCTTCAGCGACGCCCAGACGCCGCGTGACAAGCGGAAGCAGTCGACGGGCGTCGAGGAGCCGAGCGCCAGGAAACGGTGCAGCTGCACGCCGCTCCACTGGAAGCCGCACTTCTCCAGCACCTTGCGCGAGGCCGGATTGGTGACGCGCGCACCGGCATGGAGATGCTCGTCCTCGAACTCCTCGAAGAAGAAGTCGATCGCGCCGCGCGCGGCTTCGGTCGCAAAACCCCGGCCCCAGTGCTCGACGCCGAGCCAGTAGCCGAGTTCGGCATTGCCGGGCGTGGAGCGGTCGATGCCGACCATGCCGACCGGCCCGGTATCGTGCTCGATCAGGAACACGGTCTCGCTGCCGAGCGCGGCCGTGGCGCGGATGAATGCGACGGCGTCTTCCTGCGAATAGGGGTGCGGGAGGCGGCGGGTGTTCTCGGCGACACGGCGGTCATTGGCGAGCCGGGCGATCGTCCTGACGTCGGCGAGGGTCGGCCGCCGCAAGGTCAGCCGCTCGGTGGCGACGACGCTGGGTCTCGCCTCCTGCAAGGTCACGCTCGAGAAATCCTGCAACATGTCCGGCTCCGTGAAAGTCACTAATTCGAAGTGAGCAAGTCAAAGAAAAGGGGAGGCCGGTTTCCCGCCTCCCCTGGAGCCTGCTTGTGGACTCCGCCGGTTCAGTCGGGACCCGGCGGACTCCAAATTTGATCCACCGTCTATTCAGCCGCCTCGGCGATCGGGAGCACCGATACGAAGGTGCGGCCGTTGGCTTTAGCCTGGAACGCAACGCGGCCCTCGATCTTGGCGAACAGAGTGTGGTCCGTGCCCATGCCGACATTAAGGCCCGGGTGCCAGGTCGTGCCGCGCTGACGCGCAATGATGTTGCCGGGAGTGACGATCTCCCCGCCGAACGCCTTGATACCGAGGCGCTTGCCTTTGGAATCGCGTCCGTTACGCGATGAACCGCCTGCTTTTTTGTGAGCCATGGCTCGTCTCCGAAATCCTGCGTATGTCTAGGTCAATTCCTTGACGGAATCATTTCAAAAGGTCTCACGCCTCGTTTCGTGAACTGGCGTGATCGAATCTCGTTACTCGGCGGCTTCGGCTGCCGGCTCCTTGGCCACCTTCTCCCGCTTCGGACGCGGGCCCTTGGTGGGCTTGGCGCCGTCCGTCAGGATCTCGCTGATGCGCAGCACGGTGATCTCGTCGCGGTAGCCGCGCTTGCGGCGCGAATTCTTGCGGCGGCGCTTCTTGAACGCGATGACCTTGGGGCCGCGCTTGTGGTCGAGCACCTCGACCGCCACGGAGGCACCTGCCACCGTCGGGACGCCCAGCACCGGCGTGTCGCCACCGACCACCAGAACTTCATTCAACTGCACGATCGAGCCGACTTCGCCTTCGATCTTGCCTACTTCCAGGACATCATCCGGCACGACGCGGTATTGCTTGCCGCCGGTTTTGATGACTGCGAACATCGTTTTTTTCCTTCGTGTTCAATCCCGGCCTCGCGACTGATATCGTCGGGGCCGGCTTTTTATCAGTCGCTAAGGGTTTATGCGCGTTTGTGCGGGCGGGACTTACCCCTTTGAAAACCCACGCAAAAGCAAGCGGCGCGAGAAACACCCCGCGCCGGCTGTGGGACTTATAGCCGCTGGACGCCGCGAGTCAAGGAAAACCGCGGGAAAAGGTCCGAGATCTGAAGGATTTGGATCGTTTGCGAGGGCCGAGGGGAATCTCGGCCCGGGGCTGCAACCATCGGGTTCCCTCGCCGTTGTCCTCGCGAATCTCTCGCGGGCAAGGGCTATCATGGCAACGGACGAACTGGTCAAGACAACGGGCATCGCCCAGCACGGCGCCGAGCGGCTGCCGTCGGTGGATGTCGACAGCTTCAACATCGAGATCAAGGACGAGGACGGCTTTCTCGGCGACCGCGCCAGCAAGGGCGCGTTCCGGGACGTCCTCGAGCGCTGGCGCAAGCCGCTGCGAAAGACGGGGGAGGACCCGTTCGGCAAGGTGCCGACGGAGGAGATCAACAAGAAGACGCTGGACGCCATCCTGGTCGGCGACGACACTGAGGCCTCGGCCGTGGTGCACAGCGCCATCGAGGACTTCTCCCAGGAGCTCGCCTATGTCACGCGCCGCTTCCTCAAGACCAAGGCCTGGGCCAAGACCGAGCGCATCGTCGTCGGCGGCGGCTTTCGCGATTCCCGGCTCGGCGAGCTCGTGATCGCCCGCGCCGAGATCATCCTGAAATCCGAGGATTTCAAAATCGACCTGCAGCCGATCCGCCATCATCCCGACGAAGCCGGCCTGCTCGGCGCGCTGCATCTGGCGCCGTCCTGGATCTTCGAAGCCCATGACAGCATCCTCGCCGTCGACATCGGCGGCACCAACATCCGCTGCGGCCTGGTGGAAACCAGCTGGAAAAAGGCCAAGGATCTGTCGAAGGCCAAGGTGGTGCATTCCGAGCTGTGGCGTCATGCCGATGACGAGCCGACGCGCGAAGGCGCGGTGAAGCGGCTCACCAAGATGCTGAAGGGGCTGATCACGGAAGCCGAGACCGAAGGCTACAAGCTCGCGCCTTTCATCGGCATCGCCTGTCCCGGGGTGATCAACGCGGACGGCTCGATCGAGAAGGGCGCGCAGAACCTGCCGGGCAATTGGGAGAGCAGCAAGTTCAACCTGCCGGCGAGCCTCATCGAGGCGATCCCCGTCATCGGCGAGCACGACACCGCGATCCTGATGCATAATGATGGCGTCGTTCAGGGCCTGTCGGAAGTGCCGTTCATGCAGGATGTCGGGCGCTGGGGCGTGCTCACCATCGGCACCGGGCTCGGCAATGCCCGCTTCACCAACCGCCGCAAGGAGAACGGCAACGGCAAGGACCGGGATTCCACGGAGAACGGGAAGAAAAAGGGCAAGTCAGACAACAAGTCGGACAAGGAGTAACCTTGACCGGTTAGGTTAAGGGACGGATTGCGTTGCGCCATGCGGACTGCACGCTACGGTCGAAAGCGCCGCTTTCACTCGGCCGGCGAAGCCGCCCTTCCTGGCCAGTATTTCAATGAGCGGCACGGGACCGCCAGTGTTTACCGCGTCTGGCGGTCCCACCCCCTTCTGCTTTCCCTTCGAGCCGTGATTCGCGTCTGCGGCCTCGGCCCCCGCGCCGGCCGAAGCGCGAAAACTCCGGCCCGAAACGCTCAAACGCGCGCCAAAATCCGCAATCGGCGCCGCCAGCATCGCGACCGCCGCAGGTTCGGCGGAAAACCGTCCCGATTTTCGTCTCCCGCGCCTTGTCTGGCCCGCCATCCTCGCCTATTAACGCCCCCAACCACAGGGGCCGCAGCTCCTACATGGCGCCTTCAGGAGAGGTGGCAGAGTGGTTGAATGCACCGCACTCGAAATGCGGCATAGGTGCAAGCCTATCGGGGGTTCGAATCCCTCCCTCTCCGCCACCCAGCAGCCCTCAACAACAGGTCCGTGCTTTCGACCTGCAAAGGTCTGTCGCACATGCGACCCGGCTGGGCTCGGTCGGACACCGCTCCAACGAACCTCAGGCCGCCTCCCGCACAGGCGGTCCGCACCATGGCTGCGTTACTATCGATGCGCCGTCTGGGCCTATCTGAACGTCCGCAAAATAAAGCCTTCAGCCAACACCCCGCGACCACCCGCCGGCCCGGCAGCACGCGGCGGCTCTTTCCGGTTATCGCATGTTGTTGAGCTGCTTTGCGTCTCCGGCCTGCTCTCCTCCTTCATTTCCCCTCACTCTTTAGACGAGGCAAGTCTGCGCCCTTCTGTTGAGCAGCCTTCCAGACATAACGGGTAAACGCAGCCGTTTCCGCCCATTGTAGATGCACCGGATCCGTGAATGCCGAGTCCGGCACTTCCCATTCGGTCATGCCATCGACCAAGATTGCTTTGGTAGGGGCAAGCGCGGATGCGACCGCAGATCTGAATTGTTCTCGTATCGAGCGGGATCGGTCGTGACGTGCGGCCCACCCCGGCATGACGGGAAAAGTCACCGCAACGAACTGAATGCCCTTCGATTCGAGCCAGGTGGCGAGGCCGGTTAGTTCCGAATAGCAACCGGACTCAGGCTTGACCGGGTATCCCGCGTCCGGCACGTCCCTGACCAGGGGGCCGGATCCAAACTCGTCAAACTGCAACTCGGAGCGGCGCTCTTCGGCGTAAAGCACGTGAAAGAAGACGTCTTTGAGACGAAAGTTACGAAAGCGAAGCCACGCCCTGTCTAGTCTGTTGCTTAGTTTTCGATCGATGAATTGATCGACCAGATCAGGATCGAAAAATGCAGTCGGATTCCTCGAACAGCCTTGGAAGTCTCGCGGTGCAAGGACCATCATCACAGTTTTTGCATTCGATGTGCGCGAGAGAAGAAACTCCGTCATATAACGAGTCTGATTGACGGTTAGGGCGCAGGGCGCTGCGTTTATGATCCCCCCCTCGGGGCGAACCACATTGAAATCAAGATTGCGCCAGGTCACCGACGATCCCACCCCGATGAGCGCCGCATTCTTCCAATCCGGGTTGTCTCTCAGCCAGACAAAGCGGCCGTCGATGCACCACGTCCCGGATACCGGAGGCGGCGGCAGGCGATCAACGGACCGCAAAACTCCGAGTGCTGCAAAGAATCCAACCACCGACAGGAGGACCGTAGTGGAAAATGCGGCAAGACAGACCCGCGCGCGACGTTCGGCGCTACCTTCATCGCCCGTCTGGATCATCTGCATTTTGGATTCCTCCGGTCAGAACTGGAAATAGAGGAAAGATTGCACGATGGACATCTGGGTCAGCGTGAAGACGAAAAGGCAGCCCAATGCCACGCCGTGCACCGGGTAGGCTGTCGCAAAGTGACTGGCCCAGGAGGAGTGCTCTTCAGCCCGATGCTGCGGATCGTAACCCAGCCACTGCTGTGAGTTGGGGGCAAACAGCGCAATCGCCGACAAAGCGACGATAGACGCCAGCGTCAGCAGGGTGGTCAGTTGCCGGTCGGCATTGATCCCGAGATCGAACCCATTCAGTCCGATCATCGTCCCCATCATCTTGGTTGCGCTTCCCATGGAGTCCGCACGGAACAGCACCCACCCAAACACGACGAATATCAATGTAAGAGTGCGGCCAACCATGGCCCCGGCTCGCCTGGTGCCGCCGCGTTGGGCAGTACCGAAAAGACGTATCCAGAAATGGCATATGGCCAGCCCGAAGCCATGAAACGCTCCCCAGCAGACGAATGTCCATCCCGCGCCGTGCCACAGCCCGCCGAGCAGCATGGTGACGATCAGGTTTGCAAACCGCCGTACTTCCCCTCGGTGGCTGCCACCGAGAGCAAAGTAGAGATAATCGCGGAGAAATGCCGACAGACTCATGTGCCAGCGTCGCCAGAAATCGATGAGGTTTTCTGCCTTGTACGGCGAGTTGAAATTCAGCGGAAGGCGAACCCCGAACAGGAGGCCCAATCCGATCGCCATGTCGGAATAGCCGGAGAAGTCGAAATAGAGTTGCAAAGTATACGCCAGGGCTCCAACCCAGGCTTCGGCAAAGGTCGGCGAAGCTCCCTTGGCCACACCGTCGAAAATCAGATTGGCCTGAGGCGCCATGCCATCAGCGAACAGCACCTTCTTTGCAAGGCCGAGGACGAACAGGCCGCTTCCGAGCGCAAGAGTTGGGGCCCTCGCGCTCAATTGCTCGTTGCTCATGAATTGACGCATTAAAATCCGGTGATTGACGATCGGCCCGGCGATCAGGTGCGGGAAGAACACCACCATCAATACGTAATCCTTGAAGCGATACCCGTACGTTTCGCCCCGTGACGAATCGACGAGATAGGCGATCTCCTGAAATGTGAAAAACGAAATCGCCAGCGGCAACACCAGATCGAGGACAGGAATGTCGGTTCCAAAAATCGTATTGACGTTGGCGGCGAGAAAGCCTGCATACTTGAAATAGCCGATCATGCAGAGGTTAAAAGCGATGCCCACGGCAAGCAGAAGTCCGGTTGGCCTTCCGCTTCGCGCGCGATCCGCGAGGCTCGTGCCGCAGATGAAATTGAGGGCGATGCTCGTAAAGAGCACCAGAAGATTCCATGGGTCCCAAGCCGCATAAAACGCGAGGGACGCGCCGATCAACCAAAGCAAGGTGACGGCTTTGGTTGCAAAGAGACGCAGGACAAAATAGCCGAACAGGACGGCGGGCAGGAATACGAGTATGAACTGATAAGAATTAAACAGCACGTAGATTACTCCGCTCACTGACGGTTAATCGCGTCTTTTTAGACTTAGTCAGAGCCGGTAACTCAGCCACTTGTCGTTGATTTCACCATCGTAATTGTAGACGCCGAATCCTCAGCGAAGCTGCTTTCGAACAGTTCGATTCGCGAATGTAGGGAGGAGAGGAGTCTCACGGTGCCCGGGGCAGAAGATGACGTGCCGGGGCTTTGACGTTATCTGGCGGATGGGCGGCCAGAAGAGCCACCTGGCTTCTCACCAGGTCCATGTGATGAAGCCATCGTTGCAATTGGGCGGCAGTCGTTCTTGAGATTCGTCAAGTCATCCAGTGGCATTCAGTCGCATCGGCGCGCAAAATAACCGTCGCAGAGATCGCCCTCCGCCATTCCAGAATCGCCGTGGCCGCCTCGGCAAGACCGCCTTGGCAAGGTGGCGAGCACGGTCTTGATTACGCCGACGTCAGGCATCGAACCAGCTGCCTGCATCTCGACCGACCGAACTAGTTCGTTGGCGTTAAGATTTTAGACGCAGTTCAAGATGGCCGTTTTTCCTGCACAGCGGTGACGGGTTGAACCTGCTACGGGTGGGATCCGACCTAGCAACGTCCCGCCCTCCGACGACACCCCGAGTATTCCCAAACGATGTTCGACAAATCCTACCGGCAGCGCCTCGAAGCCGATCTCGGGCGATGGGAGGCCGATGGTGTGATCGCGCCGGCGGCGGCCGCCTCGATCCGCAATGCGCTGCCGCCGCTTCCGGCCGGCATCAACATCGCAATGGTCGTCGCCATCGTCGGCGGCCTGCTGATCGCGGCGGCATTCCTCGCCTTCGTCGCGGCACACTGGACGGAGATCGCGCGACCGATGCGCTTCGCGATCCTGCTCGCCGGCATGGTCGTCACCGGCGGCCTCGGCGCCTGGTTCGCTGCGAGCGGCCGCAGCGTTCTCGCCGATCTCTGCGCCAGCGTCGGTGCGATCATCTTCGGTGCGGGCATCGCGCTGGTCGGCCAGATGTATCATCTCGGCGAGGATTTTGCCGGCGGCATGCTGCTGTGGTCGATCGGCGCGTTTGCCGCGGCGCTGCTGACCGGCTCGCGCGGTGCGCTCGCGGTCGGCCTCGTCGCCGCCTCGATCTGGACCTGCCTGCGGACCACTGATACGCCCGACGCCCTGCATCTTCCGTTCCTGGCGGTCTGGCTCGTCGCCGCCGCGACGGCTTTTGCGTGGAATTGCCGCGTCGCAGCCCATCTCGTCGCGCTCGCGCTGCTGCCGTGGTGGATCGCGACGTCGCTTCGCTTCGATTTCGCCGGAGCCCAGCCGTCATTCGTGCTCGCGAACGGGGCGGCCCTGCTGTTCGGCGCCGGGCTCGCGATCGCCGCCGCACCCTCGCCGCGGGCGCTTGGCCTCGGAACGGTTCTGTCGATCTACGGCGCGTTGTCGCTGGCCGGCGCCGCCGTCCTGGAAGTGACGACCGTCGATGACATCATCCGCCTCCGGACCGCCACGGTGCCGGCCCAGCCGCTTTGGGCGATCCTGTGCGGCGTTGCCGGCGTGATCCTTGCGCTCGTGTCCGCCGCGATCACCAGGCGCCCGGGTGAAGTCCTGGCAGGATGCGCGATCGGGCTCGTGCTGGTCGCGGCGCCGCTGTGGCCGGCATCCACGGCCGGCGAGCCCTGGTTCGCCTATGCCGCGCTGCTCTGCGCCATGCTGTGCCTCGTCGTATCAGGCATGCTCGATGCAGCGCGCCCGCGCATCGTCGCCGGCTGGCTCGGGATCGCCGGCGTCATTGCGGGCATCACCTGGGCCGTGAAGGGCTCGCTGCTGCGCAGATCGGCTTTCCTTGCGGCCGCGGGCGTGGTGGCCGTCCTGTTCGCAACCGCGCTCAACCGCATGTTGCCGAGGGCTGAGCGATGAACAAGACGATCGCGTCCCTCACCGGGCTCTGGCAGCGCATTCCGAAAGCCGCGCTGTTCGTCGCCGCCATCCTCATTCAATGTGCGCTACTGGTCCTGATGGTCGCCGACCGCATGCAGATCCTGCGCGAAGGCGTCGAGGTCACCCTGCAGACGCAGCCGGTCGATCCCCGCGATCTGCTGCGCGGCGACTATGTCGTGCTCCGCTACGACATCTCGCAAGTGTCGGCCGGCGCGCTCGCCGGCAAGCCCGCGGATGCGCGCCATCCTGATGTCTTCGTCAAGCTCGCGCCCAATGCCGGCGGCGTCTATCAAGCCGTCTCGGTGCATGCCGAGCCGGTCGCGGTCACCGCGCCCGAAGTGCTGATCCGCGGCCGCGTCGGAAATCATGGCGGGGCCTGTGGCGAAGACCGGCGCCGCTTCTGCGACAAGCTGCCGATCAAATACGGCCTCGAAAGCTATTTCGTGCCCGAAGGCGAGGGCAGGAAGCTCGAGGACGCCCGCAACCAGCAGAAGCTGCGCATCGTCGCCGCCGTGCTGCCCTCGGGCCGCGCGGCGATCAAGCGGCTGCTGCTCGACGGCGAGCCGGTGTACGAGGAGCCGCTGTATTAGGGGGATGGCAATGGGGTGATATCCGACGAATCAAATGACGGGAGGCGTCATTTGGAAGGGGCCGTGCCGATCGAAGCCTACTCTCATAGGCCGGACGAGCGCGCCCCGGAAGGCGAGCCAAACTACGAATCCTTGCTCTTCTTTGGCTCTTGAATTCCTGCCCGCCGCGTCCCTCAATTCCGCCCGCGTAACCCATTGATCTTACAAGGTCCCTTTATGGTGCACGAGGTCGCACTTTTGTTGTTCCATGGTAGAACACGAGGACCGTCGTGTGGCAGAGTGGTTGAATGCGCCGCACTCGAAATGCGGCAAAGTGCAAGCCTTTCGGGTGTCCCAATCCTCCCTCTCCGGCATACCATCGCAGGACACAGAGCCGGCCAGGCTGGTGAGCGAAAGCGCCCTGCCAGACAGCAGTTGTCACCTCCCCCGTTGAGCCAAATCACTTTGTACTAGCAAAACACAACGGTATCCGTCTGAAGTTGTGTTGCCTATACAAGGCGTGAACTATACGAATCTGTCTTCCTGCATCATCTCCCTCTGATTTGCTGAGCTTCCCACACGTGAACGTGCAACTGCATAACGAACTAAAGTCCGACATTTGGGAAATCGCGAACCGCCTCCGAGGCCCCTATCGGCCGCCGCAATACAGGCTGGTCATGTTGCCTATGGTCGTCCTGCGCAGGCTTGATTGCGTCCTTGAGCCGACGAAGGACGCTGTTCTGAAGCAATATAAAAAGCTGACGGCGCAGAAGATGCCAAGGAATGCGATGGAGCGGCTGCTCGGAAAGGCGGCGGACCCCTCTCGCCAGTACCCGCTCTACAACACGAGTCCCTTTACTTTCGCAAAGCTGCTTGGGGATGCCGAGAACATCGCGCCCAACCTTGTATCTTACATCAATGGCTTCTCGCCGACCGCTCGCGCCATCTTCGATAGGTTCAAGTTCAATGACCAGATCGAAAAGCTCGATTCCAGCAATCGGCTCTTCACCATCGTCAAGGCGATGGCGGACGTGGACCTACACCCTGATCGTATAGACAATCTGCAAATGGGATACCCTCCGAGATGATTGCATTATGCCCCTGTTTTGCCCGACGAAGCAAATGCCGGGAGATGTCATTCGGCATAGGCCGCACCGCTAGCAGCCAATTCTTGTCCGCTCTCACGGGTGCGCCGGACAGGCGAGTCAACCACGATCCCATGGCTTTCTGCCTCCAGAATCCTGCCCGACCCGCACCTCATCCAACCCCCCTCCTAACCCATTGATCTTGCAACCCCCGTCTACTGTGCATGGGGTTGTTTTCGCACTTTTGCTGTTCCATGCCTTCACGCGAGGCGTTCAACCGCCCCGGCACCAGCTCACCCGCCCCACCAAGCGAGACCAACATGCACTCTTCGGCCAGCGGCTGGGGCAACGGGCTTCTCGGCGTCATCATCTTCAGCGGCTCGCTGCCGGCGACGCGGGTGGCGGTCGGCGGCTTCTCGGCGCTGTTCCTGACCTCGGCGCGCGCCGTCATCGCGGCGCTGATCGGGGCAGTGGTGCTCGCCGTGCTCCGGCAGGCGCGGCCGCAGCGGGGTGATCTCGCCTCGCTCACCATCGTCGCCATCGGCGTCGTGGTCGGCTTCCCCCTGCTGACGGCGCTGGCGCTCCAGCACATCACCTCGGCGCATTCGATCGTCTTCATCGGCCTCCTGCCGCTATCGACCGCGATCTTCGGCGTGCTGCGCGGCGGTGAGCGGCCGCAACCGCTGTTCTGGCTGTTCGCCGTGCTCGGCAGCGCCACGGTGGCCGGCTTCGCCCTCGCTGGCGACGGCTCGGCGTCGCTCACCGGCGATCTCCTGATGGTGGCCGCGATCGTGCTGTGCGGGCTCGGCTATGCCGAGGGCGCTGCGTTGTCGCGCCGGCTCGGCGGCTGGCAGGTGATCTCCTGGGCGCTGTTGCTCGCGCTGCCGTTGATGGCGGCGCTCGCGATTCTGACATGGCCACCCGTCTGGAGCGGCATCAGCGTGCCCGCCTGGATCGGGCTCGGCTACGTCTCCGTCTTCAGCATGTTCGTCGGCTTCATCTTCTGGTACCGCGGGCTCGCCATCGGCGGCATTGCCCGTGTCGGCCAGTTGCAGCAGCTGCAGCCGTTCTTCGGTCTGGCGCTCGCCGGCCTTCTGCTCAGTGAGCCCGTGGCCTGGAGCATGATCGTCGCGACCGCGCTCGTGGTCGTCTGCGTCTTCTTCGCGCGGCGGTTCGCGTGAGGCTGTGCCTCACGCCTCGCCCATCACCGTCCGCGTCAGCGCGCTCCTTGCAAACTTCTTCAGCGGCATCGGCTTGCCGAACAAAAAGCCCTGCACGAGATCGAAGCCGAGTTCGTTCGCCGCCACGAGGTCGGCGCGGCTCTCGACCCCTTGAGCCACGGTGCGCGCGCCAAAGCCCTGCGCCAGCTCGACGATGTGACGGCACACCGTGCGCTTCAGCCGGTCCCCGCCGCTGCCGGTGACGAACTGCCGATCGGCCTTCAGCTTGACGAAGGGAATCCTGTCGAGCCCCATCAGCGACGGCCAGTTGGTGCCGAGATTGTCGATCGACAGCGCGATATTGTGCAAGCCCACCTCGCGCGCGACCTCGGTCAGGAGATCGAGCTCGCGGATCGCCTCCTCGCTGTCGATCTCGACCGTCAGTCCGCCGAAGGCCGGATGCGTCGGCACGCGGCGGCACAGATCGCGCACCGCGTGCGGCTCCCTCAGATAGGAGGCGGGAAGATTGATCGACAGATCGACCGGGCTTTGCTGTTCCAGAAGATAGTGCCAGTCCTGAACGGCGCGATCGATCACGAACTCCGACAGACCGCGGAAATGCGGATCGTGCGGCTCCGGGATGAAATAGGCCGGCGGCACCACGCCCCAGGTCGGATGCCGCATCCGCACCAGCGCCTCAGCGCCGCTGCGCACGAGCGTGCGCGCGTCGATCTTGGGCTGGTACCAGAGCTCGAGCCAGCCGGCGTGCAAGGCCTCGCCGACATGCACCGCCGGGCTCGGCGCCGGCTCCTCCGGCAGCAGCATCGCAACACGCTCGCGCAGCGTCTCCGCGGCAAAGGGCGTGGTCAGCGGCGGCAGCATCGCAAGGCCGTATTCCTCACCGACCTGCCGCACGGCCTTGACGATGATCGACTCGCGGGCACCGACGGCGAGGACCCTGCCGGCAAATGCCTCGCGCACCAGGATTTCGAGGAATCGTCCCGGCTCGATGCCATCGGCGGCGACGCCGAGCAGGATCAGGTCCGGCAACTCGGTGGCGAGCACGGTTTGCAGCTCGTCGGCACTGGCGCATTCGCAGGTGACGAAGCCGAGATCCTCGAGCACCTCGCTGAGAAAGGCGCGCAGGTGACGCTTGCTGTCGGCCACGCAGGCGCGCGGCGTCACCTTCCGCCGTCCGAAGGTCACAGGCCTTCGTCCGACGAGTTCAGTAATCCCATCGTTCATCGTACACCACTCCCGTTCCGTGACGGTTTTTTAAACGGCGAGCGCGGATTCAAATAAGGAGAGCTTCACATCGTTCTTGAATAATTTGGGTAACGTTAAGCTCTGCAATTCGAGCTAATTTTTCGACAGAAGCTTCGAAAAGAATCCGCATATCCAGGCGTCGCACGCGCAACGGCGGTCGAAGCACGTGAAAAGTCCGTTGCGCGCAACGGGCGTGCAATCTGCCGCTCGATCGCATCGCGCAATGTGGTTGCCCTGGCGCAGCAATGCGGCCGACGGAGGGATCGATTGCCGGCGACTTTCTCGTGTCGCGCCAGCCCGCGTGCTCGTTCGACGGACGCGGCTGGTGGTGCTGTCGTTGTGATCGGTGTGCAATGGCCTTGCGGCGATGACGTCAGCGCCATTGTCGTCGATGCGAGCGTCAGCGCGCGCATCGACGCGACGGCTGCGCCGGAACAGCTCGTCTTCCCGCCATGCGCGCATCCTGCGCTTTCGCGCGCGGTGGTCCTGCGACAACGGAGCCGGGCCCGCGGCCGAGAATGTGAAGCACATCACACGCGCATTGCTGCAGCTGCGCTATTGGTCCGCGCAGCCGGTGGTGGGCTGTCGAGGACTACAGCAATGTCGATGCGGCGAATGATGTCTTGGTGGTTCAGATTCGTGCTGTCGGGGCGGTTTTTCGACCGTTTCCTGAGCCTGCCGCGCGCCCGGCGCGCCTAGCTAATCGGATCGCGCTTTAGTTTTGCCCGATCAACTTGCGGAACGCCGCCGCACCGTCCTGCATCGCGTCGCGTCCCTTCCAGGCCAGATAAGTCAGCTTGCCGCCGAGCGTGTCGTGGCTGCGCAGCCGCCGCGAGCCGAGAATGTGGCCGACATTGTCGGGGAACCGGCTCACCTCGGCGGACACCAGCGTCGCGATCGCATCGAGCAATTGCTGGAGCCGGACGCCCCAGTCGCAATGCTCGATGCCGTCGATGCGGACCTTGAGCGCATATTCGGTGTCGTAGATTTCGGCGAGCAGGTCGCGGGCGACCAGCACCCGGTTGTTGCGAAGCGCGATACGAAGCGCGAGGCGCTTGTCGTCGAGCCGGTCGAGGACCATGTGAACGACGCTGGAATAGGGCGTGGCGGCAATGTCCGCGGCGGCCTTGCTCGCAGCAGCCTTGGTGGCAAGCCGCACCAATTGCCAGGACGTCTTCAAACGCCGCGCCACCAGCGCCAGCGCGAAGGGCAGCGCCTCGGGATGGGCTTTCTTGAAGGCGTCGAGTTGCGCGATGGTCTGGGCGACCTGGCCGTCGTCGAATTTCGCGATCCTCTCGGGCAGCTTCTCGTTGAACTTCGGTAGCGCATCGCCGGCGCGCAACACATGCAGCATCTTCACGACGTCGTCGAATGCGGTGCGCGAGGCGGTATATTGCCCGAGCTTGGCGCGCGCGGATTCGGCGCTCTCGGGCGAGGTGAGGGTGTTCTCGAGGACCTTGACGACCTTGGTCTGGAAGGTCGAGGCGATCTTCTGGACTTCCTTCGGGTTGTTGGCCGCGACCTGGTCGTTGATCGCCTTGATGTAGTCGCGCGCCATCGTCGGCAGCAGGTCGCGACAGATCCACTCCCAGATCGGGGTGAGGGTGTTGCGCGAGATCCGCCCCAGATTGGCATGCTCGGGCGCGCCGTCGATCAGCAGCAGCTCGAGCGGCGCGAAGAAATAGCGCGACGGGCTGGTGGCGCGCGCCTGGGTCGATCCGTCCTTGCGGAACTCGGCGCGCAAACGGGCCTGGATGTCGGCCGAGCCCGGCATGTCGATGCCGCACAGCTCGAGCCGCTCGAGCTCGCTGAGCAGACAGCTGCGCGACAGCGGCGTCAGCCTCTGCAGGAATTCCGACAGTCGATCGATCTCGTTCATGGCACGCATCTTTCGCAGCGTGTCCCGCTGGCTTGCGGGCCCAATGCGTGGAGGCATTTGCGCGCTCAACCTCCCTAGAGAAGCAAGTCGCCGTTAATTAATCCGTAAAACCCGGGGGCCGGCGCCGGTTGGAGGCGGCGATCAAGGGGAGTTTTCCAGTCCGACGGCTCAAGGTGTTGGCCGGAACTCAACCGCTGCACGGTCGAGGGCGGCCGTACGCAAGCACAAATTGTGCCGAAGTCGCCTTTTTAGCGCAAAAGTGCCCAAATCACCGTAGTCTTACGGAGCAGAAAGTTAAGCACAGACCGGCTCCGGTTCCGCTAAACGAGTGCCATGGGGTCACCGAATGATACGGCCACTGATTCGCGGCCGTCGGAATGGGACGAAGGCGGCGCTGCGCCGCCTGAAGGGCCCGATTTCGTCCGCCTGAGCGCCGCCCGTGCCAGGGCGGCCGACGAAATGGCCGCGGCCATCGCCCGCGAGCTCAACGGCCCCCTGACTGCGCTCCTGCTCTACATGGGCGAGATCAAGCACCACAGCGATCAGCTCGTGCCTGCTACGGGCGATCGTGCCTATTTGCAGCGGGTGGTGGAGAACGCGCTGGTACAGACCGAGCGCGTTTGCGGTCTGGTCAAGCAGCTCGCCGGCAAAGGCGGCTTGCCGATCCCGTCCGGTGCCGAGGAGGCGCAATCGAAGGCCGCTCGCGCGCTGCAGCCACAGCGCGTGCCGAGCGCCGAGCCCGTCGGTCCGTCGGGCCAGAAGCGGCTGACCAAGCGCGAACGCGAGGTGCTGAGGCTGATCAGCGAAGGCTATTCGAACAAGCAGGGCGCGCTTCGCATGCAGATCAGTCCGCGCACCTTCGAGAGCCATCGCGCCGAGGCGATGCGCAAGCTCGGTGCGCGCAACACCGCGGATCTCGTCCGTGCGGCGCTGCTGCATTCGATCGACTGAGGCGGGCGTGCCGTGTCGCCGGCAGGCGATGCGCCCGCGACATCTCTCGAGACGTTCGGAAACCCGTCCTGCTCAGAAATAATCTTCGGCGAACGGACGCGCGGGGGAGGCGCGACGCAGCGGCTTGACCTCTTCCTTCGGCGCGTTCGGAATGATCGTGATGGTCCAGCGGGGAGGCACGCTCGATTCCTGCTCAAGCACCGAACGCACGAAGCCGGTCACGGTGGACTCGCCAGCCTTCACTGTCGCCATCCGGCCGTTGAACTGTGCGATGCGGAAGCGACGAACCTCTTTCTGGTCGGCCGTCTCGTACTTGAACATTGGAAACCCTCCTGGTTTTCCCGGGGACTATCGCCTCCTATGATTAGCCATCTATGAACATCCCAAGCCGTAGAAGTACGGCGGGCTTCGCGTGGTCTTCGCCGGGGCGGAGTGGATACCGGTTCGCGCAAGGAAAAAGCGTCAACGCGCAACGCTGCGCGATTTCCGTCCGACTTCGATTGGAAGGAAGATGGTTCTAGACCTACTGCGGCTCTTGCGCGCGCGCGGCGGCGTAGGCGGCATCCATCCGGTCCAGGAGAGCGTGGAATTTGGCTTCGCCGAGGCCCTCAGCGGTCTTCTCCAGCCGCAACGCCAGCGCTGCGAGCCTGACATAGCCGAACGTCCCGGCCGTGCTCTTGAGCGAATGCGCCTCGCGCGCGATCCGGGCGTGGTGCTGCGCAAGCGAGAGCGTGCGGAACAGTTGCAGGCGCGCGCGGGTCTCGCTCCAGAATACATCGCGTACTTCAGAGGCAGCATCCTCGCCGATCTCGCGCACCAGCGCTTCGTACGCGCGCGGCTCTCGCGCGGGGGCGGCATCGAGCGCGTTCTGCGCAGGCGCGACGGGTGCGTCAAACATGGGCTTGCCTGCCTCGATCATCGTGCGTCGTCGCGCGGCATGTGGCGGCGCGAGGTACGTCTCCCGTCTACGGCATCGGAATTTCAGTTCCGGTAGCAAGATGGCCGGTGTTTGCAGACCGGTGTTAGCCGGCGGTTTACCAATCGCCCGCGGCGTTCAGCGTATGCCGAGCAGCCGGTCGTACTGGGCCTTTACCGTGGCGTAGCATGCGCACGCCGTCTGGCGCAGGCCGTCGATGTCGATGATCTGGATGTGTCCGCGGCTGTAGTGGATGAAATTGGCCTGTTGCAAGGAGTGGGCGACCAGCGACACGCTGTTGCGCCGCGCCCCGATCATCTGTGCCATGGTCTCCTGGGTCAGTAGCAGCCGGGAGCCGCCCGACAGATCATGAGTGTGCAACAGGCACCGCGACAGCCGCGACTCCACGGGATGGGCGACGTTGCAGCCGGCGGTCTGCTGCACCTGGACGTAGACCGCAAGCCCGTGGCGCATGAGCAACGTGCGCAAGGTGCTGCTCTGGTCGGCGGCGATCCGCAGCGGATCCAGATCCACCACCGACGCGACGCCGGGAACCAGCACAAGCGCGGTGTTCAATACAGTCGACTCGCCCATGATCGAGAATGTGCCGAGCAGGCTGTCGCGGCCGATCATGGCGACTTGCACATGCTCGTCCCTGGCCAGTTCCACCACCAGCGAGATGACGCCGCGGTGAGGAAAATAGGCGCGCTTCAGCGTCTCGCCGGTCTCGGCCAGCACTGCGTCATGGGGCAGATCAACCGTTCGCAGGTGCGGACGGATCAATTCATAATCGTCCGCCGACAGCGCGGACAGGAAACCGTTGGGTGGACGCGCCATCGTTTCCAAAGCTGCCTCCGCTGTTCCTGCACCGTCGAGTCGCGACGCGCGAAATCACGGTCCTGCGCGGTAGGTTCAATCATGTACAGGCCGGGATATATTGGCAATTGAGACAGGTTGTCCGGCCGCGGCAATCGCTTCCTG
This sequence comes from Bradyrhizobium sp. R2.2-H, assembly GCF_004346455.1. Classification (NCBI taxonomy): domain Bacteria; kingdom Pseudomonadati; phylum Pseudomonadota; class Alphaproteobacteria; order Hyphomicrobiales; family Nitrobacteraceae; genus Bradyrhizobium; species Bradyrhizobium sp. R2.2-H. The sequence goes on from NZ_SMBR01000020.1 coordinate 140,065, forward strand.
CGGCGCTTCGCACTTGCAAAGCGGCGCGCTTGCGGCAGCGACTGGAAGGAAAGCTCCGATTTCAAGCATGGAGGCAGTTCCGGGGAACAGAACGACGCGCCCATCGGATGCCGTCGGCAAGTGCCCGTTCGTCGCTCAGTTGTAAGTCTGGCAGATATTAGGCCAAAGGTTGTGGCACGGTCCAACAATTTCGGATGATGATGGCAAGGCTGGCGAAGCCGGCTGGACGTTCGAACACGACCAGCTCGATCTGATGATCATCGACATCGTCATGCCGCATTGCCCGCCAGAGCATGGTGGCGGCGGCATTGCCTCGGCTGTGCGGGCGAGGTTAGCGCGGCACGAATCGCTATCGCCGCAGGGTAAGAGTTCGTTTACCTCATGCGCGGGCCGCGCACGTCGCAGCAATACCACAAGGCGCAGGTCACGAGAGCATCGCCGGTTGCGACCGGCTCGATCCAACCCCCAACAGGCCGTCTGCAATGCTCTTCGCGAGCAGGACTTTCCCGCGCGCCTCGCCTCGCTGTTATCGGCCCGTTTACCTCGCACGCCGACTCCTTTGCGGCGTAGAGACGGATTTGCCGAAAAGCGCTGGGGCATGCGGTCGAACCGCAAACTTCTCTTCAATATCCGTAGTAGGACGGAGCATGAAATTAACGGGACTGTGAAAGGGGATGTCTAACGATCGAGGAGAGGGCGTCCGTCCGTGCCAAGGGTGGCCCGGGCGCCCAGTTTAAATCCAGGTCAGTAAGGCGTAGCTCATGGATGATCTGTTGCGGGAGTTTTTGACGGAGACCAGCGAGAGCCTGGACACCGTGGACAATCAGCTGGTGAAGTTCGAGCAGGAGCCGAAC